>JAGCPD010000033.1 GCA_017645305.1 Bacteroidaceae bacterium | reverse complement strand
TGTCAGGAATGGGATAACAGAGGGATTCGTAAACAAATTAAAGGAGGTGAAACGAACAATGTATGGAAGAGCAAAATTGGAATTACTTAAAAGAAAAATGATGCTGGGATACTATTATTTCAACTAAATTGCAAAAGAACCTCATTTTGTGGGAATATCAGCAATGGCTTTCCTATTCTCGGAAGAGAAGGGAGAGCCATTTGCGGTTAATAATGGGTATAATGAGTTGATAAAGTGAACTTCGGACGCGACTCGGCCATCCCTGATCAAGCTTTGTGAGAAAATCGACGAAATAATGGTTATAAATTTTGAGGGTTTCGGCAATTTGGCATTAAAATGTGAGATATTCGGCATATTTGATAAAATAAATTTTGAGGATTTCGGCAAAAATGGTATTTTTACACCGTCAAAATTGATTTGATATGGCAGAAAGATTGTTTAAGAGAAAACTGTACGATAAGATGTTACAGTGGAAACAGGAGCGTGAAGGAAAGACTGCGTTGCTGATAAAAGGTGCCAGACGTGTGGGCAAATCGACCTTGGCCGAGGAGTTCGCCCGTAGGGAGTATGAGTCGTATATCCTGATAGACTTCACGGAGGCTGCTCAAGAGGTGAAGGACTTGTTTGAGGATATATCCGATTTGGACAGTCTGCTGTTTCAACTTCAGTACCACTATAACACCAGGCTTACTCCCCGCAAGTCGGTGATTATCTTCGATGAAGTGCAGGATTGTCCGTTGGCTCGACAGGCCATCAAGAAACTGGTGAAAGACCATCGCTATGATTATATCGAGACGGGTTCTCTGATTTCTATCAAGAATAAAACGAGGAAGATACGTATTCCGAGTGAGGAGACGCGCATTGAGATGTATCCGATGGATTATGAGGAGTTTCGCTGGGCGCTGGGAGACGAGGTGACGGTTGACATGCTGCGTGAGGCTTACGAGGCAAAAAGACCGTTGGGCGACGGGGTGATGCGCAAGATGCTGCGTGACTTCCTGCTTTCGCGGGGCGCGAAGCTATGGCCGCTGGAGGTGAAGTCATCGGGCTACAAGAGCCATACTTCGCTGGATGCTTTCTGCAAGAAGTTCTCCAGCCGTGTAGGGGAGCGGTTCTTGGTTTATACAAAGGACTACCGTAAGGACGGAGCAACGACAATGTTGCCAGTGGTGATGACGATGATGCTATGATGTAAGATGGAGTAATTGTGGTTAGTGGTTAGCGGTTAGTGAATGATTAACGAAAACGAAATGAAGTACTGAAAGCCATTTGGCAGTTCTGTTCATACCTCTTTGTGCCTCAGTGGGGTTCTCGTATCGATTGATTGTATATAAAAAACTCATCGAACAGTAACAGTATAAAGACAATGGCTTTCCTATTCTCGTAAGAGATGGGAGAGCCATTTGCGGTTAATAATGGGTATAATGATTTGATAAAGTGATATATTTCAAAAGATTGAATAGATGCAATATCATGACAGAAGAGTCCGTAAATGCGGAGAAAAGTAGGTAAAAAGACCTAATTTCGGGGGAAATAGTGGATTTTACCATATTTCTTCTATTTTTTGATCTGCCCATTGAAGAGCTTGATGGCGGTGTAGATGTTGGAGTAGTAGGTGGCCTCGGGGTTCTTGCCAAATGCTTCTGCACGGGTGTATGCCTGCTGGAGCTTGTCGCCGGCACACAGATCTTTGACCCACTGGATTTTTTCGAGGAAGGTGCTGTGCTTCTGGAACGTAGGCATGTAGCGACGGAGCACCTGCGCCACTTCGTCGGAGGTTCGGAACTGCTTGCTGGTTTCCAGATAATGGAGTAGGAACCAGAACTCGATAGAGGGCATGCTGTCGCAGATGAAAACCTTACCTTCTTCAGTGGCATAGGCTTGCTTCATCTCCTCCAGGCGTTTTTTCTCCTCGGGGTTGGAGAGGGTGATGTCGGCATCGCAGACGCAGACGGCGATACCATCATTCTGCAGCACCGAGTCAATGAGTTTGCGCATCTCCTGGTATGACTGATGGGTGAAGAAACGGGGCTTACAGTCGTAGCGGTAGCCCATAACAGTGCGCAGGTGGTTGAAGTACCAACGCTCCGTGAGTCCTTCGCCTATTACCGTGATTCGTGAACGGCGCAGTTCACGTTCTTGTCGTATTCTTGCCATACCTTATACATATATTTCAGGAACAGCGCCGAACTGACCGTTCTTGTAGGATTTGCGAATAGATTTCAGTTTTTTCAGGCCCTTGAAATCGGTCAGGGGATAGAGTTCGGTATTTCCATCTTCTTTTTTTTCGGTAAACCAGACGGAGTCTTTTCCGAAGAGATCGTCGATAGTATCAAGCAACGGGTCATAGTGTGTTGTTACCAACAGCTGTGACTCGTTGTTTTCTTTTTTGAGGAAACGGTCGAGAATAAAGTCCAGCAGAGAGGGGTGGAGGGATGCCTCTACCTCGTCGATGGCCAGAAATGCCTGATTTTCGAGAATGGTATGGATGGCAGACTCGATCTCGATGACACGGGTGGTTCCGGCAGACTGGCTACTTTCGGGCAGGATATACTCTTCCTCGCCACGGGCGTTCTTGACGCGGATGACGAAGTCGGTCTGTATGTCGTTGATGAAGCCCTTGGTCAGTATTTCGGCTCGCTGCTTCTCGTTGATGAAGTTGGCCTTGGAGATGACTTTCAGTTGGCTCTCGTTGAGGCTGACTGGCGTTTCCTTGACATCGATGCGGGAGATGCGGAGGTCGGCTTGACGGGTGAAAGACATGAGATAGTCACGGAAAGAGGCATCCTGCAACATGCGGTTTTTGGCATAGCCAGAGAGTTCGGTGCTACGATTGATGCCGGGCATGAGCTTTTCGTTGATCCAACGGGTAACCTTGTCGATGGACTCGATATGGAGGTTGACCTTGGTCATGGAGGCAAAGAGGGACATGTTCTTCCAGCAGTTGAGGTTGATGGCGTCAATCTCAGCCACTTTCAGGTTGACCACGGCGGGGTTGAACTTGACAACAGACTGTCCGTCGGTGTATTCGCGCCAGAAGATACGTGTGGGACGGTTGGACTCGTAGAAATAGAGCGATTCGCCGGAAACACGTTCGCTGTTGAGTTCCAGTTTGTACCAATAGCGGATGCCATCGACATAGAATTTGATCTCGAAGACGGAATCCTGCTTGGGTGTTTCCTTGTCGAGACGGAAAGGCGATACGCGTGTGGAGAGGTCGTTGCGCGAAGGTACTCGGGTCCAAAAATTGAGCAGGAAATCGAGTACCGAGAGGAAGTTGGACTTGCCGGATGCGTTGGCCCCAAAGACGGCAGCAAACCGTAGCAGCTTGGTATCATCGGGCATGGTGACAATGCGATTGATGGGGTCGTCCTTGGATGGCTCGAAGCTGAAGACGGCCTCGTCGCGGAAGGACAGAAAGTTCTGAAAGCGAATTTCTTGTATCATGACCAATAGCTTTATTTCAGGCTGCAAAGATACACGTAATTTTCGAAATTGAAAATAAAATGACAGGAAATATTGCTTTGACATCAATTTTGGCGGGTTTTTGAAACAAATAGCTGATTAAAATGACAAAATGGTAGTATTTTGATTGTTGGCGCGAGTGTTGCTGTAGTGAAAGTGACAATAATATAAAATAAGGATATAGATGATAACAAAAATTGAGAAATTGAAGAACATAGGTAACTTTGAGGACTACACCGCCAGTGGCGATGTGACCTTGAAACCGTTCTGCATTGTCTATGCAGAGAATGGCGCGGGTAAGACAACCATAGTTTATAGATAAAAGATAAGAGATAATAGTTGAGGTCGAAGCATAGTGCATCGGCCTTTTTTTGTGTCCTTTTGGAAGGGCTGAGAGTCGGTTGCTTGGGCGTTAGGTCCTGAGTAACCGATTTTTTGTTTTTGTGCTATAAACATAAGCAATTGATAATTAGATGCTTGCGATTTAGAGGAAAGAAAAAAGAGCATTTTTCTGAAAAAAAGTAAACCTGGATGGCAAAAATGGCGGCTTGAGGGGTGAATAGGGGTTGAACGGAGGCAAGAGGCCCGACGGAAATACGGAATGCAGAGACCTGTTTCAGGTTTCAAAGGTCAGGTTTCAGAGTTCAATGGCAAGGTGCCGTGGGTTCTATCGGAGCCGGAAAGCCTTTATAGCAAAAACCCTTAAAAATTTTTCAGAAAATGAACAAGAAAATTGGTTTGTGGTTCGAAGAGAACCAAAAGAAACTGAATGAGGTTTCGAACGAAGAAAAAGCAGCCGCCATCGCAGAACTGCGCGAGTATGTAACTGAGAACCTGAAGGGGCGCACCATCTACGGCGCGCATAGCAAGGGTGTGTTGGGATGCGATCCCGTGGACTACTACATTGAGAAAGCGTGGATGAAAATCTACAACGGCATCTGGGAATGGAAAGACGGCAGAACGCTGGTGGGTGTACTGAAGCGCATAGCCAGCAGCCTGATGCAGAAGCAGGTAAAGAAGTACCGCAACATGCAGGAAGGTAAAAGCCAATTAGTAGATGCTGAGGATTGCAGTCAGGGCGTTTGGGCCAACATGGTTGGTGTGGATGTGGAGTGCATGGGCGCAGTGCCGATGTGTATGATGAGTGAGGACGGCAGGATGCTGACAGAGGAGGAGGCTGAACTGGAAAACGCCTACGGGCTGATGCTGGAGGTGGTGAAGGACAAGCCCGAGCAGGTGCAGTACGTGCTGGAGGTGAAGAATGGCGGTCGATATGATGACATTGCCGGAGCCTTGGGTATTGAAGTTCGTGAGGTGATGCTGATTGAGCGTCGGGTTTTGCGACGCTTGACGGCGTACCGAATGAAGCATGGAACCACGGATCCACGGAACTAAGGAGTTATGGATATGGGACACTTTAAACGTGAAGAGATGGCACGCTGCTTTCGTGAAAACGGGAGCAGGTGCCGCGAATGCCCGCTGAAGCAACCAGCGGACAAGCTGCCAAACGGTGTGGAGGAGAATCTTTCTGCACTTGTGGAGAATGTTTTGGAGCCAGCGCGTGAGAAGCTGGGGATGCCCATTGTGGTAAACTCAGGGTATCGTTGCCCGCTGCACAATGCCCGTGTGGGCGGCGTGACAAACAGTCAGCACATGCGCGGCGAGGCAGCGGATGTCTCCTGCGAGGATAATGAACGGCTGGCAAAGATTCTTGAAGAGAATGGACGCTATGACCAATTGATAAGGTATAAGCGGCCTAACGGGAGTATCCGTTTCATCCATGTTTCGTGGAAACGGAACGGTGTGAACAGAAAACAGAAGTTTGACAAACGATAACCGGTTTAGACTTTAGACGCTAGACTTTAGACTTTAGTAAGCGAGGAGCGGTTAGCGGTTAGCGAAGGACTAACCAAAACGATAACGAAAACGGAGAGGAGGGAAAGACAATGGACTGGACAAATGTAATACTGGGTGTATTGACCCTATTGGGCGGATGCGGGTGGGTGGTAAACCGCAGAAAGTATAAGGCAGAGGTGCAGCAAAACTACATGGACCTGGCGAAGGAGTATGTGGAGGAGTTTCGCCGCAACATAGGCGAACCCCTGCAAGAGGAAGTGGGACAACTGAGACAGGAAGTAAAGGAATTGAAAGATGCAGTGGAAGGTATTAACGATTGTCCTTACAGGGCTGATTGCCCTGTTCGTGAGCGGATGCGCGGCAAGTCGCACCGCTCAGAGGACGGAGGTAAGAGGACTGAGGGCTGACGAAAGAGACAGCATTAGGGTGGAGCAGGTGATGGTGGCCGTGCATGATACGATTGTGGAAACGAAAACCATAACGATAACGAAAACCGAAACGGGCGACACACTGAGGCTGGAGAAAACGACGGAGCGGGATCGCTTTAGCGACCGCGCTCAGATAAGTAACCGGGAAGTGGAGGTGAGAGTGGAACACGACACTGTTTATATCGCTACACGCGATTCGGTTTCAAGTTCCACGTTTCAGGGTTCAAGGGGTTCAAGTAGGGCTTCGCCCGTGGTACTAACCCTTAAATGGGTATTCTGGATAATCGTGGCGGTCACGGTACTCGTGATCGTCCTAAGGTTTAAGTTGTTCAATATTTTTAAGTAGTTTAAGAATTATCAATTTTCAATTATCAATTTTCAATTATTAGAAATAGGAGGAAACGATTATGGCAAAGATTCATGGTGATTTCAGTGGTGTGAGCGGCCGCTTTGGTGATAACTTTGTGGGCCGTCAGACGGTTAACGGTGCTGTACTGGCAAAGCGTCCGCGCAAGACGAGCACACCTCGCCGAAGTGAGGGTCAGGCAATGGTGCGCGGCCAGCTGGGTAACGTGGCGGCCAACCACCGTCTGTATGAGGGCAAGCTGGTGCAGGCCTTTGAGGGTAAGCCTGCTGGCTGCAACGAATTTAACATGATGGTGCAGGTGAACTACGGCATCAACCCAGTGTTCATGACCAAACAGGAGCGCTTGAACGGCGGTTGCGTGGTGGCACCTTACCAGTACTGCCGTGGCAGTCTGCGCAGCATCAATATGCAGACGGGTGAAAACGGTGTGCTGGTGAGCGACATCAGCTTGGGCTCGCTGGTGATTGGCCCGGCAACAAAGGTGAGCGAACTGGCGGCTGCGGTGATTGGCAACAACACGGGTTGGGACGACTGCGACCAGATTACCTTCTTCTACGCGAAGCAGTATATCGACACGGTGAGCATGGTTCCCCGTGCGACGATGGACTCGTGGAAGGTGGTGCTGGACGTGAACGATGAGAGCATACTGATGAGCAAGGTGAGCGAACTGGGATTCACCAGCGTGAGTGACGGCAATGGCGGTTACGTGCTGGGTATGAGTTCGCCTTTGGTGAGTGCGGGTGCGAGCTGGACATACAGCCGTGAGAGCACGGGCGGCACCACGAAGGTGGGCAGCCAGCGTCTGGTGGTGGTGAGTGACATCCTGGCTGACTACATGGGCAATGCTGCTTTGAAGCGCTGCGCTGACAGCTATGGTGGCATCAACACCAAGTCTGTCTATCTGAACCCAAACAGCAGCATGATGGAGCTGGTGACAGTGCAGCCAGATAGCACGGGCAGTTCTGGAATCTCTGAAACCCCTGAGACTCCCACTGTCGTAGCTGCGCCTACGTTCTCGGGTGAAACTCAGTTTACGGACTCCACTCAGGTAACAATGAGTGCTGAAACTGGTGCAGAGATTCGCTACACTACGGACGGCTCGACACCTACGGCTTCGAGCACGTTGTACGCTTCACCTATCACGCTGACCGACACGACTACCGTGAAGGCTATCGCCATCAAGAATGGTGTTAGCAGCAGCGTGACGGAACGTGTGTACACCAAACAGGCTGGTAACAACGGAGAAGACCCTGTTGAGGACTAGTCTCTGGTTTGCGGCTTGAGAGCTTACAGCGAGGGGCTGATGCCTGGCGAAATGCTGGGTGTCAGCCTTTTTTGTTAAGTAGGCATAAAGAGTAAGTTATGAAGTTCTTCGGCAGGGAATATGAAGTGGCTTTCCTGAAGGGATGAGATGTAAGATAGCGGGAACGAAAACCGTTTTAGACTTTAGACGCTAGACTTTAGACTTTAGAGTGAAAAGTGAAAGAGTGAACAGTTAACAATTAATAATTAACAATGAAAAACGGTTAGTGGTTAGCGGTTAGTGGTTAGTGAAACGAAAACAGATATGAGTTTTCTGAAAGGGGTATGGCAGTTCTGTAGCTTTTTATTCTGGCCGCAATGGGGTAAACATAAAGTTGATGGTTGATAGTTGGAAAATCCAGAGAGTACAAGATACATCATTTTGTGGGAATATCAGCAATGGCTTTCCTATTCTCGTAAGAGAAGGGAGAGCCATTTGTGGTTAATAGACGGATGGGAGAAGGTGCAAATTTGGTACTTTGCCGGTGGAATACTGCAAAAAAAGAATAATATTTTTAAAGAAATGCAATAGAATTGTGGGGAAAACGCTATTTTTGCAGAAAAGTGATTTAACGTATGACGCTGGAGTATATACAGAATGAGCTCAATGGTATTCCAAATATCATGAAATAAACTATGGTTATAGACAAGACTTTGCTTGATGAATTGAGTGCTAAGGCAAAAGAGAATCCTCGTTTGAGGCAAAACATGGATTTGCGAAACTCACCCGAAGACCAGAGTCAGCGTATGCTTAACGCGCTGGAGTTGGGGACGGTTATGCCTATACACAGGCATAAGGGTACATCGGAAACAGTGGTTTGCATTCGCGGTCATTTTGAGGAATACCTCTATGATGAGACTGGCAACCTTACAGATACCATTGATATGGTACCAGGCGGTGTTATGCTGAATATAGAAGCAGGACAGTGGCATAGTTTGAAATGTTTGGAGAGCGGAACAGTGCTTCTGGAAGTCAAGGACGGAGCGTATATGCCGCTGGATGAGGATGAGTTATGGCAAGAAGCATGAGTACACCCATGAGTTCTTTCAAGCAGCCCGAATAACAAAGCTGATATTTTTCGAAAATTCATATTAACGCGACTGCCGATAAAATCGGGGGTACGTTCTTATGGTGGGTTACAAAACAAAGATAACAAAAAGGTCGGAAATCCAAGCGAGGATACCGACCTTAATTTGTGTTTGACTCAAAAAGTTTTAGCGGACACCAATAAATTAATATCAGTGAGCGAGGGCAGAGGATTGAACGATGTTTTGGCCGAATGGGTGAATAAATTTTGGCCGAATGGGTGAATAAATTTTGGCCGAATGGGTGAATAAATTTTGGCCGAATGGGTGAATTAAAAAAATAATGTGTATCTTTGCGCCACAATTTAAACCGATTCGATATGGAGAATGTGTATAAGAAAAGAATAGCAGACAGGTTGTTACAACGTAAACTGGTCGGTAAGGGGGCAGTACTCGTTGAGGGTGCAAAGTGGTGCGGAAAAACTACCACGGCTGAACAAATTGCCAAGAGCGTGAAGTATATGACGGAGACTGGCATGGTGGAACAGAACATCCAACTGGCCACGTTGAATCCGAAACTGCTCTTGAAAGGCGAATTCCCAAGACTGATTGATGAGTGGCAGGTGGCGCCACAGCTGTGGGATAGCGTGAGGTTTGAGTCAGACCACGGGCCGCTGGGGCAGTTCATCCTGACAGGTTCGTCAGTACCGCCTGACATGAGCAAGGTGATTCATTCTGGAACAGGACGCATAGGTTGGCTCAGGATGCGGCCTATGAGCCTGTGGGAGTCTCAGGAATCGAGCGGAGAGGTTTCGTTGGCTGAATTGTTCACCGCTCCTGAACAGATAGGTGCTATCAACCAGATGGATATTGAACAGGTGGCTTTCCTGACCTGTCGTGGCGGATGGCCGTTGGCTGTGGATATGGAGCGTGAGATTGCGTTGGATCAGGCTTTTGACTATGTGGATTCGGTGGAAAAACGTGATATTCAGAAGGTGGACGGTGTGGATCGTGACCCTGTTCGTGTGCATCGTCTTTTGCGCTCGCTGGCAAGGAACCAGGGCAGTCAGGCATCATTCGGTACCATCAAGGCAGATATGGTGGCCAATGAGGCAGATTCGCTTTCGGAGGACACCATCGCCTCTTATCACAAGGTGTTGAAGGAGATTTTTGTGGTGGAGGATAGTGAGGCATGGAATCCTAACCTTCGGAGCAAGACAGCCATACGCACATCGGATACAAGATATTTTACAGACCCATCTATCGCTACGGCAGCATTGGGCGTAGGCCCTCAGGACTTGATTAATGACCTGAACACGTTTGGGCTGCTGTTTGAGACCATGGCGGTTCGTGACCTGCGGGTGTATGCCGATGCGCTGAACGGCAAGGTATACCATTTCCGTGACAAGAACGGGCTGGAGTGCGATGCAGTGGTACATCTAAGGGACGGTCGTTACGGTTTGGTGGAGGTGAAACTTGGCGGTGAGGACAAGATCAAGGATGGTGCTAATGCTCTGAAGGAGTTGGCGGGAAAGATTGATACCCGGAAGATGAAGGCTCCGTCGTTTATGATGGTGCTGATAGGTGTGGGTCAATATGCCTACCGTAGAGAGGATGGGGTGTATGTGGTGCCAATTGGGTGCTTGAAGGACTGAGTTACATAGGGTGAATGGTGACGACTCAGGATGAAAAACGGACAATCTATTATGAAGAGGTGAAAGGGTTTATAGAAACCGAACACTGTTGGAAGTTCATACATAAGCAGCCCGTGTATGCCGGAGCACCTTTCTATACGAATGGCATAGAAGAAGAAATCTTCAAGGTAGGTTTCTGCCTCCCTGCTGGGCCATATGTGACGGATGATGATGTGAGGTATATTGTGGAGTGCATCAAGGAAGCGATAGTGTGAGCGATACTCACTGTGAAGAATGACGATGGCAACGCATGAGTCAATGATGAAAAGGGTACTACTGAAAGGGGTATGGGCATTTTGCTCATATCTCTTTTGCTTTAGATGGGGACGTAGAAGAGTTAAGAATTAAGAGTTAGGAGTTAAGAATTAAAGGAAAAGTAGTGTTTTGAATGGGAATCTTGTGAATTTTGACGAATTTATCCCAAAATCACTTGATAAATGCCGAATATCAAAGAAAATGCTGATAATGGCAGCCTTGCTTCATAAAAAGTGTGAGAAAAATAGGCAAAAAGACCTAATTTTTGAGGAAATAGTGTTTTTTGCCTAATTTTTGAGTTCTATTTCAAAGAAAAACAGTACTTTTGCAACCGAAACGGTGAGTTCCGAACGGACGGTTTCGATACTCTAAATAGATGTAACATCAATAAAAATAGTAAGTTATGAAGTTCTTCGACAGGGAATATGAGATTCAGAAACTGCGGGAAATAAGAGACCTCTCGCATCGTGCGGCTCAGTTTACTGTACTGACAGGACGCAGACGCATTGGTAAGACTTCGCTCGTAATGAAGGCTTACGAGGACGAGACGATATTGTACTTCTTCGTGACAAGGAGTACGGAAAGCGTGCTGTGTGAGGAATTTCAGCAGGAGTTGACAGAGAAGCTGGAGATTCCTATTCTGGGAAAGGTGGAGCGGTTTGCTGACATCTTTGACTATGTGATGGAACTGTCGAAGACACGAGCTCTGACGCTGATGATAGACGAGTTTCAGGACTTCTATCGCGTGAACAGTGCCATCTTCTCGCAGATACAAAAGATCTGGGACAAGAAGAAGGGGGAGGCGAAGATCAACCTGATTGTGTGCGGTTCGGTCTATTCGATGATGACGAAGTTGTTCCTGGGCAAGAAAGAGCCTCTGTATGGTCGCCAGACGGAGTTCCTGAAGATTGAGCCTTTTGCGCCCTCGGTGGTGAAGGAGATACTGGGGTGTTACAATCCCGACTATACGAAAGAGGATCTGCTGGCGCTATATACTTATACGGGTGGTGTGGCCAAGTACGTAGAACTGCTGATGGATGCGGGTGCTACTACGGCAGAGAAGATGCTGGGGCGCATTATCGCCAAGAACTCGTACTTTATTCCCGAAGGGAAGAACATGCTGATAGAGGAGTTCGGGCGCGACTACGGGCGCTATTTCGACATCCTGAAGCTGATAGCCACGGGTCACAACACCAGAGGCGACATTGAGGGTATTCTGCATGCTGAGGTGTCGGGCTATATGACGAGACTGGAGAACGACTACGGGCTAATAGCTAAGAACAAGCCCATGTTCCAGAAATCGGCCAACAAGAACATTGTGTATGCCGTGAGCGACCTGTTTCTGCAGTTTTGGTTCCGTTTTATCTACAAATACACCTACTTTATTGAAGCAAATGCCTATGGGAAGCTGGCTGAGATTGTGGCGCGAGACTATGAGACCTACAGCGGCAAAGTGCTGGAGCGCTGGTTTAAGGAGGTGATGCGCGAAAGTGAGCAGTACACGCACATTGACAGCTGGTGGGACCGTAGGGGTGAGAACGAGATCGACATCATTGCGGCTGACGACCTGGAGAAACGTGTGACCTTCTACGAGGTGAAGCGCCAGCGCGATGAACTGGATATGAAGGTGCTGGAGGAAGAGGTGCAGCGGTTTAAGGAGGTGACTGGCGAGTACGGAAAGTACGAAACGGGTACATCTGGACTGTGCATGGAAGATATGTGAGAGGGTTTATGGTTCAAGGTTGGTATGCATCCACCCCTTTTTAGGTGTTCTTGAAAATAGGCATTACCTTTGCGCCATTAACTTTATTTTTGAATTATGGCAGTAAAGGGTGTGCAATTGTCTGATATGGAACGTCTGGATTACATAAACTTAGCAAAACGAAAACAGATATGAAGAGGGTTCTGAAAGGGGTATGGGCATTTGCTCATACTTCTTATGGTTTAGATGGGAATAATGTCACACAGAAACCACAGAAATCACAGATATGATAGTAGAGAATAAGATACTCTATGAGTTGTCAGCAAAGGTGAATCCTCGTTTGCTTCAAGCAATGGATTGAAGGAATTGTCCAGAAGATTTGAGCAAGAGAATGCGGAATGTGGAAAAAGATAGATGACATTTTTTTGTCAAATAATTGGTAGTTGTTCTTGCAGATGACGGTAGTTGATGAATTTGATATCGCCCGCTGTGTTTTCAAAGTCTCCTGCATAGACTATGATTTTCTTCGTTACGGGTGTTTTTATCCATTCTGAAAGTTTGGAAATATGTTTTTCGAATGAAGGATGGTAGGTCATGGAAGATTTGACCTCAATGGCTGTAATCTCGCCTTCTTGCTTTAACAAGATGTCCACTTCATTCTGGTGTGAATCCCGATAAAAATAGACACCATTCAATAGCCCATGGTTATAGCGATGCTTGATGACTTCCATGACTACATAGTTCTCGAAAATGGCACCTCTCATTTTGTCTCGCTCTAATTGTCTGGGACTTTCAATGTCAAGAAGAAAACATGCTAATCCTGTGTCGTTAAAATAAAGTTTGGGACTCTTAACCAGACGTTTGGAAATGTTCTCTGAGTAAGGTGGAAGAAGGGTTACTAGATAAGATGCCTGAAGAACCGAAAGCCAGTGGGTGATGGTCTTGTTATCAACACCAATCTGTGTAGCCAAATCGGATGCATTGAAAATGGAACCTATGCGAGCTGCACATAACTTCATAAACCGCATGAATTGCAACTGATCTTTTATTTTCAATAAATCGCGGACATCTCGTTCGAGATAGGTTTTAACGTATGACGGATATAACAAATTTGCCTTATTCTTCTTTGCACATATGGCTGGATATAGGCCGTTATAAAGAAACTCATCTAATGGAAGTCCGCCCATTGTCGAAGCCGTTTCTTCATAAGTCATTGGAAGCAGTTCAAAAACACCCGCTCTGCCTGGCAGTGATTCACACAAGCCTTGTAAGAGTTCAAAATTTGAACTTCCTGTTAACAGGAACTGGCAATCTGGATTGTTGTCAACAATACCTTGAATGTATTCAAGCAATTGAGGCAATTTTTGGATTTCGTCAATAAACATACCTTTGGGATGCTGATGCAGGAAAGCTACAGGATCGTTTTCTGCAAACTGGCGCACATTTACATCTTTCAAACTATATTTAGGAACTTTAGGAAACAGATGCTTAAGTAGTGTACTTTTCCCTGACTGTCGGGGTCCTGTGACGGATATAACGGAAAAGTAATTAGAGGCTTCAGTAATGACCTCTTCGATTGTACGGTGAAGGTATAATTGGGTATTCATAATATGTGTAAATTGGGAATTGCACTCCAAAATTACACAATTTTTCAAAAAGTAATCAAGTTGAAGAATTAAGTTTTGATAATTTAACAATATTTTACAAAATGATAGATAGTGCAATGAATTATGAGTGTTGTTTTGGTGAGAAATGGACAATTTTTGGGGTGTATTTGGGTTTTGGGTGGTATTTTGGAAGAAAAGCTTATCTTTTTGCCCTGTTTTTTGGATAAAAGTTGTACTTTTGCAGCGTGAAATAGACGTTTTATGAGTAAACCATATACGACTGCCATTTTGCTCCTGCATTGCCCTGACCAGCAGGGCATTATCTCTGAGGTTACGAAGTTTATTACTGACAACAAGGGAAATATCGTTTATCTGGATCAATACGTTGATAAGATAGATGGTATGTTCTTTATGCGTATCGAATGGGAATTGGAGGGGTTCTTGATTCCACGAGAAAAGATATATGATTATATTACTACACTGTATTCACAACGCTATCAGATGAAGTTTAGCCTATATTACAGTGACAAACGCCCTCGCATGGCAATATTTGTGTCGAAAATGAGTCATTGCCTGTATGACATGTTGGCACGATGGAAAGCTGGTGAGTTTAACTGTGATATTCCTTGCATTATTTCGAACCATGAAGATTTGAGATACGTTGCTAAGCAGTTTGAGATACCTTACTATGTGTGGAGCATTAAGCCGGACCACTCGAACAAGGCTGAGGTTGAAGCGGCTGAAATGGAGCTGCTGAGGAAGGAGGATGTGTCGTTCATCGTGTTGGCCCGTTACATGCAGATCATCAGTAATGAGATGATTGCGGCCTTCCCGCATCACATCATCAACATCCATCATTCGTTCCTGCCAGCTTTTGTGGGAGCCAAGCCTTATCATCAGGCTTATGAAAGAGGAGTTAAGATTATTGGTGCTACAAGCCATTATGTGACGGCAGAACTGGATGCCGGTCCTATCATTGAGCAGGATGTGGCAAGGATAACCCACAAGGATACTCCGGAAAGCTTGGTCCTGAAGGGCAAAGACCTGGAAAAGATTGTTCTTTCCCGTGCTGTTTCAAAACATATCGAGCGTAAGATATTAACTTATAAAAATAAGACGGTTATTTTTAGCTGAAAGAAGTTCTTGTTTTGGGGAAATATAGTATCTTTGTGATAGATTTTATCGTTTCAGTCTGGAAATAATGCCATGATAACAGCAAAAGATACTATACGATATATGGAGTCGTTGCAAAATGAGAAGCAACGCAAGGTGCTGATGGGCTTCTTCAAGACGGGACCTGGCGAGTATGGCGAGGGTGATGAATTTTTGGGGCTGAAGGTGCCACAGACCCGTGAGGCGGTTAAGGCTGTATGGCAGGATTTCCCGCTTAGCGAAGTCCCTGAACTGCTGATGAACCGCTGGCATGAAGTGCGCCTTTGCGGCTTCTTGATACTTGTGGCAAAATTTGAAAAACTTGCCACTAAGCGACTTATTAACGATGAGGCTGCAATAAGAGGCCGCGATGAAATTCTTCAGTTGTATCTGCAATATGCGGATCAGGCAAACAACTGGGACTTGGTAGATTTGTCTGTTCATAAGATTTTGGGTCACTGGCTTATGCTGCCAACGAATATAAAACCCCTTCCGTCCTCTCCGGGGGGAGGGGATGTGAAAAGACAAGTGTTGGATGAACTTGCCGCCAGCCCGTGCCTTTGGAAACAGCGCATGAGTATGGTGTGTACATGGAAGACTTCGCAGATGGGTGACCCTTCGTGGTGCCTTCGTTATGCGGGAGTTCATCTGCACCATCCTCACGACTTGATGCACAAGGCGGTAGGGTGGATGCTTCGCGAAATGGGTAAGCGCGTGAGTATGGATCTGTTGCGTGACTTCCTGCGCTTACACGCCCACGAGATGCCCCGTACCATGCTTCGCTATGCCATCGAGAAGATGTCGGAAACAGAGCGAAAGGAGTGGATGGCGATCCCTCCGAAGCCAACAGGTACTGTCGGGTGAGAATAGAGACTAACATAACTATTAGATATGAGGTGGTTAACGAAAATATGGTATTTATACTACGACGGCTTTCGCAGTATGACATTGGGAAGAACGTTATGGACCATTATATTGGTTAAGCTGTTCATCATCTTCGTTGTTCTGAAACTATTCTTCTTTCCCAACTACATAAAGGAACACGCCCCTGAGGGCGATGAAGCGGAGTTCGTCTCCTCGCAGATTTTATGGGTTGACGATTAGCGGTTAGCGGTTAGTGGTTAGTGGTTAGCGGTTAGTGGTTAGTGATTAGCGGAGATTTTTCATTTTTTCATTCTTCAATAGTATCATGGTAAACTTATTAAACATTGATTTGGCAGCGGTGGATTGGGCAAGGGCTCAGTTTGCCCTGACAGCCATCTACCATTGGCTGTTCGTGCCCCTGACCCTTGGCTTGGCTGTTGTCATGGGCATCATGGAGACGCTGTATTACCGTACAGGAAAGGACTTCTGGAAGGAGACCGCCAAATATTGGCAGCGTCTCTTCGGTATTAACTTTGCCATGGGTGTGGCTACGGGTCTCATCCTGGAATTTGAATTCGGTACCAACTGGAGCAATTACTCCTATCTGGTTGGCGACATCTTCGGAGCCCCATTAGCTGTTGAGGGTATTGTGGCTTTCTTTATGGAGAGTACCTTTGTGGCCGTAATGTTCTTTGGTTGGAATAAAGTTTCCAAAGGCTTCCACCTGGCTTCTACGTGGCTCACGGGTTTAGGAGCTACCGTGTCGGCCTGGTGGATTCTGGTTGCCAATTCGTGGATGCAGCACCCTGTGGGACAGACTTTCAATCCCGATACCATGCGTAACGAGATGACCAGTTTTGCAGACGTGGCATTGTCTCCTGTTGCGATTGACAAGTTTGTACATACCGTACTTTCTGCTTGGGTGCTGGGAGCCGTATTTGTGGTTGGTGTCAGCAGTTGGTATCTGCTGAAGCAGCGTCATTTGGAGTTTGCCCGCAAGAGTCTTCGCGTTGGTGCTATCTTCGGTCTTATATCCTCGGTTCTAATCATGCTGTCCGGTCACCATTCAGCTTATACGGTAGCACAGACGCAACCTATGAAGCTGGCGGCAATGGAGGCTCTTTATAAAGGTGGTACCGACCAACCCCTGACCCTCATTGCAGGTATCAGTCCTTTCCGGCAACCTGACTATGAGACACAGGATGAGCCGCCCCTGAAGCTTGCCGTACCCTATGCCCTGTCGTTCCTGGCTACGAACGATATTAATGGCTACGTACCCGGTGTGCGAGACATTCTGGATGGCTATACGAAGGCTGACGGCACCCAAGAACCCTCTTTGGAAGAAAAGATAGAACGTGGACGTGCTGCCATTGCCGCTATCGCAGAATACCGTGGGATGAGTGAAGGAGTGAAAAGTGAAGGAGTGAAAAGTGAAAAGTTTGCTACCGCATCAGGAAACTTACAAACGGATTCTTCGCTCTTTACTCTTAAATCTTCACTCGAAGAAAACATGCCCTACTTCGGCTATGGCTATGTCTCCGACCGTGCCCAGGTGGTACCCTACATCCCTGTCTGTTTCTATGCTTTCCGCGTAATGGTGGGCGGTGGCTGTCTGTTCATCCTCCTGTTCCTCATCATGCTATGGAAGCCAAAGACTTGGAATTATTGGCTCGCTCTGCTCTGCATACCCATTGCCTACATTGTCAGCGAGGCAGGTTGGCTTGTGGCTGAGTTTGGCCGTCAGCCTTGGACTATCCAGGATATGCTCCCTACGTGGGTAAGCGTGAGTCAGTTGGGTTCGTCGGCTGTCATGCTCACGTTTTTCCTCTTCCTCATCCTTTTCACCCTGCTCCTTGCCTTGGAAATAAACATCATGTGTAAAGCAATCAAGAAAGGACCAGAAACAAACAATCCCTAATCCTTAATCTCTAATCCTAAAAATATGACCTATATATTTTTACAGCACTATTGGTGCTTTGTAGTAGCATTACTGGCAGCCCTTCTAGTCTTTCTTATGTTTGTGCAAGGAGCCAACACACTCATTTTCTCGCTGGGACGTACCCCCGATGAACGACGGCTTATTGTAAACGCCACGGGACGTAAGTGGGAATTTACGTTTACCACCCTTGTTACCTTCGGCGGAGCCTTCTTTGCCTCCTATCCCCTTTTCTATTCTACCAGTTTCGGCGGAGCCTATTGGCTATGGATGACAATCCTTTTCTCCTTCGTCCTGCAAGCCGTGAGCTATGAGTTCCAGAACAAGATGGGCAACATGCTTGGCGCGAAAACCTTCCAATGGTTGCTCGTCTTGAACGGCATCCTTGGCCCCCTGTTGCTTGGTGGAGCTGTAGCCACCTTTTTCACAGGCTCGAACTTCATCATTGATAAAAGCAACATTGTAAACTCTCAACTCTCAACTTTCAGTTCTCAACTAATTATCAGTCGTTGGGCCAATGCTTCGCACGGGCTGGATGCACTCCTGAATCCCTGGAACCTCGTGTTGGGGCTTGCCGTGTTTTTCCTTGCAAGGGTTCTTGGCTGCCTGTACATCCACAAGCAGGTAGATGATACAGCGTTTGATGACCACAATCGTATTGTCCAGCCTTTGTGGCGCAGCACCCTCCTGTTCCTTGGCTTCTTCCTGGCCTTTGTGGGACATATTCTGACTTGTGAGGGTTATGCCGTAGATCCTGCGACGGGTGTCATTTTCATGGAGCCGTATAAGTATTTGCACAATCTCATAGATATGTGGCCTTTGCTGGTGGTGCTACTTGTCGGTGTGGTGTTTGTCCTCTTCGGAATCCTATGGTCGCTGACGCACAAGGCATACAAGCGTGGCTTTTGGGTAGTGGGCTTTGGAACGGTTGTCACCGTCACGGTGCTCCTGCTACTTACCGCCTGGAACAACACCGCCTACTATCCCTCAACGGCTGATTTGCAGTCGTCTCTTACCATGCAGAACTCCAGTAGCAGCGAATTTACTTTGCGTACCATGTTCTATGTTTCTCTGCTCATTCCTTTTGTCCTGGCCTACATCGTCTATGCCTGGCGGGCCATTGACAAGAAAAAACTGACCCTTGATGAGATAAACAACGACCATGCGTACTAAAGCTACATGAGGGATTCTCCTGAATAAACGGGAAATGGGGTTTTGTACCGAAGCATGGGGATTAGAGACATACATTCAGTCGTAACATACCGATGCAGTTAGTGATGTCATCGGTAGTGATGATGTGCAGTGCGGGTTGGAGAGACAGATAGTTGGTGAGAGCTATTTTGCAAGTCAGTTCCGTGGCCCATTCATCGATGCCAATGATACGTGTGTAATCAGAGAAGATGCCAAGTTCTGCTTTCTTGAACGTGTATTTCCCGCCTATGGCAAAGAAGTCGTTACAAAGTTCGTCACTGCTGAAAGCATGCGAATAGGCGGCAAGTAGCGTGAAGTTGCCTCCCAATACCTGTTCTGCATAAATCCATGTTGAGGGACGGGGTTTCCGTTCCCCTATCCCCAACAGGTCCCAATCGTGCAGGCTCGCTCCCAGATAATACCGGCTGCCCCGATGACGGTATTCAACCTGTCCGAGAGCAAAGATACCGTCGCTTTGGGGACAGATGCGAAACACGTTGTTCCGTCCCGTGAACTCATAAGACCCTGTCCCGTTATAGAGTGAAGCCTGGATTTTGAGTTTCTTGCTGTCGTATGCATAGTGGATACCCATTGCAGCCATGGGATAGACGGGGATAGCATAGTTGGCAGTGATGGTAGGAAATCCGCCACAGGAAGCATTGGTGAACAGCGAAAGGTCATCGCTGCAGAAATAATCCTCGTCCATACGGCGGATACCGGCAAAGAGTGAATGGCAGTCATTAATGTGCCAGGTAAATCCTGCCACGGAGAGTGCGAACGGGATGTTCCAAGCAGTAATATTCGAGAATCCCTGCAGTTCTTCCGCCAATGGCTCCTCATCAGTAGCAACTACACTGACAGACGATACATTAAAAGAGAATTTCCTTGAAATTGGAAACGCTGCACGAAGCTGAAGAAGGTTCGCCCAATTAGCATCTGTAAAATCTGTTTGCAGTTCAGTGGTGTATTCCAGTTCAAAGGTTGGGCGTAGCCGGGTACTGTCAGCATCCTGTGCTTTAAGATGGCTGTTGCCCACCAAAAGGGCCGTCACGATGATGGCTGTTTTCACTGTCTGCTTCATTCTTTCACGTTAATTTGCCCGCAAAGGTAGAGGTGTCCTTTTTTTCTTGCAATACTCAAAAATAGTGGTTTTGGAATGGAAAACAGGTATGGATGTCCCCCGAAGTGATTACCCGAATACCGAAAAAAGATTAGGGTTGGGGGCTTTAAAATGGGGGATTACCTACAATTAAGGATTGCCTATTTGACAGAAAAAACGTACCTTTGCAGTCGAAACGTGAATAAACGCCCAAACAACAAAACACGCATACGGTATGAAAAAGATGAAACTATACGAGGCTGACGACAAGATGATAGACCTCATCAGTGATAATCACAGCATGTTGCAGGGATTGAGCGCCTTTGGCATCCGGCTGGGTTTTGGTGACAAGACGGTAAGCGAGATATGTGCAGAACAGGGCGTTGACTGTTACACCTTTCTCACGGTTGTCAATTTCCTGATTAACGGATATACTCCCAAAGCAACCGATGACAAGATCTCCGTGCCGACGCTCCTTGACTATCTGCGTGCCTCCCATCGCTATTTCCTGGACTTTCAGTTGCCCTCAATCCGGAGGAAGCTTGAGGAGACTTTGAACCAAAGTGATAACCTTGTTGTGCTGATAATACGTCTTTACGACGAGTATGCCCACGATATCCGTCTGCACATGAAATATGAAGAAAAGACGCTCTTCCCCTACGTAGAAGCACTCATCAAGGGAGAACAGAAGTCGGACTACAATGTTGATATCTTTGCCAAACACCACAGCGACACTACCGGCAAGTTCCACGAACTGAAGAATATCATCATCAAATATCTGCCTCATGACGGACTTGCCAACAACCAGCTGACCGCCACGCTATACGACATCTACAATAACGAGGAATGGCTCTCGAACCACAGCAATGTGGAGGAGGTGCTTTTTGTGCCAGCCATTCGCATCTTGGAGCAGAAAGTGAAGGAAGATGATGTGTCGGCCCGAATATCGAGTCTGATAAACAATGCCGACAGCAAGGAATCCATCTCTGAACGCGAGAAAGAGATTATAGTCTGTCTTGTCCAGGGAATGTCGAACAAGGAGATTGCCGCCAAATTGTTCATATCGGTCAATACCGTTATCACCCACCGTCGCAACATTGCCCGCAAACTTCAAATCCATTCGTTAGCGGGCCTGACTATCTATGCCATTGCCAACAACCTGATTCCCTTCCATTAACCCCGTGCAGAATCTCCCACGGTTCCACTGTGTAAAGCTGCTTCTCTGTTCTTGTTTTCTTCCATTGAATTCTTTCATAAAAAGCACAAGAACTTCCTTTTTTTGGTGATTTTAACCATATTACAAGTGATAATACCGTATTTATAACCCTTCCAAAAGAATAAAAAAACTGTCGGAGGGATAAATGTTGATAATTCTTTATATATTTGCAGCACAAACCTATAAAGATTAATGTGATATGGGAAATTTCAAATTGATGACACTACCCTATGAGCCAGAGGCTTTAGAGCCGGTTATCAGCCGCGAAACTATTGGTTTCCATCACGGGAAGCACTTGTCGGCATACGTCAACAACCTTAATGCTTTATTGCCGGGCAGCGGGTTTGAGGAAGCATCTCTGGAAGAGATTGTTTGCAAGGCAACGGGTGGCATCCTGAATAATGCCGGGCAGATACTGAACCATGAGCTATATTTTGGACAGTTTACAGGGCGGCCTGCCAAAGCTGCTCCTACAGGAAAGCTTGGAGAGGCTATAGCGAGAGACTTTGGCTCGTTCGAGGCTTTCAGGGAGGCTTTTCAGAAGGCAGGCACAACCCTCTTCGGGTCTGGTTGGGTCTGGCTGTCTGCCGATAAGGACGGCAAGCTCGTCATTACTCAGGAACCGAATGCTGCCAACCCCGTCCAAAAGGGTTTGAGGCCCCTGTTGACCTTCGATGTATGGGAGCACGCCTATTATCTTGATTTTCAGAACCGGCGTCCCGACCATCTTGCCGCTCTATGGCAGATTATAGACTGGGAGGTGATAGAAAGCAGGCTTTCTAAGTGAAAAGTGAAAGAGTGAAGAGTGAAAAATATTTAATAATCGATAGACATTTTAAAAATATGAAAGAACTGAAAGGAACAAAGACTGAGCAAAACCTGAAGGAGGCTTTTGCCGGTGAGAGTATGGCACGAAACAAATACTCATATTTTGCAAGTAAGGCCAAGAAAGACGGTTACGTGCAGATTGCTGCTATTTTTGAGGAAACAGCTGCCAATGAGAAGGAACATGCCAAGATGTGGTACAAGTATCTGAACGGTGGCAGTGTAAGCGATACTGCTACGAACCTGGCCGATGCAGCAAATGGCGAGAACTTTGAATGGACAGATATGTATGCCCGCATGGCAAAGGAGGCTCGTGAAGAGGGCTTTGATGAGATTGCCCAGAAGTTCGAGATGGTAGGTGCCATTGAGAAACACCATGAGGAGCGTTATCGCAAGTTGCTAAAGAATATCGAAGATGCTATTGTCTTCAGCCGTGAAGGTGATGTAATCTGGCAGTGTGCCAACTGCGGCCACATCGTCATAGGAAAGAAAGCTCCCGAAGTATGTCCTGTATGTGACCATCCGCAGAGCTACTTCCAAATCAAGGCAGAAAACTATTGAGACTTTACGTCCCGAAGACAGCGCAAAACATCTTTCTGTACGCTTCTACCTTCTTGTCGAAAGACAGAGGGTAGGCGCGTGAGGAGGAGGGAAGGCGATATAAAAAGAGTTGAGAGTTTAAAGTTGAGAGTTGAGAGTTTGCCTCACCCCTAACCCCTCTCCGAAGGGCGAGGGGAATTTTGACGTATGTGTTGACCTTGGGGATTTCGGAGATGCCGAGTGAGGCACAGATGGTTTCTGTAGCTTTTTCGCCCGTGGTAACAATTGCCTGACAAAGGGGAAGTTGCTGCAACAGGGCATGGATGTCTGTTGGCTCTACCACCTCCAGGAATTTGTCTGAAGCATTGTCCTGTAAGCGGCGTATAGCAGTGGAAGTGTCAAAAAAGGCAAGTCCGCGTTCTTTGCAAAATGCCACAATCTCGTCAATCTTGAAGCGTTTGGCCTCTACATCTACAAAATAATTGCGGTCGCCAAAAAACACCTGCCCCTCGATACGCCAATGGTCGTTGATGAAATTGGGGTAATAGAAGTCCATGCACCAGCGTTTGCGTTGTGGTGGGAAACTACCCAGAAATAACACCCGCGCATTCTCAGGCAAGAAAGGACGGAGCGGATGATACTCGACACCATCCTTGCTCCTTGCTATATTCTCTGTGTTCAGATAAGAGGTCATTGATATACATGTTTCTACGGCAAAGGTAGTAAAAAGTTTAGAGTTTGGAGTGTGGAATATAGAGTTTTTTTGTAATTTTGCAGTCGAATAATAGGAAATGACAGTATTTATTGCATGGCAAAAGTAGCATTGATTACCGGTATCACCGGACAGGACGGCAGCTTCCTTGCTGAATTTCTGATTGAAAAAGGGTATGAAGTTCATGGTGTTCTGCGCCGCAGCAGTTCGTTCAACACAGGGCGAATAGAGCATCTGTATCTTGACGAGTGGGTGAGGGACATGAAAAGGAAGCGCCTGATAGAACTTCACTGGGGCGATATGACGGACAGCAGTTCGCTCATCCGAATTATCAGCGAGACTAAACCCGATGAAATATACAACCTGGCGGCACAGAGCCATGTGAAGGTTAGCTTTGACGTGCCAGAGTTTACTGCCGAGGCTGATGCTGTGGGCGTATTAAGACTTCTGGAAGCCGTACGTATTGTGGGATTGGCAGACAAGTGTCGTATCTACCAGGCTTCTACCAGTGAGCTGTTTGGCTTGGTACAGGAGGTTCCGCAGAAAGAGACGACACCTTTTTATCCCCGTTCGCCCTATGGCGTCGCCAAGCAGTATGGCTTCTGGATTGTGAAGAACTACCGCGAGAGCTATGGTATGTACTGTTGCAACGGCATCCTTTTCAATCATGAGAGCGAGCGACGTGGAGAAACTTTTGTGACACGTAAGATTACGCTGGCTGCTGCTCGCATTGCCCAGGGGTTTCAGGACAAACTCTATCTGGGTAATCTTAACTCGTTGCGTGACTGGGGTTACGCGAAGGATTACGTGGAATGCATGTGGCTCATTTTACAGCAGGAACAGCCGGACGATTTTGTGATAGCTACCGGAGAGTACCATACGGTTCGCGAATTCTGCACCTTGGCATTCAAGGAGGCGGGAATTGAGTTGGAATGGCAGGGAGAAGGTGTCAATGAAAAAGGTCTTGTCAAGGGTGTGTCTTCTGACCTGTCTGCTGACAACTGCCAGTTGTCAGCAGGTCAAGTGTTAGTGGAAGTTGATCCGAAATACTTCCGTCCTGCAGAAGTTGACCAACTTCTTGGCGACCCGACAAAAGCTAAGACCAAACTGGGTTGGAATCCTCAGAAGACCAGCTTTGAAAACCTTGTGAGAATCATGGTACAGCATGACATGAAGAAAGTCAGGAAGCTGTACATCCGTGAACACGTTGAAGATTGAGCGTTGAGCATTGAAGATGATGGAGAAAGATTCAAAAATCTACGTTGCCGGCCACAGAGGCATGGTCGGTTCTGCTATCGTAAGGGAGCTGCAACGACAAGGTTATACTAATATTATTACCCGAACCCACAAGGAACTGGACTTGACTCGTCAGGACGCCGTTGATCGGTTCTTCGCGGAGGAGAAGCCAGAGTACGTCTTCCTGGCAGCTGCCAAGGTGGGCGGCATCGTCGCCAACCAGAGCGCCCTCGCAGATTTCATGTATGACAACATGATACTGGAGATGAACGTGATTCATGCTGCCTGGCAGAACGGGTGCAAGAAGCTGGAGTTCTTGGGCTCCAGCTGCATCTATCCGAGGATGGCTCCGCAGCCCATGCCCGAAAGCTGCCTGCTGACCAGCGAACTGGAGAAGACCAACGAGGCCTACGCCCTTGCCAAAATCTCTGGCTTGAAATACTGTGAGTACCTGAACAAGCAGTACGGAACAGATTATATCAGCGTCATGCCTACGAACCTCTATGGTCCTAACGATAACTACCACCCCGAGCACAGCCACGTGCTTCCCGCCCTTATCAGGCGTTTCCACGAAGCCAAAGTGGAAGGCAGGGAAAGCGTCACCTGCTGGGGTGACGGCAGCCCCCTCAGAGAATTCCTGTATGTGGATGACCTCGCCAACCTCTGTGTCTTCCTGATGAACAATTACAGCGGGAACGAGACTGTCAATGCCGGAACGGGCAAGGAGCTGACCATCAAAGCCCTGACAGAGTTGGTGGCAAAAGTGGTGGGTTACGAAGGCCGTATTGAGTGGGATACTACAAGACCCAACGGTACTCCGAGAAAGCTGCTTGATGTCAGCAAGGCCGCCAAATTAGGCTGGACTTACAAAACAGAGTTAGAAGACGGCATCCGTCTTAGCTATGAAGATTTCCTCAATAACCCCATGCGTACTGAGCGCTAACGCGCTTTAAAGTTGATAGTTTAATGTTTATAGTTGAAAGTCAGTTTTGAAGTTGAAAGTCATAAGTGTAAAAGTACTTGTTAAACTCTAAACGATGAACGCTAAATTCTCAAAGAAATCCAACGGCCAAAAGCCAAAAACCAAAGTATTTGTCAGCGGTTGCTACGACCTACTGCATAGCGGCCATGTAGAGTTCTTCCGACAGGCTGCGGAGTATGGTGACCTGTATGTCGGCATAGGTTCCGACAAGACCATTGAAGGGTATAAGCACCACAAGACCATCTACAGCGAGCAGGAAAGGCTCTTCATGGTAAAGAGCATCCGTTATGTAAAGGATGCCTTCATCAACCAGGGGAACGGTATCATGGATTTCATTCCCACGGTAGAATCCCTCAAGCCGGACATACTGGTGGTAAACGAGGATGGGGGAAATGATGAGAAAAAGAAATTCTGTGAGGAACATGGTATAGAATATGTGGTACTAAAAAGAGTTCCCCAGGAGGGGTTGAAGGCCAGGAGTAGTACGGATTTGAAGAAAACAGAATCCCGGATTCCCACCAGACTAGACCTTGCGGGTACATGGATAGACCAGCCGTATGTGAGCTGTTTTGCACCAGGATGGGCTATCACCATAAGTCTGGAGCCGACATTTGAGATACGTGTGCGCTGTGGCCTTTCTACATCAACGCGGAATGTAATCCGTCGCATCTGGCCCTATCAGCTGCCCAATATGGATCCGGAAACGCTAGCCCGTTTGGTCTTCTGTTTTGAAAATCATCCAGAACGGGAGGACGGCATTGTAAGTGGTGCCCAGGATGCTATCGGCATTTGTGTGCCCGGCCTTTGCCGTCATAGGTACGATAATCATTTCTGGCCAGAGAAGATAGAAACCTGCAGCAATGAAGATATCCTCTGCTGGTTGGAACAACATTTAGTAATGATACCCATGGAACCGCGCAAGCCCGGTTGCAGTGTGGTGGAAGGAAAAGACATTACAGAAGCAAAGGTCAAAGCGCTTGCCAAGGCCGCGGATGACTGCTGGAATGCTATCATGGCAAAAGACCTGAATGCTTTTGCAAAGGCATACGCAGACAGCTTCAACGCCCAGACAGCCATGTTCCCTGCCATGATACAGGGGAGTGTTCCTTCCTATATTGATGAATACCGTGATAAAGTGCTGGCTTGGAAGATGCCCGGTGCCGGTGGCGGCGGATACCTTGCCTGTGTTGTGGAGGATGCTTCCGCTTTCTGCAAGGAACACACGGAAGCAATTGCATTAACTATAAGAAGACCGGGAATGTAATGAAAAGGTATTGTCAGACATTGACTCTGGTAGATAATCCGGAGATGATTGCCAAATACGTAGAGGCACACGCGCATGTCTGGCCAGAGATTATCCGAGGCCAGCGGGAGGTGGGCATTACAGATATGCAGATTTACCGACGGGGCAAGAACCTGTTTATGATAATGGATACGTGTGATGATTTCGACTTTGACCGTGACATGGCCCGTCTGGCAACGCTGCCCCGACAGGCAGAGTGGGAAGCGTATGTAAGTCAGTTCCAAGGCTGTGCCGCTTCTGCTCGCAGTGATGAGAAGTGGCAACTGATGGAGAGGATTTTTTGAGAAAAAGTATTTTCTTGTTGATTTCGGCCACCCTTTAGTACACCTTTAGAAACAAGAATCCCCCGTAAACAATTGTTTTACAGGGGATTGTTGATTTTGGCCTGTACCCAGAGCCGGGGTCGAACCGGCACGGGTTGCCCCACTGGTGTTTGAGACCAGCGCGTCTACCGATTCCGCCATCTGGGCTTTTGCGGTTGCAAAGGTACGTCATTTCTCTGAAACTGCAAAACTTTTGGATTACTTTTTCTGTAAGAATTTGTAAGTTGCCGGTTTCTTGGTAAACTAAGAAATAGCGCCAAGCACAGATTCCGTTTATTCTTTTGGCAGTTGGAATGTTCTGATGTCCGATACGCCGCTAATACTTTTTTTTACATAAAAGTTGCGTTGTTGTATAATTATTTGCTATCTTTGTGCGAAAAAAGAACAAAACAAAAGAAAATGAACCGACGACAATTCTTACAGCGGTCTTCCGTTCTGGCAGGTACCGTTTATCTGAATGCTCCTGCCTTTGCAGATGCCTTGCTAACACTTGGTGACCCTAATTTGGTAATAGGAATCGTGAGTGACATACACATTCGCGGCACAGAGACTGCTGTCACCTTTAAGCATACCCTTGAATATTTTAGGGGCCTGAAGGTAGATGGTGTTATTATTGCCGGTGATATGGCTGACCAGGGGCTGGAGCCGCAGCTAAAGGTAGTGGCCGACACATGGTACAGTGTGTTCCCCAACGACGAGGGGCAGGATGGCAAACACACAGAAAAACTTTTTATATATGGTAACCACGATATGGAGGGCTATACTTGGAATAGTGTCATCAATAGTGTGGGAAATGAGACAGCTCAGAGTCAGGGTATAGGAAAGCGTCCTGCCGAAATCTGGAAAAACTACTTCAAGGAAGACTATTCGTCTATTTGGTTCAAGACGATCAAGGGATATCATTTCATAGGTGCACATTGGCACGCGAACAATATTCCAGGCTTATCCGAGCTGATGCAGCAACATACCAGTGAGCTGGAGACAGAGAAGCCATTTTTCTACATCCAGCACCCTCATTTGAAGAATACCTGCAATGGTCCTTGGGCCTGGGGCCAGGATGACGGCACCGTAACAAAACTGATGGAGAAATATCCCAATGCCGTGGCCTTCTCCGGTCATTCCCACTCTCCGCTTACTGATGACAGAAATCTGTGGCAGGGTGCTTTTACCAGCGTTGGTACGGCATCGCTTCAATACCTTTATCCGATGCCCGCCCGTGAGAACACTTATCAGGACGACAGCAATCTGCGTCCTGTATATCAAATGCCTAATATGGATTGCTCAAAAGGACGCCAGGGTATGATAATGAGGGTATATGATAATGCCATCACTCTGGAACGCCGCGAGTTTGTATATGACCAGCAACTGGATGAGAACTGGATATTGCCCTGGCCCATCTCGCAACAGGAACCCCTCAGTTTCGAGAACCGTTGCAAAACGGCACCCCTCCCTCAATTTGAGAGGGGAACCATAGCAACCGTCACTCAGGCTAAGGGCAAGAACCGCAATGGCACGGACACAGAACAGGTGACGGTACACTTCCCTAATGTGTTGAAGAAACATACAGGTGTGCGTGCCTTCGACTTTGAGGTACAGGTGGAGTGGGAATGGCTGGACTGCCGCTTCATTTCTGCCACCAAGCGCGTGTTCTCGCCAATGAGCCTTTTTGCAGAGGCCCAGGATGAGGGAGAGGTAACGTGTGTGTTTGCCGTCAGTGAGTTGCCCAAAGACCGTGACTACCGCTTTGTTGTTCGTCCCTGCAACTGCTATAGCGGGAAGGGAGAACCTATCTATACCAAATGGATAAGAGATGGTAAGATTCCCAGTAGCCTGACTGCGACACTTACTTTAGAGAAACAGTTTTATAGGACAAATACAGATATAGCTGTCTCTTTCAAGAATGCACCCGTAGGTACAGAAGCCTGGATAGGTATTTATCAGGCAGGAAAGACGCCAGGATCAAGCGATAAGGCATATACCTACCAATATACTGAGGTGAAGGATGGAACACTCAATTTTAAGATTAGTGCTGCTGGCGAATATTTTGCCGTGCTTTTTAAGGACAGTGGTTACGGTGAGTGTTCAGAGCGTATTCTTTTTTTTGTACTGACAAGAGACTATGATGCTACAGCTTTTAGTATGACTACCGACAAGACCGTTTACAATGTGGGTAATCCCATACGTGTGACTCTTGCCAGTGCTCCTGCTCTGAGCAAGGACTGGGTGGGAATCTATGAGGACGGGGTTGTACCTAAAGACGTCAAATGTCCCTGTTATCTGTACAACAC
Source organism: Bacteroidaceae bacterium (assembly GCA_017645305.1). GTDB lineage: Bacteria > Bacteroidota > Bacteroidia > Bacteroidales > Bacteroidaceae > Physcousia. The sequence continues at coordinate 16,514 of JAGCPD010000033.1, read as the reverse complement.
GAAAACATCGGGAACCATTACCCTGAACACCAGTGGAAATAACAATTGGACGAGTGCCCTCCCGACAGGTGTATATTTTATAGGTTACTTTATGGCTGACGGCTATTCCGAGCCTTTTGAACGTAAATATGTAGTGGTGGGCAAACCTGCCTCATTGAGGAGCAGCAAGACCCAGTATTCGGAAACAGATGCCATAACCCTTTCGTATAGTTCCCTTCCCACCCGTTTTGCATGTCAACTCTGTCATCAGTCTGAGGGTGAGACGACATGGATACCTGTAAGGGACCTGGCAGATGCCAGCGGTAATATTGAATTAGGTGTCTTGTTGCCTGGTGTACACAAATATGCTCTCTGCATAAATAGCACTCCCATCTCGCCGTTTCTTACACTGAATGTACAAGAAGATGATGAAACATCATCTGCCGCTATCCCTGTCGCAGTGGGAGCCAGTGCAATATTTGACTTCTCGGGACGGGCTTTGAAGAACTTACCCCGGGATGGAGGATATATAAAGAATGGTAAGAAGTTTTTGAAATAAGAAGGAAATGTAGCATTATATAAATCCCCGAAGGTTGGATTCAAGAACCACAACCTCCGGGGTCTTTTTTGCTTAGGGAAAAATATTATTCCTTAGATTCTATTAGCTTCCAAAGGCCTGCTGCAACAATAGCACCAACAAAAGGACCTACAATAAAAATCCATACGTTAGCCCAAGCAGCACCCTGAGCGAAGAGAGCAGGACCGATGGAACGTGCAGGGTTCACGCTGGTGCCCGTGAAGTGAATGCCTACCAGGTGGATGAGAATCAGCGAAAGACCGATAGCCAGACCTGCAAAGTTACCCGTTGCACAGTTTGTCTTGTGTGTAGTGCCCAGTACCACCAATACAAATAGGGCCGTGAGGACAATCTCTACAATGAGAGCTGTTACAGCACTACCGTTGCACCCAGCACCGATGCCGTTACTGCCAATACCCGTTTCTGCTCCGTAGATAGCAGCCAAAGCAGCACCCGCTATGATAGCACCAACAACCTGGCCTACAATGTATCCCACACTGTCCTTACAGCTGATACGACCTGTGATAAGGCAGCCCAGCGTAATGGCAGGATTGATGTGGCAACCGGAGATGCCTCCGATGGTGTAAGCCATAGCCACAACAGAGAGACCAAAGGCGATGGCGGTTCCTACTACAGATGCAGCATCAGTTCCACAACTCAGACTAACGGCTGCACCGCAGCCAAGGAATGTCAGAACAAATGTACCGATACATTCAGCAATGTACTTTTTCATGATGTTTTGTTTTTGATTAAATAGATTACTTTAAATATGAAGTTAACGTTTTGTTCATGTGGAGTTAATCCTCGGATTTTTCTTCTGGCTGGGCATCAGCATCCTTTTTCTTACCCAAGTACTCAGGAAGTGACATGCCAGCCTGGTCAAAGAGTTCACTCAAGGGAGGAACACTTTTCATGAGACCGGAAACAAAGTTGGCAGTGGATCCCTTACCATCAGCATTACCGCCGTTGTCCCATACGGTAACCTTGTCGATGTTGATACCCTTGATAGCCTCAACCTGAGTCTTAACCAGTTCGGGCAGCTTCTCCAGGAGTAGCAAGGTGTATGCTTTGGTGGCATCTCCGCCGGCAGCCTGAATCATCTTATCATAACCGGAAGCCTGCTTAGTCAGAATCTCATAGAGGCCCTTAGCTTCAGCTTCCATCTTTGCAAAGATGGCATCTGCCTCACCCTTTGCATTGACACGCTTCTGTTCTGCAGCAGCCTCTGCCTCGATAACCAAACGCTTTTTCTCAATCTCTTGCTTAACAATGATATTTGCATTTTGGGTGGCACGTTCACGGGTGGCACGGGCTTCTTCTGCTTTCTGCTCAGCAGCATAAGACTCTTCTAAGGCCTGAGCTTGGGCAACTTTTTCTGCAGCTGTTGCGCGGCGAAGTGCTTCAGCCTCATTCTCGCGGCGGATAGCATCGGAATTGGCAATGTTAATCTTTGCCTCGTTCTCACCCTTTACGGCTTCCGCATTGGCAGCGGCAGTACGGATACGGGTTTCACGGACAGCCTCAGCCTTACCGATTTCACCCATCTTTTCCTGTTCAGCTACACGTACCTTGGCTTCGTTGATGGCCTTGGCGGCAGCTTCCTGACCGAGAGCTTCAATATAACCGCTTTCATCCTTGATATCCGTAACATTCACGTTGATAAGCTTGAGGCCAATCTTTTTCAGTTCCACCTCCACGTTGGCTGTGATAGCCTCGAGGAATTTGTCACGGTCGGAGTTCAGTTCCTCAATACTCATTGTAGCGATAACCAGACGGAGCTGACCGAAAAGAATATCGCGAGCCATTTCCTGAATCTGGTTGGCTGTCTGACCAAGCAAACGCTCTGCGGCAGCGTTCATATAGTCGGGGTCAGTGCTGATACCAACAGTAAAGCGGCAGGGTACATCCACACGGATGTTCTGTCTTGAAAGAGCATTGGTAAGGTTTGCATCGATACCAATGGGTGTCAGGCTCATGTAGGCATAATCTTGAATAACTGGCCATACAAAAGCTCCGCCGCCATGAACGCAGTTGGCAGATTTCTTACCGCCATTACCACTACCGTAAATCACAAGAATTTTATCGGCAGGGCACTTTCTGTAACGATTGGCTAAAAAAGCCACGATGGCAACCACAAGAATGGCGCACACCACAATAAGAGTTAGGGGATCTTGTAACATATTTTATTAAAGTTTAATTGTTAATCTGAGGATTCTGAACTTTAGGCCGGTTCCACTTCCAGCACCTTTTTATCTATTACGCGTATAACGCGCACTTTGGCACCAGACGGGATAGGGTTGCCTGCAGTACGGGCATCCAGTTCCTGAACAGAGCCGTTGAAGCTAATCTGCACCTTTCCCAATCCTTGATTCTGAGCTGGGATGCGCATATAGACATCGCATACCTTGCCTACCGCATCGTTGATGTTGAAAGCTCCGTTGCTCTGCAGCTTCATCATCTGTCGGAAAAGGAAGATAAAGATAGCCACAAAAAGGCAGCCCACCAAGACAGCCGCCACGCATAGGATAATCGTGTTAGAAATGCTATTCCACAGGCTTACGCCCGCCCATCCAAAGCCTAACAGGAAATAGAATATATTACGAATGGATAGCAAGTGCATACTGCCGGCATCGTCCAAACTGTCTGTATCAGTACTGAAATCAACATCTGCACTGCCCGAATCAACATCACCCATGCCAGCAAAAGACATGGTCATCTGAATAATCACTACAATTGAGGCAAAGATAGCAATACCCCAATAGACTCGCAGGGTGGGGTCGAGTTGGTTGAACCAATCAGAAAAAATTGTCATAAGTCTGTAAAAAATTTTGTTAGACGTATTTTTGCAATACAAAGATACTCTTTTTTTAGTTATGCGATTACAAAAAAGTGCCTGAATGTTGTAAATTCTGTCACTTTTTTATATGTTTGCAACTCGAAAATTACAAAAACAGACAGATATGGCTCAGCATCTATTAGAAAAGTTTCGTTTCTGCCCTTTATGCGGTTCGGACAGGTTTGTGGAGAATAACAGTAAAAGCAAACGCTGTCTGGCCTGCGGCTTTGTGTATTATTTTAATCCCAGCGCATCTACGGTGGCTGTGATTGTTAATGAGAAAAACGAGCTGCTTGTGGTACGGAGGGCCAAAGAGCCAGCCAAAGGGACGTTAGATTTGCCAGGCGGCTTCAGTGACTGCTATGAGACCAGTGAGGAGGGTGTGATACGTGAAGTTAGGGAAGAGACAGGACTTTGTGTGGATGATGTGAAGTTCCTGTTCTCCATTCCCAATATCTATCCGTTTGGCGGAATGGACATTCACACCATAGATATGTTTTACATCTGTCATGTGAATAGTACAAAAAACGCCATTGCAGCAGATGATGTGGCAGAAATTATGTGGATTCCTTGGGAAGACGTCAAGCCGGAAACCTTTGGTTTAACCTCAATCAGAAAAGGCGTGCAACATATTTTAGCAAAAAAAATCCTTAATATATAAGGTGTAGAACAAAAAAATGCAGTACCTTTGCCGCCGCAATTATAAAAAGCGAAACGAATGATGAAGGATAATCTGGTAATAGTGGAGAGCCCGGCAAAGGCAAAAACTATAGAAAAATTCCTTGGAGAGGACTATAAGGTAGTATCAAGTTACGGTCATATACGCGACTTGAAGAAAAGGACTTTCAGTGTTGATGTCAATACGTTCACTCCACAATACGAAGTGCCAAACGACAAAAAAAGTGTTGTGGATAATCTTAAGAAACTTTCCAAAGAGGCAAAGACTGTATGGCTGGCTTCCGATGAGGACCGTGAAGGAGAAGCCATCAGTTGGCATCTTTATGAAGTTCTGGGACTGCATCCCGAGAATACGCGTAGAATTGTTTTCCACGAGATTACAAAACCTGCCATTCTGGAGGCCATAGAGCATCCCCGCAATATTGACCTGAATCTGGTAAATGCCCAACAGGCCCGTCGTGTCTTAGATCGTATTGTCGGCTTTAAACTGAGTCCCGTATTATGGCGAAAAGTGAAACCCGCTCTAAGTGCCGGGCGTGTGCAGAGTGTAGCCGTACGCCTTATTGTAGAGCGTGAAAGGGAAATTCAGAATTTCCGTGGTGACGATAATTTCCGTGTAACGGCAGTCTTTACCAATGCCGAAGGCAGTGAGGTAAAGGCCGAACTGAGCCAGCGTTTTGCAACTCTGGAACAAGCGGAGGCATTTCTGGAGAAGTGCCGTGATGTCCAACACTATACCGTTCAGGATATTAGCACAAAACCCCAGAAGCGAATGCCCGCTCCCCCTTTCACAACCAGTACCTTGCAGCAGGAGGCTGCTCATAAACTGGGCTTTACTGTTGCACAGACCATGATGGTTGCACAGCACCTGTATGAAAGTGGACGCATTACCTACATGCGTACGGACAGTGTGAACTTAAGTAAACTGTGCCTGGGTGCCAGTAAGCAGGTAATTACTGAGCAAATGGGTGAAAACTACGTGAAGACACGCCAGTACCAAACCAGTTCGAAGGGAGCACAGGAGGCTCACGAAGCCATCAGGCCCACCTATATGGATCAGACTCAGATAGAGGGTACGCAACAGGAGCGCCGCCTTTACGACCTGATATGGAAGCGTACCATCGCCAGCCAAATGGCGGATGCCGATATAGAAAAGACACAGGTATTAATTACTATTGACGGAATGGACGAGTACTTTGTTGCCAATGGTGAGGTTGTGAAGTTTGACGGATTCCTGCGTGTTTACAAAGAAACAGAGAACGAGCTGGAGCTGTCAGAGGCAGATGCTACGGGAATATTGCCCATCCTGACTGTTGGTGATGCGTTACAGAGAAACACGATTGTGGCTACCCAGCGTTTTGCACAACGCCCTATCCGCTATAATGAGGCCAGTCTGGTGCGCAAACTGGAGGAACTGGGAATAGGAAGACCCAGCACCTATGCAGCCACCATCACCACCATACAGCAGCGCGAATATGTTGCCAAGGGAGACAAGGCAGGCGAAGAACGTACCTATCAGACACTGACCTTGAAAGGGGATAAGATAACCAGTGCCAGTCACAAGACGACAATTGGAGCTGAGCGTGGGAAACTGATACCTACTGATACGGGAATTGTAGTCAATGATTATTTGAGCGAAAACTTTCCTAGTATTATGGACTATAACTTCACTGCCGATATAGAGAAGGAATTTGACGAGATTGCCGAAGGCAAGATGGAGTGGACAGGTGTGATACGTGAATTTTATGATGACTTTGACCCGCTTGTGGAACATGCCGGGAATACACATACTGAGCACAAGGTGGGAGAGCGCTTTTTGGGCAACGACCCTAGAACGGGAGAGCCTATCACGGTAAAAATCGGAAGATTCGGACCCGTGGCTCAGATTGGAAGCTCGGATGCAGACTCAAAACCCCGTTTTGCTCAACTCAAGAAGGACCAGACTTTGGAGACAATTACTCTGGAGGAGGCCGTTGAACTGTTCCGCCTGCCCCGTGAGTTGGGAAAATACTTAGGGAAGACCGTAAGTGTGGGAGCTGGTAAGTACGGTCCGTATGTGGTACACAACGGTACCTACGTTTCTATTCCCAAAGATACAGATCCCCTGAAGATTACCTTTGAGGAGGCTGTTATTATGATTCATAAAAAGCATATCGAGGAAGAGGAACGTCATCTGAAGAAGTTTGAAGATGCTGATATGGAAATCTTAAACGGAAGATACGGTCCTTATATTGTTTATAAAGGTGCTAACTACCGATTGCCCAAGACGTTGCATGACAAAGTGAAGGATCTTACTGTGGAGGAATGTATGCAAGTAATTAACGGGCAGGTAGAAAAGTCAGGAGCAAAGACTACACGTCACAAGAAATGAAAAGTATTATCCTGATAGGTTACATGGGGTCGGGAAAGACTACGGTGGGACGCCAGTTGGCTCTTGCTTTGGGAATCTCGTTTTATGATCTGGACTGGTACATCGAGATGCGTTACCACCGAACAGTAGCGCAAATCTTTGCAGAACGGGGTGAACAGGGCTTTCGTGAAATAGAACGTAACATGCTTCATGAAGCTGCCGAATTTGAGAACATTGTGCTTTCCTGCGGCGGGGGTACTCCTTGTTTCTATGACAACATGGAGTATATGAATTCCTTGGCTGAAACCGTGTATCTGAAGGCAACCCCTGAGGTGCTGGCTATGCACCTGAAGATGGGAAAGGTGGAACGTCCCCTTCTTAAGGGTAAGACAGAAGAGGAACTGCTACAGTACATTAAGGAATCCCTGAAGGAGCGTGAGCCTTTCTATACAAAGGCAAAATACACCCTGGACGTAACTTTGTTGGATAATTATGATAAGATAAAAACCAGTGTGCAGCTGCTGCGTGAACAACTGGGAGTTTAGGCTTTAGTTAATGTTAAAAAAATGAAAAAATGGCGTATTGAGGACTCAGAGGAACTCTACAACATTAAAGGCTGGGGAGTGAATTACTTTGGCATCAATGACAAGGGACATGTGTATGTAACGCCCAAGAAGAACTCGGTGCAGGTTGATCTGAAGGAGGTGGTGGACCATCTGGCAGCTCGCCATGTAACGGCTCCTGTCTTGCTCAGATTCCCCGATATTCTGGATAATCGTATCGAGAAGACTGACGAGTGCTTTCGCAAAGCTGAAAAGGAGTATTCCTATAATGGAGAACATTTTATTATCTTCCCCATTAAGGTAAACCAGATGAGACCCGTAGTAGAGGAGATAATCAGTCACGGTAAACGTTACAATCTGGGGCTTGAGGCCGGCTCAAAACCAGAGTTGCATGTGGTGCTGGCTACCAACATGGATAGCGACAGTTTGATTATCTGCAACGGACACAAAGACCAGAACTATATTGAATTGGCACTGCTGGCTCAGAAAATGGGTAAGCGTGTGTTTCTGGTTATAGAAAAACTGCCGGAGTTGAAGATTATTGCCGAGACGGCAGAACGACTGGGAGTCCATCCCAATCTGGGTATCCGCATCAAGTTGGCCAGCAATGGTTCCGGAAAATGGAGTGAGAGCGGTGGCGATGCAAGTAAGTTCGGCTTGAACTCTTCAGAATTACTGATGGCCCTGCATATGCTGGAGGAAATGGGACTGCGTGACTGTCTGAAGTTGATGCATTTCCATATTGGCAGTCAGATTACCAAGATACGACGTATCAGTACTGCCTTGCGCGAGGCTGCCCAGTATTATGTGCAGTTGCATCAGATGGGCTTCAATATAGAGTTTGTCGATTGCGGAGGCGGCTTAGGTGTAGATTACGACGGAACGCGAAGCAGCAACAGCGAGAGCAGTGTAAACTACAGCATTCAGGAGTATGTTAACGACTGTGTCTATACCTTGGGTGAGGCAGCTACCAAAAACAACATTCCACATCCAAATATTATTACGGAAGGTGGCCGTTCTCTGGCTGCACACCATAGCGTGCTGGTAGTGGATGTTATGGAGAGCGTTTCGGCACCCCAGATGCCCGAGGACTTTGAACCCGGTCCTGAAGATCATAAGCTGGTTCATGACCTGACAGAGATTTGGGACAAGCTTTCTTCGCGCTCCATGTTGGAGGACTGGCACGATGCAGAAGATATTCGTGAGGAAGCGCTGGACCTTTTCCGTCACGGCATCATCGATCTGAAGACCCGTGCGCAGATAGAGTCCTTGTATTGGGCTATCAGTCACGAGGTGGCAGAGCTGGCACATCATCAGAAGCATGTGCCCGATGAACTTAGGAAACTGGATAAGCAGATGGCTGACAAGTACTTCTGTAACTTCAGCCTCTTCCAGAGTATGCCCGACTCGTGGGGTATAGACCAGCTCTTCCCCATAATGCCTATAGAACGACTGACAGAGCAGCCCATCCGCAGTGCTACCCTTCAGGATATCACTTGTGACAGTGATGGCAAGATATCGGCTTACGTGAACGGTGGGCAGCAGACCAACTATATACCACTACATCCTGTAAAAGCCGACGAACATTATTACATAGGTGTCTTTCTTGTGGGTGCCTATCAGGAGATTCTGGGTAATATGCACAATTTGTTTGGTGATACAAATGCTGTGCATATCTCGGTAAATGACGGGGGGTACGAAATAGAGCAGTTCATTGACGGAGAGACGGTTGCCGATGTACTGGAATATGTGCAGTACGACCCCAAGAAGTTGGTCCGCCGACTTGAGATATGGGTCAGCAAAGCTATTAAGGACGGAAAGATTACTGAGAGTGAGGGAAAAGAGTTTATCAGTAACTATCGTGCTGGCTTGTACGGTTATACTTACCTGGAGTAAAGTTAAAAGTTGAATGTTTAAAGTTTAATGAAAAACGAATTAAACGTCATAAAAGTCGGTGGTGCTGTTGTTGAGGATGTAGCATCATTAAACTCCCTGCTTTCTCAGTTTTCGGGGCTTGCAGGAGCCAAGGTGCTGGTGCATGGAGGGGGTAGGAGTGCTACCAGGATGGCAGCCAACCTGGGAATAGAGAGCCACATGATAGGCGGAAGGCGGGTTACCGATGCGCAGATGCTACAGGTAGTGACAATGGTATATGCAGGCCTTGTGAACAAGAACATAGTGGCAGGATTGCAGGCTCGCGGGGTAAATGCCCTGGGTCTTACCGGAGCAGATATGGATGTGGTCCGTAGTCATAAGCGCCCGCTTAAGAAGGTAACAATGGATGACGGTACAGAGCAATTGGTAGATTTCGGTTTTGTGGGGGATGTAGATAAAGCCAACGGAGAGATGCTTTGCAAACTTATTGCAGAGGGTGTTGTGCCTGTAATGACTCCTCTTACTCATGACGGAGCAGGCAACTTGCTGAATACCAATGCCGATACCATAGCCAGCAAGGTTGCTTGTGCCCTTGCGCCTTATTATGACGTAACACTGACCTTCTGTTTCGAAAAAAAAGGTGTTCTCCGTGATGCCAATGATGATGAAAGCGTAATTCCCATCATCACAGAACAGGATTTTGAAGCGTATAAAACGTCTGGCATTATTTCCGGTGGTATGATTCCTAAACTGGAGAATGCCTTTGATGCCATTCATAAAGGCGTGCAGAAAGTAGTCATAACGCGGTCGGACAATATTAATGGTGAGAGCGGGACAATAATTAAACAATTTTAACACAGAGGGCTGTAACATTTACGGCCCTCAATCGTCTTTAAAATAGACAGAGAGATGAAAAAGGTTAGTTTCCGAGATGATGTGCTGCCTCTGAAGAACAGGCTTTACAGGTTGGCGTTGCGCATCACACTGAACCCTGCAGAGGCGGAGGATGCAGTTCAGGATACGCTAATCAAAGTCTGGGAACGCCGCGAAGAGTGGGAGAGGATAGAAAGCATCGAAGCCTATGCACTGACCATTTGCCGCAACATTTCGCTTGATATGGCAGGCAAGGCAGGACGCGGCAACGTACAACTGAACGAAGAACTGTCAACATCTAATGTTCAATGTTCAATGTTCAATGTTCAAACCCCTGACGAGAATCAGGAACAAAAAGAACGAATAGCTCTGGTCAGAAAATTAATGGATACCCTGCCCGAGGTGCAGCGCAGTATTATGGAATTGCGCGATATTGAGGGAAAAACGTATCAGGAGATAGCAAACATACTCAGGCTGAATGAATCGCAGGTAAAGGTTTACCTACACAGGGCCCGGACCGGCATCCGTCAGCAAGCAGAGAAAATAGAGAAATATGGATTATAAGTACATAGAACAATTGTTGGAGCGCTATTGGGCGTGTGAGACTTCTCTACATGAGGAGCAGATTCTGCGTACTTTTTTTCAGCAGGAAGAGGTTCCTGCCCATCTGATGCCCTACAAGGCAGTCTTTGATGTTCAGCGTGAGAAGGCAGAGGTCTCTCTGGGCGAGGAATTCGATACCCGCATGATAGATTTGCTTTCCAGGCAAGGCGAGGCTCTCCCCTTTGAGGAAACGGAGAATGGCGTTGTCAAAGCTCTTCCCCTTCACGGGGGAGCGGGGAGAAGATCTTTTTTCCGTCCTTTCTATCAGGCTGCGGGCTTGGTGGCACTGATTCTTACCATAGGAATGGCTGCTCAGCAGAGTTTCGATGGTGAAGGAAAATCCCAGCAGCCACAGTATGCCCAGACGGATAGTATGGAGTGCCCGGCACAGGAGTTTACACCGCTGCTTGAACAGCAGGCGGCAGAGTTGACCCGGGAACAGACCGATTCAATGAGTTTAACAAGATAACATTTTTATTGCTTTTTCTATATTCCAAAACAAGTTAGTGCTTAATAAAACATTTTCACGGTTGCTGTGAAGCATCCAAATATGAAACATACTAACGACAAAAAGAGCGACCGGGAGGTTGCTCTTTTTTGTGTCTGATCCAGACGTATGGGGTGAGAACAACATGCTTACTTTGAGACCATGTCTCGAACTTACTCACGTTCGGGAATAAAAATAAATGAATTAATTTTGTATTCCGCTCACTTATCCGTAACTTTGCAAGCAGAAACAAAAATCAGACGTAGTTGTGCTATAAACTATAAAAACAAAAACACCACGAAAAGGCTACTTTTCAATATCATAAAAGTCACCGTCGCCATAATGTCTGCTGCGAATGCTGCGGCTTAGAAAATAGAATAACAGAAAAACCTAAATAATATGAAAAACAAACTATTTTTAACAATCATTCTCTGCACCGTAGTTTCTGCGGCTCAGGCACAGAGTTTCACTGTCTATGAGAAAGAGAAAAGCTACGGATTCAATGACGAAGATGTTGATAGTATTGTGTTCAGTCCTGATCAGGCTGCAGCACCAAGTGTTGAGCCGCGCAAAATAAAAGCACGGTGGTGCTCGCTGGGAACCTCCATCTCATGGCTCAACGAGAACACTGCCTCGTACCCCCTCACCAAAGGGTATCAGACACGAGTCATGGAGAAACTTGCTTTTTCAAATTTCTACAACAAGGCCGTAAATGGCGGAACCCTCTCTTCGGCAATCTCTGCGGTTAACCTTGCTGACTACTATACCATAGAGCACGGCATTAACGACTGGGGACACTCAACTCCTGTTGGCACCATTCAGGATTACATCAATAACACCAAGAATGGTACCTTTGCCGCTATCTACAGGCAACTTATCGACCGCATCTTCCAACGCAACAAGAAGGCACGAGTCATCCTGTGTACCCCACGCAAAGCCTACGGGTACAACGGCTATCTGCCCGACCATTGGTACGACCCCCTGAACGGCATTTACCTTCAGGAGTATGCTGACATTATACGTCAGATAGCGGCCTACGAGTCTTTCCCCGTTGCCGATTTCTTCGCAGAATGCGGAGGTCAGCGTCAACTTGACAATCTCAGTTATGACACGGCACTGCATCCCAATGATGACGGAATGCAGATAATGGCCAACGTCCTGATTCAGGCCTTCGAGAAAATTCTGGGGGAGTAAATAGTGGACACTACTAATGCTAAAAACACTTTAAAACATGGATAGACTTTTAATATCTCTGATTTTTGCCTTTTCTCTGGCAGCAAAGGCTCAAGAACTTAAGACTTTACCAGGTTTCCTTTATGGCAGCAAAGACGGACCTGACGGAACGGAGTGGCAAAACCCCGAAATGTTATCGCTGAACAAAGAACAGCCCCGTGCCTATAGATTCTCCTATGGCTGGAAGGAAGAAGCGCTGAGGGTGCTCCCCAACACATTTTATCAAAGCTTGGACGGAATGTGGAAATTCCATTGGGTGCCCAGTCCGGAGGAACGACCCAAGGATTTCTACAAGCCTGAGTTTGACGTGTCTGCATGGGACGATATTAAGGTGCCCGGATGCTGGAACGTGCAGGGTTTGCAGAAGGACGGAAGTATGAAGTACGGCGTTCCCATCTATGTGAACCAGCCTGTGATTTTCTATCACGAGGTGAAGGAAGGTGATTGGCGCGAGGGTGTGATGCGTAAGCCTAAAGATGAACGTTACACCACCTACAAGTACCCCAATGAGGTGGGCTCTTATCGCAGAACTTTCGTTCTAACCACTGGATGGCATCAAAGGCATACTAAAGAAGTGTTCATCAACTTCGACGGTGTGGACTCTTTCTTCTACCTATGGATAAACGGAAAGTATGTAGGTTTCTCGAAGAACAGCCGGAACACAGCCAGCTTTAACATTACACCTTATCTGAATTATTCTGGTGAGAATGTGCTGGCTGTCGAGGTTTATCGTAGCAGCGATGGCTCCTTCCTGGAAGCGCAGGATATGTTCCGCTTGCCTGGCATCTTCCGCAGCGTCTATCTGACGGCCTTCCCGAAAGTGCAAATCAGTGACCTCGTGGTACGCACCACAAAGCTCGACAAGGATGAGGCAACTATTAGCATCGACGGAATCTTTGCCAACAAGAGCGGAAAGAAGCAAAAGGGATTGAAGGTGTATTACAGCATTTATCCCGTAAAGCTTTACACCGATGAATGTGCCGACCCAGTGAAACAAGTGGAGGTCTCCTTAACAGACAACTTAGAATGTTCAACGTTCAATGTTCAATGTTCAGTGGATAATCCACATCCTTGGAGTGCTGAGGCTCCCTATCGCTATGTGCTTGTGGCTGAGTTGAAGGACAAGAAAGGAAAACTTCTGGATTGCACCAGCACCTATTTCGGCATTCGTACTGTAGAGATAAAGGATACACCAGCCAGCGAGGATGAGTTCGGCTTGGCTGGCCGTTACTTCTATGTGAACGGGAAGCCTGTGAAACTAAAAGGTGTGAACCGCCATGAGACCAACCCGACTTTGGGTCATGCTATCACACGAGAACAGATGCAGGAAGAGGTTATGCTGATGAAGCGAGGCAACATCAACCATGTGCGCACATCGCATTACTCTAACGACCCCTATTGGTATTATCTTTGTGACAAATACGGAATCTATCTGGAGGATGAGTGTAACATAGAGAGCCACGAATATTATTATGGCAAGGAATCTATTTCGCATCCCAAGGAATGGAAGGCTGCCCATGTGGCCAGAAATATGGAAATGGTGCACGCACACGTGAACCATCCCAGTATCGTTATATGGAGTCTGGGTAACGAGGCTGGTCCTGGTGATAACTTCAAGGCAGCCTACGATGCCATTAAGGCATTCGATACCAGTAGGCCTGTACAATACGAGCGTAACAATGACATAGTGGATATGGGCTCGAACCAATATCCCAGTGTGGCATGGGTACAGCAGGTGGCAAAGGGAAAGTCGAATGTGAAGTATCCTTATCACATCTCGGAATACGCCCACAGTATGGGTAACTCCTTGGGTAACCTGGTGGATTACTGGGAGGCTATGGAAAGCACCAACTTTTTCTGTGGCGCAGCCATTTGGGACTGGGTGGACCAGGCTATTGACACTTATACTAAGGACGGAGTGAAGTATATGGGCTATGGCGGTGACCATGGCGACTGGCCTAACGACGGCATGTTTTGTATGAACGGCATCTTGTTGCCCGACTTCTTGCCCAAGCCTCAGTACTTCGAGGTGAAGAAGGTCTATCAGAATGTTGCTGTGACGTTGAACGGAATCAGGGAAAACAAGGGAAAGAAGTTGGCGGACTTCACCATCTTCAACAAGAACTACTTCGAGCCTCTCAATTCAAGGGATTATGACATCGTGGCATGCCTCGTCTGGAATGGCGAAAGGAAAGAGGAAGTCCCCATTACTTTGCATGAAGACATCCTGCCGCGCATGGATGCACGTTGCTACTGCCCTGTAGATTTGTCTGATGAGGGCGAGTTCTTCCTGAATGTGGAATTCCGTTTGAAGAAGGATATGCCTTGGGCAAAGAAGGGCTATGTGCAGATGGCCGAGCAGCTGTCCCTCAGGAACAATTGGACACCGCTTTACGCCATTAAGAAAGGCACTTTGAAGGTGACGGACAAGGACTCCAAGACAATCGTGAGCGGCAAGGACTTCGACTTCACCTTTGACAATGAGACCGGCAGCCTTTGTGGAATAAAGTACGAAGGCAAGACCATCCTTGAGGATTCGCCTCTATTGTTGTCCGCTTTCCGTGCGCCTGTGGATAACGACAACTGGGCAAGAGACCAATGGTTCCAGCAAGGCTTGTACGCCTTGCGGCATCAGGTACAGGGCAAGCCCGTCGTTACCGATGCGCCCTTTGGCTCTGTGCTTATCGCTTATACCGTCGTGAGCCAAGCCAAAGGCCGGGGCGGAGCGAAACGTCGTGCAGGCAAGGCTGGCCAGCCCTACGAGAGCGTTGAGACTCCTCCCATCGGGGAGACGGGAGAGGGGGTTGTTTCCTTTACGACAACTCAGTTCTACAATGTCTATCCCGACGGTGTTGTAGTGCTTGCGAGCAGTATCATCACGAGTGCCCCCGACTTACCTCTGCCCCGTTTAGGCTACGAGGTAAAGCTTCCGAGCCGATACAACAGATATACTTACTACGGACGCGGGCCTTTGAATAACTACAACGACCGCAAGACCGGCTCTTTCGTCGGGCTTTACCACAGCACCGTGCAGGAGCAGTTTGTGCCATTCCCCAAGCCTCAGAGCATGGGCAACCGCGAAGATGTGCGTTGGTGCGCTTTGCAGGATGAGGAAGGCAACGGCCTGGCATTCTCCAGCGAAATGGGCACGATGAGTACCTCTGCGCTGCCGTGGAGTGCTCTGCAAATGACGCTTGCTCAGCATCCGCACGAGCTTCCCGAGAGCGACGGCACATATCTTCACCTTGACTGCAAGGTGAACGGTCTGGGCGGCAACAGTTGCGGCCAGGGCGGACCGCTGAAGCCGGACAGAGTCCTCGGCGAACTGCATCAGATGAAGCTCACCATTTGTCCTTTCTTTGATAAAGAAGAAGCGTCTGGCTTTGACAAGAGGAGGACTTTCCCCTGTCCTGTAGCTATTTTGCGCGACAAGGCAGGCAAGGTCACCATTATTGGCGACACCAACTCCGACGGCGAGGCACTTCCCTTCAGCTATTGTGTTGGCAAGGGCAAAGTGCAGAAATACACCGAACCCTTCAGCCTTCGCGAGGGCGGAACGGTCTATGCATGGTACGACGGGGGCGAGGAAGTAAAGACTTCGGCAACCTTCGAGAAGATAGAGAAAGTGCCCGTCGAGGTGGTTTATGTGAGCAGCGAGGAAGGCCCTGACGGCGGCTATGCCAAGAACCTTGTGGATGGTGACCCGAACACTATTTGGCACACCATGTACAGCATCACTGTTCCCAAGTATCCGCATTGGATCGATTTTGACTGCAACGAGGTTAAGACACTGAAAGGCTTTACCTATCTGCCCCGTCAGGATGAAAGCCCGAACGGTAATATTAAAGGTTACAAGGTGCAGGTGAGTCAGGACGGTAAGACTTGGAGTGAGGCTGTTTGTGAAGGCGAATTCGAGAACAATGCCAAAGAGAAGAAAGTACTCTTTAAGCAACCTCAGAAGGCTCGTTATCTGCGATTCACGGCCCTTAGCAGTCAGAACGGAGCCGATTTTGCCAGCGGTGCCGAGTTTGGAGTGCTGGTGGGAGAGTAAAAAGTTTTCCACCGCACTTGCGTACAGCAACAATCGTCCTTTTAACTTTCGAAGCTTAAATGAAGAAAGCTCCATCTGGGAGGAAATGCTGTTATGCTGGGGATAAAAAACCGTTCCGAAAGGGTGCGGAAACGGCTTTCGTTTGCTTTTGCCTGGGCGCAAAATACCTTGCGCCTATAGGCAAAAAACCTTGCATCTAGGCGCAAAAAACCCTCGGCCGGGCGCAAAAACAAACGCAAAAATTTCGCTTGACTTTTCCTGATTTCACTGGTTCTTCTTCAATTTAGTTGAAAAGTACATGCTCCATTACCAGTTTGTTCTTCAGCAGTTCAATTCCAGCCCTTCCATACATCAGCCTCTTCACGGCTTTCAGCTTGTTGACGTATCCTTCAGTGATTCCATTCGTAAC
>JAGCPD010000032.1 GCA_017645305.1 Bacteroidaceae bacterium | reverse complement strand
TTCAATATCTCTGGCATCTTCTGTTGGTTGCAACTTCAGTCAATAATGGCATCCAGAGAATGCTTCTCTGCAAACTCACGCCCTGTCTGCAAATATAACTAATATTTAGTTGCTCTCCAACTTTTCTTCAAAAACGTTTGCGGAATTAGAAAGAAATCGTAACTTTGTAGGCAGAAACAACTGAAACAATAAAGTCTATGAAGTCGGAAAAGGAAAACGAGAAGGTCAATATCAACGAGATGGGTGTCGCCATCGGAGTGGATAGCGAGGTGACGGAAAAGTTGAATGACCTTTGGGAGGATTAACAAGCTAAGAGAGGCTCTTCATTTCTGCATGGGCCTCTCTTGTTTTGTCAGATTGTATCAAGAAAATATTTTATAGCATCCTTCTGCTTTAAAATCATTCTTGTTGCCTTTACCCTGTTACGCTCATTGAATGACGAAAATTCCATCGCGCTTTATATCATTAAGAAGGTAAGGATGACAGTTTCTATATGAACACCTGCACCCACCCTGCGGGTGCTCCTTTTGTTCAGACATTCCAAACAATTCCCCCTCAAAGATTTTGCCGTTACACAAATTCTTCGTATCTTTGCGTTCACAATAATTGTTAACAAAAACAAAAAGATATACTATGAAAAAACTATTACTCTTTTTGGCAGCGATGCTGGCAGGCATGCAGACTGCCTTTGCGCAGAAGATGACCGTCAACCTTGTGGGCGGCGAGAGTGTCGAGTACGACTTGACAACGGTGGAGAGCGTCACCTTCTCGGAGAAAGAGACGCCAATCATCGAGAGCCACGACTTTGTTGACCTCGGTCTGCCCTCTGGTACACTTTGGGCAACGTGCAACCTGGGGGCTGAAGTCCCAGAGCAGCCTGGCGACTTCTATGCTTGGGGCGAGACGGAGACAAAGGAGACCTACAACTGGGCGAGCTATGCACACTGCAACGGCTCCAGCACATCGTTCACGAAGTACTGCACGGATGCGTACTACGGCACGGTGGATGGCAAGTCGAAGATTGAACCTGCCGACGATGTTGCCACCGGAAAGTGGGGCGAAGGTTGGTATATACCGACGCAGGAGCAGTTCGCGGAACTGGTGAACACCGACTATACGACGTGGCAGAGGACGACACAGGGCGGTGTCTCTGGCCTGAAGGTGACGAGCAAGGCGAACGGCAACAGCGTCTTCCTGCCCATGGGCGGCGGTTATCGTGCAAGTTCTCGAGCTACAGCACGGACTATGGCTACTACTGGACGAGCAACCTCTACAGCGGCATAGACAACTTGGCCCGCTGCCTCTCCATCGAGTCGAGCAGCATCAGCACGGGCGACAGCAAGAGCCGTTTCTGCGGTCTGAACATCCGTCCCGTGCGTAACAAGTTCGAGGCTGTTGACCTTGGTTTGCCCTCCGGCACACTATGGGCAACATGCAATGTCGGAGCGTACACTCCCGAGCAGTATGGCGACTATTTCGCCTGGGGCGAGACAGAGCCGAAGGAAGAGTACAACTGGGGAACCTACAAGTGGTGCATGGGGACATACAACACGCTGACGAAATACAGCACACTTAGTTCATACGGCTACAACGGCTTCACGGATGGTTTGACAGAGCTGTTGCCGGAGGACGATGCTGCTACCGCCAACTGGGGCGAGGACTGGCAAATGCCGAGCATCGACCAGATGTTTGAGCTTCTTCAGAATACGACAACAGTCTGGACGACTCTGAACTGCGTGAACGGCTTGCTGTGTACAGCGAGCAACGGGAACTCCATTTTCCTGCCCGCTGCGGGCCTCATGTCCGGAACGACTTTCTACAACGACAATAGCAGCCACGGTTACTACTGGTCGCGTATGCGCCCATCAGAAGGTTCATACTCCGAACAATCGTACTCCATGACCATCTACTCGGACGGAATCATCCCAACCCATGCTTATGCACGCACCAATGGTATGACCATCCGCCCCGTGAAGAAACAGTAAACATAACAGAACCAGAAATTATTTTTCATGATTGCGGGTGTGCTCCGATGTAAATCGGGGCACTTCTTTTTCTGCCCCTTTTCTTTGCCGTTTCAAGAAACCTCCGAACTTTGTGTTCGGAAAAAGCCCCATCTCCGACCCCTCCCGTGATGGAGGGGAGATTTACAATCTTGCAGGTCAGCGTGTTGGTAATGGAAAATTGGTAATGGATAATGGACAATTAAAGCCCGGTATCTACATTGTGAATGAGAAAAAGGTGATGGTTAAGTAAATGTTATTTCACTACCTTACGGCCATTATTAATATACACGCCCTTTGGTAATTTTCCATTTACTATTTTCCGCCCGTCGAGGGTGTACCAGCAATTATCCCATTTTTCACTTTTCACTCTTTCATTCTTCACTTCTGCAATTCCGTCCGGGTCTGCGGCAGACATGACAACCGTGACTACGGAACGGCTGGGGAGCTTAAGGTTGGCGGCATCCGTCTGGTCTGGGTCGGGTTGCAAATCGTGTTTCCCGTCTGTTACAAAGGTGTTGACTTCTTCTGCTTCAAAGCCTGGGAAAGAAAGGCTGACCTCGCGGCTTCCCTTGTCCATGTTGACGAACACGGTAACCAGTGTGTCTGCTTCGGGCGAGAGCCAGGCAGACCCCATGAGGGCATTCAGCTCGTCGGCACCCTCCACCTGCACCCGTTGGTAGCCGGGACGGATGAAGCGGCTGTAGTTGCCAAGCACCCAGAGGTTCTTATCGGCTGTCAGGATGCCTCCCCGTTTGATGTCGGCATTGCTTTCCTCGCCGGTGTCGGTGGTTGCATTCAGACGGATGAGGTGGAAGCGGTTCTTGTGTCCCCATTTCTCCTGCGAAAAGACAGTCCAATAGCTCCAACCCGTCATGTTCCCGTAGGTCAGGTCGCAGTAGATGACCTTTCCCATGTATAGTGCAATGTCCATCTTGCTGGCAGCACTATAGCTTTCGGGGAAACCCGTTTCGACAGATGGAGCATCGTCGAGCATCGACCATTCCGTCTGTATGATATCGACTCCGTATTCCTTCGCCTTTGCCCGAGCTGTTTGGCGGACTTCCTTCAGAGTTTGGTTGGTGCCTACAGTCCAGTAGCTGTGACCTGCCACCGTCTTTGCCACAGAAGCAAGACTGCCGATATAGGTTGTTGTGTTGGAGCGTTTGAAGAAGGCATCCAACTGGTTGTTGGCATGGGCGTTCGTCCCTCCGTAGAGGTTGTACCACGAACCAGCCTCCGGTATCAGGATTTTCGTGGAGAGCTGACGGTTCGTTATGCTCTTGTCAAGTTGTTTTGTCAGTTTCGCAATATCGCTATTATCCCACGGAGCACCTTCCTGCTCGTCCTTCCAGTCATACTGTGGCTCATTGACAGGCGATATGTAAGTGATGTTGTAGCCTTCGTCGGCAAAGTGTTGGGCGGTATTGGCAAGGAACTCTGCAAATTCATCAAAATAAGTGGTTTTCAGGTTGCACGTCAGTTTCTGGCCGTTTGCGTTCGCTTTCCCCGTCTTCGTGTAGTAGATAGGCGGGGAATTGGAGAACAGGACAAAGTGCTCGACGCCATATTCCTTTGCCTGCTGCATGAACCATTGCTGCCCGTTGCACCGTGTCCAGTCGTATGTGCCGTCTTCGTTGAGGAAGCATTCCGTGCGGTGTATCTCCTCCTCGATGTTGCTGTCATCCCCTTGCGAAGCCGAACCTGCACCGACATTCACACGCCAGCATGAGAGCCCGATGCCTTCGGGATTGCCTTTTGCGTCCATCCCTCGGCTGAAAAGCCATTTGGCAGCCTTACTCTTCTGCTTCTCGCTGAAGTAGTCGCTCACGTATTCTGCCGTCCAGCAGTCGCTCGAACCGAAGTGCTGGATGGTCTGTTCCTTTGCTGAGACATCTATTGTCACACTGGCTTTGGGCAGACTCTCTACGCCGCTCAATGTGATGTCGTCGAAGCAGTAGGTTGCCTCGTCCCAACCGGAAGTCGGGTCGCTCCAATTGCAACTGAGGATGATGTAGATGCTTTTCAGTTTCTCGCCCTGGAACCTTAACATATCGAAGCTGAGGCGTTCCCATTCGCCATCAGATGAAAGCTTGCCTTGGAATAGCTGCCCGCTCTCCTCGTAGGTGTTGATGCAGATGCGCATATCCTTGGGCTGTATGCTGCGATAGGCCGAAAGCGACAGGATGCGGTTATCGTCGGTAATGGTGACAGGTTTCTTCAGGTCGAGTATCAGAAAGTTCTTCCACCAGCCGGCATTAGCCACATTGGTGGCAGCAATGCAACGTTCGGAGGTGTTGATGCCTGTTTGCGATGGATTGGCCCTTACACGAGGTGTCACAGAAAAAAGGCTGCTGTCATAGTTTGTGTTGATTCTCAGCTGGCCTGCCGTGCCATTTTCAAAGTCGGCAAGTATTTCCTGTGCTATGACTTCCTGTCCCGTCATTGCAAAGAGGGCAAGCAGAATGATGTGGATTTTTTTTTTCATGATTAGCGGGCACACAGGTTGTATTATTTTTCTTCCGGCAGCCAGATACGCATTTTTCCGCTGCCTCTGTGACACCAGGCATAGTAGGGGATGAGTGTCAGGGGTTGGTCCTCGGCGATAAGTGTAGTAACAGGTGTGCCTGCTATCTCTGTCTTGCCTGTACGGAAGCGGATGTCTTTTTTGATGCGAATGTCAAAGATGTCTTTTGTGTTGTCAGGATGCTCGGCACAATAGACCAGCGGACCTTGCTCCACGCAAAGCATACCTCTGTCGGCTTCCACCTTGTCGTTGGCGCGGACGATGTGAGGAACCATATCGAAAAGAATCTGTACCTCTTCACCCTTCTTCCACTTACGCGTAATGGTGATATAACCGTCATCCTGAAGTTGAGAGTTGAGTGGAGATTGTGGAGAGATATCGCCGTTGGAGATGACGAGATAGCCAATCTGTTTGCCGTCAGCATATTCGTAGAGGTCGGAGGGTACCGCTTTGCCACGCACCCATCCTGGAATACGAATCTTAAGGGTAAAGATGCCTGCCTTATTCTCATCGATACGCAATTTAATATCTCCGTTCCATGGATATTCGGTTTCCTGACTCAAGCATACCTTCTTGCCTGCAACCTTCAATTCACTCTTATTGGAAAGGAACAAGTTTACATAAACATCGCGGTCTTTGACTGCATAGACATAACCTGGCAATGAGGGAATGAACCTGCAGATATTACTAGGGCAGCAGGCGCAGCCGAACCAGGGCTGTCGCTGATGTTGACCAGCTGACTCTAATGGGTTGGGGTAGTAGAAGCCGTTACCCTCGAGGGAAACGCCGCTGAGCAATCCGTTGTAGAGCGTGCGCTCCAATACATCATAGTATTTTGACTCGCCGTGCAGCAGGAAAAGCCGGTGGTTCACATACACGTTGCCTATGGCGGCACAGGTCTCGCAATACGCCGTCATGTTTGGCAGCTCATAGTTTTTGCCAAAAGCCTCCCCGTTTGATGTGGCTCCGATGCCTCCGGTGATGTATAGTTTCTTACTAACGATATTGTCCCAGATGGCATCAATGGCCTTAATGTAATCCTGATCGCCCGTAAGTGCCGCTACATCTGCCATGCCAGCATACATATAGGCAGCGCGAACGGCATGTCCTACAGCCTCGTCCTGTTCAACCACGGGCTTGTGGCTCTGTGAGTACTCCTGTTTGATTTTCGTCTTGCCGCGATAGTCAAGCAGGAACTTGGCCTCGTCCAGATACTTCTTATCGCCTGTTGCCAGATAGAGCCTTGCCAGTGCCATCTCGGCAATCTGATGCCCCGGCACCACGCAGGCCTGCCCCGGGTCGGGGCCAACTTCCTTGCATACCAAATCGGCAAACCTGATGGCAATGTTCAGGAACTTGCGGCTGCCCGTAGCCTGATAATGGGCAACAGCGCTCTCTACCATGTGCCCCAGATTATACAGTTCGTGGCTTCCTTGCTCCTCACCGCTCCATCGTGTCGGTCCAGACCAGTCGTGCGGATGTTCCGGGTTCTGCGTACGGGCAGTATAGAGGTAGCCGTCGGGCTCTTGGGCAGAGCCTATCACGTTAAGAACGGAATCGATATACGAGGCAAGTGCTTTGTCGGGATAAGTCTGCAGGATATAGCTGGCTCCCTCTATGGTCTTGTAAGGGTCGGTATCGTCGAAAGGGAAAGTGCCTTTCTTTATTTCAAAAACCTTTGAGGGGTCTGCGAGGTGCTTTGCTGCATTTGAGAAATTTGTGTAGCGGTCCGTTTCCTCGCATTTCGAGAAAGCAAGGGGAATGGTTGTCTTACGGCTTGCCTCCAGTCGCTGTCCCCAGAAGGTGCCGGGGGTTACCTTTACTGAGGTAAATGGAACGGGATTGATGGGGTATCCGTGCGCTACAGTCTGTTTTTTTGAAGCTTGAGCTGTCAGCACAAAAGCTGCAGCTATCAATGTCAGTAGTGGTTTCATATTTAGACTTTCTAATATTTCGCCACAAAGGTAAATAAAATTTTGATTTATGTCAATAAAGGCGGGAAAATATGCTGTTTTCTGTCAGCAAATTTGATATGAATGCAAAAATCGGCGTACCTTTGCATCAGCAAAAGAAACATAGTGTTGTTAGTTTTAGTTTAAGGTTAAAGAAAGTTTTTAGGTTAATTAGTTAAGGTAAAGATTGTTACTTTAAGAAGACGCAAGGTCTGCCGTGAGGTAGGCCTTAGTTTTTTTATATGCTTTCTCATAATAATAAAAATTATTGAAAGCTTTTTCGGCCTTTTACTTGTTATGTGCATCTTTTCTTGTATATTTGCAGTCGAAAGTGTATTTGTGACGAGTAAAACCTAAAAAAACAGACAACATAAAAAATCATCAATGAAACAGAAACTATTCCTTTTGCTTTTCTTGCTGCTCACGGGAACAGGTGTTTTGGCGCAGGAAGAGAACGCAGCTTTCTATATCTACCAGAACGACGGACACTTTGACGGCTTTTTCTATGACGAGGTGCTGAAGATGTCCTATTCCAAGACAGACACCGCCGGTGTGGAGTATGATGTTTTCGTTACCCAGGAGATTGTAACGGCAGACAGCACCTATCTCATCATGCTCTCTGCCATTGACAGCGTAAGCTTTGTGCAGCCGGAGATAAAGTTCAATCCCAATGCCCGCATGATGGACAACGATGGTTTGTCCAGCTATATTGTCAGTGCAGACGGCTCGTTGCTCATACTGCGTGGTGACACACCTGAGTCGCTGCTACCTCAGGAAGGACAGGTGTTGGTCTGCCCGAAAGTACCAGGAACCGGTGTACCGTTTGTCGGCAAAGCGTTTATGACCTATGAACTTGATGGCAACATCTATGTATTATGTAACAAGATTTCCAATCTGGGCGAGGTCTTCGAGCAGTTCATCAGTTTGGAGGAGGTTATTACTGATGAGAAAGGTGCCGAAGTCCGTCGTCGTCTTGCTGGCTTTAATCCACAGCAAACAGAGGGCATAAAGCCTCGGCGGGCCGAGGGCAACTGGAATGCCGATCTCTTCCAGTTCAATATAGACAGGGAAGATTCTTGGGAACTGGGAAAGGATTGGAAAATCCTGCTTAATCTGCATGGTGGCTTTGGTATGAAAGCACAGGTGGTATATAACATCTCGCCCATCAAGTTCTTCCTGAAGATGAAACTTGAGGAACGAGTAGAATTCGGAATGAGGGCGAGTATTGACGGTACTATCGGCGAGAAGGATAACATCTTGGAGAAGGGTGTAGTGGCCAAGGCGCTGACAACGTTGTCGCGCATACACTTACCAGCTAATTTTCCCATCATGTATCTGGATGCTACGCCTAAACCCTTTTTCCGTGGCGATGCTCATTTCAATATCGGCCTGAACGTAGGTGTTTCTTCAAAACTGTTCCAGCAGTGGTTCCTGATTTCCAGCGAGCCCCCATATTTCGATGCAGACCTTCTGGCACGCGATCTTAATGACTGGATAAGTCCGTCAGCTTCCGTCACTGCCGAACTCAACGGTATGGTACAAATGGGCATGAAACTGCCTTTTGATATTAGCACAGAGGATTATTTAAGCAAGATAATTTTATTCAATCTTGGCAATACTATTTATATCGGACCGAAACTCACGGCATCGCTGTCGATGGATGTCCTTAATGCCATTAAAGGAAAAGGCATCTACGAGAGCTTCAAGAATACGAAACTCACCTTCTATCCGTTCTGCTACGATAACGAGATGAAGTTCAAAGGGGAAATATTCTGGACAAACTCCAAGGAGCGTAAGTACACGTTCAACAAGTCTATGGGTACGATGGAGTTTGGCGCATTCCCGGAGTTCAGCAACGTTACATGCGAGGTGACGGGTGACAATCAGCGTACCATCAACGCCAAGTTGAATCTGAACGGCGAGGTGTTCGCACCTCAAAGCATAGGCTTCGGGCTTTACGACAAGGAAGGTAAACTGGTGGACTATAAGGAACGTAACGAGATTTATCTGCTCAATACCTTCAACGAAGTGGAAGTGTCGTTCACAAATGTTGAACCTGGCACTTACACAGTGCGCCCTATCACCCGCCTGTTCAGAGCTTTTGACGTGCCCATCTATGGTGAGGAGAAAAAAGTTAGCATCGATGCACTGCAAATAAGAGCCGTCCCGTCAGTTGTCACCTTCGAGGCTGAAGGCGGCACAGAAATCATAACGATTGAGGACGGCATGGGAGGACCGCTTTACTGCTCCATTACAGAAGACTGGATTCATCCGACGGTGTCCGGGCTGTACAGTGTTGTGGAAATAAGAACCGATCCCAACGATACCAATAAGTACCGCGAGGGCAAGTTGGTGGTTTATCAAAAGATTAACAACACGGAATCGCTGGCGGACACCATCTACATCAGGCAGTACAGTAATGGCATCTCGCTCTCAAAGAATGAATTGGAGTTCACAGAAAAAGGCGGTACCGAGGTGCTGAATGTAATGACAAGCCTTACAGGACTTACTGTTAACATTACGGATAATACCGACAAGTCCGGCTGGCTGCACGCAGAGTTAGAGGACGCAGCCCTTGTTGTGCGCGCCTCCGCTGCCGATGCGGGGCAGAGTCGCAGTGCAACGGTTGTGCTTTCGGCCTTCAATCGCGAGGGAAACGGCATTTTCTCCACTAAACTGAATGTGGTACAGAAGGCACTCTTTGAAGTGGAGGAGGAGGATACGATACACCTTCCTGCAGTGGATGCAGGATATCTTCTGCACATAACTACCTCGCTGCCCGAGGTGGAAGCCACAATCAACAAGGCATGGGCGGATGTCTATCCTGTTCAATGGCATGATCCCAATTCTACGGCCACTCATATATTTGGTGTGGGTGCTAATGACAACTATGGCAGCAAGCCACGTCAGGCAATGATAACCCTCACTTTGACTGATGGCAGCAAAACGTACAAGAAGACCGTCATTGTCATTCAGGATTACAAGAAACGCCTCCACCCGTTCATAGAAGTTGGAGAGACTGAAGTTGAGCTGAAACCAGAAGGCGACATCCAGGAGGTGGACGTACAAACAAACATGTCTGTTGTAAATATTGACTTCGATAATAAAGAAAAAGACAAATGGTGTAGGGCCTCTATCACAGAAACAGAAGACGGGTATGCCTGTGTCATCAGTGCAGGTGCAAACAATACCAGTGTGTCACGTGACTGTTGGATTACGCTGAGTGTCAGCGACGGCAAAGAAACGGATAGCCAACGTATTCACGTCATCCAGGGTCCCGTAGTACGACTCATTCAGTACGATGGCATTAGTGCCTGTGTGCGATGGGGTGGTACATTGTATGACGAGTTCTTCTCAGACAAAGAAGTAACAAGTCGCAACTTCCCGCCAATAGTGTATGGCGTTTATGGCCGTGGTACAGAACCAAGCGCCACTCCTGCCTTCACCTCAGTCCCGGACATTCCTGGTTGGAATGGGATGTCCTTGGGTAGTACGTCTGCGCATTTCCAGAAGATTGATGGTTTCATCTATGGTTCCTTTACGTGGGAAGGTTATAATGAATACTTAAGTTTCTCCATCATCGGGGCACCATGCACGCAGGGCGGTCCGCGGCAGTCGGGAAGTTATTCCTCGACCTATTGGTGGGGTGATGCAGCCACTTGTGTTAACGGTGAATACATTGGCTCTTATGTGCATTGGAAAGAAACCCGGGTGGAAGGAACCGATGATGAATGGATTCGGACATACGACGAGGGACTGCCATCAGAAATCAACGTCTATTTCCATATAGCAGATCCTAATAATAACCCGACCACACTGCCTTGGGGACATCCTGACAGGAAATAAAATGAGTAAAGTTTCCGCCAGCCAGCGGAAATTTTACTTGTATTCTTGCCTGCTTTTCGAATTTTTGTTTATCGCCTTAATTTCCACATCTCGGAAAACATCAAATAAATTTGGGCGTTTTCCCGTTTTTTCGTAATTTTGCAGGCTGAAATAATAATAGTGAATATTATTAGGGTGGAAAGATTAATATTTAAAGGAAAAAATATCAGAAAATGTTAAGAATAGCAGTACAGTCGAAAGGCAGACTTTTTGAGGATACAATGGCCTTGCTTTCGGAAGCGGGCATAAAGGTTACCAGTAGCAAACGGACGCTGTTGGTGCAGAGCAGTAATTTCCCCGTTGAGATTCTGTATCTGCGTGATGATGATATTCCGCAGAGTGTGGCGACGGGCGTTGCCGACTTGGGTATTGTCGGTCAGAATGAGTTTGAGGAGCGTCAGGAAGATGCTGAGGTTATCCGCCCTTTGGGCTTCAGTAAGTGCCGACTTTCTCTGGCTATTCCCAAATCAGTTAGTTATCCTGGGTTAAAGTGGTTCGAGGGTAAGAAGATAGCGACTTCCTATCCTGGCATCCTACGCAGGTTTATGCAAAAGAATCATATTGCTGCCGACATACATGTTATAACAGGTTCTGTAGAGATTAGTCCGGGTATTGGCCTGGCTGATGCCATATTTGATATTGTTAGCAGCGGAAGCACACTGGTAAGCAATAATCTGGCAGAGGTTGAGGTGGTGATGAATAGCGAAGCCTTGTTGATTGGCAACAAGCAGATGAGTGAAGAGAAGAAGGCCGTTCTGGAGGAACTTCTTTTCCGCATAGAGGCAGTAAAGAATGCTGAGGACAAGAAATACGTGCTGATGAATGTTCCAACGGAGCGTGTTAAGGATGTTGTAGAGGTGTTGCCCGGTGCCAAGAGTCCAACCGTGATGCCTTTGGCTACTGAAGGATGGAGCAGCGTGCATACGGTGATAGACGAGAAGCGATTTTGGGAGATTATCCGTCAGTTGAAGGAACTGGGTGCCCAGGGTATTCTGGTTGTACCCATTGAGAAGATGATACTGTAAGGGACCGCTAAATGATGCTGTTATAACGAAATTTCGAAATAATGAAGCGGTCAAACGAAAAAGAGAATTAAAAGTGAAGATATATCGTTTTCCCACAGAACAGGAATTGCCGCAGCTGCTGAAACGTCCAGTGCGTGATGCCAGCCAGCTGAATGCCACCGTTGCTTCAGTTCTTGCCGATATAAAGGCACAGGGCGATGTGGCTGTAAGGATGTACGAAGAGAAGTTTGACCATGTGCGGCTGCAAAATCTGGCTGTTACAGAAGCTGAGATGCAGGAAGCCGAACAGTTGGTCAGCAATGAGCTGAAACAGGCTATGCAGCAGGCACACCGGAATATAGAGAAATTCCATGCTTCCCAGAAATTCCAGAGTGAACACATACGGGTAACTGACGGAGTGGAGTGCTGGCAACAGTCAGTTCCCATTCAGAAAGTTGGTCTTTATATTCCCGGTGGTACAGCTCCTCTCTTCAGTACCGTGCTGATGCTGGCAACTCCTGCCAAGATTGCCGGTTGTGAAGAGATTGTGCTCTGTACACCTCCTGCCAAGGACGGCAAGGTAAATCCTGCCATCCTTGTTGCAGCCTGTATTGCAGGTGTGAACCGTATATTTAAGATAGGGGGTGTGCAGGCAATCGGTGCTATGGCTTACGGAACGGAATCGGTACCTAAGGTATATAAGATATTCGGACCGGGCAATCAGTTTGTTATGTGTGCTAAGCAACAAGTAAGCCTGCATGATGTAGCAATAGACATGCCTGCCGGTCCCAGCGAAGTAGAGGTGCTGGCCGATGATACATCGAATCCGGCATTTGTTGCTGCCGACCTGCTAAGCCAGGCAGAACATGGTGTGGATAGTCAGGTTCTTTTGGTAACAAAGAGTGAGCAGATAATAGAAAAAGTGCAGCGTGAGGTGGAACGCCAGTTAGCCCTCTTGCCCCGTAACGAGATTGCAGCCCAGGCTTTGGAACACAGTAAAATTCTGTTGGTTCGCGACGATGAGGAAATGATGGCTGTAACTAACCAGTATGCCCCTGAGCATCTGATTATAGAGACACAAAACTATATGGAACTGGCCCAAAGGGTAGTGAATGCGGGAAGTGTGTTCTTAGGCAGCCTAACGCCTGAGAGTGCGGGAGATTATGCCAGTGGAACAAATCATACGCTTCCAACAAACGGTTATGCTGTGGCTTATAATGGTGTAAATCTGGACAGCTACAATCGTAAGATTACATTCCAGCATATTACGGCAGAGGGAGTTCGCAGTATCGGTAGAACTGTAGAACTGATGGCCGAGGCTGAAGGCTTGGATGCACACAAGAATGCAATGAGTGTAAGAATGGAGACTATAGACGCTTGACTTTAGCGATTAAGATTAAGATAAAGAAAATGAAAGAACTGAAAGAACTGGTCAGACCAAATATTTGGGCATTGGAACCCTATAGCTGTGCCCGTGATGAGTTTAAGGGAATGGACGCTCATGTGTTTCTGGATGCAAACGAGAGTCCATATAACGAGCCTATAAACAGATACCCAGATCCTTTGCAGGAAAAGGTGAAGCAGAGACTGGCTCCCATCAAGCACGTTAAGCCCTCGCAGATTTTCTTAGGTAACGGTAGCGATGAGGCTATTGACTTAGTCTATAGGATTTTCTGTGAACCGGGAAGGGATAACGTGGTTGCCATAGCCCCGACGTATGGTATGTATAAAGTTTGCGCCGATATTAACAATGTGGCGTACAAGTCCGTTCTGTTGGATGAACATTATCAGTTACAGGCCCAGAAAATTCTGGATGCCACAGATGCCAATACTAAGGTGATTTGGCTGTGTTCCCCCAATAATCCTACTGGTAATGAATTGGATAAAAAAGAAATGCAGCGCATATTACTGGAGTTTCAGGGAATTGTCATCATAGATGAAGCCTATTCTGATTTCTCCAGCCTTCTGCCTTTCCGTCACTTTATCGACCGTTTCCCCAACCTGATAGTATTGAATACTTTCAGTAAGGCATGGGGATGTGCCAGCATACGTTTGGGTATGGCTTTTGCAAGTGAGGAGATTATTTCTCTTTTCAATAAAGTGAAGTATCCTTACAACGTAAATAAGCTGACACAGGATAAGGCCCTTCAAATGATGGAAGACTGGATGAAGGTGGATCTGTGGATAAAGCAGGTGAAGCGTGAACGTGAGCACATGATGCCTGCTCTGGCAGAATTGCCTATCTGCAAGAAAATACATCCCAGCGAAGCGAACTTTGTTCTTGTTGAAGTTGTAGATGCAAACGCTATTTACAACTACCTGATACATAAAGGTATAGTTGTTAGAAACAGAAACAAGGTACAGCTGTGTGGCAACTGCCTGCGTATTACCATTGGCACACAACAGGAGAATAACGAACTGCTTAGTGCATTGCGACAGTTTAAGATAGAATAAGATGATATGAAGAGAGCTTTATTTATAGACCGTGACGGAACGATATTGGTAGAACCTGCCGATGAGCAGATAGACAGCTACGAGAAGTTCCGGTTTCTGCCTGGTGTGATAGGTGCCCTGAAGTTCCTGCGTCAGCATACTGATTACGAATTCATTATGGTAAGCAATCAGGATGGATTAGGAACCGACAGCTATCCAGAGGAAGATTTCTGGCCTACACAGAATCTGATGCTCAACATACTGAAAGGTGAGGGCGTGGAGTTTGATGCCATACATATTGACAGAAGCTTCCCTGCCGACAACCTTCCTACCCGCAAGCCTGGCACCGGTATGCTAAAGCCATATATGACGGGTGAGTACGATCTTTCCGCCTCGTGGGTTATAGGTGACCGTGAGACAGATGCCAAGCTTGCCCAAAACCTTGGGTGCAAGAGCCTTATCTTAAATGAGGATATGGACTGGCAGAAGATAACGGAGTTACTCTTTGCCGGAGAACGCTCGGCAGAAATAACACGTACCACGAAGGAAACGGATATAACCGTCCGCCTAAACCTTGACGGAAACGGAAAAAGTGACATACAGACGGGACTTGGCTTCTTTGACCATATGTTGGAGCAGATTGCCAAACACGGAATGATAGACCTTTACATCCGTTGCAAGGGAGATTTGCAAGTAGATGAGCATCATACCATAGAGGATACGGCATTGGCGTTGGGCGAATGTATCCAGAAAGCTTTGGGTGACAAGCGCGGCATAGAGCGATACGGATACTGTCTGCCTATGGATGATTGTCTGTGTCAGGTGGCTCTTGACTTTGGAGGCCGCCCATGGTTGGTATGGAACGCAGAATTCCACCGTGAGAAGGTAGGGGAGATGCCAACAGAGATGTTCCTGCATTTCTTCAAAAGCCTGTCTGACAGCGCACGTATGAATCTGAACATCAAGGCTGAGGGCGAAAATGAGCATCACAAGATAGAGGGTATCTTCAAGGCATTGGCCCGTAGCCTTCGTATGGCGGTAAAAAGAGATGTGAGTCACTTTTATCTGCCTTCAAGTAAAGGGGTGCTATAATTGAGAATTATAAAATGAATCAGAGTCAGTATCCTTCATCACTTCTACAAAAGGCAGTTACTGAGATAAGCCGTCTTCCCGGTATCGGTTCCAAGACTGCTTTGCGACTGGCACTTCACATGCTCAGGCAAGATGTGGTTGAGATTGATGCGTTGGCAGACAGCATAAAGGATTTGCGGCATAATGTGGGCTACTGTAAGGTGTGTCATAACATCAGCGATACTGACATTTGTGACATCTGTGCCAATATCTCCCGTGACAAAGCTACTGTTTGCGTGGTTGAGAATGTCCGCGATGTGATGGCTATAGAGGGGACCTTGCAGTACCGTGGTGTATATCATGTGCTGGGTGGCGTTATCAGTCCCATGGATGGAATAGGACCTGCTGATCTGCAAATAGACTCTCTGGTGGAACGTGTTAAACAAGGCGATATCGGAGAGGTGATATTAGCATTAAGTCCTACTATGGAGGGCGATACCACCAACTTTTATATTTATAGGAAACTGCAAGACACTGGTGTGACTGTAACTGTAATTGCCCGAGGCGTGGCACAGAATGATGAGTTGCAATATACTGATGAAGTGACGTTGGGCAGAGCTTTGGCTGGTAGAGTGCCGTTTAAGAGTTGAGAATTAGACGATGGACTTTAGTAATTGAAAATAAGGAATTATGAATAATAGGAAGATCTTGTTCTTTTTGTTTATTGTGATTGAAATGCTGGTAGCGTTACTGCTTGAGTTCCTGACAGACAGCAGAGGTCCTCTGATGGATGGGATAGGCGATGCACAGTTCCAATATGTTTTTGGCATAGTATGTGCCTTTTCGGCAATTATATCGGCATTCCTTGCCATCAAGAAGAAACAGCTGCATCCTATTATAAGAATGGCCACTGTTATGAGCGGTGTTAATATGATTCTTTTTGACTACTATTTCTTTTATGATACTAATCTGCTATATTTCCTACCTGTGTTAGCAATTGCATATATGTTTATCTGGCCTGCAACAGAAGATTAAGAGGTTGAAAGAAAAAGAATGAAACTAAGCGTAGTTATAGTCAGCTATAATGTTAAGTATCATCTGGAACAATGCATCAGAAGTGTACAAAAAGCATCTGAAGGTATTGAATCCGACATCTGGGTTGTTGATAACGCATCCTCGGACGGAAGTGTAGAATATCTGCAGTCCAACTTTCCAGATGTTCATTTTATCTGTAACGAGGAAAATGTGGGTTTCTCACGCGCTAACAATCAGGCTATCTGTCAGAGCAAGGGTGAATACGTGTTATTGCTGAATCCGGATACTATTGTTGCAGAAGATACGCTGAAGGGGTGTGTAGATTTCCTTGATTCTCACTCTAAGGTTGGAGCTACGGGCGTAAGGATGCTGAATGCCGATGGTACCTTTGCTCCGGAAAGCAGACGTGGTTTGCCTACTCCTTTCACCAGTTTCTGCAAAATGACGGGACTTTCTTCTCTTTTCCCGAAGAACAGAACCTTGGGACGTTATTATATGAGATACCTGAACGCCGATGAGGCAAATCCCATAGATATAATATCCGGGGCATTTAATATGATTAGACGCAGGACATTGGATGATGTGGGCTTGCTTGATGAGGATTTCTTTATGTATGGCGAAGATATTGACCTAAGTTACCGAATGCTTTTAGGTGGGTGGCAGAATTACTATCTTCCTTATAATATATTGCATTATAAGGGTGAAAGCTCTGAAAAGAGCAGTTATCGTTATGTACATGTCTTTTATAATGCCATGCTTATCTTTTTTAACAAGCACTTTGGAAAAAAGTATATCTTGTTGGGCTACCTAATACGGTTGGCAGTTATCATCAGAGCCATAATGGACATGCTCATCCGGTTCTTAGACAGAATTCTTCCAGAGGGAAAGCCGGAAGAGATACCCTATATGCGTTTTGATTTGCAGAAGACCTCTGTTACGGATATGCTTTCTGCCCTTCGGAATCAGAAGCCAGACAATCGCGGGAAACGCTTCCAGTTAGAAACCATATCGTTTGACGGAACCTTGTTGATTCGTCACAACGAAGTGATTCCCCTAAAGCAAGGTTAAGATTTATATTATGCTACGAGGTAAGAGAATTTTTTTACGGGCCGCAGAACCAGAGGATTTGGACTTGATGTATCTGATAGAGAACGATACGGTTTTATGGGCGGTAGGCAGTTCAAATGTTCCTTATTCAAGATATGCATTACGCCAGTTTATTGAGCAGACAACCAACGATATTAATACCGACGGGCAGGTGCGGCTGGTTATTGCCCTTAATGAGGGACGTAATGCAATCGGATTTGTGGATTTGCAGAATTACGACTCGCGGAACCGTAGGGCTGAGGTGGGCATTGTCCTGCTTCCGGAGTGGCAGCATAAAGGTTTGGCAAATGAAGTGTTGGACGTATTGGACCGATATGCATCAAAACATTTGTTTATCTATCAGCTTTATGCTGTGGTGTCTGTTGATAATTCAGCCGCTCAGGCTTTGTTCTTAAATGCTGGATACAAAAAAACTACCACCCTTCATCATTGGCTTCGCAACGGAGGAGAGTGGCAGGATGCTTTTGTGTTTCAGAAAATACTTTAGTTTGCGCTGGTAAACTCGTCAAGGAATCTGATATCATTCTCGCTGAACATACGCAAATCCTTTACCTGATACTTCAGGTTAGTGATGCGTTCAATTCCCATACCAAAGGCATATCCGGTATAGATGGTGCTGTCTATGCCATTTGCCTCAAGTACTGCAGGGTCAACCATTCCACAGCCCAGAATTTCAACCCACCCTGTATGCTTGCAGAACGAGCATCCCTTTCCTCCACAAAGGTGGCAACTTATATCCATCTCAGCACTGGGCTCTGTAAAGGGGAAATAGCTGGGACGCAAGCGAATCTTTGTGTCTGGCCCGAACATTTCCTGTGCAAAAAGCAGCAGCACCTGTTTCAAATCGGTGAAGCTGACATTCTTGTCGATATATAAGCCTTCCACTTGATGGAAGAAGCAGTGTGCACGTGCGCTGATAGCCTCGTTACGATAAACACGTCCGGGGCAGATAACGCGGATGGGAGGTTGAGTCTTTTCCATTACACGTGCCTGTACGCTACTGGTGTGGCTACGTAAAATGATGTCAGGATGAGACTCAACAAAAAAAGTGTCCTGCATATCACGGGCTGGATGGTCGTCTGCGAAGTTCATGCTGCTATATACATGCCAGTCATCTTCTACCTCTGGACCTTCTGCCAGCGTAAAGCCAAGACGGCTAAAGATATCCACAATTTCATTCTTAACAATAGTAAGCGGATGGCGTGTGCCTAATGAAACAGGGTAGGGAGTTCTTGTAAGATCTACGGAAGAGCCGGCATTCTGTTGTACTTCGGCAGCTTCTTTCAGTTCGTTAATCTTGTTCTGAACTGCGGTCTTCAAGATATTCAGCTTCTGTCCTATTTCGCGCTTCTGTTCTGCAGGAACGTTGCGGAAGTCATTCATGAGGGCTGTAATCTCTCCCTTCTTACCCAGATATTTAATACGCAGAGCTTCAGCTTCTTCAGCATTCTTTGCTGCTAAAGATTCAATCTCTGACATTAGTTTTTCTATCTTTTCTGTCATAATTTCTTTCCTTTTCTGAAAATTTCCGTGCAAAGGTAATCATTTATTATGGAAAAGTGAACGTAATGTGAAAAAATAAGTGTACTTTTGTGCAATTTTTAGACATGTGTCTTTAAGATGTGTAGAATAGTCAAGGTATTATTGCCTTTGTTTTTTGTAGTGGCACTTATTTCCTGCCATAACGGAAGTAATCCCGATTCCGTTAAAGATGTTGATTCGACGACGGTTGAAACGTGTATTGTTCCTGATACATTGAATGAAGTTGATGAGGAGATAGAGGTGGCAGACGAGTCTGACCGTCTGGATACCTCGTTTGACGATTTTATGTTTGCTTTTACCCATAGTGACCGTTTACAGAAGAAACGGATAGATTGGCCGCTTTCCTACACAGATGCGGATGGAGAGAGCAAAAAAATAACTTCCCTTAATTGCGGCTCGGAGTTTCGCTTTCTTAAAGGAGACTTTTTTACCGTGATGTATGGTGACAGGCAGCAGGTTGAGGAACAGAAGTCTGAAGTTCAGGATTCCTTGGTTATTGTTGAGCGTATTGACCTGCTGGAGGAAAACCTCAGAACATTCGAATTCAAACTGCTTTCAGGGAAGTGGAAGCTAACATCTATGCGTGACATCGTATTCCACGAGAGTGATATTTTTGACTTTCTTACCTTTTATGCCCGTTTCAGTTCCGATACGATATACCAGCAGGCTCATGTACATCAACCGCTCATGGTGATGGTGTTGGATCCTGAAGAGGATGATGCTTATTTAGAGGGGACTATAGATGCAGAACAATGGAGAACGTTTTGTCCTGATGTTCCTCAAGGCGTAATTTCCAACATCCGCTACGGTGTACAACGGTATAATTCAAAGCAGATGATTATGCAAAAGTCCGGTTCTTCAAACGGACTGCAGGAATTGTTTGTCTTTACAAAGGAGGATAATGAGTGGTACCTGACAAGGTATGAGAATTAAAAACCCAACTCAGCCCCCCATCGTGAGTGGGGATTTACTCCCCTTTGTGGGGACGCAGCCACGTTCAGTAAGTACTCTACAGACCTCTGTCGCTCCCGTGTGTGAGAGGAACTTCGGTGGCGAGGAGGATGCCTTCAGCGAAAGGGAAAATATACTAATATAAAATGATTTAGAGAAAGAATGGAATTCTATAAAAAATGTTCATTAAAGGAATACAACACCTTTGGCATTGATGTCTCTGCAAACCTTATGGTGAAGTACAATTGTGAAGATGAGCTGTTGGCTTTCTTGGAGCAATACCACAAAGAGATGCCCCATCTTCCCCTTTTGCATATAGGTGGTGGCAGCAACCTCCTTTTTTTGTCAGACTTCCCTGGAGTAATTCTTTTTTCAGAAATACAGGATATTAGTATTCTTGCAGAAGATGAAGATACGGTGCAAGTAAGTGTTGGAGCAGGCGTTACTCATGATGACTTTGTTATGTATGCCATTCAACATGGTTGGTACGGATTGGAGAATCTTTCCCTTATTCCCGGACAGGTTGGCTCTGCTGCTGTGCAGAATATTGGAGCCTACGGAGCCGAGGCCGGGGACATGATAAAGTCCGTACAATCAATTTCGTTGCAGGACGGAACAAAAAAAATCTGGTTTCACGATGAACTGGCTTATTCTTATCGGCACAGTATTTTTAAAGATGAGGCTGTCAGGGGGAAGTATGCTATAAGCTATGTGGTATTCCAGCTGAAGAAACATTTTATCCCATGTCTTAATTACGGAGGTTTGAAAGCTTCTGTACAAGCTAAGCAGATTCCGCCAGAGAAGCTGTCTGCAACAATGTTGCGCGAAATAATTATAGAGACGCGGCAGAATAAACTCCCAGACCCAAAAGTTACGGGAAATGCCGGAAGTTTCTTTATGAACCCTATTGTCAGTGTGAATGTTATGCATCAGATACAAGAGCAGTACCCTAATGCTCCTTATTATGAAGTAGATTCGGAACATGTAAAGGTACCTGCCGGTTGGCTGATAGAACAATGTGGATGGAAGGGAAATGCTCTTGGTCCGGCTGCCGTACATGACAAGCAGGCTTTGGTTCTTGTAAACAACGGTGGTGCAACGGGGAAGGATATTCTTTCCCTGTGCAGGGCTGTCCAGCAATCAGTATCGGAGAGGTTTGGCATACAGTTGTCTCCAGAGGTTAATTTTATTGGCAAGGCATGAAGATAACATTTTTAGGAACGGGAACCAGTTGCGGCATACCTCAGATGGGATGCCACTGCACGGTATGTACGAGCACAGACCCCAGGGACAAAAGATTACGCTGCTCTGCCTTGGTGCAGGACGGAAAGACCAATCTGTTGGTTGACTGCGGTCCCGATTTCCGCGAGCAGATGTTGCGGACGGACTTCTGTGAGTCCATAGATGCTGTTCTTATCACTCACGAGCATTACGACCATGTTGGTGGAATAGATGACCTACGTCCCTTTAGTTATATGCATGATCTGCCCATCTATGCCGATGCCTATTCATGCAAGCATCTGCGCGAACGCTTGCCGTATTGTTTTGTAGAGAACAGGTATCCCGGCGTGCCACAATTAAAGCTTTGTGAAATGGCCGAGGGCGACAATGTGTTGTTTGGCGAGATTTCTGTAACAGCCCTGCAGGTGATTCATGGAAAGTTGCCAATCCTCGGTTTCAGAATAGGTGACATGGGATATATAACGGATATGACCGATATTACTCCGCACAGTAGGGAGTTGTTAAAAGGGATAAGACTGCTTGTTGTAAACGGGTTGCGTCACGAGCCACATGCAACACATCAGACCGTAGAGGCTGCTGTCCGGTTTTCAAGAAGCCTGTCGCCTGACCTTCCCACATATATTATTCACATGAGCCATCATCTTGGGCTTCATGCCGTAGAAGATGCGCTGCTGCCTGATAACATTCATTTGGCATACGACGGGCTAATCATAAATATATAAAAGGTAAAGGATTCCTCCCCCCCCCCCCCCAAAAAAAAAAATCCGGAAAGTTAGGGCACATTACCACTTTTTAATCAGGAAACTGGGGTTGACTCTGAGGTACAGACCGAAACCGAAGTTCAGCTCACTATGATTGGGAAGCCATGTCTGGAAAGCTTCTGCCTGAGCACCCAGCACATAATGCCGGGCTATGACCCGATGATAGCCAACCCTTGCATAAAGGGTATTGTTCCCGTCGTAGCTTGTATTGTCAATCTGACTTAAGGTATTGAATAACGGGTTGCCGTAAAGACTGACAAAATGCTTTGGTGTACACAGATAGCCGGTATTGATTCCAACATAGTTCCACAGCTTTAGGTTCAGGCCCGTATGTATAGCAAGTCCCGTCTTGAAAGGCCAAAGCTCACCGCTTTGCTGGTATGCTGCCAGCAGGTTGATTTCTGCTCCGAGACTATTCAATGCTTTACGTCCGGTTTCCCATTTCATTCCGACTCCTATGCTTGCATTACTTATTGTCTGGACCCCCCGTAACGCAATATTCTGCTCTCCGCCTCGGTGTTGTATTACCAATTGAACAGGGGAGAACCACTTTAGACGATTTTCCTGCTTGTTGTAATAAACGGTCCAATTCATTCCCACGGTAAAGGCTTCTTGATGCGTATCCATTTTAAAGATATAGCTTTGCCAGTTCAGCCAGATGTCTGCGTGAAGGTGAGGCCTGTCCCATAGCAACTGTATGCCCATCTCGGGATCTTGCGAAAGGTTGAGTTCCGGGTTAAAAAGCGGTTCTATCAGTCTGTGGTTCTGTCCGCCGTAGATATCGCCAAGTACAATTGTCAGGTATTTGAACTGAGCTTTGGCTCTGAACCAGGGTAGCAGGTGAGCCCCTGACTGGTACTGGTTTCCTTTCCATAAGCCAATATCGTGGTAAGCATAGCATGGGTATTTATTGGCACCGTTAAAGATAAGTGCATGAAGGCCTAATTCCAGGCCAATTTGCCTGATGGGATTGTAAGTGAGTTTGGGTTGAACCCACAGGCCCGGCAGGGAATATCCCTTGCTGAGCCATCCGCTATATTCGTTGTCGTGGAAGAAGCTTAGGTTGTCCAACTCTACATGTAAAGCCTTAACGTCTGCAGTGTCTATACGGTATTCAGAGGTTGCCAAGTCGTTCCACAGGTCTTGTGCCATTATGCTCTGACCTAAACAAAAAAGGAAAATCGGGAAAAGGGCAAAGTGTTTCATCTTTCTTTATATTAGTTCTCCCCTCCATATAGGGCGGTGGGACTTTTCATTTTTCATTTTTTCATTCCCTTGTATGCCAAATATAAAACCACTAAAGCTCCTAGGGCAATCATAGCAATCTTAACTTCGTTGCTGTATTCAGCGACTTTTGCATCTAATTGGTCGTATGGAACAACACTTGCCATATAATAACCTATTGCAGCTAGAATACTGTTCCATGCGGCAGCTCCCAGAGAAGTGTATAGCACAAACTTGCTCAACTTCATTTTTGCCAATCCGGCAGGAATGCTTATAAGTTGTCTGACGGCAGGGACCAATCGGCCTACCAACGTTCCTATGGCACCATGATCATTGAAGTATTTCTCGGCCCTTTCAACTTTCGCTTGGTCAATGAGACACATGTTGCCAAACCTGCTGTTGGCAAACTTATAGACCAGAGGGCGACCAAGTGTATATGCCAATCCGTAGTTGATGAGCGCACCAACGAGTGCTCCGACGGTGGCGCAGACAACAATCAGCACCACGTTCATCTCTCCGTTTGTGGCGGCAAGATAAGCAGCAGGCGGTACTACCACTTCACTGGGGAAGGGAATAAAACTACTCTCTATGGCCATCAGTAGTGTGATAACCCAGTAATTAAGGTGTTCCAGACACCATGCTATGAAAGGTATGGATTCCATATATTTATTAACAATTTACGATGTACATATTTTACGATTTTATCATCTGGCCATTTACAGTATTCCGTCAAAGGGTGAGAAGGAAGGGATTTTATACAAATTTTTTCCGAAATGCTCTCTTACTGGTGAAGCACCATCTTATCCATGCCTGAAGGTTCCACAGGGGCAAAATGGAACACAGATAGGGGAGCGTGAAGTGATAACTCTTAATGTTTAATTGCTTTGTGGTTCTGTAGAAAGCGATGTCTCTGACTATATAGGTACAAAGCCATAAGGCAACCAGAACACTTGTGACAATAGTATTCTGAAACCATAGTATGCAGGATATAACGGTTGAAATTGTAAATAATAAAGGCAGCAGCGTTTTAAGTGCAGCCCATGTTCTGTAGAGACATTTATGGGTGGTGTGTCTGTGTGTTTCTATTGCGAAAACCCGTTCTTGCAGCCAAGTGTGTGGGAGCGGCGTATCTTGTAAAAGTATGGACTTTTGGTTAATAGAGATTGCACATTGCTTGCTGGAAATGTTTTTGTTGACAAGAAGTGTTGCTGCCCCCGCCTGTAGCTTTGAGTCAGACGCGAATCCGTTGTGCGCGAAAAAGTAATCCCTGCGATATGCCAAAAGCGTATCATCGGCCCAATATGGATGATGATTTGTTGCAAACGGAATCCATAGCATCTGTTGTCTTAAACGAAGGAACTGGCGTTTACGCATAAGCCAACTGTCACACTGGGTATATTTTGTAAAGCCTATAATTGCATTCTTGGCATTTGCATCAATATTCATAAAATTGGCAAGCCAGTCTTCATCTTCTGGACAACAGTCTGCTTGTGTAAAAATAACCCATTCTGTGCAGGCAGTCTTCACACCTAAGGTCATAGCCAGACGTTGTTTGCTGATGTCTCTTGCAGAGGCTGGTATTGAAGAGTGGCTGAGGTGGGGATATTGCTCCTCAAACTGTTCTAAAAGCTTAATGGTATCGTCGGTCGAGTGTATGTCAACAACAATAACCTGATACTCTGCCGGATATTTCTGTTCAAGGAAAACGGGAAGATGTCTGCGTAATTTTTCTGCCTCCTCTTGTGCTACAATAATAATGGCTGCACTTGGCAGGGGTTGATTATTGCTAACGTCCACATTGCTCTGTTTGCGGCTTATAGCTCCTAAACGGGCATAGTGAATCATTAGCATTATGGCAGGTATCCATAATACGGCATTGACAAACAATATGATGACCGTCGTATCTGACATCTTTTATATAATATCCTCTGCCGTGTATCCTTTTGGCAGACTTCTGCAATTATACTGGCTTGCCATAATCTCTCCGTATGCACCGGCAGAGCGCAGGGCCAGCAGATCTCCGCGTTTGGTGGCATTTATGCTGTAGTCTTTTGCAAAGACATCGCTACTTTCGCAGATGGGGCCTACAACGTCATACACATCTTCTTGCGCATTGCTGGTAAGATTATCTATCTTATGGTATGCATCATACAGTGCAGGGCGTATAAGATCTGTCATACCGGCATCAACGATGACAAATTTCTTAGCAGTAGCCTGCTTGACGTACAGACATTTTGTTATAAGAGAGCCGCACTGCGCTACTACAGCACGACCTAACTCAAAGTGGAGCTGCTGCCCGGGACGCAGTTTCAGATGCTTGGCGTATGTGTCGAAGTATGCTTTGAAATCAGGGATGGGGTTTTCGTCGGGATTGGCATAGTCAACACCTAATCCCCCCCCCACATTGATGTTCTTAACAGTTTGAAAGCCGTTTCGTTCCAAACGGTCCTGAAGTTCATTGATTCGATTAGAAAGGGCGACAAAGTTGTCCATTTCCAATATCTGGCTTCCAATGTGGAAGTGAAGGCCCACAAATTCAATGTTCTTCATATCATTGGCAAGCGAGATAACCTTTTCCATATCCTCCATAGCAATACCGAATTTGTTTTCGGCAAGCCCCGTGGTGATATTGGCGTGCGTATCGGCACCCACATTTGGATTGATGCGAAAACTGACATTTGCCACTTTCTGCATACTGCCGGCAATT
Organism: Bacteroidaceae bacterium; assembly: GCA_017645305.1. Classification (GTDB taxonomy): domain Bacteria; phylum Bacteroidota; class Bacteroidia; order Bacteroidales; family Bacteroidaceae; genus Physcousia. The sequence continues at coordinate 45,460 of JAGCPD010000032.1, read as the reverse complement.
TCGTTAATAATTTCCAATTCAGGTATGCTTTCGACGTTGAAGTATTGAATACCGGCCTTCAGGCCCAGTTCTATTTCCCAATCGCTTTTCCCAACTCCGGCAAAAACAATTTCAGAAGCAGGAAATCCTGCATCCAGGCACGCCTGAATCTCGCCACCGCTGACGCAGTCTGCACCGAAGCCGGCCTTTGTTATATGGCTTAGCACCTTAGGGGTTGTACATGCCTTAACAGCATAGTGCATGTGATACCCTTGGTGCTTGTCGGTTTCGTTCTTTATTGCTTGCAGTGTCTTGTCAAGCAGTTCTGTGTCGTAGTAGTAGAATGGCGTCCGTATAGAGCGGAACTTTTCTACCAGCACTTTGTTATCCTTTAATAAATTTTTCATTGTCGTTGAGATGAACAGTATAATTATCGTAAATTTTGAATTAAGAATTGAACAAAGTGTCACTCAATGCTTGCAGTGTACGCTTTTTGTCTTCTGCCTTAACCAGGAAAGATATGTTATGGTTTGAACCGCCGTAGCTTATCATACGGACAGGAATTTCTTTTAGAGCCTCACAGGCTATGGTCTCGAAACCAACGTTGTCGGAATCCAGGTCGCCAACCACGCAGACGATAGTCATGTCATAATCCACGTTTACAGTTCCGTACTTCTTGAGGTCATCAAGGATATCTGCCAGATGGCTTGAATTGTCAATGGTTACAGATACGCCAACCTCGCTTGTACATATCATATCCACGCTGGTCTTGTAGGTCTCAAAAATCTCAAACACTTTTCTCAAGAATCCGTAAGCCAGCAACATTCGGCTGCTGGTAATCTGAATACAGATGTTGTTGTCGCGAGCAGCTACTGCTTTGATTTTGCCTTTCTGAAACTCGTTGTTGATGATAGTACCAGGAGCCTCAGGAGCCATCGTGTTCAGCAAACGTACGGGAACTCCTGCAAATTTAGCGGGCTGAATACAGGTAGGATGCAGAATCTTGGCACCGAAATAGGCAAGTTCTGCAGCCTCTTCAAAATGCAACTGGCGTACAGGCTCTGTATGTTCCACTATGCGTGGATCGTTGTTGTGCATACCGTCGATGTCTGTCCATATCTGAATCTCTTCTGCCTGAATGGCTGCGCCTATAAGGCATGCCGTGTAATCTGAGCCGCCTCTTAGCAGGTTGTCTATCTCACCGTAGGCATTACGGCAGATGAATCCTTGGGTGATGTAAATCTCATAGCCGGCATTCTCCTTTAGTACGGCATTGCTCTTCTCTTTAATATAAAGGAAATCGGGCTCAGCATTCTTGTCGGTTCGCACAATATCAAGCGCATTTAAAAGAATCGTCTTTACACCGCATTCCTTCAGGTAGTTTGTTACCATGTTGGTGCTGATGATTTCTCCCTGTGCAAGTACCACCTTTTCCTCAAAAGATGTGAAGTGGACTTTAGTGAAAGAACGCAGGTAGTTGAACTCGTCGCGTATGAAGGTTTCGGTCTCCTTCTTGTATTCATCTGTCTTATAAAGTTCCTGAATATGCTGCAGGTACTTCTGTTCCAATCTGTTGATAAGTGTGTTAGCGCCCTCAGGATTCTTTTTATAAAGATATTCTGATATCTCAACCAGTGTGTTTGTGGTACCAGACATAGCAGATAAAACTACTATTTTTGTTTCTCCGTCGGTTGTTATAAGTTTGGAGACTTCTTGCATTCTTTGCGGGGTACCTACCGATGTACCGCCAAATTTCAGTACTTTCATATTTGTGTATGGTCTTTTATTTTGTAAGTTCGTTATTCTGGCATTTGTAAACAGTTCCGGGGAAGTAGTCTATCCACTGCCAGTTGTGGGTGCTCATAATGATAGCAGTATTCTGTTGTCTGCGGATTTCATCAAGTAAAGCCAGGATGAGCTCTCCGTTTTCCATATCCAGGTTTCCTGTTGGCTCATCGGCTAAGATTACTTTTGGATTGTTAAGTAAAGCACGTGCTATGCATATACGCTGTTGTTCTCCACCGCTCAGTTCAAAGATAAAGTGGTCTGTCTTATTCTCCATTCTTACCTGTTTGAGCACTTCTGTTATTTTTTCTTCCCTTTCCGCTTTTTTCTTCCACCCTGTGGCTTTTAGTGCAAAGTTTAGGTTTTCAAATACGGTGCGGTCTGTCAGAAGTTGGAAGTCCTGGAAGACAATACCCATCTCCCTGCGTAGTGCAGGCTGTTGCGAGGTCTTGAACTTGAGCATGTTATAGCCCAGCACATTTGCTTCTTCTCCTTGGCAGGGGACCTCAGCATAGAAGGTTTTCAGAAGCGATGATTTCCCGCTTCCAACCTGTCCAACCAGATACACCATTTCCCCTTCTTCAACGGTTAGGTTTACGTTTTTAAGGACTTGGTGTTCGCCCTGGAATATATTGATGTTTTTGTAGTTTATTATCATATTAAAATCTAATTCTCAGACTCTAACCTCATCTCTCTCTATGGTGAGAGGCTTAAAAGTGTTCTCTCAACAAAGGGAATTAGAGGGGTCTTTTAGTCTTTTCGTTAGTGTTTCTTCCATCCCGGATTATGACGCTCCATCAGTTCTGCTGCCATATCTTCGATACGCAGACCTTTGCTGGTGAGCAGAACTATCAGGTGATACAGCATATCTGAACCTTCATAGATAAGCCGGCCATTGGTGCCGTTTGTGGCTTCAATTACCAGTTCCAGTGCTTCTTCTCCTACCTTCTGTGCCATACGGTTCAGACCGTCCTTGAAAAGACTGGTGGTGTAACTGCCTTCGGGCATCTCCTTGTAGCGTGTTTCTATGAAATCACTTAGTTCTGATAGAAAGAGTAGGGGATTCTGCTCGTTCTTTTCGCCCCAGCAGGTGTCTGTGCCGGTGTGGCAGGTAGGACCATCAGGATGAACGGTAATGAGAAGGGTGTCCTGATCGCAGTCGTTCAGTATGTTAACTACATGCAGATAATTGCCGCTTGTTTCGCCTTTTGTCCACAGGCATTGTCTTGACCTGCTGAAGAATGTCACCAATCCCGTTTCCTTTGTTTTGTCAAAGGCTTCCTGGTTCATATAGCCAAGCATCAGCACATTCTTTGTGTTTGCATCCTGAATGATGGCAGGAACCAATCCGCCGCATTTCTGAAAGTCAATATTCATAATCTTACGTTTATCTTTTCTGCTCTTAAATATTTTTTTAATTCAGGGATTCCTATTTCTCCAAAGTGAAATACGCTGGCAGCCAGGGCTGCATCGGCATGTCCTATGGCAAAGGCATCGCGGAAATGCTCCATGCATCCTGCGCCACCACTGGCTATGACGGGAATGGTCAGTTCTTCTGCCAGTCGTGCCAATGCTTCGTTGGCAAAGCCAGCTTTTACCCCGTCGTGGTTCATGCTGGTAAAAAGAATTTCACCTGCCCCCCTTTGGTTTGCTTCGCGTGCCCATTCAAACAGGCCTCGGTTTGTTGGAATGCGCCCTCCGTTCAGATAGCATGTCCAGCCATTTTCGTCAAAGCGGGCATCTATTGCCACCACACAAACCTGACTGCCGAAATGATTAGCTATTTCATTGATAAGATTAGGATTTCTGATAGCCGCACTGTTGATGCTAACCTTATCGGCTCCTGCAGAAAGCATCTTCTCTACATCGCGCAACTCACTTATGCCACCTCCTACCGTAAAGGGAATGCTTATCTCGGCAGCAACGCGTTGTACCATGTTGGTGAAAGTTTTTCTGCCCTCATGACTGGCCGTTATGTCCAGGAACACCAGCTCGTCAGCACCTTGCTCGCTATAGGCATGTCCCAATTCCACGGGATCACCGGCCTGCCTAAGGTTAACAAAGTTTGTTCCTTTTACGGTCTGTCCGTCCTTGACATCTAAACAGGGTATGATACGTTTGGCTAACATCTTTCCTTAATTCATAATTCTTACTTCGCGATTCATAATCAGACCAGCATTTTCTTGCTTAGTTCTTTCATGTCGATACGACCCTCGTAAATGGCTTTCCCGAATACTACAGCAGGAATGCCAGCTTGTTCCAGCGCCTCAATGTCCTGTATGCAGCTTACGCCTCCGCTGGCAATAAGGTGGCATGTGGGGTGAGAACTCATTACCTGCCTGTACAGGTTGATTGCAGGGCCTTGCAACATACCGTCACGGCTTATCTCTGTGCAGAGTACATTGCGTGTTCCTGCTTTCATGTAACGGGTCAGGAAATCGGCCAGTTCCATGTTGCTGTCTTCCTGCCAGCCGTTAATGCTTACCTTGCCATTACGTACATCAGCCCCCAATATCAGATGGGTGGCTCCGTATTTCTGTAGCCAGTCAAGATATATCTCGGGGTTGGTTACGGCTATGCTTCCTGCTGTTACCAGTGTGGCACCTGCCTCAAATGCTTTTTTCAGGTCGTCTTCTGTCTTTACACCTCCGCCAAAATCCACTGTCAGTTTGGTTGCTTGTGTGATGGCTTTCAGGGTAGCATCGTTTACCACATGTTTACTTTTGGCTCCGTCCAAATCTACAACATGCAGGCGTTTAAAGCCCAGTTGTTCAAACTCTTTGGCCATACTCACCGGGTCACCGTATTCCTTTTTGGTGGCGTAGTCCCCTTTTGTCAGGCGCACACATTTGCCTCCTATTATGTCAATGGCAGGAATCAGTTCTATCATAGTTCCAGAAAATTCTTAATGATACGTTCTCCTACGCTTCCGCTCTTTTCCGGATGGAACTGGGTGGCATAGAAATTATTTTTGTGCAATGCTGCGCTGAACGGCAGTATATAGTCGGTAATGGCAGCCGTGTGTTTGCAAATGGGAACGTAGAAACTGTGTACGAAATATACAAATTCCCCTTCGCTGAAGCCTTTGAACAATCCGCAGTCTAACGGTTTTAATTCTTCATTCTGGATAAAGCTCAGTTGGTTCCATCCCATGTGTGGCACTTTGTCTTCGTGCTTTTGCGGTTTAAAGCGCAGTACATCGGCATCAAAGATGCCCAGACATTCTGTGTCGCCTTCTTGGCTGTGACGGCACATGAGCTGCTGCCCTATGCAGATGCCAAGGATAGGGTTCCTGAGGTCTTGAATTACCTTGTCCAGTCCGTGTTCCTTGAGATAACGCATGGCGTTGCTGGCCTCTCCCTGACCTGGGAAAAGCACTTTGTCTGCTTTTTGCAGTTGCTCGGGATTGTCTGTAAAAATGGGGTTGACACCAAGCCTCTGGAGGGCATGGATTACGGAATATATGTTTCCTGCGTTGTATTTTACTACTGCAACATTCATCTTCTTACGCTTTCGGCGTGCAAAAGTACGAATAAGTGAGCGAAAAACCAAATTTATTTGGGTTTTTCCGAACGAGAGTACTTTAGAACGCAGTTCAAAGGTACGAATAAGTGAGCGAAAAAACAAATTTATTTGGTTTTTTCCGAACGAGAGTACTTTCGGCGATAGCCAAAGTTCGAATAAGCGAGCGGAATACAAAGAAAAACGGTTTTTTCTTGCGCCAAAAACCTTGTTTTCGTAACACTTAACTATTTCTTTCAAAACAGTTAACCATTTTTCTGAAAATACTTAACTATTTTTTGCAAAACACTTAACTGTTTTTTTTGACGTATTTCATTGCTTTAACCCTTGATTGTAAGTGTCGGAAAATCAGCAAAATATGATTTTGCTATCAGTGTCTGCCAAATTAGAGAAGTAACTTTAATAAAAGTAACCCGAAAATCTTACCTGGGTAAGAGGGGTACAGATACCCGGGTAAGATTTTATAGCTCATGTTTTTATTGCGGGCATCCCTGATTTCGTTGATGCGCATGATTTGATCCAATGATGCGCATGATTGACTCCGATGATCTGCAAGGCCTTTTTCGGGCATCTGCATTGTTGGTTCCTGTCTTGCGCATCATTTTGTAAAGATTTTTGCTTCAGGTTTTCCGACTCGCTTCAAAGGGTCCTCAGACAGGTCCCAAACCCCTTTTTGACGAAACGTCGTTATGTGGGGTACGAAACGTCGTTCCCTGGACTACGAAACGTCGTTTCGTGGGGCACGGGTCGCCGACCCCTTAAAAGCCTTTCTCCTTTAGTCCGTCTTCCGTTGGCTGGTTTGTAATAAAAAACACATCATATATTCCCCACCGCTTTGCCTGTTGCGGTTTCATTTTCCGCCTTTTGCTGTGCTGTACTCAATATTTTCCCATGAATCTTTTGCTATTTCAGATTCTCTTTGTACTTTTGCCTTACATATAACCACCGTAACAGATAATCATGAAAAGACATTTACTACTTTTCCTAATGACATTGCTGCCATTTGCGTCAAGCGCAGATACTAATGGTGTCAATGCCATGCTGCTGCACGTGTCGTCCGGTCAGAACTGGACAATTATGCTGGACGAGCAACCCGTCTTAACATTCAGCGACGACCACCTTGTCGTCAGCACACACATGAGTGTAGTCAGTTTCCCCTCTTCACTGGTAACGAAGTTTACATACGTTAGGGAGGACGACCCGACCCGAATCAACAATGCAGGGCAGTACGGGTCTGTCCTCTCTTTCAGCGGAAACCGTATCAGCATAACCAACCTTACGCCGTCAACTGGTGTGCAGGTCTATACCGTCGATGGTGCCCTTGTCTCTTCTGCCATAACGGACAGCCAGGGCAACGTGTCGCTTTCTGTGCCGGAAAAGGCAGGCAACGTCTATGTGATTAAAACATCAACCGTAACCTTCAAAGTCCGTAAGCCATGAGAAGATGTAAGATGTTTGATGGAAGATGGATGATGTTCCTGCTTTTTGTGGTGGGATGTTCAATGTTCAATGCTCACTGTTCAATGGTATTCGCCCAGAACGATGCCATGTACATCTACAGGAACGACGGTGAGTTTAATGCCTTCCTCAAGAGCGATATAGACAGCATTGCGCAGTCACACTATGATGCTGATAGTGTATATCATGCCGACTGGCAGATGCAGGTTGTATATACGCAGGACAGCATCTACAGGATTCCCCTTGCTGCGATAGACAGCGTGTCGTTTATCGCTCCTGAAACGATTCTCAACGAAAAAGTGTTTGAACTCACTTCTGCGCATGACCCTTATCTTTCCGACTGTGACACGATACGTTTTACCCTGAGCCTGAGCACTCCCGCAGAAATGTGTCCGTCCAAGGGAAATATAGTAGTCTCAACCTACGACTGCCTTTCTTTCCCCGATGGCATCATGGCACGTGTCATATCCAAGACACAAGACGGTGCAGGTATCCACTATAACTGTGAGAAGGTGGGTCTGGAGGATGTCTATGAGCAGCTCATCTTCATTGGTGAGTGCTATGTTAAAGACCCGCAGGCAAGCAGCAGGCGTAAGGCCGAAGTGACATACGAGCGGGAAATCTGGAACAAGTCTTGGACAAAGACACTGGAGAAGGGTGGTACGACGACCACGTTGGATATAGGCGATGTGGCAAGGATGAAAGTGACGGTAAACATACAGATAGGCAAGCCCATGTACTTCCGCCTTGACTTGCAGAACGACCTGACATCCTCCATCAAGTTCAATGCCACGAGTTCCTTCGAGAAATACTACGAGAAGGAGCTGGTAAAAAAGGTGACGCTTGGCCGCATACCGATACCCGGCACGTTGCTTTTCATCACACCTAAGCTTGGCTTGTCAGGATACTTTGCCGAAGGTGCCACCGTGAGTCTCGATTGCAGTGCACACTTCAACCGCACAGATAAGGTCAGCTTCGTATTGCAGAATAAGAAATGGAGTACGTATCTTACGCCGAAGAATGATGCCGGTGTGGATGTGGCTTCGCTTTCCATGACTGGCTACATGGAGGTAGGTCTCATTCCTGACTTGCTCTTCTCTTTGTGCGGTTCCGCAACTGGTCTTGGTCTTGAGTGCATGGTGGGTGTAAAAGAGTCCGTTGACTTCAAGTTCGATGCCGTAGCTGCCTTTGACGAGGGAATGTACTCTGCCCTGAAGGACAGCTACGCCCGCACCACCGTACCCTGGTCGGCACGTGCCTACGTGCAGCTAGGCTTGTTCGGCGACGGCATACAACCGGCATCCGTTAAGTTATCTGGCGAGCCACAGATTGGAACAGACAAATACCTGCTGCCAGCATTTACTGAGCTCGAATACCAGAAGGGCGCGAACGAAAAAACAGCCGTGCTGAAGACCCAGCCTTCGCGTGACCTGCTGCTGCCCGTACAGCTTGGCATGTCGTTTTATGAAAAGGATGAGAAGTTGGAGGCAAAGTACCTTTCCACAACATATCGCAACGAAAAGCAGTGGTCTCTTGACGGTGTTCAGGTTGCCTATAGCAATATGGAGGCAGGCAAGACCTATACTGCTTACCCAACCGTGAAGATAATGGGCAAGGAACTTCGGGCAGAACCTTCCAAAGACTTCCCCGAACTTCTCACCTGTCCCGACGACCACCATCCCCATGCCATCGACCTCGGCTTGCCGAGCGGCACGAAGTGGTGCTGCTGCAACGTGGGGGCAAGCACCCCGGAGGGCTACGGCGGCTACTACGCCTGGGGCGAGACAAGCGAGAAGAGTGTGTATGACTGGAACACATACGCCTACGGATACTACGATAGCCAAGGATATTATGCTTATACCAACATCGGTTCCGACATCGCTGGCACAGGCTACGATGTCGCCCATGTCCGCATGGGGGCTCCCTGGCGAATGCCATCGCATGAGCAACAGATCGAACTAATGAACAATTGTTCCCACCAGTGGACGCAGAAGAACGGTGTCAACGGCATCCTCGTAACAGGGCGGAACGGAGGCCAAGTCTTCCTGCCTGCCGCTGGCTACCGCTGGGGTGACGAGCTCTACGACGCGGGCGCGTACGGCGACTACTGGTCCAGTTCGCTTGACCCGCTCTACGACTACGACGCGTACTACATGTACTTCGGTTCCGGCTACTGGAATTGGCGCAGCAGCTACCGCCGCTACGGGCTATCTGTGCGAGCCGTGCGCCCGTAGCTTAGCACTTGCACTCGGAAAGAGTAAGGCAGTGCATCCTTTTATTCTTTTATTATGCAACCCTTCATCCTTTCGCGGGAGCAACTGCTGACAGATTTGTACATGGCATACTACGATGCCCGCAGGCACAAGCGTAACAAACCCTATCAATTAAAATTTGAGGAACATCTGGAGGAGAACTTGGAGTCATTGTGCGATGAATTATACTGCAGAACTTACAAGCCGCTACCCTCTACCTGCTTCCTTATCTCCGACCCCAAGAAACGAGAGGTGTTTGCCGCCGACTTCCGTGACCGCATTGTCCACCACCTTTATTATAATTATACGCACGAACTCTTTGAGCGTACCTTCATTCCGGACAGTTATTCCTGCATCAAAGGGCGTGGAACGCACTTCGGCATAGACCGTCTGGAACAGCACATCCGTCAGGAAAGCCACAGTTGGCAGGAACCTTGCTGGGTGCTGAAAATGGATATCAGGGGCTACTTTATGCATATCAACCGTCAGCGGCTACTCTCCATAACGCTTTCCCTGCTTGACCGTATGGAAAGTCACAGCATAGGCAGTATGGCATGGGGCGAATGTCTTGACATGGATTTCCTTCGGTATCTTACGCATGAGATTGTACTGCTTGATCCTATTGCAGACTGTCGCATCAAAGGAAGTCCCGCCGATTGGCACTCCCTGCCGCGAGACAAGAGTCTCTTCTTCAGTCCTAAGGGCTGTGGCTTGCCAATAGGTAATCTTACAAGCCAGCTCTTCAGTAATGTATATCTGGGACGATTGGATGAGTTTATGAAGCGAACGCTCCGTTGCCGTCACTATGGGCGTTATGTTGATGATTTCTATGTGGTAAGTGCCAGTCGCGAGTGGTTGCATACGCTTATACCACAGGTTCGGAAATTCCTGAAAGAAGAGTTAGACCTGACGCTTCATGAAGGTAAAGTGCGTATCTGCTCTGTTAATCAGGGGGTGGAATTTCTTGGTGCCTATCTTAAACCCCATCGTCGCTATGTCAGCAATACCACCCTTCGGCGTATGCAACGCAAATTACCGTCGCTTGAACAGGAGACTGATGCCGAGCGGCTCCGCTCCCGTATTGCCTCTTTCCGTGGCGTTCTAAGCCATTACAGTACCGGCTGGCTTTTCTTAAAGCCTGCATTTCGTCTGCTCCGCAGAAAGGCATCAACATCATCCGTATGAGTGACGGAACAACGAGAAAGGTTTTGATGAAGTAAGACTTATGGTAAAGTAAGAATAATGCAGCCAGCTACATAATCCAATGTGGCTGGCTGTTTCACTTAGTTCCTTCTGCAGTATAGCTGGAGTGTACGAAGTTAGTTCTTGGTGAGGTAAATATTATTGGTGATGCATTTGGGGAACTCCTCCTTATAGTGTGTCACCATTACCAGTGTCTTGTGCTTGCGCTGACAGAAAATGTTAATGATTTCCTTTACGTAGGCGCGATGCTGCAGGTCGAGACCGTGCAGGGGTTCATCCAGAATCAGCAGTTCAGGATCCTTGACAAAGGCACGGGCCAAAAGGCACAGGCGCTGCTCTCCGCTGCTTAGTTTTAGGAAGGTGCGGTCGGCCAGTTCCTTTATGCCGAAAATGTTCATCCAGTCCAGACAAATCTCCTTCTGTTCAGGCTTGGGACGAGTATATAAACCTACGGAATCATGCAATCCGCTTGCCACGATGTCTATGGCCGGAAGGTCTTTCAGGTAGGCCCTGTGCATCTCGGGACTTACATATCCGATGTGCCTTTTTATCTGCCAGATACTTTCGCCAGAGCCTCTCCTGTGACCAAATAACTCTATGTTACAAGCGTACGCCTGTGGATTGTCGGCACAGACAAGGCTCAGTAGCGTACTCTTACCGGCTCCGTTCTCACCGCTCATAGCCCATTTCTCACCCTCATTGACCGACCAGTTCAGATTTTTCAGAATGGTACGCGAGCCATAACGGATGGTAACATCGTTGAATTTTAAAATCTCGCTTCCTTCTTTTGGGTAGAAAGGCTCTTGGCTCAAGTTTTTCTGCGGTAGCTGCAATATCCAGTTCCTTTTTTCTTCAGAGAGCGTTTCGAAAGTCCTTGTGCTCAATTGTTGCTGGTATTCCTTTCTTGTTATTTTGGGTAAGATATGTAAGCCTTCTATGGGTATGACGTGTGTGATGAAGTCGGGTATGTCATCTACCTTGCTTAATACCAGAATAATGAGCAGTTTTGTTTCTTGTGCCAGTTTTTGCAAGAGAAGGCGCAGCTGGTCGCGTGTCTGGGCATCCAAACCGATAAAAGGATTGTCCATTATCAGCACTCTGGGACCAGTTCCAAGTGTCTTTGTGAGCTGGAACTTACGCAGCTCTCCGCTACTGAGGGAGATAATGTATTTGTCCATCAGTCCGTCAAGGTGGAATATCTCTGTCAGTTTTTTTCTTAGCTCTGTGCGTTGCTTTTGTGCCGCTGCACGTTCTTCTTCGGCAAGGCCTCTCCCGATTGATTCGTCAGCATGTTTGAAGGCTTCCTGCAGTAACTGTCCTGCCGTGGGAGTTCCTTCGTCTATATCGTGCTGATTCCAACGCTGCTGATAGTAATACGTGCTGTCAGAATCTCCGTATGAATCGCGGAAGGATATGTACTTCAGATTTTCACTGACCATCTTTAGGCGGCTGGGAGAAAAGTCGTATTTCACCTCGTTCATCAGCAGAGGATAGTGTCCGGTAATTATCTCTATAAGTCGGCTTTTACCTGCGGCATTGTCACCGGCGATGGCTATTTGCTCACCTTGCAGGATTTCTATGTTTATGGGTTCAGCCATACGCCAGTCAGGGTGACGTGTTATTCCGTTTGTGACCGTTATAACAGCCCTTTCCTTTCTCTGCCTTTCGGGGAGTGGTTCTTTCGTGTTAATTGTCATTTAATTTCTTTTAGTTAATGTGCTCCCTTAGGGGGTAGTGGAGAGAGGGTTTACCCTTTTTTCGTTCTTGGCAACAAAGTCTTTCCAGGATTTGTATTTCTTGTCGGATTGAGGACGGTTCATCTGCAGATAATGACAATAGGCTGCACCTAAGGCATCTGTTGCGTCAAGGAATTTCCCCATTTCCTTTGCATCCAGTTTCAGCATACGGCGTAACATATCTGCCACCTGCTCCTTGCTGGCATTTCCATTGCCCGTAATAGCCATTTTTATCTTTGTAGGAGCATATTCAGTAATAGGAACCTGCCTGTTTATGGCAGCTGCCATTGCAGTCCCTTGTGCTCTGCCTAATTTCAGCATACTCTGTACATTCTTGCCAAAGAATGGGGCTTCTATGGCCATCTCGTCAGGCAGATAAGATTCTATGATGCCGCTTACTCGCTCAAAGATATGTCCCAGCTTCAGGTAATGGTCAGCGTATTTTCTAAGGTCTATAACGCCTAGTGCCAGCATATCAACCTTGCGGTCTGCAACTTTCAGCACACCATACCCCATAATGTTGGTGCCTGGATCTATGCCAAGGATTATCTTTTCCAAATTCTTTTAAACAGTCTAATTAATGTGCAAAAGTACAAAAATATCTTAAATAATATAGTCGTGAAGCCATTTTTCTTGTTTTAGCAAACTGTATTTTCAAGAAATCGCACTATCTTTGCAGAAAAATAAAAACAGGGACAGATGAAAAAACTCTTAATAATGGCCTTTTGTCTTCTTACCGTATCTTTGGCAGAGGCTCAGACACAGAAGCAGAAAGTACAAACCAGCGAAGTTAAGGTAACCGGTACAACCAGGGCAGAGAACTATGCCGAGATAAAGTTCGACACCTTGCGTTACAACTTTGGCAAGTTCAGCAAGAACGACCCTATCGTAAAGTGCAGTTTCCGCTTTACCAATACAGGAACGGCTCCCCTTGTTATCCATCAGGCTTTTGCCAGTTGTGGTTGCACGGTTCCTACTTTCACGAAGGAGCCCATAAAGCCCGGCGAGACAGGTGTTATAGATGTTACCTACAACGGTACCGACAAGTACCCCGGTCATTTCCAGAAAACCATTACCATTCGCTCTAATGCTATTTCAGAGGTCACCCGTCTGACTATAGAGGGAGATATGGAATAGTTGGGAATTGAGCGTTCAGGGTATAATGACTTTCCTCCCCTGAACGTTAGCTGCATACTTTATCGTAACCCCATGAGCAGGACGGTCAAGGCACTGTCCTGCTAAATTGTAATACGTTGTTTTTCCCGCTGAGGCACTTGCCGACGGAATGGCAGTCTCACCCTCTATGTCGGCATTGAACTCTATTTCCTGCTCAGGCAGAATATAGTCGCTGACAATGTGTATGTCGCTTCCGTCTGCTGTAGGTGTAGCAGCAATCTCCACCCACATTTCGTTACTGGGAAGCAGGCCGCAGAGTGATTTGTCGGCCCTGACTTCACCGATTGCAAACCAGGCATCTCGATAAAGCGGTGCAATGCCCTCATTGGTCACCAGCAGTCGGGTAGTGGTGCCGTCGGTCTTGCATTCTTTGACGGCTATCCGGTAGCCTGTGGCCATAGATGCTTCACGGAACCTGCGAGCTGTCCCGTAGGTGCTGCCGGGTGCATCATTGGCTATCATAAATGAAATGTGGTACTTGGCAGCCTGCTCCTCCCACGTGTGGCCGTACATACCTGCCGGGTTCAGGAAGTTCTTCTGGTCGCTGCTCGTATAGTAACTGACTTCACCGCCGCAGACACCCTTCTTCCAGCGTGTCCCTTTCCCTATGGCATTCCAGCATTTCTCGTTGTAGCCGTCATTTGTGCCAATCTCGTGAGTCTCGTGCATGAACGAGTCGTCAAAGAGACCAAACTGAATGTTCATCAGGGTGTTATCCGCTGCTACAGGCGAGTAGGTCTCATCACCGGCATCTATCGACACCAGCCAGGGCAGACCGTCGGCAATTCTTTTCATGTGCTGGAAGAATCTCTTCTGAAATGTTTTGGCAGGGAAGTTGACACCTAACTGCAGCTTGGTGCCGTAAATGTGGTATTCTGACCAGTGTCCGAAGCCTACCTCCAGGAAAGCAATGCGTGGGTCGTGGGCATAGCGCTGGGCAAAATCGGTGTAGAATTGAAGGGTAAACCGTTGCAGTTCCGCATTGCTCCAGTCGGCATAGTAGGTAGGTCCGTCGCCGCTGGGGTTGGCGTTATAAGTCTCGTTGTAGTCGCTGCGTTCCTTTATGTATGCTGGCACGGCTGTGGTGCCCTTCTGTCCGTCCACATCAGTACCTGACGGATATTCATACCTGAATCGCACCACCAACTGGTGTCCGCGCTCTGCCACCTCATTCAGCAGCTTGTCAAAACTGCTCCAGTCATATTCTATTGTGCCGTCCTCGGAACATCCCTTAACAACCTTACAGGGCAGGCAATACGAGAATTCCAGCTGAATGCTCTTGCCGTATGTGGCATTCCGTTTTGCAGCCTGTTCGGGCCACAGCACCAGTCCCGTCATTGGTTGCGGGTGCGTTATCTGCCTTTTCAGTTCCACGCTTTGCCACGTCTGTCCCTTGACTGCCATACTTAGCAGCAACAATAGCATGAGGGCCCACGATGTCCATTTCCTGTTCTGTATCATTTTCCTGTGTTTTTGCATTGCAAAGTTACGATTAAGCGAGTGAAAAGCCAAATTTATTTGAACTTTTCCGAGTGAAAGTAATTTCGGCGTTAGCCAAAGTTACGATTAAGCGAGCACAATACAAAATAAAATTTTATTTTTATTGTCGACCTTCTTTTGTTTAGCGGTTAGTGTTTAGCGAAAGTCTAAAGTCTAATGCCTAACGTCTAACGCCTGTCAAACATTTTCTCTTATTCTCATTTTTCACTTTTCACTCTTTCACTTTTCATTTAAATTCCCCCCAGCAAGGGGAAATTTTGCGCCCCTTAAGTGCCGCAAATTTTTTCCTTAGGGGCCGCATCTGCAACCCTTATCTTTTCACATTGCCAAGGTATGACATTGCCATTGCGGTTCACAAATAAATGACAAACTTTTTTCACATTTTTTTTTGACGCGGTCATTTGGTCATTTGTCAAAATCGAAAACAAACATTGTCAAAACCGCCACTATAATATAAATATTCTATATTTATATATAGTGAGCAAATGACAGCACTTTCAAAACGAAAATGACAAATGACCAAATGACCATCTTGACCGCTGTGTTATTGTATGTGCTTGATATTGAATATCTTAGGTGCGATAACAATGTGCTTGCCTCAATTAGAATCCATGATTCCAGCTGCAAAAATGGTTATTTTTGGTGTAAAAATGAGGTGATTTTGTTGACCAGATGTATGAGAATTCAAAAAAAAATGCTATATTTGCAGACGAAATAGCATCCCCTTATAGAGAATGAATGTATGGGTGATTTGAGATAGTTTACGGAGGAAGATGTCAACAACGAGAACAAGGCTCTTATTGACGAAATAATGGTGATGATGAAATAAACGAAACAAAAAAGTATGGAAGAACATATAACACCGCTGCTTGCAGCCCTTCACGAACAGAAAGAGATGAAGATGAAAGGCTGTATCTATCACAAAACACAGATAGATCTGACCTATAACTCGAACCATATCGAAGGCAGTCGTCTGACGCACGACCAGACACGTTATATCTTTGAGACGAATACCATTGGTGTGAATACCGACGAGACTGTGAACGTGAATGATATCATAGAGACGGTGAACCATTTTCGTTGCATCGACCTGATCATCGATAAAGCAGAAGAACAGCTTTCGGAAGAACTGGTGAAGACGCTGCATGGCATCTTGAAATCAGGCACATCCGACAGCCGCAAGGACTGGTTTGCCGTAGGCGACTACAAACGACTTCCTAATGAAGTGGGCGGCGAGAAAACATGTAAGCCAGAACGTGTGCAAGAAAGTATGCTGCGGCTGATAGAAAACTACAATTCCAAGCAGCAGCACACGTTAGAAGACATCCTCGATTTTCATGTCCGTTTCGAGAAGATACACCCGTTCCAAGACGGCAATGGTCGCGTAGGGCGTCTCGTCATGTTTAAAGAGTGCCTGCGTAGTGGTGTCGTTCCCTTTATCATCACCGATGAATTGAAGATGTTCTATTATCGTGGCCTGCGTGAGTGGGGGCATATCGATGGTTATCTTACAGACACCTGCCTCTCTGCACAGGACAGCTATAAAGCCATACTCGACTATTTCAGAATCAAGTATTAATGCAAGGACGTGAAATAAAAGAAAGGATGGACAAATCGTAAAATCGGAGATATTTGTAGTATTACAGATTTTGTTTCTAATGGAAGCTTTGGAAAAGCCGTGCGTGTTTGCCCCCTGAGGGCAAAGCGACAATATCTGCAGGAAAACATCCTGGAAGAGATATTTAAGGAATTGAAGGAAGAAGACTTATAAACGGTGATGTACATACATAATAAACCCCAGAAGTATTCAACTTCTGGGGTTCACTTTATTTTGAAAGAGCCTTAACTCTTTACTACGAATGATGTTGCAAATGTTATTATTTCAGGAATCCTTCGGCAGAGTAGTACTGGCTCTTGCTCATGGGAACTATGCTGCCAAACTGGCTCCACTGCTCGTCGCCCTGGAACTGCTTCAGGAATGCATCGGGAACATAGAGCGTACACTGCTTGTTAGGCTGGCAGTTCTTGGGAACGGGATAGAATTCGGTGGTGAGCAGGTAAACCTTGCGGAGGTTGGCCTGATTGGGGAGCATACCAAACATACGGTTCTTGAAGTCGTTGGGAATACTGAGTTCCTCCAAAGCAGTACAACCCTCGAAAGCACCGTCCTCGAGCTTGCTCATGGTGTCGGCAAGGATGATTTTCTTTAGGTTCTTGCAACCCTCGAATGCACCGACGCGAATCCAGTAGGCATGTTCGCCTAAAATAACGCTCTTAAGGGAGGTGCAACCCTTGAATCCATCTACACCAATGGTATAAACGTCGCCATGAAGTTCTTCCAGGGCAGAGCAACCAACAAATGCACCGTCGTTGATAACGGGAAGGGGACCTGCAATATGCAGTTTCTTAAGATTGGTACAACCCTCGAAGGCTCCGGCGGCAATGTGCTGTACCTGTTCGCCTATCCATATCTCTTCCATCGTGGTGTTCCCCTTGAATTCGTTGGTATTGATACTTCCCAGTTTCTTGCTGATGAGAACCTTTGCCTTGTCGGGCTGTGTTTTTTCGTGCCTGTGCTCTGAGGTGTAGATAAACACATCGCCGGTAGGCTGGTCGGCCTCGACTTTCTTTTCTGTTGAGGCTGTGGTATCAGAACCCTCTTTCTTTTCTCCGGAACATGCTGTGAGCATACCCATAACGGTAATGCTAAGCAGATAATACTTTACTTTCATCTTTGTGTGGTTATTTATTTGTTAGACGTTAAGCTTATGCCAATTTCACTTTTCATTTTTCATTTTTCACTTTTGACCTGCGGTCGAGCCTGCTTACGCTCGGAATAGCTTAAGCAAGCTTAGCTCTCCTCTCGCTCAATCGCAGCCTTCACTTTTCACTTTTCACTCTTCACTTTCCGCATTGGATGTACAAAGATAAAGAAAAATACTATTCCAGTGCTTATATTTTGTAAAATATAGTCATAAAATGGCAAAAATTTTATACCTTTGACCGCAAAATTAAATATAGCGGATGATTTCTATCGACAATTTGCGCGTTGAATTCAGTGCCCGACCTCTGTTTAGCGATGTCAGTTATGTTATAAACGACAAGGACCGCATAGCTTTGGTCGGCAAGAACGGTGCGGGCAAGAGTACAATGCTTAAGATAATAGCAGGATTGCAGGAACCGACAAGCGGGACGGTTTCTGTTCCGCGTGACACCAGCATTGCCTATCTGCCTCAGGTAATGGTACTGTCTGACGAATGTTCGGTACGTGAGGAGACGGAAAAGGCTTTTGCGCATATACACGAAATACAGGACGAGATTGCAAATCTGAATAATCAGTTGGCCGAGCGTACCGACTATGAGAGCGAGGAGTATATGCAACTGGTGGAGCGCTTTACTCATTTGAACGAGCATTTCCAGATGATGGGAGGTATGAATTATCATGCTGAGTTGGAACGGACCCTGCAAGGACTGGGCTTCAGAAGAGAGGACTTCGACCGTCCTACCAGCGAGTTTTCCGGCGGATGGCGTATGCGCATTGAACTGGCTAAGCTGTTGCTTCTGCACCCGGATGTCCTATTGCTTGACGAGCCGACCAACCATCTGGACATTGAGAGCATCCAATGGCTGGAGCAGTTCCTAAGCACCCGTGCAGGAGCCGTCGTGCTGGTAAGTCATGACCGTGCCTTTATCAATAATGTCACCAACCGGACGCTGGAAATCAGTTGCGGAAAAATTTATGATTACAAAGTAAAGTACGACGAGTATGTGGTTTTGCGCGCAGAACGCAGGGAGCAGCAGCTCAGGGCATACGAGAACCAACAGAAGGAGATTGAGGACATCAAGGTTTTCATAGACCGTTTCCGCTATCAGGCAACAAAAGCCATTCAGGTACAGAGCCGTATTAAGCAGCTTGAGAAGATTGTTCCCATAGAGGTGGATGAGGTGGACAATTCGACCTTGCACCTTAAGTTCAAGTGCTCCGTCCGTAGCGGTGATTACCCCATTATCTGTGAGGATACGGCCAAAAGCTATGACGGGCATGTGGTTTTCAACAACGTGAACCTTACCATCAAGCGTGGTGAAAAGGTTGCCTTTGTGGGACGTAACGGTGAGGGTAAGACCACGCTGGTAAAATGTATTATGGGTCAGATTCCCTACGACGGTAAGCTAACCATAGGCCATAACGTGCAGATAGGTTATTTTGCACAGAACCAGGCGCAGTTGCTGGATGGTGAAATAACCGTCTTTGACACGATAGACCGTGTGGCAAAGGGCGATATGCGACTGCGCATCCGAGACATCCTTGGTGCCTTTATGTTTGGCGGTGAAGCAAGCGATAAGAAGGTAAAGTTCCTCTCTGGCGGGGAGCGTACACGTCTGGCTATGATAAAGCTATTGCTGGAACCTGTGAACTGTCTGATTTTGGACGAACCTACCAACCACCTTGATATGCGCAGCAAGGATGTTCTGAAAGATGCCATACGTGATTTTGAGGGGACTGTAATTCTGGTAAGTCATGACCGCGAGTTCCTTGACGGTCTGGTTGAGAAGGTCTATGAATTTGCCGACGGAAAGGTAAAGGAACATCTGGGCGGAATTTATGACTTCTTGAAAACCAAAAAGATAAATGAACTTAGTGAACTTAACAGTTCAATTCTGATGCGTCAGGGAAACGTTTCGGAAAATACTGAAAAGACTGGAATTCAGAGAGAATCTGCGCTTTCATACGAGCAGCAGAAAGCCGCTTCGCGTCTGAAGAAAAAACTGGAAAAAGCGGTTCAGGAGGCAGAGGAACGTGTGTCCCAACTGGAGGCTGCCGTTAAGATTCTGGAGGAACAGCTTTCAACTCCAGAAGGCAGTGCCGATATGGGTCTGTACGAGAAGCACGGCCGTATGAAAGTCCAGCTTGCCGAAGCGGAAGATGAGTGGGAAAAGGCAATGGAAGAACTGGAACGTAATTCATAATCAAGAAAAATAGAAACGTAAAATAAAATACAGTATGAAAACAAGAAACATTTTACCAATGGTATTATTTGCCGCAATGGGAGCTGCCTGTACTACAGGCAACAAAGAGTTAAACTCAGGTATCAATCTGGCAAATCTGGACAGTACCTATCAGGCTGGCACAGATTTCTATATGTACGCCACAGGTGGCTGGCAGAAGGCTAATCCGCTTACTGCAGAGTACAGCAGATATGGAAGCTTTGATGTGTTGTCAGAGAACAACATTAAGCAGCTGCAGGGACTTATAGACAGTGTGGCTGCCCTTAAGGATTTGGAGCCTGGCAGTGTGGAGCAGAAGATAGCCGACCTTTATAATTCAGCGATGGACAGCGTAAACCTGAACGAGCATTACTGGGGCGCTTTAGAGGAGTTCCTGTTGTGCGACGGCTACCAGTGTTCTGCCGAGATTACTACAAACTGGCTTAAAGAGGTTTGGCCTCGTATGCAACGTCAAGGTGTACCCGGACTGTTTGGTATGTACATTGGTGCCGATGAGAAGGATTCAAAGAACAACCTTGTTTCCATCTATCAGGGCGGTCTGACGCTGGGACAGAAGGACTACTACGTTGATAAAGACGAAAGGTCGGAGGAAATCCGAAAGGCCTATCAGAAGTATATTTCCGACCTTTGCCGGCACTCGGGCTTCTCTGATAAGGATGCTCTGCGCATTGCCGGGGACGTACTCCGCATAGAGACGCGAATTGCCCAAGCCAGCAAGAGCAGGACGGAACTTCGTGATCCAGAAGCCAACTATAACAAGCTCTCTTACGAAGAGTTGCAGAAGCAGTTCCCCGGCATTGACTGGAACGGCTTCTTCAACAATCTGGGAATGGATAATGTAAAGGAAGTGTGTCTTGGTCAGCCTGTTGCTATTCATGAAGTGGAGAAAATCCTGGCTGAGGAGACACCGGAGGCCCTTCAGAACATCTATTTGTGGCATGCTTTGGATATGGTTTCTTCGTATATCGATGATGAGAGCCGTGCCATGAACTTTGGTTTTTACGGCAAGGTAATGAGCGGTAAGGAGGAAGACCGTCCGCGTTGGAAGCGTGCTGTAGCCAGTGTAGAAGGCGGCTTGGGCGAGGCTTTGGGTCAGCTCTATGTTGCAAAGTATTTCCCAACAGAAGCAAAGGAACGCATGGAGAAGCTGGTTAAGAACCTGCAGATTGCACTGGGCGAACGTATTGATGTCCAGGATTGGATGAGCGATGAAACAAAGAAGGTGGCAAGAGAGAAACTGGATGCCTTCTACGTTAAGGTGGGCTATCCTAACAAGTGGAAAGACTATAGTGACTTGGAAATTGGCGACAGTTACCTTCGCAATATGCTGGCCATCAACGAGTGGGATATCAAGGATATGATAAAGAACAAGTTCAATAAGCCCGTAGATAAGGACGAGTGGTATATGACACCTCAGACTGTCAACGCTTATTACAATCCTACCACTAACGAGATTTGTTTCCCTGCCGGCATCCTGCAGCCTCCTTTCTTTGATATGAATGCTGACGATGCTTTCAACTACGGTGCCATAGGCGTTGTTATTGGACATGAGATGACTCACGGATTTGACGACCAGGGCAGCAAGTACGATAAGGAAGGAAACTTGGTAACATGGTGGAACGAGGAAGATACCAAACGTTTTGAAGAACGTATAGGCGTAATGCGCGAGTTCCATAATAAGATAGAGGTGCTGCCGGGCCTTTATGCCAATGGCTCTCTCACCTTAGGCGAGAATATGGCTGACCACGGAGGTCTGATGGTTAGCTTTCAGGCATTCAAGAACGCTACTGCCAACGCTCCGTTAAAGGACATAGACGGCTTTACACCAGAGCAGCGGTTCTTCCTGGCATACGCCAATGTGTGGGCGCAGAACATTCGTGATGCCGAGATTCAGAAGCGCGTGAAGGGTGATCCTCATCAGCTGGGTAAGTGGCGTGTAAATGGTCAGATGCCTCACATGGATGCCTGGTACGAGGCTTTCGGCATTACAGAGAAAGACCCCATGTTTGTGCCAAAGGCAGAGCGTGTAACCATTTGGTAAAGTTTTTCACTTTTCACTCTTTCATTTTTAATTTAAAATAAGATGCCGTTAAGACTTCCAGATAAACTGCCAGCCATTGATTTGTTGAAAAACGAGAATATCTTTGTGCTGGCAGATTCCCGAGCTAACAGTCAGGACATCCGTCCGTTGAGGATTGTTGTCCTAAATCTGATGCCTCTGAAGATTACTACCGAGACGGACCTTATCCGACTTCTCTCCAACAGCCCCCTTCAACTCGAAATACAGTTTATGAAGGTAAAGGCACATACCAGCAAGAATACGCCCATAGAGCACATGCGTGCATTCTATCGGGATTTTGAACTGATGCGTAACGAGAAGTTTGATGGTATGATTATTACTGGAGCACCCGTTGAGCTCCTTGATTATCAAGAGGTTACCTATTGGGACGAGATAAGCGAGATATTTGCATGGGCCAGGACACATGTTACCAGCACCATGTATATATGCTGGGCGGCACAGGCAGGACTATATTATCATTACGGAGTGCCTAAGTACCCGCTTCCACAGAAGATGTTCGGCATTTTCCCGCAATATCCCTCAGACAAGACGCTTCCTATCTTCCGTGGTTTCGATGATGTGTTCTATATGCCTCACAGCAGACATACAGAGATTCGCAGAGAGGATATCCTAAAGGTGCCCGAGCTTACCCTTATTGCCGAGAGTCCTATGAGCGGTGTCTCGATGGTGATGGCGCGTGAAGGTAGGGAAATCTTTATTACAGGACATTCTGAGTATTCGCCTAATACGCTGGATACAGAATATAAACGCGATCTTGGCAAGGGACTTCCCATCCAGAAACCTTACAATTATTATAAGGATGACGTACCAGAGCAGGGACCGCTTGTCACATGGCGTGCTCACGGCAACCTTATGTTCCAGAACTGGTTGAATTATTACGTATATCAAGAGACACCTTACAACATAGATGACATACATTGAATTGCTTTCTCCTGCACGGAATCTGGAATGCGGCATCGCTGCTGTGGATCACGGTGCCGATGCCGTTTACATAGGTGCCGCCAAGTATGGTGCCCGCGCCTCAGCAGGAAACTCTGTGCAGGATATTGCAAAGCTTTGTACGTATGCTCATAGGTATAAAGTAAAGGTATATGTAACGGTTAATACTATTCTGTATGACCACGAACTGCAAGATACCCAAGACCTTGTATGGGAACTATACCGTATAGGAGCAGATGCGCTGATTGTGCAGGATTTGGCTTTGCTGAGGCTTGACTTGCCGCCAATTCCTCTACATGCCAGCACACAGATGGACAACCGCAGTCCAGAGCAGGCTGTTGTCCTCAGGGAACTGGGCTACCGCCAGATAGTATTGGCGCGTGAACTCTCCCTACAACAGATAAGGGAAATTCACCAGGCCGTTCCTGATGTGCCCCTTGAGGCGTTTGTTCACGGTGCACTTTGCGTTTCCTATAGCGGACGATGCTACGCTTCGGAGTATTGTTTCAAACGTTCGGCCAACAGGGGAGAGTGTGCACAGTTCTGCCGTTTGCCTTTCACATTAAAGGACAGTAACGGAGAAATCATTGTTGAAGACAAATTCCTACTTTCTTTACGAGATATGAACAGAAGCCGTCATCTTGAGGAAATGATGGATGCCGGCGTATGCAGCTTTAAAATAGAGGGCCGCCTGAAGAATGTCTCCTACGTAAAGAATATAACGGCTTTTTACCGCCAGCAGATAGATGCTGTTCTGCGTCGCAGGTCAGAGTATAAGCGTGCGTCCCTTGGTGAAGAGGAGTTTTTCTTCACTCCCGACCCAGCCCGCAGTTTCTCTCGCGGCTTTACCAATTACTTCCTGCACGGAAGGACGGATGATTTGGCTTCGCCCGATACGCCCAAAAGCAGGGGACAGTTGGTGGGACATGTGAAGGAGGTGAGGAACGGAAGTATAATAGTTGCCGGCATTGTGCCGTTCTGCAATGGTGACGGTCTGTGTTTCTTGGATGCTCAGGGGCAGTTGCAGGGCTTCCGGGTGAACAGGGTAGAGGGCAATCATCTTTTTCCTGCCGAGATGCCAGATATAAGGAAAGGCGATGTGCTCTGGCGCAATTACGATCAGCAGTGGGAAAAGCTTATGGCACGTGATACTGCCGTCCGCAGGATTCCTGTCAGTTTCGAGCTCTGTGAGGTGGAGGATGGCTTTGAACTAAAGGCCTTTGTGCCAGGCAAGAATGATTGTTCAAAGTTCAAAGTTCAACGCTCAATGACATTCAAGGCAGAACACCAGTTGGCGCATACCGACCAGACTCCTGGCATTATAGAGTTGCTGAGCAAATTGGGTGACACCATATATTATGCAAAGGATGTGGAAATCCATTTCTCGCAACCTTGGTTTATACCTCGCAGTATGTTGGCAGACTGGCGTCGCAGCCTTGTGGAACAACTTATGGAATCGGCAGAAGATGAATATTCCACAGATGTGTCTCCTGTAAATATGTCTTCAAAGGTTTTTGCTTCCGCATCACGTTTCAACTATAACATCAGTAACCGTCTCTCGCAGCAGTTTGTGGCAGATACTTCTGGCTCGCAGCCCATTAACGCTTTGGAAGTGACGGGGCGGTTGCAGGAAGGTCAGGCATTGATGACGTGCCGTTTCTGTTTGCGTTATCAGATGGGCTGGTGTCCGAAATACCATCGTGTCAAGGAGACGTATAAGGAGCCTTATTACCTTTGTTCTAAGGATGGCAGGCGGTTCCGTCTGGAATTTGATTGTAGAAATTGTGAAATGAAGGTGTTCAATGCGTAGGGTTTTTCTTTTACTGACGGCTTTGGTGATGTTCTCGGCCTGCTATTATCCGGCAGACGAGATGACGCTCTATGCCGTTAATGACAACTTCTTCCTTACGGCCGACAGTATGTGGCTACAGACGCAGGAACCGCTTCATAATATGCCTATAGATACGCTTTCGGATAGTATTCTGCTTTATTATGACGACCCTCTTGTGGTAGCGCAGATTGTGGTTATTCCAGAAGATTCCATTGACAGCGTATGGGTAAAGGTGGCTCGCGACCAGTTTTCACAAGGATGGATTCACCAGAGCACTTTTCTCTCAAGTGTTGTTCCTGACGATCCGATATCTGAGTTTATCTATCTTTTCAGCCAAAGACATTTATGGTACTTTGTGGGGTTGGTCTTTGCCGTTTTCATCGTTATTGTATTGAGGCAGATTCGTCACTCTAACTTCCACATTATATTCGTTAGGGACATAAGCTCCTTTTATCCCACTTTACTGACAGTTACCTTGTCCAGTTCGGCCATTCTTTATGCCAGCATACAAAGGTTGATTCCTGAGACTTGGGTCATGTATTATTATCATCCGACGCTTAATCCGTTTGACCTTCCGCTTATCCTTTGTCTTTTTATCGCCAGTATCTGGTTGTTGGTGGTATTGATTATTGCCACTATCGACGAGGTGTTTTCCCTGCTGCCCATAGGCGAGGCGTTGCTTTATCTGTTCTCGCTGCTTGGCGTGTGTGTCGTGTGTTATCTGGTATTCTCGCTGCCCGTTCTCGGTTGGGTAGGTTATTTGTTGTATATTGTCTTTTCCGTATCTTTTATATGGAGGTATCTCAGATGCTTCCGCTCGCGTTATGTATGTGGGAAATGTGGAGCAAAGATGCACGGAAAGGGGCGTTGTACACGTTGTAAGACAATAAATGTATAAACTTAAAAATATTTTAACTATGTCTGTTTCTTCTAAAAACCTGTGTTTATTTGCCTTGTCACTCTTCCTGAGTGCGTCTGTGTATGCCTTTGAAGATGGACAGGTGGTCCGTCTTATTAGGGGAGGTCGTTCCCTAATGGTAGAAAACTCTTCGCTTGATGCCTCCAAGAATGCTGTTCTTTGGACGGAGACCAACACTCATTCCCAACGATGGATGCTCGTTGACACAGGCAAAGGAACCTTTTATCTGCAGAATGTCTATTCACAGTTATATCTGGGCGGTGTATCAGCTGCCAACAACAATGCTGTGGTGGGACAGATAGCAAAAAATGTCGCTAGAGGAACGTGGGAACTGGTTCCCGTTGAAGGTTCGGACAACAAGTACAACATCTTTATTGGAACGGTACGTAGGTTTGCTCTTTCCTCGGTTGAAGAGATTACTGATGGAACGGGTGTTAGGCTGCTCACGGCATCAACGGCAGATCCTGCTCTGATAGAATGGGAGATAGAGGTGGATGAGAATGTAGAGCCACACGGCTTCTCGAAGTCGATGCGTGATGATATGATGGAGAAGTTCAAAGCCCGCCATTACAAGAAACAGAGCACAGGATACAGCATAGATAATGGCGGCTGGTGGGGAGATGCCGAGATGTTCGAGACCATTCTGGATGCTTACGAAACAACGGGTAACCAGGAATACGCCACTATGTTCGAGAATCTTTACACCAACTTTATTTCCCGTAACAAGAGTACCTGGTATCAGAGCGGTGTTTCGGGTTACAATGAGTATAATGATGATATTGCCTGGATGTGTATTGCCTGTGTCAGAGCCTATCTGCTTACAGGAACCAGCAAGTATCTGAGTACAGCAAAGACCAATTTCGACGGAATGTTCAAACGTGCCGACTGCTATGGCAACGACCTTCTGCAGTGGAAGCATAACTCGGGTACGGGTACAAATGCCTGTATCAATGGTCCTGCTTCGGTCTGTGCCTGCTATCTGGCTATTGCCACAGCCGATATGTCATATTACGAGAAGGCCAAGAAGACCTATCTTGCCAATCGTAACCGACTCTATGAATTCTCGAACGGACAGCCTACGGGTAAGGTGTGGGATTCTTATGACCAGGGTAAGAATTCCTATAACTATTGGGCTTCTACCTACAATCAAGGAACCTGCTTAGGTGCTGCCCTTATGCTTTACGATTATTATAATGATCCGATGTACAAGACGGATGCAGATGCCATTATCAAGTGGTCGGTAAAGGAACTGGCAGACAGTCATGGAATTATCAAGGTGTGTCAGACTGTTAGGGGGGACCTTTGTGGTTTCAAAGGTATATTGATGCGCTATATCCGTAGGTATGCCGAAGATATGAATCACCCGGAGTATTATGATTGGCTTGCCAAGAACGGCTATCATGCATGGAATAATCGAAACTCGGGTGGAATAACGTCTTCGGCTTGGCTGACCAAATCAGAGGAGGATTATAAACATCAGGAGGGTGAAGAGATAAAGACTTTCGAGTCTTTCGGTAACAGTACCTGTCTGTCTGCCGCCTTTAATGCCCACTTGGGTGTGGTGGAGCACCATGATGCATACGAACCAATACAGGCAGAAAACTTTTTCTTTATAAAGAATGCCAACATAAAAGACAATGGCAATACCGATGACGGAACAGGCGAGATTAGCAATATGCGTAACAGCAACAATGTGGGATATAAGAATGTGGATTTTGGTACTTCCTTTGCTACACATATCACGGTTCGAGCCAATTTCCTGCGTTCCGTTTCCAAATTGAATGTTTATGCAGACGCTCCGGATGCCAAGAAGGGCACTTTACTCTGTACGCTCTCCAGTGCAGACGCAGATGCTGGTATCAATAAATGGGAAACATACAGAAAGGTGTTGAACATTCCAGTTACAGGCGTTCACCGCATTTACTTTGTTGCGACAGGAACTAACAGTGTAAATCTGCTTTCCGTTAACTGGTTCCAGTTCCAGTCGGAACTTTATGTTTTTGGCGATATGACCAATAACGGAGGTCAGGTCAGCTCGTCGCTCGAGATTACTGACGGAACACTCCAAACCTTAGTTGATGATAATGTGCTTTCCGGCTTTACAGGTTTAGTTACAGATGTTTCTGATGTTTATGTACAGTATCATTCACCTGCACCAATCAAACTCATGGGCTACTCTCTGTATTCTGGCTTGCAGGCTTATGACCCCATATCGTGGACGTTGAAAGCCTCTAACGATGGTACCAACTGGGATGTTATTCATACACAGGCTGATACGGCTTTTGCTGTTCGTGCCCAGCAGATACGCTATGATGTTGAGTCTTCTATACCTTATATTTATTATAGGCTTTGCTTCACGCTTCCCGAGGCTGCTACCCAGCTTTCGCTGTCAGAATGGCAGTTACTTGGCAGTGGCATCTCTCCCACTGATATAACAGCTGATGGAGGATATATATCCG
The DNA here is from genome assembly GCA_017645305.1 of Bacteroidaceae bacterium. GTDB lineage: Bacteria > Bacteroidota > Bacteroidia > Bacteroidales > Bacteroidaceae > Physcousia. The sequence goes on along the minus strand of JAGCPD010000032.1, from coordinate 17,614 downwards.
ATATGTCATATAAGGAGGTTTCGGATAATTTGGCTACGATGCAGGCAATCATAGACCATGAAGGAAAATATACCATAACGTCCCCCCTCACGGCCACGTATAAGAGTAATGGCAATTATACGATTACTTCGTATGCCATCATGAGTACTACTGGTAAGGCTCCTACAGCATGGACACTTGAGGGCTCCAACAACGGAACTACCTGGAAGGTTATTGACCAGCAGTCTGGTATAGAGTTCCCATATACAGCCAGCACTTATATTTGTAATGTAGAGTCGGCTCCTACATATCAGTATTATCAATTGAAGATTCAGGAGGAGGATACAGAGATTTCTCAGTGGCAGCTATATGGCAACTATGACTTTGGCACTTTCTATGCTGATGTTATGTCCTTTGCAGATGTGTCAGATGCAGACAGCAATCCTACACCGGAACTGGCGGATAATAATGGAGAGACATATTCTACCATAGAGGGAGAATCTTTGCATTGGAATATCATTGTCCCTGTTCCTGTAAAGGTAGTTGGTTTCAGTATGCTCTGTGCTGACAATCCTGATTTCGACCCCACGAATGTCACCCTCTTCGGGGTTAATGAAAATGGTAACATCACGCAGATTGTCAACAAGACCGTTTCCTTTAATGCTCGCGCAGGACGTGCAACCTATACCATCACTTCCACGCAGTTTTATAAGACATTCCGTCTTGCTGTCAATCAGACTACCTCAGAGGGCAGTGTGGCTCGCTTAGCAGAAGTCGAGCTCTTTGGAACTGCGATTGCCGAAGACGAGTCTTGTGGAGCAAAGTTCCCGGCTAACGTAGAGGCATCGGCAGAAAGCGTTTCAAGTACGGAGAGCATAGAAAAAATTTCCGACCATAATCGTGGTACCCGCTACCGTACAGGTTTCACAGAGCCCGTTTCCATTACCTGTTCATACGATGGTCCAGTACAAATAAACTGCTATACTGTGACGTCTGCAAAGGATACTCCGGCTAATGATCCTAAGGATTGGGTATTGGAAGGTTCTAACGATGGAACGGAATGGATAATCGTTGACAGCAGGGTAGGAGAGACCTTCTCTAACCGTTACACTACACAGGTATATATGCTTCCAGAACTTGCAGGCTATAGCAAGTACCGTCTTACTGTTAGTGCTGTGAATGGCGGCACACAGGTTCATATCGGCGAACTTCAGTTCCTAAATTTGGAGGAGTGGTATTTGGATGAAGGAAAATATACTTCTCTCCGTAGTGTCGCAGAACAAACAGTACAGCCTGGCCACGGTATCTTCGACCTTTCCGGACGTAAGGTTAATACTTCTCAATTAAAGAAGGGTATTTATATTATTGGTGGCAAGAAGGTACTTGTACGGTAGTAAGAGAGTAAAAAGGTTTAAGAACATAAGGGTTTAGGAGGGATGAAGACGAACTTCACCCCCTTAATCTTATGAATTAATAAAAAAAGTCGTCCGGATGTTTGGCAATTTCACGTAAAGTCCTTACCTTTGCAGCGCTTTTAGACCAAAAGCCTCTTGAAAGAGAGTTCGGAGAGATGGTAGAGTGGTCGATTACACCGGTCTTGAAAACCGGCGTGCTGAGAGGCACCGGGGGTTCGAATCCCTCTCTCTCCGCAGATTAATTCGCACGGCAAATTGGCTTACAATTAGTTGTGCGAATTTTTCGTGGCATCCATAACTGCCATTATATCAGCCATATCCGATGGTTTTGCTTCTCTGACAATTCTGGTCATTTTATTTCGTTCATTGTTCCACATCTGAAGGACTGTAGTTATTCTCCCATTACGCCCTTCATTACCATAACCTTCTTTCCACCTACGATATATATTCCTTTCCGTTGAATAGCTTTGGAACTGATGCGCTGGCCAGCCAGGGTGTAAATAGGACTGTTGTCTGTTGTCTGTTGTCTGTTGTCAATTGAAGAGATGTCAGTCTCTTCATCGCCTGGGAAGTAGTCGGCTTCTTCAACTATCAGTTCACCTTCCTGGATATATGCCTTCAGTACCATATTGGACAATGTGACTTTCTTGCTCATTATCTGGCTTTGGTCGGAAGCAGAGATGGTGACTACATTATTGCCTTTCACGTTGTTGAGCAGATAGATAGCAGTTGAATCGCCCTTTTCCTGTATGGCGTCCAATCCGTCGCCGTTGATGAAGAACTTCAATGTGTTGACGACAGAGTGGTTCGTGTCGGCCTGGAACGTGGCGGTAGAACCCTTCGAACTAATTCTTGTCCTTTCCGTAAACACAGGTGCTCCGTATGGTGTCTGTGTGTCGGTCAGCATACATTGTTGGGTGCCACAGAAGTTGGACAGTAGCAGATAGCCTGTCTGGTCGGGGTCGAAGGCGAGGGCACCGTTCCAGCCTTCTTCGGCTTGAAGTGCGCCCACCAGTTCATTCAGTTCCATCGTTTCCTGGGCTGTTACCTTGCTGTAGTAGAAGACATAGCGTCTGTCCACCACATCGCCCTTCTTCACCTGCCGGCTCTGGTCGGAATAAAGTGTGTAGAGCTTTGCCGTGTTGATGGAGTTATTGTTGGCTTTGTCACCGAATGCAATTTGCTGTGTGGAGGAAATGATGCCCAGTTCGTTGTCGATGTTCACCCAGCTTGCCGGGAGCTTTGTGAAGACCGAGCCGTCGAGCTGTTTTGCTGTGATACGTTGGCTATTGGCATCGGATTCCTCGATGTAGAGCTTACGACTTGTCTTTGTCAGTTCATCTACGCTGATGGCCATCAGTCCTCCCTTTTCTGCTGAGATGGTGGCATTCTGATTGGCGCGGACATAGTCGAGATAGATGACGACATTACCCGGGGTGGAGTAGAGGGCGAAGCGGTTGTTCAGCACATCGTCGTTGGTTTGCAGTTCTCCGTTCATCACGAAGCCGTTGCCTATGCATTGAACATTAAACATCGACCATTCGCCATCTTCACTCTGCTGCTCCACAGGTGTGGCGTTAGTCGCTTTGCCCTGCACTTCGTACCAACCGAGGAAGTTGCCCGTGTTGTTGGCACGGAATGGAACGACTATCTTGTTCTTATCCACCGAGTTAGAGGCGATATAGCCTGTATAGCTCTTCAGGCCTGTGCTCCACGAGAAGCAGGTGAAGCGGCTGTCTGTAGCGGCACGGACGATGTTCTGCGAGGAGAAAACCTTCGCTTGCGAGTATTGGCGGTTGAAGTCTTCCCAATTGATGGCGGTCATATCAGCAGTCGGGAGCATCTCGTGCATGAGCCAAGTCATCATCACACGATGGGCCTCGACACCCATTCGACGTGCCCCAACATCGGGTCGCAGCAGCCACGAACCGTCTGCAGTTGTTGTCTGTCGCGCCTTTATCATCTTGTAAGCCAGGTTTTCGAGCATCAAGGCATGTGGGTCGCGCAAGAAGCAGGCGTTGGTGGAGTAGGAGGTGATTTGGTCGTAGAGGAACAGGCTCCAGTCGTTACCATTAGGCATAGCCAGTTCGCCATCGGCAAGTGCCAGCCAGTAGAGCACCTCGTCCATCACCTTCTGGTTGTTGTGCATCAGGGCGTTGGTTCGCCATTGTTCCGTCCCGAAGAGTCCCTTTTGGAAGAGTTTCAAGGCCAGGGCTGCCTCGCCAAGTTCCTGCACCACAACGTTCTGATAGGAGGTGTGGAAGTAGTTGTGGTTATGGAGCGTGAAGTCGTCATAGAGGTTCTTGCCCTTGTAGAGGTCGCTAACCGTCTTCTGGTCATAATCGGGGTCTATGATGGTGTTGTCCAGGGCATCGTCCTTCTGCGAATAGCTGTTGATGGCAAACTCCCGCAGACGCTGGAACCAGCGCGGTGCCAGCGGGTCGTTGGGGAACATGCCCAGCGTGGCAGCCAGGATGTCGGCCTCCCATCCATTCTCTTCGGCTTTCGTGTCGCCGGCATAGCCTGTGGGAATGCTGCGCTCCAGTTCGTAGTTGCACTCGGCCTTCAGCAATTGGTAGATATAGTTCCTTTGAGCATCGCTGAGCTTGTCCCATTGGAAGAATGCGCTATAGGCCACCGACATCGCCCATAGCGAACTTTCCCAGACATGGTCGGCATTGGAGACGGAACCCCAGTAGTTGCTGCCTGAGCACACTTTCAGTTTGTTGGCTTTGTGGGTGGAGTAAGAGAAGACAAGGCTTTTCATGGCCATCTGCTCCAGGTCGTCCCACGTCACGCCCGTCGGTAGTGTCACCTTTCCCTTTCCATATTTGACAAGGAACGCGCATATCATCGAGAGGTCGGCATTGGGTCGCACGCCTCGTTCATCGTTGGCCATCGTGTTCTCGCCTCGGAAGCAGCCGCATACCTCGTCGATGCTGTTGGGCCACTGGCAGTCCTGGAAGTCGTTCTTCATGTAGGTGGCGAAGTTGGCAAGCATTTGCAGCAAGTCGACTTTCATGTCGGTCTCACCGACAAAGTCTGCTACAATACGACCTTCCGTTGGGCTGGCTTCTGAAGGGTCTTCGGGTTCGATGTAGTCGTCGCTGAGCTGATAGAGGCGCACATCATCAAAGAGGATGCATGAGCCGCCCGATTGCCAAGTTATGTCGAAGCCTACGGTCGCCGTTCCGTCGGTCATTTGCTCGAAGTTGACTGTCTTGACATCCCATTTCATGCTGGTCATGCAGCCTTGCGAACCTTGTGTGAAAGTGGTGCTGGTGCTGCTGCCAGGAGCCACCAAGCCGTAGGAAGAGGTGGCTTGGTTGGCGTATGCCGAGCGAATGCTGGCCTGCAACTGGTATCTTCCTTTAGGCAGCGCAGCTATGGTTTGGCGGATAGAGGAAACGCCAGTGCTCCATCCCATGCGCAGGTAGTAGGCCTGACTGCCGTCGGCAAGGGTCGTTACCTTGCCAAAATTGTTGTCCGTATAGCAGTTTGCCGTGACGATGAGGCTCACCACATTCGACTCTTTATTAACCGTCCAGCCCTTTGGGGCGTCCACGCTATATCCGCGTAGTCCGTCAGCGGAGTTGTTGACTGGCGACAGGGTTGAGATGTTGTCGGTTTCGAACGAAGGGTTGGTGAGGAATTGAGCCGTCACGTCGGTACGGCCATCATTGGCCCATGCTGTCAGGGCAGTCATCATGACGGTCAGGGTTAGAATAGTTTTCTTCATAAGGGAGAGTCTTTTCATGTGCTGCAAAATTACACATTTTTGTCTTCAAAATGAAAGGATTTGATGGATTTTGTTGACATTTAGCAGGTTTCTCTTGGTGTCAATGATAATTTTTCTGTTTATTTTTCTATACTATTGAATAAAAAATTTTACCTTTGCATTGAAAATTGAAGAATAAAGTTGTGGAAATGCGCCAATCGCGATATATTTTTTTATTTATTGTAGCTATAGCTCTTCTGACGGGTTGCACCGGCAGGGACAACGGTTCCTCCTCTCAGCCCACTGACACTGACACACTTTATACCCGGCAGGCTGCCATGAGGTAAGCGGAATTTAACGAAAACGAAAACCGTTTTAGACTTTAGGCTTTAGACGTTAGACTTTAGTAAAGATAACCGATTAGCGATTAATTGTTAATTATGCCAAATATTCAAATGATAAAATTGTAAATAAATCGTAAATGGTAAATCGTAAAATCGTTAATTAATTTGGATTGTTAATTGAGATTTGGTTAGCGGTTAGCGAATGTCTAAAGCCTAACACCTGATGCCTAAAGCATGTCAAATATTTTCTCTAATTTTCATTTTTCACTTTTCATTCTTTCACTTTTCACTTAAATTTCCCCAGCAAGGGGAAATTTTGCGTCCCTTCAGGGCTGCAAAATTTTTACTTAGGTGCCGCATCTGCAACCCTTATCCTTTCGCAGTGCAAAGGTATAGCATAGCTATTGCAGTTCACGAATAAATGACAAACTTTTTTCACACTTTTTTTCGCATGCGTTACAGTGTTACAGTTGTGACAGTTCTTTTTCACGTCTTCACATCCTAAAAAAACAGCCTAATTATTATATTATATAAATATAATATAATTAGAGTTCTCTTTTGACTTTTGGATAGCCTATTTTTTAACTGTCACAACTGTCACAACTGTCACAGATTCAAAGCAGTAGTATTGTATGTGCTTGATTTTGAGAACTTTAGATGCGAATTTAACGAACTTGCTACAATTAAAATCCATGATGCCAGTTGCCAAAATGGTTAGTTTTGGTGTAAGAATGAGATATTTTTGCCTCCAGAATCTGCAAAAAATAGTCTTGCCCTGACGGAGAATCAAAAATTCAGAAACTACATTTTCGGCGAGATTTTACCATTTACGATTTATTTACAATTTTATCATTTGAATATTTGGCATAATTAACAATTAATCGCTAATCGGTTATCTTTACTAAAGTCTAACGTCTAAAGCCTAAAGTCTAAAACGGTTTTCGTTTTGGTTAAACCTCGCTAAACAAGAAAAATGAAAGAATGAAAATCGCAGCTTACTGCCCATTCTATCGTGATTATGTGAGCAAAGCACCTTTCAATCTTGTCTGGAAACCTTTCAATCTTGTCTGAAAACCGAAGAAAATGCCTGTACTTTTATGGTTTGGGCAATTTTTTTCGTATCTTTGTCCCAATTGTTGACCAAAACTTAAAAATGGCGATAATGAAAAAGAAGTCTCTTCCGATAGTATGTGCAGCGTTTCTCGTGATCACGATGACGATTCAGTTCATCGTGTCGTATAGCCGTGAGAAGAAAGAACTGGTGAATCAGATTGAGTACAAGATGGAGCTGGCTCACAAGGACTTTATCTTTGAGGTGTACGACTTGGTGGAGGCAACGGAAAATATTGCTCGATTCTTCCCGGAGTTTGCGGACAATACGGAGGAATTATACTCTTTGGTTGAGACGGTGGTTTCGCGTTTCCCGGATTTGTACTGCTGCTATGTGGCTTATGTGCCAGAGTATTCTCCTAAGAAGGGTCAGTTGTATGCCCCTTGTGCGTTTCGCAAGGGAAGAGATTCGATTCTTACGTATGATTTCGGTTTGCATGTCCCTTATTTAGAGCGCGATTGGTACATAGGCGCTTTGGAGAGTGAGGATAATGATTATTGGAGTTTGCCGTACAACGACAGCGACCATAAGGATCCTATCTTCACGCATTCGCGGAAGGTGTTTGACGAGAACGGTAAGATGGTAGGTGTGGCGGGAGCGGATTGCACCTTGGAATGGACGAAACAGTTGTTAGAGGATATCATGCCGTACGACGATGCGGTCTGCCAACTTTTCAGTAAGGATGGAACGCTTATCGTGGCTTGCGGTAATGTTGAACACATCGATGATATGATTGTGTGTAAAAAGCAACTTTCCCCGACGGATATGTGTTTAGTGATATGTGTTCCTAAGCATCATATAAGCGACGCCATCACCGGCATCAGTTTGATCACATTCTCGGTGTTGTTGAGCGGCATATTACTCGTCGGGCTGTTGCTGCGCCATATCAAAAAGGAACACGATGCGTTCGTGCGCGTGGAGACGGCGAGCAAGGTGATGGAACGCGAGATGCAGATTGCCAGCGGGATACAACTTGGGATGCTTCCGAATAAAAGTGAAGGGGTTAAGGTGAAAGGTGAAAGGGAAGACGTGCAAGTGGAAGCGAAGTTGATACCGATGCGGGAAGTGGGAGGTGACCTGTATGACTATTTCCGCAGGGGGGAGGATTTGTTCTTCATCATCGGTGACGTGAGCGGTAAAGGCGTACCGGCTGCGATGTTCATGAGTGCGACCGTCAACCTGTTCCGTTCTGCCGTGCAACGCATACAATCGCCCAAAGCAATCATGGAGGACATGAACCATGTGCTGAGTGAGAATAACCCAAGTATGATGTTCGTCACCGCCTTTATTGGTCGGTTACATGTTCCTACGGGCGAGTTGCTCTACTGCAATGCTGCACACTGCAAGCCAATTCATTTGCGATTTGACGATTTACGATTTACCATTGATACGCTGTCCATTGTGTCGAATATTCCGCTTGGATTTGATGCGAAGTTTCGATTTGTAGAGCAGGGTGTTCTGTTAGGTGAAGGAGATTCAATTGTACTTTATACGGATGGTATCACGGAGGCGCGAAACGAGAAACGGGAGATGTTGGGTTTTGAGCGGTGGAGTAAAATAGTGGAAAGTGTAGAGTTAAGAGTTGAGAGAAGTTCGCAAGTCGAAAACCTGTTGACGGAGGTGGAAACGTTTATCGGGAAAGCGGAACAGACGGATGATATCACGCTGATGACGATTAGAAAGACTGGTACCGTGGAACCGCTTACGTTACGGGTTGAGAACCGAATGGATCGTTGGCCGGAACTGCGGGCAGCATTGCATGACTATGGTCTGTGCGCCGGTATGGAACTGCGGGCGCTGAAGAAGACCGAAGTAGCCATCGAAGAAGCGGTGGCGAATATCGTCAAATACTCGCAAGCGGAGTGGATGGAATTAGAGGTTAGAGGATTCGTGGATGAGAGGATTAGCGGATTGGAGGTGACGTTGCGGGATAATGGGATAGCTTTTGACCCGACAAAGCATTCAGAGGTAGATACCGAACAGGCTATGGCAGAACGACAGATAGGCGGTTTGGGAATAGCATTATTACGTAAAATAGCAGATGAAGTGCACTACAGTCGTACGAACGAAATAAACGAATTGACAATACTAAAAAACATATAAACTATGCAAGTGAACATTCAACCGAACGGACAGGAGATGACCGTTCAACTCATCGGTGAATTAGACACGATAGCAACCACCGAACAGGCAGACGAGTTACAACAAGTACTGAACATTGCCGACAAAGCGCTGCTGATTGATTGCAGTAAGCTGGAGTATATATCTTCGGCGGGTCTGCGTTTCTTTATGCAACTCAAAAGGGAGAGTGAAGCAAAGGGCGGTTCAATCCGCATTGCTCATCTGAATGAAGATGTAGCCGATATTTTCAGCATGAGTGGTTTTCAAAACATTTTTGAAATTGATAATTGATAATTGACAATTATGAGAAGTCCGTTGAGTCAAGCGCAGTTAGGCGTGTATTATGCGTGCGAGACAACCGTTTCGGACGAGTATAACTATCAGAATACAGTTCTCTTTACTTTACCGGAAGACACCGACCTTGCACTTTTGCAGCAAGCTGTGCAGGGCGCTTTGTGCGCGCACTCTTATTTAGGAAGTCGTGTGGTGGTGAATGAGGAAGGAGTGCCAGAGATAGAGAGTGCTGATGAAAGTGTAGAGTTCAGAGTGGAGTGTTTAGAGGTAACGGAGGAGGAATGGGATACGATACAAGAGACGTTCTCGCAGACCATGGATGTCCACGGAGAGAAGTTGTATCGTACGGAAATTTATTCTGTCAAGGGCGGCAAGAGTTATCTCTACATCGACTTGCATCATGTGTTGACGGATGGTTTTTCGTTGACGGTGCTGTTGCGTGAGATTGAGCGCATTTATAATGGGAAGAAACCTGCGGGTGAGATGATAGACGGTGTGACTATCGCCAATGAAGAAGCAGCTCAACGGGCCGATGAGACGCTGATGGGTGAAGCCCGAGAGTGGTACGCAAAGACTTTCTGCGACGCTGCAGATACCGACTCGCTGCCGATACCGGAAGCCATAGTTGAAAGTCAAAAGTCGGAAGAAGAAAGCAGTTATCAGTTCTTCCCATTAAGCGTGAGCAAGGAAGAGGTGCAGGCTATTGAGAAGCGTTTCGGTGCCAAAGAGAGTGTAATCATGCAAACGGCATTTGCACAGTTGTTGGCGACCTACAGTGCCGAAGAGAAAGCTTCGTATTGCACGGCATTTTGGGGACGTACCGACCGCCGCACCTTAGGTGCCATCACGATGATGGTACATACGCTGCCGGTGTTCATGCAGACGAAAGCTGATACGACGATTGCCGACATGCTAAGCAGCATGGACGAACAATTGCAATTGACGCAGAAATACCAGTATTACGCATATCCCGACGCGGTGCGTGACTTAGGACTAAACAACCAAGTCATGTTCGTCTATCAAGGTTCAGTATTGAACGACAAACGCGGTCTGCGTTTAGGAGAGACCATGGCACCTTATACCGATCTGCGTCGTCCTACACCAGGTTGGAAACTAAGCGCAGAACTTTTTGAGACGGCCGGTCAGTATGCCCTCAAACTCGGTTACAGCACTGCCGACTATTCGGAGGCGTTCTTGAAGCAGTTAGCTGAGGCCTATAGTATGATTCTTCGTTCAATGGTGACGGCAGAGCGCGTGTGTGAACTCGAATACTGCTCTGAGTCGCAATTGCAGTGGTTAGATGCACGCAATCCGAAAGCCCCGAAAGCATCAGAGGGTAGTCTGGTAGCCCGCTTCAAGCAACACGTAGCGGAACAACCGAACGCAATCTGTGTCGTTGCCGGCGATAAACGACTGACGTATGCGGAAGTGGATAAACTCTCCGACACGCTCGACCCGCAATATACCGAACGTTGTGGTGAACATGTGATTGGTTATTCCGTTCCGCGCAACGAGCAGATGATTATTGTGCCGCTGGCGATTGCCAAAGCCGGTATGACTGCCCTTCCGTTGGACAGCAGTTATCCGGCGGAGCGCTTGGATTTCATGCGTGCCGATGCCGCTCAATACGAAGGCAATGAGGCGTTTATATTGCTCTACACCTCCGGCACAACAGGTACGCCAAAAGGCGTGATGCTGGGTGAAAAGAATATCTTGACGTTCTGCCATTTCCATAACAAACATATCGGTCTGACGTCAGAGAGTCGGTACGCCACATACGCCGGCTACGGCTTCGATGCGTTCATGCAAGACCTGTGGGGATGTATGACTGCCGGAGCGACGATGTATGTTATCGGTGACGATATCCGTTTTGACCTTGAGGCCATTCACGAATTTATCCTGCGCGAGCAGATTACGCATATCTTTATGACGACCCAAGTGGCAACGCAACTCGTACAGAACTTCCCCGACATTCCTTGCTTGCAGCATCTGGGCACCGGTGGAGAGAAACTGATGTCGCTCGAACCGCCAACCTACCGTCTGCTAAATGCATACGGACCTACGGAATCGACGGTGTTTGTGAGCAGTTATTGGGTGGAGAAGAAAGAACCGAATATCCCAATCGGTCACTCGAACGACACAGCGCAGCTGTTCATCGTCAATAAATACGGCAAACGCGTGCCTTGGGGCTCAGCAGGTGAATTGCTTGTGGCAGGTCCGCAAGTGGGCCTCGGTTATCTGAATCAACCGCAGAAGACCTCGGAGGCGTTTGTAGAGTGGGGGAGTAAGCGCGTCTATCGCACCGGCGATATCGTGCGTTACCGTCACGACGGGGAAATTGAGTTCGTGGGTCGCAAGGACGGACAGGTCAAGATTCGCGGTTTCCGTATCGAACTCAAAGAGGTAGAAGCGGTCATTCGTCAGTTCGATGGCATCAAAGATGCAACGGTGCAGGCGTTCGACTATCCAAGCGGAGGTAAGTTTATCGCCGCGTACATAGTGAGTGATCAGAAGGTCGATATTCAGGCGCTTAATGCGTTCATTATGGATCAGAAACCGCCGTATATGGTACCTGCCGTGACGATGCAGATTGATGCTATCCCGCTGAACCAAAACCAGAAAGTGAACAAACGCGCCCTGCCGGAACCGAAGGCTCAAACGGACGAAACACCCAAAGAAGCTGCTCCGCTAAACGTGCTGGAGGAACAGTTGGCGGACATCGTCGCAGGTATCGTCAATAACCGTGATTTCGGTATCACAACCGACCTCAGGTATGTAGGACTCAGTTCCATCTCTGCCATCAAACTCGGCACGCAGGTTTATAAGCGCTATGGTGTGCAGTTGGATACCAAACTGCTTGTCAAAGGTGCAAATATCCAAACAATAGAGAATGAGATTTTAAGCAGCATGCTTAATGGACAATGGATAATGGATAATGGACAATTAGCTGCGAAAAGACCTGCGGATGCCAATAATTATCAATTGTCAATTGTCAATTATCAATTGGAGAGTGTTCCTCTCAGCCATGCGCAAGCTGGTGTCTATTTCGAGTGCATGAAGAACCCGACATCGACACTTTATAATATACCTATGCGCGCGCGACTACCGTTGGAGATTGACGATGAAGCCTTAAGTGCAGCCGTCACACAGGTGGTGAACAACCACCCGGAGCTGTTCGTTCATTTCCGAACCAACGACACGGGCGTGGAGCAGATAGTGGATAGAAATATCGCCTTGAAAGTCGATATTTTAAAGTTGAAAGAGGCAGAACTGGAGGCATACGGCACTGAGTTTGTGCGGCCGTTCAACCTGAGCAAAGACCTGCTTTGCCGGTTCAGTATTGTGCGTACGGAGCAGGCCTTGTACCTCTACTGCGACATGCACCACTTGGTTTGCGACGGTGCTTCGTATGATGTGTTCTTCAATGAACTTTGTACACTGCTGGACGGCGGCACAATCGACAAGGAGATGTGCAGTTATGCGCAGTTTGTGGCCGACGAACAGGCAGCGGAGACCGGCGAAGAATATGCCGCAGCGAAGGACTTCTTCCATTCACAGTTAGCACAAGTGGAAGGTGCGACAGAAGTCGCCCCTGATTTGACGAACTCTAAAGACGGTGAGATAGGCCAGGTGTATGCCCCGATGGATATCAAGGCAGCCGAAGTCCTGGCACAAACAGCAGGTGTCACACCGGCCGGTGTAACCCTCGCAGCGGTATTCTATACGCTTGCACGTTTTGCGAACACGGACGACCTGTGTATCACGACCATCTCCAACGGACGCAGCAACCTCAAGATGGCGAACACCATCGGCATGATGGTGAATACGCTCGCGCTGAGCAGTAAGATAACGGACCAGACCGTCGAGGCTTTCATCCGCGAGACGGGTGAACATTTCGAGCAGACATTGGCACACGAAAACTACCCGTTTGCGCAGATTGCTGCTGACTACGATCTGACGGCAGAGATTATGTTCGCCTACGAACTTGGCGTGCTGTCTGAGTACCGTGTCAAGGGTCAACTGATTGCGACCGAGAACATGGAGCTGAACGTGCCGAAGTTCAAGATTGCGTTCTATATCATAGAGGTGAACGGTCAGCCGAGCGTGGCAATTGAGTATGACAACGGTCGGTATAGTCGTGAGATGATGCAGTCGCTGGCACAATCGGTGAGCAATGCCGTGAGTGCTTTTGCAGCCCAGCCGACAGCCGCCTTGCGTTCCGTCTCGCTGATGGACGAAGCACAGACGAAACTGTTGGACAGTTTCAACGAGACATCTGTTCCGTACGATGATACGCAGACCATTCTCTCGCTCTTCAAAGCACAGGTAGCCAAGACCCCAGATGCGCTTGCGCTCGTTTATCGTGACAAGCGGTTTACTTATCGCGAGGTGGATGAGATTTCCGACCGCATCGCTGCAGGTCTGCACCCGACGACGAACGTGATTGCTATCAAGGTGCAGCGCAGCGAATGGATGGTGTTGGGTGCGTTAGCAGTCCTCAAAACCGGCTGTGCGTACCTGCCGCTGGATCCGAGTTATCCGGAAGAGCGACTCAGTTATATGCAGAAAGATGCAAATAGTTGTATGCTGCTCACTGAGAAAGAACTTGAAGAATTGTCGAATTCTCCATCATTCATTATCAATTATCCATTATCAAATCCTTCAGATTTGTTCATCCTTCTCTATACTTCCGGTTCGACTGGCGTGCCGAAAGGCGTTATGCTGGAGCACGGAAACCTTGTGGCGTTCTGTCATTGGTATCAGCGGTACTACGACCTGCATACCGGACATAAGGTGGCGGCGTATGCAAGCTTTGGTTTCGATGCCTGCATGATGGACCTCTATCCGGCTCTGACCTGTGGTGCAGCGGTGTATATCGTGCCGGAAGACCTGCGTCTGAACTTACCGGAATTAGGTCGTTATTTCGATGCCGAGGGTATCACGCACTCGTTTATGACGACTCAGATCGGGTATCAGTTTGCAACGAACGTTGAGTGTCATTCGCTTGAACACCTGTCGGTGGGCGGTGAATCCCTCTCGGCGCTCAATCCGCCGACGGATTATAAGATGTACAACGGATATGGTCCAACGGAGTGTACCATCTTCACGACCACATATCAGCTGCATGAATACGAACAGCATATTCCGATTGGTAAACCGCTTGATAATCTGCAGTTGTTCATCATGGACACCAACGGTCAACGTCTGCCGCTCGGTGCTACGGGTGAGTTATGGGTGAGCGGTCCGCAAGTGGGTCGGGGTTACCTCAACCTGCCCGAAAGGACTGCTGAGACCTTCGTTACGTTGAACGGTTGCCGCTGCTATCGTACCGGCGACATTGTGCGATACTTGCCTGACGGTAATATCCAGTTCGTGGGTCGTCGGGACGGACAGGTGAAAATCCGCGGTTTCCGTATCGAACTTAAAGAGGTGGAAGCCGTAATCCGTCAGTTCGAAGGTATCAAAGATGCCACCGTACAGGCCTTTGACTATCCGAACGGCGGTAAGTTCATCGCTGCGTATGTGGTGAGTGACCAACAGATTGACGTAGCTGCTCTGAACGCCTTCATCTGCGAACGTAAACCGTCTTACATGGTGCCGGCATCTACGATGCAGATAGACGCTATCCCGCTGAACCAAAACCAGAAAGTGAATAAACGTGCTTTGCCTGCACCGAAGATTCAGGCGGACGACCATGACTACGTTGCACCCGCTAACGACACCGAGAAACTATTTGCAGAAATCTTCGCTTCGGTTCTCTCGCTTGATAGGGTAGGGGCAACGGATAATTTCTTCGAGTTAGGCGGTACTTCGCTCATGGTGACGCGCGTCATCATCGAAGCCGACAAAGCGGGTAAGCATATCGCGTATGCGGATCTCTTTGCCCACACCACGCCGCGTGAGTTGGCGACCCTGGTAGATGGACAGAGTGTTGCTAATGAAAGCGAGACCGTGGATCGTGAGATTACCGAGTTTGACTATGATGCTATAAATGAACTGCTGCGGAAGAATAATCTGGAGAGTTTCAAAATCGGAGAGCGGCAAGAGTTGGGTAATGTCCTGCTCACTGGTGCGACGGGTTATTTGGGTATCCATGTTCTGAAAGAGTTGATCGATTCTGATGCCAAGACCATCACATGTCTCGTGCGCGGTAAGAGTCAGGAAGATGCCGAACGACGCGTACGTAACCTGTTGTTCTACTATTTCAGCCGACGTTTCGATGAGCTCTTCGGCACACGTATCTTTGTCGTACAAGGCGATGTGACAAGTGACTTCACAGAAATTATCAATTGTCAATTATCAATTGTCAATTCTATTGACACTGTCTTTAATTGCGCTGCAAACGTGAAACACTTCTCGAAGGGTACGGACATTGAAGATGTCAACATCGGCGGAGCACAACATTGTGTCGATTTCTGTTTGGCAACAGGTGCGGCACTCGTTCATGTATCGACGACTTCGACAGGAGGTGTATGGATCAGCAATAATATGCCGGCACCGGTGCTCACGGAGCGCAATATATGGTTCGGACAGTATCTCGGCAACCAATACATGCACTCGAAGTTCCTCGCTGACCGTCTCATCCTCGATGCGGTGACAACGAAGGGCCTCAGGGCAAAGATCATGCGTGTGGGCAACCTTGCAGCACGTAGTTACGACGGAGAGTTCCAGGTGAACTTCTCCACAAACAGTTACATGGGGCGTATCAAGATCTTCAACATGCTCGGCTGCTGTCCGTACGACCAGTATGACCAGCCTACGGAGTTCTCGCCCATCAACGAGACTGCCCGTGCAATCGTCCTGCTCGCCACGACACCGAAGGAATGTACCGTCTTCCAGCCGTATAGCACGCACACGCGTCTATTAGGTAATGTGCTGCAGGTACTGGATAAACTCGGCACGAAGATGCAGTTCGTTGAACCTGAAGTCTTCGTCATGGCGGTACAGCAGGCAGCGTTAGACCCGACCAAAGCGTCCTTGCTTACCACGATGCTTGCTTATCAGAACATCGCTCATGGGCAACCGATGCAGATTGTGGACCGCAACAACGCCTACACCTCACAAGTGCTCTTGCGACTCGGATTCCAATGGACTGAACCTGATAACGAGTATATCGGTCGCATGTTGACCGCTATCTCGCAATTAGGTTTCTTTGATGTATAATAGACGGGCCTTGAGGCTATGGATAATGGATAATTGTTGGTACACCCTTGACGGACAAATGATAAATGGTAAATTGTCAAATGGTAAATAGTAAATCGTCATTAAGTAATCGACATATTCTAATATCGATAATCTTTTTACTCTTCTCTGCCTCAGTGTTCGCAGAAGATGGTTTGCCCATCATAGAGGTGAAGGCAGACAGGACAATGATTTATCCTCAGCGAATGGAACTGACGGGGGAAGAGTCGTTGATGGATATCCTCCAGATGGTGCCAGAGCTGATGATTGCCGGTTATGAGGATGTCATCTCTACCTATAACCTCCGCATTGACAATTGTCCGATGAATGGTGACACGAGGTTGATTCTAAGTCAGATGAAAGCCAAGGATATCGATAAGATTCAGGTTTGTGACAATACGGGTGTTGCCAAGGGAACCATTGGAATGGGTAGGGTGTTGGATATCAACATGAAGATGCCTGAAAAGTTGAAAGGTTTTGTGGAAGGACAAGGAGACTTTGGGAAGGATGTGCAAGGCATAGCCACCGTGAATGCGTTATACGGCAGTCAGCATACTGACCTCTATGCCAATGCGTCTTATCGTCATCAGAATGGCAATGAGGAGTATCTGACGCTTCACATGACGAACCGGTTTGATGACAGAAACAAACTGCTGACCTACTTCACTCAGCAATATCTTGACCTTACTTCAGAAATGTCGCGTAAAGTCATGGGCAGAGCGCGATACTTCCACACCTTTAATGACCAGGGTACAGAACTGCTCATCGTGGGCGGTTATCAGTATAACAGTGATCAGTTATTCTCCAACAAACTGCCATTGTATATCGTTGAGCTGAATACGCCTTTGTTTTCCAAGCGGCTGTCCATGATGCTGGGTGTTGAGGGTGATTTCCTGATGACCAAACAAAAGGATACGGAGAAGAGTTGGGATGTCTTCAACAATGATATCTATCTGCAGTTCACCTATTCCCTGCCTAAATGGAAGTTGACAGTTGGTAATCGTGTGATGTTCTACAACTACAACCTGATGGATGCCGGAATCAGTCAAAAACATTTTGACACCCGCAACAACACGAATGCCTGCGTCATCTTTGTGCCCGACAACCGCAATCAGATACAGTTGGGCTATTATCGCAAATACTATAATCCTTCCTACTTAGTTCTCTTTATGGATGCCAATACGCTTTTAGATGAAGAATGGACGAGGGCTAAGGGACTGCTGCAGGAACAGAATATTAATCAAATGAAGCTGTCTTATGCCTATAGTAAGCAGAATTTGACGGTGCAGACGGAGGCAAGTTATTATACCTGTAAATAGTAATTGAAAAGTATACCACCATAATAATCGAAAAGGGTACCACGTAGATCAGGGTTTTACGTTATATATATGGTCGCTCAGAAGGGCGCTGTAATTGTATAATCAGTTAAAACATGGTAGACATGGACAAG
>JAGCPD010000031.1 GCA_017645305.1 Bacteroidaceae bacterium | reverse complement strand
GTCAGTGAACTCAACAGGAACTATATTAGGGATGTCCTTGAGTTCGTCTGCTCCAATCTCTTCCGCATTGACATAAATCTTTGCATTGGGGAAGGAACGCAACTCTCCTGAATGGTCGGCATGCTTGTGGGTCAGCAGTATCTTTGTCACCTGCTCTGGTTTGTATCCCAATGCTGCCAAAGCATCCATATAGTCGCAGATGCTCTTACCGATATAGATGGATGCCGTCTCCTCTGGTGCACCATCGGGGAAGCCTGCAGGCAGGCCGGTATCCACCAAGATGACTTCGTTGCCAGTGTCAATCAGATAGTTCTGCAGACTGCCACGATAGCGGATGTTCTTGTCAAACTTCTCTTGTCCTTCCTCGCCACCAAATACGAATGGCTGAGAATAGAATCCGTCTTTTCTGAATTTTACAGCTTTGATTTCCATATTATGGTTATTTATTCTTCTATAGTTACGATTTCAAGCAGGTTGCCACTTGCAGCGGACAGGCGACACTATGGCTCCCTCCTTCTTCAATTCAGCAAAAGCCTTGTCAACCTCCTTGCGGTCAATACCTGTGATTTCCGCAATCTTACCAGCGTTGACAGGAGCACCGAACTCACGCATGGCTTGTAATACTTTCTCTTTCATGACTCAATAGTTGTTAGAATTTGATTGTTTCTACCAATTCCATCATTTTGAAGAAATCAGCCTTGGCATCTTTCAGGTAATACATCACACCGTTCTCGCCATTCTCACCAAGGGCAGGTTTCAGCACGGGCATCTTATCGACAAGTGCCTTGCCTACTTCAGGACGATTGTCCTCCACCAACACGCACTCTATGCGAAGTGTCTGGCCCTTGAAAGCGCAGATTTCAGCTTTGGGGTTGGATGCAATCTGACGGGTGGCATTGGTCTTGCCAAATGCCATGATGTAGATTTTGTCCTCAAAGAACAACATAGCACCATAAGGACGCACACGGGGCTGGTCGCCTTCCACTGTAGCCAGATAGAATGTTCCAGCCTTCTCTAAGAAATCATAAACTTTCTGAATTCCTTCCATAATTGCTTCTATTTTTTGTTTACCTATTTACATCATCGCTGTGAGGAAATTCTCGTAGCCCAGTTTCTCAATGTAGTTCAGGTACTGTGCTTCCCAAGCCATGTGATCCTTCTCGCCGTCAATCCACTTCTGGATGAGCTTCTGTGTGGGATAGTCGTCGGCGAAGGCTGCTGCCAATTCGCTCAGTTGCTTGATAGCGGTAGGCTCGTAGTCTGACTCTATCTGCTGCTTGGGGTCATCGTAGAAGGGGAACTCCTGGGTCTTCATAGCCTCCTGCAGTTCAGCGGGCTTGCAGCCGAGCTCTACCAGACGCTGCAGCACTTCCTCTGCCTCGTCCCACTCTTCCTCTGCCTCTTCCTTCCATTTGTCGGCCAGCTTGTTCCAACCCTGCAGACGGCAGTATGCCGAGAATGCGAAATGCTGCTTACTGTTGCCAAACCATACAGCGCCTAACTGAGCGAATTGCTTCAATGCTTCTTCTTTTGTCATAATCTGTTTTATTTTAGGTGAATATTAATGTTTGATCATCATTTGGGGGCAAAGTTACACATATTTACTCATTCAATTGTAAACCTAAACGGAATAAAAATTGATTGAAACGGAAATAACTCGATTTTTCTTTGTATATTTGCACCCAGGAACCATTATTCATTGTGATATGTTCAGATTAGAAGCCACCTGGATGTGGCAATATGGCCACAACACCATCCCTGACTGGGACGGAAAACTACTGATTGTCGATACCGATGCGCACAATTCATTGGTAGAAACCAATGCGCTACCGGGAACCGTTGCCGCCTACGGCTACACCATCGTGCTGCATGGATGGATAACGATGCTATACAATGGTCGCGAGGTTCACTACACCAAGGACGACCTTATAATATATGCCCCAGGAATGGTGGTAAGCGTCATTGATATCTCCGATGACTATCGTGGCATCTGCCTTGTTGCTGACAAGGATTTCGCTTTCGAATCACCTACGATGCGCGATGCCATCCGTGCCGCCTACCTGCCTGTAGTGGAGCTGAAAGAACCGCGCTTGACCCTTGCGGAAGAAGACAACCACCACCTCATGGAACTGATGGGCATCATCCGTCGCTATCTCCTCTCGGCTGATCATCCCTTTCGTAGTGAGTGCCTTCGCACCACGTATGGTCTCTTTCTGCTAGAACTGAATGCCATCCAGGAACGCACCATCCGCGACCGCCGGTTCCCTAAGCGTATTGAGGAATTGTTTTTCGATTTCCTTCGTCTTGTGCCCATCCACTTCGCCGAGCACCATGATGTCGCCTTCTATGCCTCACAGCTCTGTATCACGCCGCGCTATCTCTCACAGATTGTCCGTAACGTTTCAGGCCGCACAGTGGTCGACTACATCAACCAGATGCTTCTGATGGAAACCTCCTACCTGTTGCAACAAACCTCACTACCCATCGCAGATATAGCCGTCCGCCTACACTTTTCTGAGACTGCTTCGCTCACCCGTTTCTTCAGAAGGATGAAGGGTATCAATCCAAGTATGTATAGGAAGGGGAGATAGGTTAGACATCTTTATCTCTAGAGTGCAAAAAAGAGACCTGCCCAAACGGGCAGATCCCTTAAATTTATATCAGTGTGATATTTACTCTTCCACGGCTGCCTGTGCGGCGGCTAACGGGAACTGAGTATCAGCACTTTACGGCAAATTTGGGAAACATTTGGGAAACATTATGAGCATGTACTGCACATTCTGCATCCGATTTCCTCAATAATTCCAGCCATTTTTGACACTTCGACTACTTATTTCGATATTGTAGTTGTTAAACACTAACTGTTAGATCACTGATTGCATTACGACTTTTCAGCACGTTCTGCAAATTTTGCTTGCAAAATTAATAATTTCTCATGACATTACGTTT
>JAGCPD010000030.1 GCA_017645305.1 Bacteroidaceae bacterium | reverse complement strand
TTCAATATCTCTGGCATCTTCTGTTGGTTGCAACTTCAGTCAATAATGGCATCCAGAGAATGCTTCTCTGCAAACTCACGCCCTGTCTGCAAATATAACTAATATTTAGTTGCTCTCCAACTTTTCTTCAAAAACGTTTGCAGTATTAGAAGGAAATCGTAACTTTGTACCATGTTCGGGAGAAATAATTAACTTCCTATTTAACTTCCGATATTTCAGAAAAAATATAAATCTAAAAACAATAATAACAATGAAAGCAAAACCATTACTCATTTCCCTTTTCCTGCTGCTCACGGCCTCGACGTCCAGAGCTGATGTTGAGATAAATGCGACAAACTTCCCTGATGCAAACTTCCGTAACTACGTGCTTTATTATCTCCAAGATAACAATTCTCAATATGTTGGAGGTGACGGTATTCTGACGTATTGGGAGATTGGAAATATTACGGCAATTGACGTGAATTACGAATACATCGAGAGTTTGAAGGGTATCGAGTATTTCACTGCGCTGAGATGGCTGTACTGTAACAACAACCTGCTGACGACACTTGATGTGTCGAAGAATATAAAACTGGAATTCCTGGAATGCAACGGGAACTATCTGACAACGCTTGACATGTCAAAGAATACGGCACTTACAGAACTGTCTTGTACAGACAACCGACTGACAACGCTTGATGTATCGAAGAATACCGTGCTGACAAGGCTGTCCTGCGGCAACAACAAGCTGAAAATGCTTGATGTGTCGAAGAATACAGAATTGAGTGTGCTGTCCTGCTACAACAACCGACTGACAGCACTTGATGTCTCGAAGAATATAGAACTGGAATTTCTGATATGCTCTGGCAACCAGTTGACAACAATCAATGTGTCGGGATGCATAGAGCTGGACAAACTGGACTGCTCTGGCAACCAGTTGATGACAATCAATGTGTCGGGATGCACAGCGCTGCTCGAACTGTACTGCTACCAGAATCAGATAAAGGGCGCAGGGATGGATGCTTTGGTGGAAAGCCTGCCTAAGGTGTACAGAAGGGATATGTATGTTATCTACAACGAGGACGAGCAGAATGTAATGACCGTCGCACAGGTAGCATCTGCCAAGGCCAAAGGATGGATTCCGAAATATTACAATGGCAGCAAATGGCAGGATTATGCTGGCAGCGAACCTGCTTCAGAGAGAATAGATGTCAATGCGACGAACTTCCCGGATGCTAACTTCCGCAACTGGGTGCTCAGTCAGTCTTATGGCACTGATGGTGTTTTGACGGACGAGGAGATTGCAGGAGTTACAAGTATCAACGTGGTTTCTAAAAACATCCAGAGCCTTAAGGGCATCGAATACTTCACTGCACTGAAAATACTTTACTGCGACAACAACCAGTTGACGGAGCTTGACCTGTCGGAGAATACTGAGTTGGTTTATTTGAACTGCTATAACAACAAGCTGACTTCACTCGACCTGTCAAATAACACAAAACTTATAAGAGTTGGATGCTACCAGAATCAGATAAAGGGCGCAGCGATGGATGCGTTTGTAGAGAGCCTGCCTACCGTAACCGAAGGAGACTTGAAAGTTATTCATGACGAAGATGAGCAGAACGAAATGACCACCACGCAGGTGGCAGCGGCAAAGGCCAAGGGGTGGATACCACGTTATTTTAAAAATGGAACTGGTTGGGAAGAGTATTCCGGCAGCGAACCTGTGACAGAGGGAATAGCAATCAATGCCACGAACATCCCGGATGCAAACTTCCGCACCTGGATGCTTGAACAAGAGTATGGGAAAGACGGCGTGTTGACGGAAGAGGAGATTGCAGGAGTTACAAGTATTAACGTGGTTTCTAAAAACATCCAGAGCCTTAAGGGCATCGAATACTTCACTGCACTGAAAATACTTTACTGCGACAACAACCAGTTGACTACGCTCAATGCATCGGGATGTGCCGCACTGATATTCCTATCCTGCTACGAAAACCAGCTGACGGCACTTGATGTGTCTAAGAACACTGCCTTGACAACGCTGAACTGCTGGGGCAACCAACTGACCACCCTCGACGTATCGCAGAATACCGAACTGAAATGGCTGAGCTGCAGTAGTAACCAGCTGGCGACTCTTGACGTTTCGAAAAACACAAAACTTACATACCTAAGATGCTTTGACAACCAGCTGACAACGCTTGATGCATCAGGATGTTCCGCGCTACCAGAGTTGGAGTGCTCTAGTAACCAGTTGGTCACGCTCAACGTCTCGGGATGTACAAAGTTGACAAAACTGTCCTGCTACAAGAATCAGATAAAAGGTGCAGGGATGGATGCGCTGGTGGAAAGCCTGCCGACAGTGAACAGCGGCACAATGCAGGTTATTTATAACGAGAACGAGCAGAACGTAATGACCATTACACAAGTGGCAGAAGCTAAGGCCAAGGGTTGGATTCCGCAATATTCTAGTGGCAGCAAATGGCAGGAATATGCAGGCTACAATCCTGATTCAAAAGATGTGATAATCAATGAGGAGAACTTCCCGGATGCTAACTTCCGTAAGTGGCTGCTCAGCCAGTCATATGGCAAGGATGGTGTGTTGACGGAGGAGGAGATTGCGGAGGTAAAAAGTATCAGTATCAAAACAAAGTATAACGAAAGTCTCCAGAGTCTAAAGGGCATCGAGTATTTCACTGCGCTGGAAAGTCTGGACTGTGACTGGAACAAGCTGACCACGCTTGATGTGTCGCAGAATACCAAGCTGACAGAGCTGAACTGTTCCAACAACCAGCTGACTACGCTTGATGTGTCGCAGAATACAGAACTGGATTGGATGAATTGCAGCACAAACCAGTTAACTATGCTTGATGTGTCTAAGAACACAAAACTTACCCAGTTAAGTTGTAGCGGCAACCAGCTTTCTTCTCTTGATGTGTCTAATAACATCGTGTTAGATTCGCTAAATTGCGGGAGCAACCAACTGACCAGTCTTGATGTATCTAAGAACGCGGCATTGACATATTTGCAATGTACCTATAACAAACTTACTACGCTTGACGTGTCGGGATGTACGGCACTGAGAGAGTTACAGTGCGACATAAACCAGCTGACTACGCTTGATGTATCAAAGAACACTGCACTGGAAATGCTGCGGTGCTACAGCAACCAGTTGACGACGCTTGATGTGTCGAAGAACATCGCACTGAAAATGCTGCGGTGTGTCGAAAACCAACTGTCCTCACTTGACGTATCTGGATGTACTGAACTGACAGATTTGGACTGCTCCAGCAACCAGCTGACGGCACTTGATGTGTCGGGATGTACCGCACTGTATGATTTGGATTGTTACGAAAACCAGCTGTCGGCGCTTGATGTGTCTAAGAACACTGCACTGAAAAAACTGTATTGCTACAAAAACCAGTTGACGACACTTAATTTATCGGGATATACTGCACTGGAAATGCTGCGGTGTGATGAAAACCAACTGTCCTCGCTTGACGTATCTGGATGTACTGAACTGACAGATCTGGACTGCTCCAGCAACCAGTTGACGACGCTTGATGTGTCGAAAAATACTACGCTGAGAAGGTTGTATTGCTTCATGAACCAACTGACTTCGCTTGATGTATCGAAAAACACCGCACTGAGAGTGCTGTCTTGCTACAACAATCAACTGACAGAACTTGATGTATCGAAGAACACCGCACTGTACAAACTGTACTGCTACCAGAACCAGATAAAGAGCGCAGCCATGGATGCGCTGATAAACAGCCTGCCGTCGAAGAGCGAGGAACAGATGTATGTAATTTATAACGAGGACGAGCAGAACGAGATGACCACTGATCAGGCTACCGCTGCCAAGGCAAAGGGCTGGACTCCGCAATATTATGATGGCAGTAAATGGAAGGAATATGTCAGCAAGGAAGAATTTGAGGATGGAATCCTTTCAATTGATAATGGAAAATTGACAATGGATAATTGCTATGACCTGAACGGCCGTCCTGTTGGCAAGGAGAAATTAAAGCCCGGAATCTACATTGTGAACGGGAAGAAGGTGATGGTGAAGTAAACCGGCCTCCCTCTCGTAATGGAGGGGAGTGGGAAATCAGAATTAACACGCAAAGAGAGGCTCTGAATGAAGTAAGCCTCTCTTGTTTTGCCATATTTATCGTTACATCGTTACACTTATCTGATAGACATCCTTATTATCTTATGGTCTGCATTGAGCAGGGCTGTCACCTGATATGATTTTGTGCTTGGCTGATTGGTGTCTGAACGGGAGATGAGCTCCTGCAGGGTGAAGTTAACGGCATATCCGGTGGTGCCGTCTGAAATTGTCTGCTTGCGGATGGAAAAATCGTCACCGATTGTATAATGAAGGCCCATGACATCTGCTGCCATCTTGTTTTTGGCAAAGGCAATGATTTGCTCTGGAGTCGCATCCTGTGTGCCGCAGAAGTTCTCCATCTTTTCTGCTATTGCCTCGGAAATCAGGGATACGTCCTGCTTGCTCATGGCAACGGTAAAGAAGTTCTCGAGTGAGCTTCTTATAATGGCCTTGTCCTGGGCGGTTATCTTCATCAGTCCCAGTTCGTTCTTTTTCTGGGAGGCTGCTTCTGCATACCTGCCGTCCGGGTGTGTGTTCAGGTAGCTGACAATAGCCTCTTCGGTGTTAGCCTTCAGGGCCTCGTTCCAGTCTATAGAGTCTATCATGTCCTCGCAGGTTTGCAGCCGTCTGGAGTAGGGGTGTGCGCTCATGAACTTCTCTATCTCGGAGCGATTGATATTCTGAATCATCTTTTCCCACTCTTCTGTTTCGTCCAACAAGACATTCAGGCGTTCCTTGACCTCCTGATAGTGCTTGCTTTTGGGGTACTTGGCAAGGAAATCATTATAGTATTCGGGGTTAGAGGTGTTTTCGAGTCTTGTAAACTCGATTTCTTCCCTGTCTAACTCATTCTTGTAATCAAAATAAAACAGTGCGCCAATTATTAAGACCAGAAGGGTTGCAAGGGTTACGGAGAAGATAAGGGATTTATGGCTCTTCTTTGCCGGTTCTATCTTAACCTCTGGTGTTTCTGTTATTTCCACCCCCTCGGGTTGTCCTATAATTTCTTCTGTAATTACGGAGAGGGTGCTTCCGCAGTTGGGGCATCTGTCTTGGGAATGGAGGCAATACTCGTTGCAGTTGGGACATTGTTTCAGGTTTCCTGCTATATTAACTCCACAATGCGGACAGGTGCCAGCCATTGTAGATACTCTTTCGCCACACTCGGGGCATTTTATCATACTCATATATGTATATTGTTTTTAAGTTTTTTTCTTATAGGACGCTAATCCTTTTTCAATTAACAATTTCTTTTTGTTTAGCGATTAGCGGTTAGCGGTTAGCGTTACTAAAGTCTAACGCCTAACGTCTAAAGTCTAAAAAGTTTTTCTCTAACCGCTACCCCTTTCCTTTTTCGTTAACTTTATAATTCTCCTTGTATTCTTATCCACTCTATACCGGTTGTCAGACCTGTGTCCGACTACCCAAATGATGTCCTCTCCGCACAGGGCAAGCTGTTGATTCTCTTTTTCAAATCGAGTGGCTTTAATGTCTGTGAGATAGTCACTTATGAGTTTCTTCCCTTTCATGCCGAAGGGAACGAACCAGTCACCTTCCTTTGCCGTTCTGTAGGTGATAGGGGTCTTTAGCTTGTCTTTGTCGAAGTAGGCGATGTTGGGGCCTGTTTCCGTTATTGAGTCCACCTCTTCCTGAACAATTTGCTGGTTTCCCGGCTTCTTGTTCTTCTCTTGAAGTATCAGCCTGTTTCTGTCCTTTAGCAGCCGGAACGTCCGGCTCTCCCACATCTTGCCCGAAGTGCCTTCAAGTGATTCAGCAACCTCTGCGCTTTGTGCGTTGGTAAACCCTTTTTCTTTCAGCCACTCATAGATTAAGATTGCTGCATTCCGGCTCCCTTGCAATTGCGAGATGTCCATTTCTGAATCGCTTACCTTTACCTGTTCCAGTTCCTCTTGGACTTCCTTTTCGTAGAATGGAATGCTTGATGCGATAACAGCACAGGTGTCTGAAAGCGTATTAATAATGTTAGGATTTATTGTTGCCAACTGGGGCAGAACGTCCAGACGGATTTTGTTCCTTGTGGCTTCTCTTTCCAGATTGGTGCTGTCTGTTACATAATCTTGTTTAGCCTGACGTAAATAGGAGACTATTTCCTGGCGTGAAACACAAAGCAACGGACGGGCAATCTGGTTGCGTAATGGATACATCCCGGCCATACCTCGTATTCCAGTTCCTCTGATAAGGTTCAGCAACAGCGTCTCTGCCTGATCGTTTTTGTGGTGTGCAACGGCAATGCTTTGTGCACCGGTTTCTGCCAGCACATCGTAGAACCACCTGTATCTGAGGTCTCTGGCTGCCATCTCGATGCTGACGTTGCTTTGGGCGACATATTCCCTGGTGTGGAAGTGCCTGACAAGAAGGGGAATGCTGTTTTGGCGGCAAAGGTCGGTAACAAACTCCTCGTCCCTGTCGGATTCTTCCTGACGAAGATGGAAGTTGCAATGAAGAGCCTTTATCTGATATCCGAGTTCTTTAAGGATAAACAGAAGAGCGACAGAATCTGCCCCTCCGCTTACACCAACCAGAATTAGCCCTTCCTGACTGAAAATCCGGTTTGCCTGTATGTATTTCCTTATCTTCTCTTTCACTTCATCTTTTCAATGATACCGGAAGCCATGGTGTCGCCCAAGTCGATTGCCTTCTGCAGGTATTTCCTGGCCTCGACCTTGTTGCCTTTCTGGTTGTAGCAGACTCCTATTATGCGGTAGGGGTCGGGGAATTTCTCATCGATGGCAATGGCCTTCTTTGCATATTCTATGGCATCGTCTATTTGTCCTATCCTGAAATTAAGGGCGGCCGCTTCTGCACAGTACAAAGGCTCTTTGGGCTGAAGCTTTATGGCCTTCTCGATATCAGAGAGTGCCTGGGGATACATACGGCATTTTATCTCGAGCTGTTCCCTGCCGTAGTAGAAGTTGGCGTTCAGGTTCCCGCCTGCCAGATGCTCGTATTCATTAAGTCCTAAGACGGCCTCTTTGTTTTTGCCGGCTCTTGTCAGGGCATCGGCTCTTATCAGGATGGTGTTTGCTGCAGCCACAGGGTAGGGCTTGCTGTAACAGGCAAGTGCGCTGTCAAGTAACGCAAGAACACCTTCCTCCTTATTCTGAACAATCAGGCATTGTGCAGCATTCAGGAACATATCGGCAGAACGCAGGTTGGTCTTTGTCAGGGAGACGAATTTCTCATGGGCTTCGTCAAAACGCTTCATCGCAAAAAGACAATGGGCTTCCTGCTGTGTATAAATGGGCAATGGATTGCTATTATAAGCATTCTTTGTGTCTTCCAGAGCCTTGTTCATGTCCCAGTCGTTGTACTTGCTGTATGCTTTGTTCAGATTTAGGGTGTATATGGCCTTTGCCTTTGAATAATACACTTCATCTTTATTGATTCCGTCAGTATTCAGGGCCTCTTCATACGTCTTGTCAGCTTCAGGGTAATTGTTCATTTCAATTAGGCTTTCTGCTTTCAATACCCTTCCTGAGGTGTTTGCAGGATATTTCTGGATGAACTCGTCTATACATGCCATGTATGAGCTGCTGTCTTTCCTGTCTAACAGATACAGATAGGTGAGAGCGTCCTCTTCTGTCTCGGGGAGGGCTTTCTTGATGTAGATTGCCTTTAAGTCGTTATTACCGGCATCCATCGGCCTTATCTTCATGTCAGCAATGAATTTGCCGTCAATTACGTATGAGTTTTTCCCTTCTTTGGCAGCTAACTGCAGCAAGCCTATCATTTCTGCCGCTTCGTTTAGGACGGCACTGTTTTTCTGCCGTTCATTGGCAGGCTTTCCTATGGTGTAGTAACTGTAGGAATCCTTAAACGTTTCGGTCTTTTTGATGGTGTCAATGGCACAAAGCGCGTTCTTTCCAGCCTTTACGTTAGGCAGAATGTAAACCAGGCTGTTTTCCGCTGCCGGTATGGATGCAGGATTTAAGTATGTTATTTTTCCCTTTGCAAGTTCAATCCGTAACTTAGCCACATTGTACATGGCATTTGCTCCGCAGACTTCTTTTACAGGATATTCCTTTCCGTTGGCATCTACGACAACAGCGCGAGTGGCGTGTTTCAGGTCATCATATTCGGTAAGGATGGTACCGAACTCGTCCGAGAAGACACCTTGCGTCTCTTTCATATCCCCGTTCTTGTAATATACCATTATGGCAGCTTGTGCACCTCTGACTTTCTTCAGCCATTTTGGATTCTGGGCCAAAGAGGGTAGTATATATAATAATGTAGTGAGAAGTACTGTCAGAAATTTCTTCATTGTTTCAGTAATTGTTTTGCATTTAGGATGGCAGCCTCGGAAACTTCGTTCCCGCTTAACATGTGGGCAATTTCCGTGACTCTTTCTTCTTGTGTCAGTTCGCGTATGTGGCTGAACGTCTGTTCTTCTGTATCTTCTTTGTAAACCCGATAGTGTGTGGTGCCGTAAGATGCAATCTGAGGCAGGTGGGTGATGGCTATTACCTGATGCTTGCTGTTGGCCGTCATTTCCTGCATAAGATTGGCCATTGACGAGGCAACCTTGCCGCTGACACCTGTGTCAATTTCGTCGAATATAATGGTTGGCAGATTCTCCCTCTTGCTGGTTATGGCTTTCAGGGCGAGCATCAGGCGAGCTATTTCACCACCGCTGGCGACATCTGATATGGCTCTCAAGTCCACATTCTTATTGGCGGAGAAGAAAAAGGTTACCTGGTCTGTTCCATTTTCTGTCAGTTGGCGGCTTTTTTCTATCCTGACTTCAAACCTGTTGTTGGGAATGTCCAGTTGCGTCAGCATCTTGCCAATGGATGCCTCGACTTCTCTGGCTGCTTTTATCCTGCTCTTGCTTAGTTTCTCTGCCAGTGCTGTGGCCTTTTCAAGCTTCTCCTGTACGGCTTTCTCCAATTCCTCGATTCTTTCTTCACCATTGCTGATGACATCCAGTTTCTGCCTTAGTTCCCGCATAAAGGCTTCAAGTTCGGCGGCCGACTTAACATCGTGCTTTTTCTCTAATGTGTAAAGCTGGTCAAGCCGGTTGCTGACTTCCTCCAGTCGTGCCGGATTGTATTCAACCTTTTCTGCCAGATTGTTTAGTTCGCCGCTTATATCCTTTAGTTCTATAAGGGCGCTGTCTATCCGCCCAGCATATTCTTCCACGGCTGGATAGACGCGGGTCAGGGATTGTATGTCTTGACAGATGTGCTTCAGAAGCTCTATGATTCCACCCGGTTCGCTGTCGTTGCTGAACAGGGAATCTGCCTTGTACAGAACGCTCTTTATTTCTTCTGCATGACTCAGCTCGTTCTGCTCTTCTTCAAGTTCCTCGTCTTCGCCGGCCTTGGGATTCAGTTCCTCAAGTTGTTCCAACTGGAAACGCAGATAATCTTCCTCAGCCTTTGACTGGGCCAGTATCTCTTTGGCATTCTGTAATTCCTGCCCGGTTTGCTTGTACGTTGCAAAGCAGGTGCGGTATTCCTCGAGCAGCGTGTTGTTCTGCGCCATTACGTCAAGGATATGAAGTTGGAAATCTTCCTTGGCAATGAGCAGATTCTGATGCTGGGAGTGAATGTCAATCAGCTGATAGCCCAGTTCCTTTAAGAACGACAGATTGGCAGGGCTGTCATTAACAAAGGCTCTGCTTTTGCCACTTGTGGTAAACTCACGGCGGATAATGCATTCGTGCTCGTCAAAGTCTGTGTCGTTCTCCTCGAACAAGGATTTCAGGTTATAACCCTCTATGCCGAAGGTGGCCTCTATCGTACACTTGTCTGCACCGGGGAGAATGCTTTTGATATCCGCCCTTTGCCCCAGCAGGTAGTTGATGGCTCCAAGCATGATGGACTTTCCTGCTCCAGTCTCACCAGTGATAACGGAGAAACCCGATTGGAAATCAATATCCAACTCTTTTATGAGAGCAAAGTTCCTGATATAAAGATGCTTTAACATAAAGTCTTACTTCTTTATTTTCTGCCATTCCTGATCTTGCGAGGCATCTATGGCAAAAAGAATATCGTAGGCTTTGTTTTTCTCTTCAGTCGTACCTTTTCCTGAATAGATGTTTATCAATTCTGTTCTTTTGTATTCGGTGAAAAGCTGTGCAACTCGGTTCATATTCTTGGCTTTATGTGCCTGAAGCAACAGTTCCAGTCCTTCTGTGATGGCAGCCCTAGCGGTGTCTGCATTCTCTGCCATCCTGTCTAAGCCTTTCCGATGGTAAAGATACTGGAAGTCACGCATACATTCCATAGAGCCGTCAAGGTAGTCGTTCAGCAGTCCAAATCGGTTTCCTGCATCGCTGAAGGCTTTCCATCCTGGGAAATCAAGGTTCTGGCCGGCAGAGACGATGTTTTCTGCTGTCTGGAAACAGGGTGTCCCGCCCTTAGGTGTCATGGTATCAAGGTCCATGCCAATAATCATATAAGCGTAATAGGCAAGCAGGGCTACCAAATTGTTGTCAATCTGGTTCTGCTGATATTCCAACTGGTCGAATTCCGAGAATCTGAAAACAAACTCCCTGTCGTTCACCGAATAACATACCGTATTGTAGGTGCTGTTGAAAACGGGTCGGTTGCTTGACATCAGCAGCGTGCATTTGAAAGAGTTTTCTGTTACGTTATATTCGTTGACGGTTATGTTGAAGTTGCATTGAATCTTTTCGTTTTCGCGGAATGCAATCTCTGTCCATTTGTGGTTGTTCAGGAACTCCTCGATGGTTGTCTGAAGCTTAGGGAAAATATCCGTCTTGGTATTCTCTATTTGAGTATAGTTGATATTCACCCTTGCATTCAGCTCCTGTGCGCATAGAGGGCTATCGAAAACGTTAACGAAGACGAAAACGAAAACAAAGACGAAAACAAAAAAGATGGAAGATTTCCTCATTTTACAATTGATACTAGTTTGTTTACAATATCCTTGGCCACTTCTTTCTTAGACTTCAGCGGAAATTTTGTCTCTCCTTCCTTGTCAATGAGCGTAACCTTGTTAGTGTTGTGCCGGAATCCGGCCCCGTCATCCTGCAAACTGTTCAGAACGATAAAGTCCAGGTTCTTCTTCAGCAGTTTCTCTTTTGCGTTGTTCTCCTCGTCATTTGTCTCTAAGGCAAAGCCCACCATAACCTGTCCGTCACGTTTCATCTTTCCCAAGGCCTGGGCGATGTCCTTTGTCGGTGTCAGTTCCAGTGTCAGTTTGTCGCCTTTACGCTTTATTTTGTTGCCTGCTACCACTGATGGGGTAAAGTCGGCCACAGCAGCACACAGGATGGCTGCATCTGTGTTAGGGAAGGCTTCCGTGGCTGCCTTGTACATCTCTGCCGCACTTTCCACGTCAGTCCTGAGTATGTTGGGATGATTTGTTTTAATACTTACGGGACCGCAAATCAGCTCAACAGTTGCACCGCGCTCTGCACATTCTTCAGCCAAGGCGATGCCCATTTTACCACTACTGTAGTTGCCGATAAAGCGGACGGGGTCAAGCTTCTCGTAAGTAGGTCCGGCAGTAATCAGGATTCTCTTTCCTTGCAGGTCGGACTTTTCCGCGAAGAAGCTGTCCAGTATTTCTATGATGTGTTCCGGCTCCTCCATACGACCCTTGCCTTCCAGCTTGCTGGCAAGGAAGCCCGTTGCGGGTTCTATGATGTGGTTCCCGTAGGAGCGCAGGGTTTCCAGGTTCTTCTGTGTGCTTGGATGGGCAAACATATCCAGATCCATTGCGGGAGCCACAAAGACAGGCGCCTTCATGCTCAGGTAGGTTGTAATGAGCATATTGTCGGCTATCCCGTTCGCCATTTTACCAATTGTACTTGCCGAGGCGGGAGCAACAACCATTGCATCTGCCCAAAGTCCTAACTGTACATGGGAATGCCAAGAGCCGTCCCTTCTGTCAAAGAATTCACTCACCACAGGCTTGCCTGTGAGGGTGCTTAGCGTGAGCGGAGTAATGAATTCCTTTCCTGAGGGGGTTATCACAACCTGTACTTCGGCTCCTTGCTTTATCAAGCCACGGATTAGGTAACATGCTTTGTAGGCAGCAATACTACCGGTTATGCCAAGTACAATTTTCTTACCCTGCAGCATATTTGAACTTGAGTTTTGTTAGCACCTGCTTGGTGTTCATGGTAAAGTCGCTCTGCATAATCCAGCCGTAGTAGCCAGGGTCTTTCTGCAGGACTTCCTTTACGGGTTTGCCTTTGTACTTTCCGAAGTTCACTACCTCCACGCCATTTTCATCATAAACGAAACGGCCTGCGAAGTCAATGTTGTTGCTAACCTTGGAGTAGTCCGAAAGGAACTGGATGTCGTTCTGCAAGTCATTAGGATATTTGTCGAGCTGGGCTTGCAGTACCTCATAGGTAGCCTGCGTATCTGCCAAAGCACTGTGGGCATTCTCCAAATCCTTGCCGCAGTAGTATTTGTAGGCGGCAATCAGTGTACGGCGCTCCAGTTTATGGTAGATGTTCTGCACGTCCACCAGTTTGCGTTTGCTCAGGTCGATGTCCACTCCGGCACGCATGAACTCTTCCACCAGCAGGGGAATGTCGAACTTGTTGCTGTTGTATCCTGCCAGGTCGCAACCTTCAAAGGTTTGCCAAAGCGTCTTGGCAATCTGCTTGAAGGTGGGACAGTCCTTTACATCCTTGTCTGTAATGCCGTGAACCTTGCTGGCTTCCTCGGGGATATGTACCTCGGGGTTGATGCGCATACTTTTTGCCTCTTCATTGCCGTTGGGCTCAACACGAATATAGCATAGTTCTACGATACGGTCTTTGGCAATATCCAGACCAGTGGTCTCAAGGTCGAAGAATATAATGGGATTTTTCAGATTAAGCTTCATGCCGTGAAAGTCTTTTTCTTTAGTCCTCTACACGCATTGGCATCAACAGCATCAGCACTTCGTCTTCTGTATTGTCATCGGCAGGACGTATGATGCCGGGACGGCTGGGGTCTGCGACTTCCAATGTAATGTTTTCGCTTTCCATTATATTGGCAATTTCCAACAGGAACTGACAGCTGAAACCTATGCTGATGGGGGTGGCGTTGTATTCGCAAACCAGGTATTCCTCAGCACTTGTGGCGTATTCGTTGTCCTGTCCTGTAAGTTTCATGCTGTTGTTGCTCAGTTCCACTTTAACCAGTCCGCTGCTCTGGTTGCAGAATACGGCAACACGCTTCAGGGCGCTGGCAAGAGCTAAGCGGTCCACGTTGGCTTTGAAGGGATTGCTCTGGGGAATTACAGCATTGTAGTTAGGATAGCGTCCCTCGATAAGGCGGAAGTGCATTGTCATGTCAACAGACTTGATGGTAGCCTTGTCCGTGTCAAAGAGAATTTCTATCTCTTCCTCATCCTTGTTCAGAACGGTCTTCAGAATGGCACAAACCTTTTTGGGCAGGATAAAGCCTGCGGTAAGGCCGCTCTTGATAGAATGATTGGTGTTACGTACCAACTTGCGTCCGTCTGTACCAGCAAAGATTATGTAGTCGGGGGTAATATCGACGTAAACACCGTTCATAACCAATCTGATTTCGTCATTTGCCGTAGCAAACAGACAACGGTTGATACCATTCAGCAGCACCTCGGCAGGCATGGTCAGGCGGGTTGCGTCATCGCTGACTCTCTTGGCCATGGGGTAGGGGGCAGCATCCTGTGCCATAACGCTGAACGAGCCGCTGTTATGCGTCCCTTTGATCTCCATAGTCTCGGCATTGAAGTTGATGTTCACGGGTTGTTCTGCCAGTTCCTTGATGGAATCGATGATGGTCTTTGCGGGAATGCAGAAACGAGCCTCTCCATTCTGCTCAATAGTCGGAACTGAGGTAATGTAATACTTTTCGCTGTCGGAAGCGGTGATGGTGATATTGCCGTCCTTTACATCAAACAGGATGCAGTCAAGGATGGGCATGGAGTTCTTGGAACCCATAACTTTGCTGGCCGCTGTAAGACGGCTGTAAAGAGCTGAACTTGAAACTTTGAAATCCATATTATTAGTGTTTTGTTTATTATGGTACAAAGGTACTGATTTTTTTCGTACATCAAAAAAAACGTTTGGGAAAAAACGTATTGTAAGTTATTTTTTCATATCTTTGCGGCACGATTTTAACAAAAAACATAAAGAACAATGGAAATAACAGGCAAAATTATTGCAGTACTTGAGCCGCGCAAGGGTGTTTCAAGCAGAACTGGAAGTGAATGGATTTGTGGTCAGTATGTACTTGAAACGATGGATCAGTATCCCCGTAAGCTTTTCTTCGAGGTATTCGGGGCTGACCGTATGCAGCAGTTCAACATTCAGATGGGCGAAATAATGACAGTATCCTTCGATATTGATGCCCGCGAGTATCAGGGTCGCTGGTTCAATGGTGTACGCGCATTCCGTGTGGACCGTAACGTGCAGGCTGCTCCTGTGGCAGCTGCTCCCGTAGCTCCCGACACAGCACCCTTCGGTGGTGCTCCTGTTCCCACACAGGCTCCTGCACCTGCAGCCGCTCCTGCCGATGCTAATGCAGCTGCTCCCTTTGCTCCCCAGGCTGAGGGCGAGGACCTTCCCTTCTAAAATTGGGAACTGAGGGTTGGAGGCTTCAGTCAAGCAAATAGAACAAGCCTTTTAGAGAATCCGAACAAAATAAGCCCTTTGGCACCACGTGCCAGAGGGCTTGATTTATCTGATTCTGAGACAGCTGGACGGTTTGTCCAAGGTTTCCCAATAAACTATTTCTCTTCTTTTTCTGCAACTTCCGCACCACCGCCAAGGGCCTGGTAAAGGTCTATGGTAGCGTTGATGGCATCCATGCGGTTCTTAATCAGACTCATCTGGGCAGAGAGCAGTGAGTTCTGGGCCGTAATGACATTCAGATAGTTGGTGCTGGTATGAGCATAGAGTTTCTGTGTGGCATCAAGGGCTTTCTCCAGTGAAGTAACCTGCTTGCTTATGAGTTCCTTCTGATCCTCGGCACTTTTCAACTCTACCATTGCGGTATTTACCTCGTTACCTGCTGCTATGACGGCTTGCTTAAAGTTGTTGGTGGCAACTTCCATTTCGGCCTTCGATATCTTGTACTGTGCACGAATCCTTCCATTTGCGAACAGGGGTTGTGACAGGCTTGCCACAGCATTGCCTATCATGATGCCAGGATTGATGGCTCCGCCGCCAAGGCTATTGGTAAACTGTCCGGTGGCGCTGATATTCAGCGAGGGGTAGAAAGCACTACGGGCAATATTCTTTTCATAGAAGGCACTTGCCAGTTCCAACTCGGCAGCTTTTACATCGGGACGGCGTGCCAGGATGGTAATGGGAGCGCCTGTAGCAAGGATGGCTGGTGTCTGGAAGGTGGAGAGCGCGCCACGCGTCACATGACCTGCTGTTTCTCCCAGTAATGTTCCCAGGGAGTTCTCGACCAGTCTGATGTTATTCTGCAAAGCCACCACGCTGGTGCAGATGCTGTGGTAAGTGGCCTCTATGCTTGATACGGCAGCCATATCGGCCTGACCGGCATCCATCAGTTTCTTCTCCATATCCAGGTACTTACCCCAGTTGTCACGTGTGGTCTGAGTCAGGGCCAGCTGTTCGTCGAGCGAGGAAAGGGTGTAGTACATTGATGCTATGTTAGCTACCAAGGCAGCCTGAACGGCTTGTTTGGCATTCTTCAGCTGCTCTACGTTTACCTCAGCCTTCTTTTTGGCATTGCGCAGGCTTCCCAGGCTTCCTATCTGCCAGCTCATTGTGATTGGCAGGTTGTATGTGGTGCTGGTATTGTAAGTGTTGCGGTCATAAGGGTCCCACGGCCTGTTGACGGTTCCGCTGGGGTTGAAGTAGATGTTGGGAATGTAAGCCAGTTTTGCACATTTCAGGGCATACTGAACTTCCTGAATCTTCAGGTCGGCATTCTTCATGTCTGTATTGTTGGCCAATCCCTTTTCAATGAGGGTTTGCAACTGTGGGTCGGTAAATATCTCGCGCCATTTTATGTCGCCCAGTCCCTGTTCTCCGCCGCTTTGTGCATCGCCATAGATACCGTCGGTCTTTATGTCGGCAGGACGCTCGTAATTCTTATACAGCCCGCAACTGCTTAAAAGGAGGGCCCCCACTAAACCTCCCAAAAGTGAGGCTTTTATGGAAAATGTTCTATATTTCATAATCTAATGTTATTTTCGTTATATCGATGGGCGGTCTGTTACGTCTTTACGTTAAAATCAGAAGTTTCCGGGCCGCCCCTTATTGACTCTTATTTCTTAAGGGCTTCTTCTTTCTCTCTCTGGGAACGCTCACGCTCCTTCAGGAACTGCTGGTCGGCCTCTTCCACCATCACGGGACGAATCCTTTCTTGCAGGTATTCAAAGATGATGAAGAAGAGCGGAACGGTAAACAGAATGGCTATGGTTCCAACTGTCATACCGCCAATTACACCAATACCGATGGTACGGTTACCGTTGGCTCCTGCACCTGTGGCGAAAACCAGAGGAATCATACCGAAAATCATGGTCAGCACCGTCATGAGGATGGGGCGCAGACGGGCTTCGGCAGCAGCGTATGCAGCCTCTACGATGCCCATGCCCTTGCGGCGACGCTCCAAAGCAAATTCGGTAATCAGGATGGCTGTCTTGGCCAGCAGACCGATAAGCATAATCACACCTGTTTGCAGGTAGATGTTGTTCTCTATCTGTCCCAAGAACAGAACACGTCCTATTGGCATTGCCTGTCCATTCATGGAAATGGTCCAGTTGAAGCCTGTGTTCCACAGCCAGGCAAATCCGTAGGTTCCCATCAGACCGGCAGGAACGGAGAAGATAACGGCAAATGGAATCAGGAAGCTCTCATAAAGACAACTTAGGATAAGGAAGATGAGTATCACACATATAGCATAGGTGAGGTATGTGTCGTAACTGCCTATGGTCTGAGCCTCCTCGCGTGCCATACCGCCGAATTCGTAACTGTAGCCCTCGGGGAAGACCTCCTTGTGTACCTGCTCTATCACTTTCATAACCTCGGTGTTGCTGACACCTGTGTTGGCTGCCACATTTACAGAGATGGAGCTGAACAGGTTGAAGCGGTTGTCAATCTCGGGGCCAAGTATGGGCTTCAGTTTTACGAACTGGCTGAGAGGTGCCATCTGTCCCTGATTGCGGATGAACATGTTGTTAAGGTCATCCTCCGTGGTTCTGCTCTGCGGGTTGCTTTGCAGCATCACGCGATAGACCTTCGAGAACTGGTTCATGTTGCTGACGTACGAACCGCCGCAGTAGCTTGCCAGAGCACTCAGTACTGTGGTTGGCGAAACGCCGGCTCGCTTACATTGTGCGGCATCTACTTCAACCTCAAATTGTGGGAAGTTACGTTCGTATGTCGTGATGCAACGACCTACCTCTGGATGTTCGCCCAACTTGGCAATAAACTGCTTGGTATAGTCAAAGAAGACTTCTTTGTCGGCAGTTCCCGTCTTATCCTGAAGCTGCAATTCTATAGAGCCCATACCATAGCCGGGAATCATACCAGGCTCGAATACGAAACATTGTGCTTCGGGAATCTCTTTCAGCAGTCGGGCGTTCAGCTTGGCATTAGCCACCATCGTACTTGTACTCATCATATTGTCAAGCGGATGGTAGTTCATACACGCCACGACCATCAATACGGTCATGACGGCAAAGGCCAGGGCTTTCTTGCCGATCTTTTTCTTGTTGAACAGACTGCGGACGAATACTATCAGCGCAATAATGAATGCCAGCAAGGCGAGTGTCACAAATCCGAATCCGAGACCATATTGGCGTTCGCCCCACGGCTTCAGGCGGATGACAGACATACCGTATGAAGTTCCCTGGCCCGACATGAAACCGTATCCGGCCACCTTGGTGTAGTCTCTCACCTCAGACACTTCCTCGATGATTTTCTGTGCCTTGTCCAGTACATTGTTGGTTGATGCCACGTTGTTGCCGGGGACGGCGCTCACGTTCATCATACATACGCCTTGGTCTTCGCTGGGAACCAATCCGCCCGGAAGGTTGCTGCCAAAGAATATCACACCTGCCATAGCGATTGCCAGAGCGCCAAAGCTTACGTAGTATCTCAGTTTGCGCGATACCATCCGGTGCAGCACGTTGGCATATTTTTCCATCATGGCAGAGTAAGTGGCTTCGTATGCAAGACGTGTCCTGTAGTTTATGCTTCCGAAGAAACCCTTACGTCTCTCGTCGCTTGCAGGGCGCATCATAATGGCGCACAGGGCAGGGCAGAGCACAAGGGCACTTACACAAGACAGGCCGACAGCCGTTGCCAGCGTTACGCCGAACTGGGTATAGAAGATACCAGCTGTTCCGCCGGTGAAGCTTACGGGGATGAATACTGCCATAAACACAAAGGTACAAGAGATAACGGCCATTGTAACATCGCTCATGGCATCCTTGGTGGCTTCGTACGGACTGGTGTAGCCTGCATCGAACTTTGCCTGTACTGCTTCCACCACCACAATTGCATCATCCACCACAGTACCAATTGCAAGCACCAAGGCGAACAGGGTAAGCAGGTTAAGCGTAAATCCTGCTATGGAAAGGCACGCAAAGGTACCTACCAATGATACAATAATAGAGATGGAGGGGATGATGGTGGCCTTGAAGTCTTGCAGGAAGAAATATACCACCAGCACCACCAGTAGGATTGCTACCAGCAACGTCTCTTCTACGTTGGAAATAGATGCCATCAGGAAGTCGTTGCTCGACATCATCTTTATGAACTTCATGCCCTTGGGAAGGTCTTTGCTCAATTCGTCCAACTTGTTGCTGACACGGTCGTTTGTCTCTTTTGCATTAGCTCCTGCCAGCTGGAAGCAGAGGAAGGTAACGCCAGGGTGACCGTTGGCTTCACCGTGGAATGAATAGCTTACGGCACCCAGTTCCACATCGGCAATGTCTTTCAGCCGTAGGATTGTACCGTCTTCGTTGGCACGTATCACAATGTCCTCAAACTCTGAAATCTCTTTCAGACGTCCCTTGTACTTGAGCGTATATTGGAAGTAGTTGTCGATGCCTTCTCCGTGCGAACCGTTTACAGGTTTTTCTCCCAACTGACCTGCGGGAGACTCCAGGTTCTGTTCTGCTAAGGCAGAGGTGATGTCATCGGGGATAACACCATACTGAGCCATCAGCTCCGGTTTCATCCATATACGCAGAGAGTATGTACCACCCAGCAACATTACATCGCCAACGCCTTCCACACGCTTAATCTGAGGGATGACGTTGATGTCCAGGTAGTTTGATATGAAGTCCTCGTCGTATGTCCCGTCCTCGCTGCAAAGACAGTCAATCTGCAGGAACGAGGTTTGTCTTTTAGTGGTAGAGACACCAATTCTTGTTACCTCTTGTGGCAGCAGACCTTGCATGCGGCTTACGCGGTTCTGGACGTTTACTGCAGCCATATCGGGGTCGGTCCCCTGTTTAAAGACAACGTTAATATTGGCGGAACCGGCGTTTGTTGCCGTACTGCTCATGTAAAGCATATTCTCCACACCGTTGATACCCTCTTCCAAAGGCTGGATAACGGCTTTCATTACTGCATCGGCGCTGGCACCGGTATAGGTGGCGCTTACAGACACGGTTGGAGGGGCAATATCAGGGAACTGCTCCAAAGGAAGGGATGAGAATGATATGGCACCAACCAGTAGAATCATAATGGCTATGGAGATGGCCATTACAGGTCTTTTGATAAATATGTTTCCTTTCATTGTTATGTGTAATTAAGAGTCAAGAATTAAGGGTTAAGAATGTTGGCCACAATGCTATAAGGGAAATTCTTAATTCTTCTCTTTTAATTCTTAATTCAGTTCGTTATTTATTAGGCTTTACGTTTTGGCCGTCCTTTAGCATACCAGCCCCTTCTGCTACTATCACGTCGCCCACTTTCAGCCCTTCCTTAATTACATACTCCTTGCCGTTGGTGTGCGGTTCGGTAACAACAAGCTTTTCGTGTGCGATGTTATCCTTGTCAACAAGATAGACTTTGAATTTGTCCTGTAATTGCACGGTGGCAGTGGCGGGGATGATAATCTTGTCCTTATAAACGGTAGGGATAAGAACGTGTCCAGTACTTCCGCTGTGCAGCAGTTTTTCCGGGTTGTCAAAGACGGCGCGTAATTGTACGGTACCTGTGCTTCTGTCAACTACGCCGCTTATGCTCTCAACTTTTCCGGCATATTTGTATTCGCTTCCGTCAATCAGTATCAGCTTGATTTCAGGCATCGCCTTGATGGCTGCTTCTGCGCTGCCGCTCTCGCGTGTCATGCTCAGTAGCTGGGCTTCGTTAATGGAGAAGTAAACATACATCTGGTTGTTGTCGCTCACGGTGGTCAGCGGCTGTCCCATGCTGGGGCTGACCAGTGCCCCCTGACGGTATGGCAATGTTCCTACGATACCGTTTGACGGGCTTTTCACAACGGTGTAGCTCAGGTTGTTCCTGGCATTCACCACCTGTGCCTGACTCTGTGCCAGCTGCGCCTTGGCTGTCAGCAGGGCATTGCTGGCTTTCTGCAAGTCAAATTCGCTGATTACATTCTGCTCGAAGAGCTTCTGCTTGCTTTCATACTCCAGTTGGGATGTTGCCAACTGGGCTTTTGCAGATTCCAATGCAGCCAGCGCGGTATTCAGCGCGGCCTGATAGGGAACCTGATCTATGATGAACAGAGCCTGTCCCGTACTTACTTTCTGGCCTTCTGTCACACAGAGTTTTGTCAGCGTACCGCTTACTTGTGGCATGATGTCAATGTCCTGCCTTCCGCGTATGGTAGCGCTGTATTTCGTTGTCATGGTTACATCTTTGGTGGTTACCTTCATGGTCTCGAAGTTTGCTGCCGGCATCTGATTTTGTGAACTTTTGCTGCAAGAAGAAAGAATGCTTACAGCAACTGTGCCAAGAATGGCCATATACTTCAAATTCAATTTCATATACTATATGGTTTTTAAATGATTTTTCTTTCTGTTATGTAATAAAGCGGGTGCAAAAGTACGAACTTTTCTTCACATATCAGGTTTGCAGTCTTCAAATGAAGAAATAATTGTAATTATTTAACAATAATTATCCCCGTTCATAAACAAAGCAGGCGCATAACTGTAAAATTATGCGCCCACATTGTGTTATTAGGATATTCCTGATAATCAGGAGTTCATGCTCACCAGGAATTCCTCGTTTGTCTTGGTTCCTTCCAGCCTTGTCTTAACCTCGTTCATGGCTTCAATGGCATTCATGTCGCTCAGGAACTTACGCAGTATCCACATACGGTCCAGGGTCATTTTGTCTTGCAGCAGGTCATCTCTACGTGTGCTGCTGGCAACAATGTTGACAGCGGGGAAGATGCGCTTGTTGCTGAGCATACGGTCAAGCTGCAATTCCATGTTACCCGTTCCCTTGAACTCCTCAAAGATTACTTCGTCCATCTTGCTTCCTGTGTCCGTAAGGGCTGTGGCAATGATTGTAAGGCTACCGCCGTTTTCTATGTTACGGGCAGCTCCGAAGAAACGCTTGGGCTTATGCAGTGCATTGGCATCCACACCACCGCTCAGTACCTTTCCGCTGGCGGGTGATACGGTATTGTAGGCTCTTGCCAGACGGGTAATGGAGTCAAGGAAGATTACCACGTCGTGCCCGCACTCTACCATTCTCTTGGCTTTCTCCAAAACTATTCCGGCAATCTTCACGTGCCGTTCAGCCGGTTCGTCAAAGGTGCTGGCAATTACTTCGGCCTTTACGGTGCGGGCCATATCCGTTACTTCCTCTGGGCGTTCGTCAATAAGCAGCATTATCAGGTATGCCTCGGGGTGATTGGCTGCAATGGCATTGGCGATATCCTTCATCAGGATGGTCTTACCAGTCTTGGGCTGGGCAACAATCAGGGCGCGCTGTCCTTTGCCGATGGGAGCAAACAGGTCAACCACACGTGCCGACATGGTATCGTTCACGCCGTTGCACAACTTGAATTTCTCGTCGGGGAAAAGCGGGGTGAGGTTTTCAAACGGACTGCGGTCTCTTACCGTCTCGGGGTTACAACCGTTGATGGTGGTGACTTTCATCAGCGGGAAGTATTTCTCGCTCTCTCTCGGGGGGCGTACGGGACCTTCTATTACGTCACCGGTTTTTAAGCCGTACTGGCGGATAATCTGTGAACTTACGTAAATGTCGTCCGGACTGCTCAGATAGTTGTAGTCGCTGCTGCGCAGGAAGCCAAATCCCTCGTTCATTACTTCCAACACACCTTCTCCGCGTATGTTTTCTCCAAAGTCGTATTTTTCCTCTTCCTTCTGCTGGCTGGGCTTCCCGATTTCGGGCAATTCGTCAATAACGCGTGCTTCTGTGTTGGCTCGGTTAAGGGGCGTGCTGTTTGTTGCAACCATCTCAACCTGCTCTTCCAATTTGGGTATATCCTGCAGGATTATGAAGTCCTCTCCGGTGCTGAAGAATTTTTTTACAATTTCTTCTGTAACACCTTGATTTTCTTCTTGTTTTGTGTTCTTTATTTCAGGTTCCTTTTTGGACTCGGAAACGGTTTCTTTCAACTTGGCTGCTTCTTGTTCCTGTTCCAGTTTTGCCTGGGCTTCAGCCTTTGCTTCGCTTATTCTTTTCCTTCTTTTTTTTACGGGAGCCTCTTCTGTTTCGGTTGTGGTTTTCACCTCTTCCGTTGTTGCGGTTTCTTTTGGAGCCTCAGCCTTTTCCTCTGCTTTTTTCGCTGTCTTTTCCGTCTTCTCAGAAGCAGCTTTTTTGCGGGTGACCTTTTTCTCCGTTTTGGTTTTTTCTACATTCTCCGCCTTTTCTGCCTTTTCCGTTTTCTCTTTCTTTTTGGCAGCGGGTTTTTCGGTCTTTTCGGTTTTCTCTGTCTTTTCCGTCTTTTCCGCCTTCTCTGTTTTCTCCGCCTTTTTGGTGGTACGTTTTTTCTTTTCCGGAACCTCGATGGGTTGTACAGATTCAGCGTCAATAATATTATAGATTAGTTCTGTCTGGTCGCTAATAACCTTCACGCCCAGGGATTTGGCAAGTGCTGCCAATTCGTCAGAACTCATTTTCTCCAGTTCGTTTTTTTTGTGCATAGTTTTTATGCTTAATTAATTTAATAATGATTTTAATAAGGTGTAGGATAA
Organism: Bacteroidaceae bacterium; assembly: GCA_017645305.1. GTDB lineage: Bacteria > Bacteroidota > Bacteroidia > Bacteroidales > Bacteroidaceae > Physcousia. Next base: position 19,461 of record JAGCPD010000030.1, on the reverse strand, counting down.
TTCAGATACGTGCCCGTTGGGGCCTGTGTTTCAAAATTCACTGCAAAGTTATGGCAAATCCTTTAATCTTCCAAATATTCCGTGTGAAAAAATTTCAATAATCCGTCAGTTTTGTTTACATTTGCAGAAAAAATCACATGGTTTCGTATTTACAAGTTCAGAATCTCACACGCAGAGTAGGGGACCGTACGTTATTCCAGGATTTATCTTTCAGCATTGCCGAGAGGCAGAAGGTAGGTCTTATTGCGCAGAACGGGACGGGCAAGAGCACTTTGCTGAATATCCTGGCGGGGAAGGATTCTGCCGACGAGGGTGATGTCATCTATCATAACGGGCTTCGTGTAGGCTACCTTGAGCAGTCTCCTAACTATCCTTTGGATTTGACGGTACTCGAGGCCTGCTTCTGGCATGGAAACGAAACCACCAACCTTATCCGTGAGTATGAGCAATGTATGGCAACTCCGGGCAATCCAGGTCTTCAGGAGATTCTGGACAGTATGGACCACCAGAAGGCGTGGGATTACGAGAACCGTAGCAAGACCATCCTCTCTAAGCTTTCCATCACAGAGTTTCACAAGCCTTTACGTCAGCTTTCCGGCGGGCAGCTGAAACGTGTGGCCTTGGCTAACGTGCTCATCATGGAACCCGATTTCCTGATTCTGGACGAGCCTACCAACCACCTTGACATTCAGATGATAGAATGGCTCGAGGGCTATCTGCGTCGTGGCAATATCACGCTCCTGATGGTGACGCATGACAGGTATTTCCTTGACAATATCTGCTCCTTGATTCTGGAACTTGATGACGAGACCATCTACACCTATCGCGGCAATTACAGCTATTACCTTGAGAAACGTCAGGAACGTCTGGATGTGGCTCGCTCCGAGGTAGCCCGTGCCAACAATCTCTATCGTACAGAACTGGACTGGATGCGACGCCAGCCTCAGGCACGCGGCCACAAGGCACGTTATCGCGAGGAGGCTTTCTATGACCTTGAGAAAGTGGCAAAGCGCCGTATCGAGGAGCAGCAGGTTCGCCTCGAGATGAAGAGCACATATATAGGCAGCAAGATTTTCGAGGCCGAGTATGTAAGCAAGAAGTTCCCCGTCAAAGACCCCGCGTCTGCTGTTACGGAGAAGGTCATCCTGAAGGATTTCTATTACAATTTCTCGCGATACGAGAAGATGGGCATTGTGGGTGGTAATGGTACGGGCAAGACCACCTTTGTCAGGATGCTGCTGGGCGAGGTGAAGCCTGATTCCGGTCGTTTTGTTATTGGCGAGACCGTGAAGTTCGGTTATTACAGTCAGGACGGAATGCAGTTTGACGAGCAGATGAAGGTCATCGATGCTGTCCGTCGCATTGCCGATTATGTGGATCTTGGCGGAGGCCGCCATCTGTCTGCCATGCAGTTCCTGCAGCATTTTATGTTCACGCCCCTGCAGCAGCAAAACTATATCTACAAGCTCTCGGGGGGTGAGAAGCGCCGCCTGCATCTTTGTACCGTGCTCATGCAGAACCCCAACTTTCTGGTGCTCGACGAGCCCACCAACGACCTTGATATCGTTACCCTTCAGATTCTGGAGCAATACCTGCAGGAATTTCACGGCTGCGTTATTGTTGTTAGTCATGACCGCTACTTTATGGATAAGGTCGTAGATCACCTTCTGGTCTTCAACGGAGACGGCGACATTAAGGACTTCCCCGGCAACTATACCCAGTATCGCGAGTGGGAGAAACTGGAGGAGCGCAAGCCCGAACCTGTTACCAAAACGTCATCTGCTCCCGAGCCTAAGAAGGCAAAACCCCGTACAGAACAGAAGCGGAAGCTTACTTTTAAAGAAATGCAGGAAATGTCTCAGTTAGAGCAAGATATAGAGCGGTTGGAAACAGAAAAGTCACAGATAGAAACGGCCCTTAGCAGCGGCACAGCCAGCGTAGAGCAGATAACAGAGATGAGCAAGCGTCTGCCCCGTCTTACCGAAGAACTTGACGAAAAATCCATGCGGTGGCTGGAACTCAGCGAATGGGTGTAACTTATATATTGTTCTCAGATGAAAAAAGGTTTCGTCATTATGCTGATGTTCTGCCGGATGCTTTCGCTTGCGGCACAATCCTCCGACCGGCAGGGCAGCTGTACCGGATTCCTGCATAAGGGCGATACGATTGCTATTATATCACCTTCCAGTGCTACTGATACAGCGACCATTTATGGCGGTATGCGAACCCTGGAGAAATGGGGCTATCATTGTGTGGTGGGACGAAATGCCCTTAACGAATATCATGGTTTTGCCGGTACTGTCGGTGAGCGGCTCTCTGACTTGCTTTGGGCACTGCGTGAACCGTCGGTAAAGGCCATTATGTGTTCACGTGGTGGCGACGGTATGGCACATCTGCTGACTCGTTTGCCGCTCGATACGCTTCGACAATATCCCAAGATGATTATCGGCTTTAGCGATGTTACGGCTTTGCTGTGTGCTGAGGCAAGGGCAGGGGTGATGGGTATTCATGGTTCCATGTGCCATGCGCTGAAGACCTACGAAGGCAATGATACCGTCAGTCAGGCGCTATGCCGGATGCTACAGGGCGATTTGCCGGTGTATCATGTCGCGCCCCATCCGCTTAACATACAGGGCAGGGCAGAGGGTATCATTGTTGGAGGCAACTTGTCGGTGTTCAATGATCTGGCAGGTTCTGATTACGACCCGTTGCTGCTGGATGGTATCATCTTGTTCCTCGAGGATACTAACGAAGGCATGAGCAAAGTGGACCGTATGCTCCACAATATCGAAGTGCGAGGTCTTGTTCCCCATATCCGAGGCGTCATTGTCGGGCAGTTTACCAAATACAAATACCCCGAAAATGGTTTTGATGACATGTACTCGATGCTTTACGAATACATGCAGCATTATGGCGTCCCCGTATGTTTCGACTTTCCCGTAGGTCATGCCCACCTTCGCAATTTCCCTATCCTGACCGGAGCCAAGGCCGTGCTGGAGGTTAATGAGCAGGAAGTTGTCCTGCACTATTAGCTAACGGCTAACCACTAACCCTTTTCTCAATTAACAATTAATAATGAACAATTAACAATTATCCTCTCCAAAAAAGTTTTGGTTTTCGTTTTGGTTTTGGTTTTCGTTCTCTTCATCCTTATCAGCCACTGAGGTAGTCAGTGTTGAAGCCTTCTCAAACCTACTGTTCTTGGCGAACTGATTGCTGGTGTTGACACCTACCGTTGCTGCCAGAGTGACAGTCAGCATGTCGCCCGGGGGGGGGTTACCCAAAAACCTATACCTTTTATGTCTGAAAAACCCTATATTTCATGCTCAAACACCCCACCTTTTCTGCCCTGAAAACTATACAATTGTTATCCTGAAACCTTAATCTTTTACCTCTTTGTTTACACTACGAAGATACAACAAATCTTTTGAATTATACAACTAATATACAATTTATTTTAACAGAGAAATTAAGGTTTTTCTTGAATATTTTTTTGCTCGCAATAATGCACCCTTATTGACGGATAACGGAGGCTAACCTTTTCGTCTCTGCACCTCCCAGCCAAGGAATGACAGATGACAGATGACAGTTTTATTTTTGATGGGTGTTTTACAGCCTAAGATTATGACAGGGTAGCCTTATAAATATCTTTAATAATAATTAAGTAAATAAATAAAACTTTATTGTGTTATTCTTCCATCTCTCTATCCGCAAAGATAGCTCCGCATATATAAACTGTCATCTGTCATTTGTTATGACAGATGCACCACCTGCGGGTGCTCCTTTTATTCTGACATTCCAAACATTTCCTTCTCAAAGATTTTGCCATTAAATAAATTCCTCGTATCTTTGTACTACGTTCGGGGAGTTTCTTTAATTTCCCATTGAATTTCCGATATTACAGAAAACCGATAAACTATTATAACAATGAAAGCAAGACAATTACTCATTTCTCTTTTCCTGTTGCTCACGGCCTCGACATCTTGGGCTGATGTGGAAATTAACGAGACAAACTTCCCTGATGCCAACTTCCGTAGCTATTTGCTCGCTCAGACGTATGGTGCTGACGGCGTTCTGACGGAGGAGGAGATTGCGGGATTACGGAAATCGGTGTGAGTAACAATAACATCCAGAGTTTGAAGGGTATAGAGTTTTTCACTGCGCTGACAAAACTGTACTGCCACAAAAACCAGATAAAGGGTGCAGGGATGGATGCCCTGGTGAAGAGCCTGCCAACCGTAATAATAGGCCGTTCAAAGATATCTGTCATATTTTACACAAACGAGCAGAACGTGATGACTACCACGCAGGTTACAGCGGCAAAGTCCAAGGGCTGGACTCCGCAATATTTTAATGGCAGCACATGGAGGGAATATTTCGGCAGCGAAGATACGGACGGGATTACGGAAGTGAAAAATGAAAGAGTGAAAAGTGAAAAATCCGCTGATGCTGTTTACAACCTCTCTGGCCAGTCTGTTGGAAATGGGAAATTAAAGCCCGGAATCTACATAGTGAATGGGAAGAAGGTGATGGTGAAGTAAACAGCTTATAATATACGGCATACAACTTGTCTGGTTGCAAAATTCTTTGTATCTTTGCGGCGTAATTGGTAAAAATTATACAACCTGATGATGCAAAGACTTTTATATATCCTGCTGTTGCTTTGTTGCAATACCTACTTGCCGGCAGACGTTAATGTGCTGCCCAAATGGGCGCTGGGCGGCTTTGAACGCCCCGAGGGGGTGAATCCTCTGATACAGCCTGTAACAAATACGCTGTTCCTCTGTCCCATGACGGGCACAAGGGTAAAGTGGGAATGTGCCGATACATTCAACCCTGCTGCGGTGGAGAAGGACGGGAAGGTGTGCATCCTGTACCGTGCCGAGGACAATCCGAATGTGGGGATAGGTAAGAGGACCTCGCGCATAGGATATACAGAGAGTGCCGACGGCATAAGGATAGACTACCGCCAAAAGACGCCTGTTATGTTCCCGGACTCTTCGGCAATGTCAATGAAATATGAATGGACGGGCGGTTGCGAGGACCCCAGGGTAGTGGAAGCCAGTATCGACGGTAAGCCTCTGTATGTGATGACTTACACGGCATACGACCGTAAAACTGCCCGACTGAGCGTGGCAACAAGTCCCGACCTGCAGACGTGGACGCACCACGGCCCCTGTTTCCAGTATGCTTACGACGGCAAGTTCAACAACCAGTTCTGCAAGTCAGGCTCTATCGTAACGGAGGTAAAGGACGGTCGCCTACAGGCCTGTAAGGTTAGGATTAACGGTGAACTGAAATACTTTATGTACTGGGGCGAATACGCTGTGTATGGCGCAACGAGCGAGGACCTTGTTAACTGGACTCCGTTGGTAAACGAAGACGGCAGCCTGAAGTCGTTGGCCAAGCCCCGGAACGGACATTTTGACAGTACTATGACGGAGTGCGGCCCTCCTGCCGTTGTAACGGAGTATGGTATTATTCTTATATATAATGGTAAGAACAAAAGCGGTTCTGACGGTGATACCAGTCTGGCTGCCGGAACATACGCTGCGGGTCAGATGCTCTTCAGCAAAGACAACCCCTTGACATTGCTTGACAGGCTGGACAAGCCTTTCTTCCGTCCTATGGCAGCTTTCGAGAAGACCGGGCAATATTCCGCCGGTACCGTGTTCGTGGAAGGGCTGGTATATCACCAGGATAAGTATTTCCTGTATTACGGCTGTGCCGATTCCTTTGTCGGTGTGGCTGTTTACGACCCTAAGACATCACCTCATGTGGGCGACCCATTACCAACGGCAGACGTGCCGGAAGGAGTAGTAAACCAATTGGAATCGGTAAACAGCGGGAAGATGCGCTGCTTTGTTCATTCCTACAGCGGCTGTACAAAGGAGAGTGAGGGTCCCATGAATATGAATGCCAGCTACCTGTATCCCAATAGTAAGTGGTGTGATACCAGCACAGCCAATCCCTGGGTGGTGATGGAGTTTACGAGCATCTACAGCATCGGCAGGGTGGTGGTAAGGGATGTGGGACAGCGCGAGGCAAACTGCGGTAACGTGCCTGAATGGTGGGTCTATACACGTACCAATACTACGGAAGGGTGGCAGCTTGTGGCTCACGAGGAAAATGTGGAAGGCAAGGATATAAAGGACGTGTCGTTCCCCCCTGTTGAGGCTCGCTACGTAAAACTGGTCTTTACACGTGGCACACGGCCTTCAGGCGAGGCAGATAATGCCATCCGGCTATATGGATGTGATATATACGGTGAGTTTGTCCGTGATATCAGCCGGACAGACGGAATTATAGGTGCAGGAAAGACGGTACTGATGTCTTATGATGTTTCGGCTCAGTTGGGCTCTCCCTTAAACCTGCTGACAGGAACGGCCGACAAGAGCCGGGCTTGGCGGCCTTCGCAGGGAATTCCCGTTTCAGATCCGCTCAGATACGTGCTGATAGATTTGGAAAAATCATATAATGTTAAGCGCTTCCTGCTTTACGATGCCAAGAGTATGGATGAATCGGCTACGAATATGGATGCCTACCAGATATTCTTGTCGGACGAGTGTCCCGACCTCTCGCTAATCTCGCCGTCAGGTGACGGGAACGAATGCTGGACGATGGCTGCCGACAAGAAGAATGGGGGCAGTGTCAATAAGAAGCTGCATAATCTGTCAACCCCAATAAGGTGCCGCTATGTGAAGCTGGTATTCCCCCGTACAAACGAAACGATGAACAAGGCAACGGCTCCTGCGCTGTATGCCTTTCATATCTATGGAACGGAAGCCGAATCAGAGGATGGCATAATGGAAGAGTTAAGGGTGAAGAATGAAGAAGGTTCAGACGGGCATCCTGAAGGGGAAAGCCAATTTTTCGGCGCAACATACGACCTAAGCGGACGCCTGATTAACCTTCAATCCTCAACCCTCAATTCTCAACGGAAGAAGGGCATCTTTATAAAGGGAAACCGTAAAGTCCTGAAATAAAGCCCCGGCAAGAATTCTGTCATATAGAGTCTGGCATTTGTACAACAGCTTCTTCACGTTGGAGGTAAAACGGATTCTGATAGATTCAGAGGGTGCAGTAATATCCGAGCTTGTAGAACTGGAAGACATGGAATATGGGCCAACGCGATAATAAAAGTTGGCGTATAGGAATGTTCAGCAGGTGGTATGCTAAGGATACAAACCATACAAGATGCAGACTTCTTAACTTGTCATATACTTGTATGAGGGATGAATAGCCGCGTATCTCACTTTCGTGCTGTTTTAGCGTGCGCAAGGATTCTTCTGTTTTTTTCAGGAAAATATGGCTGTCTTCGATGTCTCCATTAATTAAAGGATTGTCAATGTGAAGAACCTGTATGTTGTCTTGCTCCAACTCTTTTCCAATAAGTGTGTCTTCGTAGCCATAGTTCTGTATATTCTCGTTAAAAGGATGTGCTAAGGCAACTCTTCTGGGAATAAGCATGTTGAAGGTTCGAAGGTTTTGATATGGGGACTGGTTTCTACATGCCGCGGTAAATTTAGATTCACATTTTTTTTCGTACATGTAACGTAGCCTTTGATTGGCACATTTGAGATTCTCGGGATGCAATATGCCACCACATATAACAGTGTTGGGTTGCAGACAGTCCAAATAGTTTTGGATAAAATCTTTTCTCTCTACTATCGCATCACTGTCTATCATTAGTAGGTATTCACCCGTGCTTTCCTTAACCAGGCGGTTCCGAATACAGGAACGTCCTTGGTTGTGCCCGAATTCATGAAGAGTGCAATGCTCCCAATTTGCAATCTTGCGATTCGTTTGTAGCGTTTGTCTGTTGGTGGAACCATCGTCCATCACCAGTATTTCGAAATCAATGTCTGTCTTATTACATTGATCTAATAAATCAGCAACCAATTTTGTGCAATCCTGATTATATACGGGAATTAAAATAGACAATCTCATAGTGAAGAATACACCCAACTGGCCTGCAAATATTCTTTAGTTAGCGCGTAAATAGTGCTCTGTCTAATGCTTTTTAAACTAAATTGAAGAGGAACCCAATAAGTCTTATGGCATTATTTTACAGAAGAACCCTATCTTGTATAGTTTGAAGAGTAACAGAGAAGGGTTTTTGCTAAACAAGTTCTGTTTTATTTGATGGTTGCTTACATTGAACAGCCATACAACCAGACCCTTCAGATGACTTTTTTTCAAGAACAGGGCGATGGCTGATATGGTAATCCGCCGTTGTACTTTCTCGTCTAATCGTGAAAGGGTAAACAGAAAGGTCTTTACCTTACGCAAGTATGCAGGGGTGGGTTCCAAACCAGTATGGATGAGTTTGTTGTCGATATGCAAGACGGGAACCTTGCGGTCTTTCAGTTCCAGGCCGAATAGCGTATCCTCGTGCCCGTAATCGCAGATGTCGTTGCAGAAACGTATTTGCAGGAAGAGCTCGCGCAGTATCATAAAATTGAAAGTCGAGAACTGTGCATAGGGCTTTTTCCTTCGCAGTTTAAGCGTACGTTTGTGTTCGCGATGTATCTCGTATTTGTAACGCAGGGTCTTGTCAGGTGACGGGCAGCTTTCGAAATTACCTGTTCCGCCACAGATTACCTGATATCCCTCTGTCTGGCTTAGGTAAGAGGAGATATAATCCCGGCTGCGAACCTGTGCATCGCTATCGATGAAAAGAATCCATTCGCCCTGAGCCATCTCTGCCAGTAAATTGCGTATTTTGGCCCGGCCCAGATTCATCTTAGCTTGCCAGAAACGGCATTGGGGCAGTTGCGCTATGGTAGCGTTGTTTTCACGGATAGGAGCAGCAGTACTACCGTCGTCTGCCACTATTATTTCGGCATCCTTGGGGAGCTGTTCCAAGAGGTCGTGCACCAATTGGGTGCAGTCTTGGTTAAAGGTCGGTATTAAAATTGATAGTTTCATGAGGGCAAAGATACAAAAGATAATTCATAATTCACAATTTACCGTTCATAATTTAAATGTGAAAAGCAAAAAAAGAATGGCTAAATTGTAAAATCGCAAATAAATTGTAAACAGTAAATCGGTAAATTGTAAATAAAATTGTACTTTTGCAATTGATATGCCACCATTAGCAGAAAGAATGCGTCCTCTTACGCTCGACGATTATGTCGGGCAGCAACATCTGGTAGGTCCGGGTGCTGTTCTTCGTCGTATGATTGAAAGCGGCCGCTTGAGCAGTTTCATCCTGTGGGGACCTCCCGGTGTGGGAAAGACAACGCTGGCTACCATCATAGCCCATCAGCTGAAGACACCCTTCTATACTTTAAGTGCTGTAACCAGCGGTGTCAAGGATGTTCGTGATGTAATTGAAAAAGCCAAGGGGAACAGATTTTTCAATACGGCAACACCCATTCTTTTTATCGATGAGATTCACCGTTTCAGCAAGTCGCAACAAGACTCTTTGCTGGGGGCTGTAGAGCAGGGTGTGGTAACGCTGATAGGTGCCACGACGGAGAATCCTTCTTTCGAGGTAATCAGACCTTTGCTGAGCAGGTGTCAGGTTTATACCTTAAAGCCCTTGGAACAGGAAGATCTGATGGCTTTGGCGGATAGGGTGACAAAGCAGGATGTTGTCTTAAAGCAAAAGCCCTTTGAGATGCAGGAGACGGCTGCCCTGATGCGTTACAGCGGAGGGGATGCCCGTAAACTGCTGAATATCCTGGAACTGCTTTATGAAGGGGCAGAGAAGGAAGACAAGGTCTTGGTTACAGACAGGATTGTGGCAGAACGCCTACAGCAGAATCCTCTTGCATACGACAAGGATGGCGAGATGCACTACGATATCATTTCGGCCTTTATAAAGAGCATCAGGGGCAGCGACCCCGATGCGGCTATTTATTGGCTGGCAAGAATGATAGAGGGTGGGGAAGATCCTGCCTTCATTGCTCGCAGGCTGGTGATAAGTGCCAGTGAGGATATTGGGCTTGCCAATCCCAATGCCCTGCTACTTGCCAATGCCGCCTTTGATGCCGTAATGAAGATAGGATGGCCTGAGGGACGTATTCCTTTGGCGGAGGCTACCATCTATCTTGCGACAAGTCCTAAGAGCAATTCGGCCTATATGGCAATCAACGAAGCGTTGCAAAGAGTACAGCAGACAGGAAATCAGCCTGTTCCCTTGCATTTGCGCAATGCTCCTACCAAACTGATGGAACAGCTCGGGTATAGTGAAGGCTATAAATATGCTCATGATTACGAAGGACATTTCGTAGAACAGCAGTTCCTGCCTGACGGCTTACAGAAAATGCGATTATGGCACGCACAGCCGAATCCTGCCGAGGACAAATTGCTGCAGCGGATGATTCAGTGCTGGGGCGAAAGGTATAAGCATTGAACATTGAATTGTTAATTATGAATTAAATAAATATGGTAAAGAAAATTCTTCTTTTAGGTTCCGGTGAATTGGGCAAGGAGTTTGTGATTGCCTGCAAGCGTAAAGGACAATACGTGGTAGCATGTGATAAGTATGACAATGCCCCGGCTATGCAGGTGGCTGATGAACGTAGAGTCTTCAGTATGCTGGATGGTGATGCGCTGCAAAAAGTTGTGGAGGAGGTGAAGCCCGACATCATTGTCCCGGAGATAGAAGCCATACGTACAGAGAAACTTTACGAGTTTGAAAAGGCAGGCATACACGTTGTACCAAGTGCAAAGGCTGTTAACTATACGATGAACAGAAAGGCGATTCGTGAACTGGCACATACAGAACTGGGGCTGAAGACGGCCAATTATCTGTATGCAAGCACTTTCAGCGAGCTGAAGGATGCGGCTGCCAAGATAGGCTTCCCCTGTATTGTTAAGCCGCTAATGAGCAGTAGCGGTCACGGACAAAGCAAGGTGGATGCTGAAAACGAGTTGGAGAATGCCTGGGAGAATGCTTGTGGCGGAAGCCGAGGTGATATCATGGAGGTGATAGTGGAGCAGTTCATACCATTTGACTATGAGATTACTCTGCTTACGGTAACCCAGAAGAACGGTCCGACTCTTTTCTGTGCTCCAATAGGTCACGTACAAAAAGGTGGGGATTATCGCGAGAGTTTTCAGCCACGTGCTATGAAACCTGAGCATCTGAAAACTGCTCAGCAAATGGCAGATAAAGTGACGTCGGCTTTGACGGGAGCCGGTATCTGGGGCGTGGAGTTCTTTGTCAGCGAGAAGGAAGGCGTAATCTTCAGCGAATTGAGTCCACGGCCGCATGATACAGGAATGGTTACGTTGGCAGGCACCCAGAATCTGAGTGAGTTTGAGTTGCATTGCCGTGCTGTACTGGGTTTGCCTATTCCTGAAATAACACAGGAGCGTCAGGGGGCTTCGGCAGTTATCCTGTCGCCTGTAGAGACAGATGCGCCTCAGTATAAAGGTATGGAGGATGTCTGTGCCGCACAGCGTACCTATCTGCGTATTTTCGGCAAACCCGAGGCACATGTAGGCCGTAGAATGGGTGTGGTAGTGTGTTGGGATGAACTGACGGCCTCGCAGGATGCCTTGCGTGATAAGTGTAAGGCATTGGCAGCCAAGGTGACTGTAAGTTAAAGTTTAGAAACAAACGACTTAACAATAGGCTGAAGTTCCTCGTCTGAAAGGGTGGGGAACTTCTCTTTTATGGTATCCTGAAAGGCCGTGACTGCCTTGGATTTCATTTGCTGGCGCCCCATCTTAATCCCGCTTGCGTATGGGGTTGACGGGAGCAGGGCTCTGTTGAAATTTCCGTCGCTCATAGAATCTCCGTTTTATTTTCTTTGTTCCGAAAGTACGCGCTCTACATCTTCTTTCTTGTCGCTCAGGCACAGAATCAGATTCTTGTATATCCCTCTTTTTGTAAGGTCCATTATAAAGGGCCATACAGGAACTTCCTTCGTCCAGAATTCTGTTCCCAGGAAAATCATAGGACTGGCATAACCGAAAGTCAGGTAATGGTTCTGTACGGCTTCCTGGAATATCTCTTGTAGGGTGCCGGCACTTCCGGGGGTATAGATTATACCGCCTTTGGCAATGGTAAGGATACCGTCTTCGCGTATGCTGTTGTCAAAGTATTTGGCAATGTGTGAGGCCAGGGGAGTAGAAGGCTCGTGTCCGTAAAGCCAGGTTGGAATACCTAAGCTCTGAAAATCTTTCTGTGGGAAGCGGTCGTGCACCCTCCATGCGGTTTCCAGCCAACCTTCGTCGGTATATCTGGATGCTGTTGACATGATGTGAAGGGCATCCATCAGTTCTAACTCGTTTCGACCTGCCATCCAGGCTCCAAGGTGCGTTGCTTCCATAGCGCCGGGACCTCCGCCGGATATCATCAAGAATCCCTTTTCTGTAAGATACTTGCTTATACGCACAATCTGACCGTAAGCACGGTCTTGGCGCGAGAGGCCATGTCCGCCCATTATTCCCACCAGACAATGTTCGTTGTAGTTTGAGAGGAAATCATGAAGGCAATCAGAGATACTGTGGTCGTGAAGCGAGCGGGCAAGTGTCTCCTTGACATCTGAGCTGCGCTTGCCTTTCTTCAGGAAATGACGGTACACACGTCCGTCAAAGCAATTGTCGTAGGAATCTTTGTTTGCGGGAGAATACCCCTCGTAAAGTTCCTCGGGTGAATAAAGGTGATTCCTGTAATGGAAGGTCTCGCCCATATCAGGCAGGAAAAGGCAATCCTTGCTCTTTTTTTTCAGCCCCATCGGTATCTGACATCCTATAAAGAGACACTCTTTGTAAGTATGTGAAAGGGCCAAGTCTGTCTCGGCTGTCAGGTTAACACTTTGGAAGGCGCAGCGCCTTATTTCTTCACATTCTTGGTGCAGGGTTTGGGCAAGTTGCCAATCGTCTTTTATTTGTCTGTATGCTTCTTTCATTAGCCCCTTTTATTGCAGGATTTCCTACCTTATTATATTAATTATTATTACAAAAGTACAATTTTTGATGTTTATATGCCAAGTTTTGCCTGAAAAATTGTAATTTTACACTGATAATAGCACATTAAGATAAAATACAAACCTAACTTATAATTGACATGAAGAATTATCTGTTACTGGCATTTGCCATGTTTCTCTCCCTTTCTGCAAACGCGCAGACTTCTTGTAACGAGGCAGTAAAGATTCGTTGGGGAACATTTAATATACGCTGTGTCAATCAGGATGACTACAAGATTGGCTGCGGTTGGGATCAGCGTAAGGACCGCGTTGTTAAGTATATCACCGAAAATGAAATAGATGTATGCGGAATGCAAGAGGTGACTTATGTTCAGTTAGAGTATTTGCGTAAAAGTTTGCCTGAATATGATTATGTGGGTGTGGGCCGTACTGATGGCAAAAAGAAGGGCGAGGCAACTCCCGTTTTCTACAGAAAGGATAAATACAAGGCTTTGGATAAGGGAAACTTCTGGCTTTCGCAGACTCCGGACGTTGTGGGTTCGAAAGGCTGGGATGCAGCTTTAGAGCGTGTGGCCAGTTGGGTTAAGTTAAAGGATAGGAAAACAGGCAAAGTGTTCATGGCTGTGAATACCCACTTCGACCATGTTGGAAAAGTGGCTCGCCGGGAAAGTGCCAAACTTATTATGAGGAAGATTCAGGAGATTGTGGGTGACAGGCCTGCCGTTGTTACAGGCGATTTCAATATAACAGAAGAAGATGAGGCTTACAAAACAATGGTAACAAATGAGTTCAAGATGAACGATGCCTATCACATGACGGACAACCACACGGGTGCTACTGGTACGTGGCATTCTTTCTGCCAAATACCTCCCTCGAAAGTGGAAAAGATAGACTTCATCTTTATCACTCCAAATATCAAGGTTACGCATACTCATATCGAGAAGGAGAACAAGGACCGTCAGATTTCCGACCACAACCCCCATTATGCTGACCTTGAATTCTGATTGGGAATATAAAAAAGGGTCACATCATTTTGAAGTGAACCCTCTTTGAATACGTTGTTGACATGAAGGCTTCACAAGTATGAAACCACCTTTATGGGACGTGGGACACGTCCAGCTGGGACGGTTTTTTGCTCACCACCCTTCAGGCAGCACGATGTTCTCCACATTATGTGCCTTTTCGAACAAAGGTGATATTTCTTCATCCGTAAAGCCTGCAATACCGCATCCAATGCGGGTAACAAGGAATGTCAGTTCGGGATGATTCTTGGCAAACTCTATGAATTCATCCACATACGGGCGAATGGTCTCCACACCGCCCTGCATAGTGGGGATGGCATAACTTTGGCCTTGCAAGCCAACTCCTTGTCCCATGATGGCTCCAAACTTGCGGTAAGCAGCATAAGCCGCTCCACCGCCATGCATACCTCTCAAGTTGCTGCCAAAGACGAATATCTCGCCTGGCTGCAGTTCCGAAATAAACTCCGGTGTAGTACGTTTCTGTTGCATAACTTACACATGATTTTTGCATTATAACTATCTAGTACATGCATGGAGAGAGATAATGGATTCACCATCTTTGAGTACCTTAACGAAGAATTCATCGCGGAAGAGATTAGCAAACTCCTCAGGATTATCTGTATGGATGGGGATAATCATCTGTGGGTGGAGCATGTGGAAAAGCTCACGCAGGCTCTTCATGTCGCAATGCCCGCTGGTGTGCAAATACTCATAGTTTTTGCCTAACGACTTGGCAAGACTGGGATTATAAGCCTCACAGCCTTCCTCGACATATCCTTTCCACATAGACAGATATTTGTGCTTCTCACCTGGAAGACACTCTATGAAGTTGTCGAACCTCTCATTAGCACGAGCTATCAGAACATAACCCTTCTGCTCCATAAGGTAGCGAAATTTATCGTTTATGCGGAATTCGTTGTTCTCATATTGGAGAACCATAGGAGGATATTTCTCATCATATTGATAGAGTTCTGATTTTCCCCAGATGTGGTCTCGCTGCGTAACAACATCCATCATTCGCTTTTGGTAGGCATCTACTATAAAAGGTTTACCTGCACGAATGGCAGCATGATATAGTCCAAAAAGACGGTCAATGTTGGATGAAGACATGTAAACAATACTCCCTTTGTACTTACGGAACTTAGCTTCATATTGTTTCTGTAACTCGGGTTCCGATACGCTGGTAGCATTAGATTTATTAACATTAGTACCTTCACATACCACACAATTCACTCTGCCTACAAACTTTTCTATGACCTTCGCGAACTTACTGCTACGGAAGCCGTGGGTACGGAAGTCGCCCGTATGGAAAACACTCTGTTGAGCCGTAATCTTGAAGGCACAGGCTTCGAAAGCTGAATGGTCAACGGTGATTGGCATAATCCTGAATGGACCGAAAGTGAACTCTTTCCCTGGCTTGAAGGTCTTGGTCAGTTGCAAACGCTCATACATCTTCTGCTGCGCAGGTTCTACGGATTTTAGATGATCCGACAATACCAGTTGAAGTTCGCGACTCGTCTCACTAATATAGATGGGCAACCCTTCCGGAAGGTCGGTGATATTGCCGATATGGTCGCCATGATAATGGGTAATAAGCAGAGCACTTTTAGAGAGGTCGCCATGAGTCAACCCCTCCACTTTCAGCGTCCCTGATTTGGGACCACCCTTCAACTCCTCGCCGTAATCTACAAATAGTCTCCAGCCTTCGCTCTCATATTCCGTCACGCATCCCCCAATCTGATGTGTGCCACGATGAATGGTGATGGCCATTTTTTTCATTGGTTTCTCGTCGCTCTTTTTCCCTTTTTGGATTTATAACTTGTAGCTCAGTTCAAAGGGTCTATTTTCGTCCATTCGAACACGTTAAGAACAGGTTTATACGATTCTTCCTTGGTCTTACTTTTAATATCAAATTGATTCTTGAAATAATTTTTGTCTATATCAATAGAGTAGCACTCAATGCTATTATCTTTAATTCTCATCCCATTAGCAAGCGCTTTGGACTTATCTGTGTTCTTCTTCCATTCTTTGTCAAACATTCTCTGCCAATTTTCCCAATATCCACAATTGGCGATAATAAAAACTCTCGGTTTAGTGTTGATTAGTTCACCCCAATTAAAGGTTGAATGAGTCATATTGGGATGATGTATATTATTTTTATCTAACTCTTCATGATGCAAGAATATTTCTGCAAGATACCCAAGTATTTCCATTTCTGCTTTGTGTGGGCTATCATTACCATTGTTAAATTTTACCTCGCATAAAACCAAAGTGCCTTGTGAATCGCGACCAATTAAATCAATTGATGGTCTTCTCGAACATGGTGTGATAATAACTGGGAGTTCAATATCTAGCCATTCTATTTTTTCTTCATTAAAAACAGAATTTTGGCCTTCGATAGTTTGGAGAAGAAGAGCTCTTTGCAATGCTTTTTCGCTTGTATCCCGAATATGACTAAGATCTATCGGTCCAGGATTCGACAAATACTTTTTTGAATTTACTTTACTCATAATAGTTATTTGTTTTTTATATCGGTTTGATTTTGCAAAAATACAATTATTTCTTATACTCTCTCTATCTTTTAGTTTTTTTTCTTTTAGGACGCTATAATATGATGCATCTACCCAATCGTGGTTTGCCACGATGGATGGTAAAGGTCAGAGGTTAATATAACTCAAGTGGAGCTAGACAAAAGTCATATGTTTTCTTGTTATCTCCATCTAAAGAATAACACCGAAAGATTGATTCTAATCTTTTGATTTTTCCATGAATATTTTTATAGGTGCATTTTTTTGATGTTTTGACAATCTCAATAAAGTAGCGCAGCAATTCATCTCCCTCTTTTTCGTTATTAAGTTTGGCAAAATCCTTTTTATATTCGTGCTCAACAGGATTATTTGCTTTGAATTCTATTAATGCGATTCTTTTGAAATTGGAACCGTGAATTACAAGGTCGAAATTAGCAGACTGACCACCATCTTTTCTATCAGGATTCTCTCCCTTAAAATAATATGAGTCCAGTGTTGACGTTTCGACAGAATAGTATACATCCCAATTCTTTCCTTCCTCTCCAATTTCTTTATTTAACTGCTCGACAAAGATAAAACGAAGTTCTTGCTCACTAACTCTTGTTTCAAACGTTTCCTCTTTTTTGTTGCCATTTTTTCTCTTCTTTGGGAAGATTATTCGACTTCCATTCTCTGGGCCCTTTAAACCGTCTTTCTCTTGTTGATTGGCATAGACCTGTTTGATGATTTCAAAAGTATCTTTGATAACTTTCTCAATGTGTTCTTTGTTTGTCATGATGATTACTTATTTTAGAATTGTTTCTCTTGCAAAAATGCAATTTTTTCTTTTACTCTCTCTAATTTTTAGCTGTTTTTATGTAGTATTCACTCTCTTTCATAACTCAACGCTGTTCTATCTTCCGGATAATGATTTGTGTGTCATTGCCATAACGCTTGGGCATATCACCAACAAGCTGCCGGACTCTTGCTATGGCTTCTGTTTCACTTGGACCATGCATAGTAATTAATGCTGCCGACGTGTAAACCAATGTACACAATCGGCCTGCTATAAAACCATACTCTACTCGATACATTTTCACTCCCATATTGTTTCTTGTTTAATTGTTTTCGTTTAATTTCTTTATCCTAAATAATCGCGCAGCAAACTGTCGCGACTGCCGGTGCGAAGTTTGCGGATGGCCTTCTCGCGAATCTGACGAACACGCTCACGGGTAAGACCAAAGCGTTCGCCAATCTCCTCCAGTGTCATTTCCTGATGGTTGATACCGAAGCTCATCTCTACGATGTCTTTCTCGCGCTCGTTCAGCATACTCAGGGCGCGATCAATCTCTGTTGCCAGACTCTCGTTAACAAGGGTCTTGTCTGCCATAGGAGAATCGGGGTTCTGCATTACATCCAAGAGGCTGTTTTCTTCACCTTCAACAAAGGGAGCATCCACGCTGACGTGGCGACCACTTGCACGCAGAGAGTCGTTAATCTTTTCTGGAAGTTCGTTTACCAGTTCGGCCAACTCGTCAGCACTTGGCTTACGCTCATGTTCCTGCTCGAACTTGGTCATAGCCTTTGTAATCTTGTTAACGGCGCTAACCTGGTTCAAGGGCAGACGAACAATACGGCTCTGCTCGGCCAATGCCTGAAGGATAGTCTGACGAATCCACCAAACGGCGTAAGAGATGAACTTGAAACCACGGGTTTCATCGAACTTCTCTGCTGCCTTGATAAGCCCCACGTTACCCTCGTTGATAAGGTCGGGTAGGGACAGGCCCTGATTCTGGTACTGCTTAGCAACGGAAACCACAAAGCGCAAATTGGCACGAACCAATTTGTCGAGGGCATGTCGGTCGCCCTTCTTTATTCTTTGAGTCAGTTCTACCTCTTCGTCAACGGTTAGAAGTCCTTCATGTCCGATTTCCTGTAGATACTTATCCAGCGATGCACTGTCGCGGCTGGTGATACTCTTAGTGATTTTAAGTTGTCTCATTTTGTACTTTTGGTAATTTTCATTTCATATTTATACGAAGCTAGGACTCTGCTGACAGCGTGAGCTTTCAAGAAGGCCCTAGGATTACTAATGAGGCGTTGCCAAGCTGCTTCTGCTTCGGTAGGAGTGAGGTCCTTGAGGTCAGAAAAGATTTCTTTCTTATAGGCTTCAACTTGTTCGGTTTCTCCTCGCTGGATACTCAAACGGATTTGGTTGGCTTTGATGCTAGAGACATTAAAGGTTTCCTTGAGAATATCGAGCATCTCCTCCTGATAGATCAGGGTGTCATATTTAGGACGATTAACATAGGCAGCAAACAAATCCATCGTTTGAGGGAAATAGAGAGCATAACGTGCTAACTCATCATCAATGTTTTCTGGCAAAGGCCTCTCTTGTTTTCTGCTCAGATACTCGTAGGGTTTTACGTCTTTGAACAGGCATTCCTTGATGGCGGGGATGTCATAGTCCTTGGCGTTTGCTTGCAGAACCTCTTCTGCTTCTGTCATGAACTCGTCGAAGTGCGAAGCCTCGACATCGAACTGGAACTTCGGCGGCTCATCGTTTACAAAACGGACAGAATGAAGTCCGTACTTAATGGGGTCAACCTCCGTGAGGCCCAAGCAATAACAGACGATGGAGGAAGGCATCGCACCTCGTGCCCAATAGTTTATGTCTTGCTTCGAATGCCTGAAAATCCAGAAGGCCATAATGTAATAATCCACAAAGCCTGCATCCATGATGTGCTTCTTTTCCCAAAGTACTTTAAGAAATGCTTGTCTGCTGGGCTTGCTGCCGTAGCGCATTATCATGCCTGCGGCAACAAGTCCGAGAAAGATTTCTGTGTGTGTCTTTTTCATGTTATTCTTGTTTTATTGTTCGTTAATGTCCATTCCGTTTCTCCAGTCTTTCCGCACAAGTCGGCGGAAAGATTTCTTGTAGCTGCAAATCAAGCGGATTCGGAGGCGAAAGCGCAGGCGGTCGTTCAGTTCATAGAGCCATCCATGATTCATTTCGAAGCACTCTGCGACATTCCGTTCCAT
>JAGCPD010000029.1 GCA_017645305.1 Bacteroidaceae bacterium | reverse complement strand
CAGGAATGGGATAACAGAGGGATTCGTAAACAAATTAAAGGAGGTGAAACGAACAATGTATGGAAGAGCAAAATTGGAATTACTTAAAAGAAAAATGATGCTGGGATACTATTATTTCAACTAAATTGCAAAAGAACCAAAGAAATTAGGGTTGAAAAGTAATAATATAGGGAAAGAGCTATATTTTGTTACGAGGTTTTAGGATAATTTTTATAGAGGTTCGTAAATAATTTAACCTTCGGCTTTCTTTCAGTTTAACTTCCTGTTTAAAAACCGAAAGTTCACATACATTATTATATATATAAGGCTGAATGAAAAGTCTGTATTCCCTTACAAAAGCGAACAGAATAAAGGGGATTATAAGGGCATTACACAGCACATTTCTGCATTTGTGACAGAAGGGCGTTGGCCTGACCTACGGAAGTGACTTCTGAAATAAGGAGCTTGAACTGGTTTCTGGAGTTGTCAACACGGCAGATGTGCGCATTGGCGGTGGCAAAGGCAATAACACGGTGGAATGCCTGGCTGTCATAAAAGGCGCTATCGGAATTAGAGATGAACTGCATACGCATACGTCCCTGTTTCAGGACGATGCGCTCACACCCGAAATAACGGCCCAGGCGGCGCAGTTTTACCACCCCTATCAATTCTTCGCCTTCTGGCGGTATCGTACCGAAGCGGTCTGTCATGCGCTGGCGGAACTGCTCCACATCCTCGTCGCGCTCCAAACCGTCCAACTCGCGGTACAGCAGCATACGCTCGCTGCTAGTGGGCACATATTCCTCGCTGAACGACATGGGAAGGTCGCTTTCTATGACACATTCCTCAACGAAATCCGTCCCCTCTGTGATATTGCCAGCCCTAACCTCTTCTTTGTAAAGGTCCTGAAACTCGTCGTTGCGGAGTTCCTTCACGGCCTGCGAGAGTATCTTCTGGTAGGCCTCGTAGCCCAGGTCGGCAATGAAGCCGCTCTGCTCGGCGCCCAGCAAATTGCCAGCACCGCGTATATCAAGATCCTGCATAGCGATGTGAATGCCGCTGCCAAGGTCGGAAAAATTCTCTATAGCCTGCAAACGGCGGCGTGCATCGATGTTCAATGCACTTAACGGAGGAGCCAGCAGATAGCAGAAAGCCTTCTTGTTGCTGCGCCCTACCCGACCACGCATCTGGTGAAGGTCACTCAGGCCGAAGTTCTGTGCGCTGTTGATAATGATGGTGTTGGCGTTGGGAATGTCAAGCCCGCTCTCTATGATAGTAGTGGAAAGGAGCACATCGTAATCATAGTTGGCAAAGCCCATCATTATATCCTCCAGTTTCTCTGGCGGCATCTGCCCATGTGCAACTGCCACACGAGCATCCGGCACATACTTGTGGATAAGAGCTTCCAGATCTGGCAGGTTGCTGATACGATTGTTCACAAAGAATACCTGTCCGTTACGGCTCATCTCAAAGTTGATAGCCTCGCTGATTATCTCTGAACTGAACACGCTGAGCTGTGTCTGTATGGGGTAGCGGTTGGGCGGCGGTGTCTGGATAACGCTAAGATCACGTGCCCCCATCAGGCTGAACTGCAGGGTACGCGGTATTGGCGTTGCGGTAAGCGTAAGCGTATCCACATTCACCTTCATCTGGCGCAGCTTCTCCTTTGTAGAAACACCAAACTTCTGCTCTTCGTCAATAACCAACAATCCCAGGTCCTTGAACTTAATGTTCTTGCCAATGAGTTTGTGTGTACCCACCACAATGTCCACTTTGCCATTCTTGAGTCCTTCAATGATTTCCTTTGTCTGCGCTGCCGTTTTGGCACGACTCAGATACTCTATTCTTACGGGGAAATCCTTCAGACGGGCCGAGAATGTACGGAAATGCTGATAAGCCAGCACCGTGGTGGGGACCAGAATTGCCACCTGCTTGTTATCGGCACAAGCCTTGAAGGCGGCCCTGATGGCAACCTCGGTCTTACCAAAGCCCACGTCGCCACATACTAGACGATCCATCGGACGGGAACGCTCCATATCGGCCTTCACGTCCTGGGTTGCCTTCAGCTGGTCGGGCGTATCCTCGTATAGGAAGCTGGCTTCCAGCTCGTGCTGCATAAAACTGTCTGGCGAGAAACAGAAGCCCTTCTCCTCACGACGGCGGCTGTAAAGCTTAATAAGGTCGCGGGCTATATCTTTTATCTTGGTCTTGGTCCGCTCCTTCATGCGTTCCCATGCTCCGGTGCCAAGGGTGCTTATGCGGGGGGGCTCACCTTCCTTACCCTTATACTTAGAAACCTTGTGCAAGGCATGGATAGAGACAAAGACCACATCGTCATGGTTATAGATAATCTTTATGACCTCGTGATAATTCTGAGTACACTGAGTTCCCTGAGAATTAGGACTGTTCTGAACAGGAATCCTTACCAGTCCGCCAAACCGTCCCACGCCATGATCCAGATGCACTACGTAGTCTCCAATCTCGAACTGCTGCAACTCCTTGAGCGTAAGAGCCACCTTACCGCTGCGTGTCTGCTGACTGCGCAGGTTATACTTGTGGTAGCGGTCAAATATCTGATGGTCAGTAAAGAGACAAAGCTTCAGGTCATCGTCCACGAAGCCGGCATGTATGGTACGATTTACAGGCGTAAAGGCAATACCTGTCTGCTGCTCCTGGAAAATACTCTCCAATCTTGCCGTCTGTTTTTGGCTGTCGGCAAGGATAAAAAGCTGATACCCGTCATCCTGATACTTGCGGAAGTTCTGGAACACCAGCTCAAAGTTCTTATGGAAAACCGGCTGCGGATGAGTGTGGAAGGAAAGAGTCACCCAAGCCTTCGAGGGCATGGAAGAGGCCTTTAATTCTATGCGGCGGAAGGTGAGCAGTTCTTTCGTGAAAAGCTGGGGATCAACCAACACCTTTTCCTTTAGTAAAGAATTCTGCTCAGGCTCCGGATGCAACTCCTCCGCATCTGCGGTAACTGCCTGATGGCAAAATCCCTCGTCCCACGTCTGTCGAACCATCTCTGTCACAAAGACGGGGTCGCGCATCACCAATAGTGCCTCCTTAGGCAAAAAAGAAAGGAAAGATTCCTGTTCGTCAGACAGGGAACATTGAGCATTGGGCACAGGACATTGACCGTCAAGTTCAGGCACGATGCTTATCTGTTGCAGCCTGGTCTTGCTAAGCTGCGACTGGACCTCGAAGGTGCGTATGCTATCTACCTCGTCGCCAAAGAAATCTATTCGGTACGGAAACTCGCAAGAGTAAGAATAGACATCCAGAATACTGCCTCTGACGGCAAACTGTCCTGGCTCATACACGTAATCCACACGCTTGAAGCCGTAAGACATAAGCGTTTCCTGCACAAAGACAATATCTACCTGCTCGCCTGTCTGCAAAGCGAGTGTTTGCTCCGATAGTTTCTTGCGTGTGACAACTTTCTGAGCCAGCGCCTGAGGATGAGTAACGATGTAAAGATGATCCTTTCCATGGGGAGAACTCTCTTTACTCTTCCCCGACTTAGAGGAGCAAGGAGTTGGGAAGTGGGCCTGAATAGCACTAAGCACCTCGGTTCTCAAAATCTCGTTACCGGCATCCCGTTGTCCATATTTAACGGCCCGCTTATAGCTGCTTGGGAAGAAGAGCACTTGCTTCTCATCCAAAACCTGTGTCAGATCGTGATAAAAATAACCGGCCTGCTCCTCGTCGTCCAAAATAAAAAGAAAAAGAGTAGGCTCCCCAGCCTCATCCAAAGAAGGGGTGAAACGTGTGGGAGCAAATTGAGAATGTTTTACTTCTCTTTTGGGGAGAGTATGGGACAGACTCGCAAACACCAGCGGGGCTGCACTCTCGTGAAGACCTTCAATCTGTATGACGCGTACATCGGTCTGCTGCAAGGCGGCACGCAACTTACCGACCGACAGATGGCGCGAGAAAAGTGTCTGAAGTTTCTGTATCTCCATTGAATTGAGAAGGGTGATTTCTTTTGCAATACAATGTTTGCCTAAACGTGCCTACGAACAGGATAAAAAAGAGCTTATGAACGCCTCTGCCTCTGCCAATGTATCCATCTTTCCTACATCCATCAGCTGCAGCCCCGGCTGTACATATCCGTATATGGGATGTTGGTGGCAGACGCTAAGATAGAAGTCTATAATGCTAAACTTATCTGGCCACTCCGGAAAATAACGGAAAAGCAACGGGTTCATGACATGAATGCCCGCAAAGGCATATTTATGGAATTTCTGTACATCCAAACCCGGATAAGGAGTCTTTACCTCGCCGGTCTGAACATTGGACCAGCCAACCAGTCGCATATCATCGTCAAAAAGCAGATAACGGCTGGTCTTACGCTCGGAAACCAGTAACGTAGCCGCATTGCCACTTGCAATTAGCATCAGAGCACACAAATCTGCATTGCTGAGGATATCGACATTATGAATCAGGAAACCCTCAGTAGCATCCTTCAGCAGATGAGCGGCATGTTTTATGCCGCCACCTGTCTCAAGGAGTTCATTGCGTTCATCACTGAAAAAGACGTTCATACCCATGGTATGCTGGCTTACCCAGTCCTCAATCATATCGGCAAAATGATGAACGTTTATTACAACATCGCAGATGCCAGAGGCCTTCAGTTTCTCAAGCGTGTGCTGTAAAAGAGGTTTTCCAGCAACCGGAACAAGAGCCTTGGGCATGGTATCTGTGAGAGGCTTCAGGCGGGTTCCCAAGCCGGCAGCAAATATCATGGCTTTTCGACTCATTCTTAGTTCAGCTTGCCTTCAATCCAGTCTTCGTATTCGTGTCCATTGGCCTTGTAAATCTGCATACACAGGATGGGTAGCCACTCTTCGTCGAACTCCACGCGTATGCTTGATTCCGTGGGCATACCTGTGCCACGCTTGTTGCCGCTCATCGATTTGCTGCTGTGTGCAGGCAGATCAACTCCATCGAAAGTAATGGTCTGGTTATCCTCTGGGAATGCCCAATAGACCAGGCGATAGACTACCTTGTATGCATCGGCAGGAATATCGTAGTTAGTACGATTCTTGACAGTAATACCAAAACCGTGGAACGACGAACCACCGGAAGTACCACCCGAAGCAGTAACATTGGCGCGAAGCTCCTTAGTAATGCGGTCAATCATGAACTCCTTGAATTCATAGTCGGACAAAAGCTCTGCCACAGTGGAATCGTCCATGTACGCATCTATCCAACCCGTGCGGACTGCAAAATCAAAGAGATCCGGATCAAAGGAAACCACGCCATAGGTGGCATCAATCTTCAGGTTGCCATCTTCATCCTTCTTGACAGTCATTGAGCGGTTTTCTGTCAACTGTACATTATAGGCATCACCCTGCTTTTCAACGGTAACCTTATCTGCATCATAGCCCTCCACAGAAAATGACTCGCAACGCTCAACGCCAGGAATCATACTACGTATAGAGCGCACGTCGTTGTTAAGAACCTTCGTGGCAAAGTTGTCAGCAAACTCGCGCACATTCTTCTCTTCCTTGCTACAAGATGTAAGCAGTAAAGCCGTAATGGCCAAAACAAATAAAATGTTCTTTTTCATATCTTAATGGTTTTAGTTAGTTAATAATGTCCAATGTCTGAGTAATGCCCTGCTCACGATGGCAGATACGAACCTCTATGCCGAATTTCTCATGAATATGCTCGGCCAGGTGCTGGGCACAATATACACTTCTGTGTTGACCACCTGTACATCCAAACGAAAACATAAGGCTGGTGAAGCCCCTTTCCAAGTATCTTTGTACGTGTGCATCGGCCAAACGATATACGCTCTCAAGGAATACAAGAATCTCTCCGTCATCTTCCAGAAAACGAATAACAGGTTCATCCAGTCCGGTAAGTTTCTTGTAAGGCTCATAACGGCCTGGGTTGTGCGTGCCCCGGCAGTCAAAAACATATCCGCCTCCGTTGCCACTGGTGTCTTCGGGGACACCTTTTTTATAGGAGAAGCTGAAGACGCGGACAACCAAAGGTCCCTGCGCATCGTAACGAGAGACGGAGGCATCGGTCCGCACTACAGGCGCAGGTTCTGGCGCAAACTGAGCCATTGCCACAAGTGCAGTCAGCACCTCATTAAGATAGGGATAGGGACACCCACCCTCTTTCAGCAAGTCGTGAAGGCTCTCCATTGCAGGCGGAATACTCTTGAGGAAATGCTTCTTGCGCTCAAAATAGCCACGGAAGCCGTATGCCCCCAATACCTGAAGAAGGCGGAAAAGCACACAGAGCTTCAAGTCGTGACGGAACTGTTTTTCGTTGACATCTATATACTGCCTGAGGCTGGAGATGTAGGTCTGTATAAGTTCCTCACGTAACGATTTGCTGTAACGGGCTGAGGCCTGCCAGAGGAAACTGGCCACATCGTACTGCACAGGACCGCGACGGCCTCCCTGGAAATCTATGAAACAGGGATTGCCTTCTTTATCCAGCATAACATTTCGCGCCTGAAAGTCACGGTACATAAAGGAATCCCCTGGGATGGCTACTATATCCTGTGCCATCATACGGAAGACGGACTCCAGTTTCATCTCATGAAAATCGACACCCGTAGTCTTAAGGAAACAGTACTTGAAGTAATTGAGATCAAAAAGCACATTGGTCTCATCCAATGCTTCCTGCGGATAGCATTTCGTAAAGTCCAGACCTTGGGCACCTACAATCTGAATTTTAGGCAGAAGAGAGATTGTATGGTGCAGAAGCTGTATCTCTGCCAGAGAATATCGTCCCCCTGCTTCGCGCCCTTCCTTCAAAGCATCAAAAAGGGAGCGATTGCCCAAATCCACCTGTAGATAACGAAGGCTGTCCGAACTTTGTGCCACAACGGCGGGAACGGGCAGTTTGTATTCTGTGAAATGCTGAGCCAGATAGCAGAACGCCCGGTTCTCCTCCAGACTGGTGCCGACAACACCTATTAGCGTACAGCCGTCTGAACCAAATAAACGGTAATATTTGCGGTTGCTTCCCGCACCGGGAAGTTCATCGCACAAGACAACCTGCTGTCCTGTTAGTTCTGTATATAGCTTCTTTAGAATTTCCATTATTCTTTTCTGTTCCAGATTTTCATTACTCTGTTACGTACGGCAATAATATTAATAAGGCTTACCGTTAGGAAGAGCCCGACACCCAGGAGGAGCGAAGGACACAGGCTGCCGTCCTGCATCTGCGGGAACATCACCCAGAGCATATTCATGTAATAGCTACGTACAATATATAATATAATAATAGAGAGTGCGAGCACTAAGCCATTCATACCTACCGTTAGCAGCTGATAAGGCAGCGAGACACGCACGGGACTGTAGCCTATAAGCAGCAGGTTACGCAGTTTTTCCGTGTTTTTCTGAACGAGCAAATAAATGCTGAGCATGAGGATGTAGAACGACAGGATACTGATAAGCATACCCACGCATATCACCAGCACAGTAACAAGACGTAAGAAATAGGTAGCCTTTCCAGCATCCAGCTTATCATTCTCCAACTCCAGGTTATGGTCATTTATGTACTTAACAATAGCATCGTCCGTAGGGTTCTTTACTTCCACAATCAAGCGATTGGGTGTAAGATCGGCTTCGGGCGCAAACTTAGCATTGCTCCACTGAATAAACGATTCAGGAACCAGGATGGTATTCAGCCTGCTGCTGAAGCCTATCACTTTACCCTTCAGGCGCTGTTCCTGCCCGTTCCCGCGCAGTACCACCAGCATATCTATCATACCGACAATACCTTCTGATATTTTGGGTAACGACTGGCTTTGTGCAAATCCGAAGTTATAAATGGCAAGATACGTACGGGGCAAAATAATGGGTATGGTGCCATCCTCGGACGAGAATGACCAGTTACTTAGGTCGGAATCTATAAACTTGTCGGGCACACTTTCAAAGAACATCTCGGTACCAAACTGGGCCACACCGCTGACACCCATACTGCATACCACCCGATACTGGCTGGCGGTAAAAACACCTACACTCTTGCAGAAAGACTGACTGCTAATGTCTGCGACCTCTTTCTCGCTGAAACCACAGCTTTCCCCCGCCCCAAGCATACTCATACCAGAGATTCGCTTGCTTACAATAAGGTATTCAGGCTTCAGGAATCCGTCTTCCTGACTAAAAAGCGGTTTTACATCCGAATAGAACTGCAGGCCAAGCAGAACAATGAACATACCAAAGAGATTGGCAAAGAAGAAACCTGCCAACTGCGCTATACTGATGTGCTGACGCAGCAATTTCCAAACAAGCGACATCATAAGCGGAATGTTTTTGCGTATGGCAACTGCATATGTTTGCCTATACTGGTTATTATTACTCCGGCACCCTGACGCTTTACCTCCTCCATCATAATACTGGCCATAATGGCACCGTTTTCATCGTCCAGATGGCTGATTGGTTCATCTGCCATCAGGAAATCAAAGGGTTGTACAAGAGCTCTTATCATTGCCACACGCTGCTGCTGGCCAAAACTCATACGTCCCACTTTGGCATTCATCTTGTCCGCAATTCCCAAACGTTCAAACCAGGTCTCTATCTCCTTACGGCTCTTATGGTTAGTAAGTCCGTTCTTAATGTCTATATTCTCCATAGCCGTAAGTTCAGGAAAAAGGCGGAGCTCCTGAAAAAGCAGGCTCAGACTATGCTTTCTGATGTTGATCCAGTCCGAGACCTTGTGTTGGCGAATATCATTACCGTCGAAACAGATGTTACCCAAATAATCTTTTCTGTATCCTATGATATAGCTGCAAAGCGAACTTTTCCCCGTTCCAGAGCTGGCTTCAACAAGATACGTCTCTCCCTTTTGGAATACGACATCCTGCAGCCATATCTCGCTCTGTACATCCCTGCCTTCAAAAACATAAGGCAAAATATTATGTAGTTCAATACTGTTCATTTATTTCATCAACTCTTTTACAAAGTCAGATAACTTCTCTTTAGTAGTAATCTCAACCTCATAGTGTAGAAAATCCGTCGCACTGACTGTGACCCTATCTATATTACTACAGAATAATTTCATCGAACCCTTATCATCACGTGTTATGTTCTGCAATTCTGGAAAGTCAGCTAGCTTACGCACACTTATAGAAGCATAGAATATTTTATCGGCAATCTTTGATTTGTTTTTTTTCACAAAATTATCAGAAGCCGTACTTTCAGTTAACTTCGAAACATCTTGATTTGAGGAGAAATACATTTGATTGTCAAACACGCCGAAATAGGATTTGCCGTTACTCTCTTGTATCATATAAGTATTATCGTCTATGGCTTTGAATACGCTGTTCTTACCCAAGAAGCCTATGTTCCAGTCTTTGGCATTCTTAAGGAAATCCTTATTGTTAACCTGCGCTTTCAGTGTATAATCATATTTTTTATTGGAAATATCGCTTAATTCAAAAGATACATCTCCGTCAATAGACTTAATTACCATATCAGCATCCATACAAAGATTAACGCCAATAAGGAACAGCCTGGCAACACTGTTCTTCCTCAACGTTTCTAAAAGACGGGAACCCTTGGTATTTAATCCTACCCATACTACAGGGTCGCCGACGACGGATTGCAGCCGTGAGCCCTGAATAGGACGCAGAATGTCGTCTGAATTGGAAATATAACCTTTTATGTCATCATTTTCTGACTCAACATCTATTGACAGGCAGAGAGATTTGCCCTCTACCTTCAGTTCGGCACTAAGGAAAATCTTATCCAAATCATAAGGAACATTCAAATACTTTAAAGCCTTTTGCATATAGGAACTGGGAACGACGCTCATCTTAGACCGCAAGCGAAGCATACCGTCCTTATCAAGAACAGAAGACAGAACGGGACTCTTTGAGGAACGTTGACTCATCCACTCTACCATCTTTGAACGCATATTTTGGCTCTCTGCTTGCGATATGGGGCCAAGCACCAACGCCTTCTCGTCATTAAAACAAGCAAGAATCTGGTTGACGTAAACCCATTTGAATCCGCGTTGCGACTCCACGGCAAGTCTCTCATCGGTAATTTTCTTCTCAAATTCGTCAGCATCCGACAAAGCAAAAACACCGCACAAGTAGCCCTCGTTCGAAAGGAATCCGTACATTGGACACAGGAAGTCAATACCGTTGCCCTCTGTCTTGTCCGACTTTAGGAGTTTCATTATATCGCTGAAACTGATGTCAATCTCTTTTAACAGCTGCTTTGCGTCAAGAACCATCACTGCTTTGGCATCTTCCGGAATTACATTCTTGCAAACATCTTTTTTGCAGAAAAAAAAATAACATCCTACACCTATTGCGATTACTAAAACGGTTACAGCTATTACCAATAAGACCTTCTTCATAACCTATCCTATTTTTTGATTCCTTAATTGCATCATGTGAACAGCAACAAGTGCTGCCGTTTCTGTTCTCAGTCTGCTGGTTCCTAAAGAGACACAGCGATATCCGTTCTTCAACGCCAGTTTTACCTCGTCAACACTAAAATCTCCCTCTGGTCCTATCATGACGGTAGTTTCCACACCACGTCTTAACACGTCCATCAATAAAGGTTTTGTCCCACCTTCTTCAATATCCTCCTGAGCATAGCAATGGCAAATGAATTTGTCACCTTTTCGCTCCGTCTTTACAAAGCGCTCAAAAGGGGTCATCTCATTCAGGATGGGCTTCCAAGCCTTATGGCTCTGTTTAACAGCCGAGATAAGGATTTTATCTATACGCTCAGTCTTTATTACTCGCCTTTCACTAAACTGACAGTCCAGAAAAGTCAGTTCATCCATACCAATCTCTGTTGCCTTCTCCGCGAACCATTCCGTACGGTCGTTAAGTTTGGTTGGTGCCATAGCCAAATGGATATGTCCCTCCCAGGCACGCTCCTGCGGCAGGAAATCAAAGATTTTATACAGACAACGATGACCCGTAGCAACTGTGATATATGCACGGTAGAAACACCCGCTACCATCCATCAGCATAAGTTCATCACCTTCGGCAAGCCTGAGCACACGTGTTGCATGCTTAGCCTCATCCTGCGGCAGCTCTATGCAGTTTCTTGCATCAGGTACAAAGAAAAAACGCGTCTCCTTCACTTCCTTTAATTCATATTATAAATTCATCATTCTCTCCGCGGCAGCAAATTATTCACTTTTCACTCTTTCACTTTTCACTCTTCTCATGTTTATATCGGAAGCAAATGGCAAACAGCACCGCCACGACAAGGGCGTATGCAGCAAAGATGTACCAGCAGGTCTGCCAGCCGGCAATAACTTCAACACCTGAAGCTCCTGCAACCTGTGGCGTGAAGACGTAATGATTGATAACCGCCTGTGCCACCAGTGTACCTATAAATGCTCCAAGGCCGTTTGTCATCATCATGAACAAGCCTTGCGCACTGCTACGAATACTATCATCCGTTACCTGATTAATAAACAACGATCCTGAGATATTAAAGAAGTCAAAGGCAACGCCATAAACTACCATAGAAAGCAGGAAAAGCCATACGCCATCACCAGGATTACCCAAACCAAAGAAGGCGAAACGCAAAACCCAGCCAAACAAGGCAATCAGCACAACCTTCTTGATGCCAAAACGAGAGAGGAAGAAAGGAATAAGCAGAATGCAAAGTGTCTCGCTCATCTGAGAAAGGGAAATCAGGATATTGGCATGCTGTACACCGAAAGTTGACTGATATTCAGAGATGTTACCAAAACTGGTAATAAAGGGATTGGCATATCCGTTGGAAATCTGCAAACAGAAGCCCAAGAGCATAGCAAAAGCAAAGAAAATGGCTATACGCGGATTCAGGAACAGACGGAAGGCATTCAAGCCAAGTGCCTCGGCAAGCGACTTGTGTTCGCCCTTCTTAATCGGCATACGAGGCATCGTCAGGGAGTAGGCTGCCATAACAATGCTCAAGCAACCGCTTACCAACCACTGGCCTGGTGTTGACTGCAAGCCGAAAAGGTCCACAATCCACATGGTAACAATAAAGCCGACAGTTCCCCATACACGAATGGGTGGGAAAGCCTTTACTGTGTCTAAGCCGGCTTTCTCGAGTGCAGAATATGCAACCGAATAACTGAGGGCAATGGTAGGCATGAAGAACGCCACGGAGAGTGTATAAAGCGAGAATAAAGTGCTGAAGTCTGGATTAGCACCAGCTTGGAAGCCATAGCATGAGGCGGCTATCATGAAGATACCTGCCAACGTATGGCAAAGACTCAACACTCGCTGTCCCTCCATCCAACGGTCAGCCAGAATACCCATCAAAGCCGGCATAAATATGCTGACAATTCCTTGTACGGAATAGAACCAACCTATATGAGAACCCAATCCAACACCAGCAAGATAAGTTCCCATTGAGGTTAAATATGCACCCCAAACTGCGAACTCCAGGAAGTTCAGCAACGTAAGTCTAAATTTAATGTTCATAATATCATTTGCTATTTGACAATTTACTATTTACTATTTAATGTTCTCGCCCTTAAGGGAGAGTTAGAGAGGGTTTTCACTCCACATACAGTACCAGTCCTTTCAGGTATTCGCCCTCGGGATGGTAGATGTTGATAGGATGGTCGGCTGGCTGATGCAGTTGATGCAGGATGCGTACTTTACGTTTAGCCATAGCTGCTGCTGTAAAGACGGCTGTGCGGAACTGGTCTTTGTTGACGGCCTGCGAGCAGCTGAACGTAAACAGGATACCGCCTGGCTGCATCTTCTCGAAAGCCTTAACGTTAAGCTTTGTATAGCCGCGCAAAGCATTCTTCAAGGCATCTTTGTGCTTGGCAAAAGCTGGCGGGTCAAGAATAATGAGGTCATAAGCACCATCCGGCATGTCGTCCAAGAAACGGAACGCATCTTCGGCAAATGACTTATGGCGAATATCACCTGGGAAATTCAGTTCTACGTTAGCATTCACTAGCTCAATGGCCTTTGCACTGCTGTCAACAGAGTGAACCAACTCTGCCCCACCCCTCATGGCATAAACACTGAAACCGCCTGTATAGCAGAACATATTCAGCACCTTACGTCCACGGGAATATTTCTCCAGCAAGGCACGGTTTTCGCGCTGGTCAACAAAGAACCCAGTCTTCTGACCCTTGAGCCAATCGATATGGAACTTCAGACCGTTCTCAATGGCAACATCATCATTGCTCTCTCCCAGAATAAAGCCATTCTCCTGCCCCAGGGATGCCTTAAAAGGAAGGGTGGTTTCGCTCTTATAGTAGATAGACTTCACGGAATCGCCCATAACAGCTTTCAATGCCTCTGCAATCTGCATGCGACTGACGTGCATGCCCACACTATGGGCTTGCATGACAGCTGTCGAGCCATAAATATCGATGATGAGTCCCGGCAGATTGTCGCCCTCGCCATGAACAAGCCTGTACATATTATTATCTGTTGTTTCGGCAACGCCGATGGACTTGCGTACATCCAGTGCCGCCGCAAGCCGCTTCTGCCAGAAGGCCACATCTATCTTCTGTCGTTTGAAGGAAAGCACCCGCACGGCAATGCTGCCAATCTGCCAGTGTCCGACAGCCAGGAAACGCCCGTCGATAGACAGCACCTCAACAATATCCCCCTCCTTTACGTCACCTTCAATATGGTGTATAGCACCTGAGAATATCCAAGGATGGAAACGCCCCAGACTATCCTCCTTGCCTTTACGGAGTATTATCAACTTACTCATTTACTTTTTCATTTTTACACCGCAAAGGTACGAATAAGCGAGCGAAAAAACAAATTTATTTAGGCTTTTCCGAGCGAAAGTATCTTCGAGCTTCTGCTCAAAGGTACGAATAAGCGAGCGAAAAAACGCAGAAATCGACTAACAAATACGCTTTTGTAAGTCGATTTTCTTTTTTGTTAGTCCCCATATCCTTATTTTATATTACATTTGCGGCACAGAATATTAAAAAAAAGAAAAAATGAAACAGCGATTACTCATTCTTTTACTCCTTGTGACTATGGCATCAGGAGTATGGGCAGACACCCAGCAAAAACTTATCGTGTGGATGAAGAACGGTCAGAAGGTTGAGTTCAACCTTGCCGAGGAACCCGAGACGACCTTCGAGGACGGCAAACTGGTAATCAAGACCACAAAGACCACAGTGTATTACCTGTTGGAGAATGTTCTGCGCTATACCTACGACGGTGACATAACGGATGTTGTCGGCCCCAAGCTGCGTCCTAACAAAATTCGGTTTATGCAGAGCGCAGACCAGATGGCATTTGACGGACTGGCTGACGGCACTCAGTTGGAAATCTACTCTCTGGATGGTATGAAACTGGGCACTATGCAGGCAAAAGGTGGTGTACGCACTACAGTTTCCTTCTCCAATCGTCCGGCAGGAACCTACATTGTTAAAGTGGGTGATGCCACCTATAAATTCCTGAAGCGATAAAACCTCACCCATAACCCCTCTCCAAAGGACGAGAAGAATTCTAATGGGAATGGAAGGAGTTAGATATTAACTAAGATAATAGATTTTTATATGAAGCGAACATATTTTTATCTGATGCTGTTAATGTTCAGCGCCTTGGGCTCAATGTACAGTGAACTGAGGGCGCAGGACGAGAATGCAGCATTCTACATCTACCAGAACGACGGACACTTCGACGGCTTCTTCTACGACGAGGTGCTGAAGATGTCCTACTCCAAGACGGATACTGCCGGAGTGGAGTACGACGTTTTCATTACCCAGGAGATTGTGACGGCAGACTCTACCTACCGTATCATGCTTTCTGCCATCGACAGTGTCAGCTTCGTGCAGCCGGAGATAATCTTCAATCCCCGAATGAAGGTATTGGAAGACGGGGAAATGTTCCAGTATTGTATTGGAAGTGACGGGAGCAGGCTGGCATTCAAGAACCTTCCCGATGCATTGAAGCCAAGTATAGGAGATATTCTTGTCAGCTACCCGAACTATAAGTTCCCGGAAGGATTTGGTGGTAAAGTGATAGGAATAACACCTTATTCCACCTACCTGTATGTTAATACCGAACCGCTAACAGACTTCAGCGACATATTCCAGCAGTTCGTCACCGTGGAGGACTATGGCTATAATCCGTCTAACCAGCAATTGGAAGTCCGCCGTATGGCTGGCATGAAAATGCCCCGCAGAAGGGCAGACAGTTATTCGGGAACACTGTTCAGGTTCTCCGCCAACCCGCACGCCA
This sequence comes from Bacteroidaceae bacterium, assembly GCA_017645305.1. Taxonomy (GTDB): domain Bacteria; phylum Bacteroidota; class Bacteroidia; order Bacteroidales; family Bacteroidaceae; genus Physcousia. The sequence goes on along the minus strand of JAGCPD010000029.1, from coordinate 2,702 downwards.
ATTGGGTGAACGGTCCTTTCTCTGTTACTGCAGACCTAAACGTTGGGATGGAGTGCCGTGCCAAAGCCGTATGGAACTTTTCTTTCTGGGGTGAAAAGTATTTCAAGATTGACATGAAGGAAAAGGTGGAAACGGGCGTGAGTACAACATTTGACATACAAGTGAAAACTCCGTGGGAGGATGAGTATTCGCTCAGCAGCGTTGCTCCCATCTATCTGCCTGCAGCAGCTCCGGTCCTCCAGTGTAAGTTGTTGCCAGGTATCTTCTTCCGCTCACAAATTCACACTACCGCCCAGGCATCAACAAGAAAGATGACCTTCCGTGCAGGACAGACCTTAGAGTTCAAGAACTGGAGTTTCGCAGGAAGCAGTATGTCTTTTGGAGAACATGCTAAGTTTGACGACGAAGATGAAGAGGATCCCGGTCCTGTTTTCCAATTCACGGGTAGCATAAGCGGATTTGCTCAGTTTGGCGTAAAGTGGCCCTTCATCATCCGAACCAACGAATTCTTCAAAAAGGTGCTTGATGCCGAGGTGGGCATGAACATTTGGGCAGGCCCGAAGGTGAGCGGGGAACTGAACTTCAATGCCAATAACTGGGCATACGATGCCTTAACGGGCAGTCAGGGTATCATATATAATTCGTTTAAAGACTCTAAAATCAGTTTCTATCCCAATGTTATTGATTATGAACTGAAGTGCTTGGTGAATTATCTGTCACATACAGGAGACACAGTGACCATCCTTGATGGCAGCTTAGATAGATATTCCTACGACTACTTCCTGTTCCCGAACTTCTCGACTCCAGAGGTGTTCTTCACCAATGGCGAAGGGAATTACACCACTGTGAAAAGAAGTCTGGGCTACGATCAAAACAGAATAGCGGCCTTCATCAAGCCAAGCCGTGATGTGATGATGGGAACAAGAATAGGTGCTGCACTTTACAACAAGAAAGACAGCCTGCTGGAGATTAAGTCGGCCATTGACTTGGCTGAACTTTACTATAGTGACAAGACATTCGACAAGAACTTGCACAAATGGGATAGTTACGACGAAGAGTACAAGAATGCCCGAATAGCCGAAGACCCTATAGATGGAAAAGCTGCCGTGTATTTCGGCAGGCTGCTTCCTGGTGAATACAAGGTTCGGCCTATGATAATACTTTTCGACAAGGCCATTGTTGCCTCTCCCGCAACGGAATTCTGTATTCCCGGTCTCTATTTTAACGATATCGAAAAGAAGTTCACCGTCAACTCCTCCGATACAGTCGAAGTCCTCATACCTTTGGAAACCAATGCTGGGAATGTAAAGTTCCAAAATGATTCCCGATTCGAATATGATTTCTTAAGCAATCCTGGACAGTTTCATCATTCTAGTTTTAGAGGTCGTGAGAATTCCAATAAAGTTCTTGAGGGCCTGCCTGCCGACACCTTGAGAATATTCGTCACTCCCAACCCGCTCGCCATAGACCTTGAATCTGAATGTAAATTAGAGGCATCGGGATACAACTCTTTGGGAGAACCTGACACGTTGGTGCAGACTTCCACCATCACCCGGAAGGCATTCAATGTATATGACCGTTTTGAATGGGCGTTTAACCAGAATCTGAAATGTACAAGCGGACCTGACAAAGACCGTTTCTTGAATTTATCTTTTGGAAGTTGGATTTACGACTGTATCTCGACCAGACAAGGCGAAGTTATTTCCGGGTCTGGCAATACTGAGTTTGACGGAAAAGGGCTTACTTACAGCTTTACCGTAACACCAGGGAAGAAACTTCATTCGGCTCATTTTGAAGTGAAGAGCCTCACAGATTCATCGACACACTGGTGGATACTGTCATTCGACGTGTCAGATATTGCTGCCGAAACAGAAGATTATCAAGGCATTGGTTATTATTTCAACACATTTATCGGGCAAGTTCACAATGTTACCTACACAGAACATGGGGTTGCCGGAGTTCCTGGTGTAAACCAAGAGGAATATACCAATATATACCGAGAAGATACTGAAGGCGGTTTAGTTGCCAACCCCTTTAGGGTAAGTTTCTACGAGAAAGATTTAAAATAATTATTTTCAGGGAACCATTTGAATAATAAGCCTTGCGCTGTGAGATAATTGACATCCGATATATACCTCCAAAATCCGCGGATTATGGAAACAAAGCGGGATACGTCGTCTGTTTAAAGTAAAGGGGGAATATTCGCCCCCTTTCACATTAACTTAAACGGCACCCCGGTTCTCTGTCAAAGTAAACCGACACTTTTTTATCAGAAGCGGAGGGGGATTATCAGAAAATGTTTGTACATTTGCAGCACATAATATTTAAAATTAGGAAAAAATGAAACAGCGTTTATTCATTATTTTACTCCTTGTGACGATAGCATCAGGAGTATGGGCAGATACCCAGCAAAAACTTATCGTGTGGATGAAGAACGGTCAGAAGGTTGAGTTCAATCTTGCCGAGGAACCCGAGACAACCTTCGAGGACGGCAAACTGGTAATCAAGACCACAAAGACCACAGTATATTACCTGTTGGAGAATGTTCTGCGCTATACCTACGACGGTGACATAACGGATGTTGTAGGCCCCAAGCTGCGTCCTAACGAAATTCGGTTTATGCAGAGCGCAGACCAGATGGCATTTGACGGACTGGCTGACGGCACTCAGTTGGAAATCTACTCTCTGGATGGTATGAAACT
>JAGCPD010000028.1 GCA_017645305.1 Bacteroidaceae bacterium | reverse complement strand
TCATCTATTTTTTCATCCATCCAAATGCGGTCTGCTCAGTCAGTTCGTAGCCGGGCTTGCGGCCAAGGCTCCAGTAGAGGGGCGAGCGGAAGCAGAACCAGAACACGAAGATGAACCAGGCAATGGCTACGACGTATTCCCACCATGCGAACATCGAAGCGTCATAGACCACAGCGAAATAGTAGCACGAGATGGGTGTGAGACCGAAGATAGCGGTGATGAAGCCGGGGTTGTAGAAGGTCTTCATCTTCACGTTGAACAGCACGAGGTGCATCAGCAACTCAGCAAACGAGAACATCATGGCACCGAGGGTAAACAGCTGCACATCGGGCAGCACGATGGCCAGCACATAGATGAGTAGCAGGAAACCCCAGTTGCCGAACATCGAGCTGAGGTTGTTGCAGTCCCACTTCGTAGAATCCATCTCGTTGCTGTTCATCAGAACCTTCATGCCCAGCCAAGGAAATCCGCCAGGGAAGCCGAACTCCTCGAAGAAGTGAAGGAACAGGACACTGACCGACATCCACAGCAGCTTTGCGGTGAGGTCATCGACTAAAAACAGGGCCACCAGTGCGCTCGCTCCTGCGAGAAACACCGACCAATTGTACCAGTTGTTGATAAAGGAATGTTTCATAATCTTACTTGTTTTACGTTTGCTTTACCTCGCTGTGCGAACAGCGACCTTTGGTTCTGGGTGCAAAATTAGTATGATTTTGGCAACATCTCGTTATCCGTACATTCGGAATTATGCTCTTTTTGTCAAAAACTTGTTTTTTTTCTTGGTAAAATCACCTAAATTTACTATCTTTGCATCCAAATTTCGATAGGATTATGGACGGAATGGAACACTTCTCGCTTACATCGTTGCAGGAGCTTATGAATGATGACAAGCAGAATGGCGATAACGACGCCCTGGTGAGTAATTATATCTCGCAGAACCTGGCCGTCGTGCGCCAGATGTTGCCAGAGATTGTCCATGGCAAACTGGCTGATTCACCTATGCTGATGCCGGAGATGCGCATCATCGTTATCCGGCAAGGGTGGCTCGAACCGACTATCAACCTTACTCCCCGCCATTACGAGGCTGGCACGCTCATATTTGGCGGTCCCGACAGTATCGTGCAGATAGAACGAGCCTCCGAAGACCTCTCTGATTTCGGTCTCTCCATGAGCAGCGACCTCTTTTCTCTCGCCACGGCGGGTCGAGTGCCCAAGGCCTTCGACGGTCATCTGCGCGACTTCAGCCTACAGCTCTCGCCAGACGACGTTGACTTTCTCGACCGTCTGCACCATCTGCTCTATCTGAACACCCGTGACGAGGAGCACAACTCACAGGTTACGCTACACCTTATCAGTTCGTTCCTCTGGTTCGTCAGTCAGCGGTGGAGCCAACACGAAGAAACTGCTCTTCGCTCGATGACCCGCGATGAGCGGCTCTTCTCCGATTTCATCCAACTGGTCAACCGCGACGTGCGCCAGCAGCATCAGGTGGAATACTACGCCTCCACGCTCTGCATGGCTCCACGCTATTTCGGCACCCTCATCCGTGGGGTCAGCGGCAAGCCTCCCAAGGAGTGGATAGACGATGCCCTGCTCACACAGGTCAAGATAGAACTACGATACACCGACAAGACCGTCGTGCAAATCTCTGACGACAACAATTTCCCCAATCCCTCCTTCTTCTCGAAGTTCTTCAAGCGGCTGACGGGGATGACTCCATTGGAATATAAGCAAAAGGAATAACCAGAATTATAGATATTGACAATGAAGAAAAGTGTTTTATTTGCAGCATGGACTGCACTGATGCTTACTGCTTGCAGCCATCAGGAACAAAAAAAAGAAACGGATATGGAATTTACAGACAACGTAAAAGTGGCGTTTGCTGACAGCGGGCGTATTGACTTGAACGCGCTACAGTGGACGAGGGAGCCGAAGGGCTTTGAGGTGAAGGGTGACACCATCCGTATCACTACCGCTCCAAAGACCGACCTATGGCAGCGCACTTACTATCACTTCCAGAACGACAATGCACCCGTATTGCAGATGAAGACTCGCGAAAAATTCTTCAGCTTCGTGGTGAAGACCGATTTTACAGGCAGTCATCACCGATTTGACCAGTGTGGCATCGTGATGTATCTCGATAGCGAGAACTGGCTGAAAGGATCCGTGGAGTACGAGAACGAAGAGTTCCAGCATCTGGGCAGCGTGGTAACCAACAAGGGATACTCCGACTGGGCCACGACAGCCATCCCTGCTGACGTGAAGACCATGTGGTATCGATTCTCACGCCGCGAGGATGACTACTGCATCGAATGCTCTACAGATGGAGTGAACTTCAGCCAGATGCGTATCTGCCACATGTATGCTGGTGTCGATGAGATCAGCTTTGGCATCTATGCCTGTTCGCCAGAGGAATCGTCCTTTACAGCCATCTTCTCCGATATGAAGATTACCGAATGTGCGTGGAAGGCCCACGACGGACAGCAGCCAGATAAAGAATAGACCATCACCATGCCGAAAACTGAGCCACAGCAGAAGGTCACCAAAGCCATCGAGGTATCGTAAGGCTTACAATTTCTGATTAGCCGCATATAAATGGGAGCAGCATTCATTACGAGTGTTGCTCCCTTTTGTTGTGCGTTATCCTTCAAACTATTTTCTTAATCACCTTGGCAGGAACGCCGCCTACAACGGTATTCGGCTCTACATCTTTTGTCACTACAGCACCTGCAGCAACTACGGCTCCATCGCCTATAGTCACGCCAGCAAGGACGGTGGCGTTGGCACCTATCCAGACGTTCTTGCCGATGTGAATGGGAGCGTAGGTCATGCTCTGACGCTTGGTTGGGTCAAGGTCGTGGTTCAGAGTCGCCAGCACGACGTTGTGTCCGATGAGTGCGCCCTCGTCAATGGTGATGCCACCCTGATCCTGGAACTTGCAGCCCATATTGATAAACACATGTTCGCCGATAACAGTATTCTTTCCGCAATCGGTATGAAACGGTGGGAACATGCCAACGGTCTTGGGTACTTCACGTCCCCAAAGCTGTTCGAGCAAGTTGTGCAATTCCTCTGGCGTATGATACTTGCCGTTGATTTCTGCCGTTATCTTCAGTGCCTCCTGCGACAAATGATGAAACATCATGTGGACTTCCCCACCACCTACGACAGGCTTGCCCGATGCCATATAATCTCTGAATTCTTGTATCGTCATATCACTTGATGCTTTTACCCAGTTCGTAAGCCTCCTGCAGTTTGACGTTGCCCTCAATCTCACGAGGGTCATTCACGCCTCCGCAGAAGAGTGTACCAGCCAGGCGACTCTTGGGATAGCAGGCTATCCATCCGCCCAAGCCCGTCTCTGCACGTTTCGGAGTCTCTTCCTCATCCTCGGCAGCGGTGGTAAGCAGATAGACATCGCGGAACTTATAGTCCTGCTCGTACATGGCGTTCATGCGGTCTATGAGCGTCTTCATCTGCCCGCTCATCTCGTAATAATAGATGGGGGTAGCCCAGCAGACCACATCTGCCTCCAGCACCTTTGCCATGATGTCGTTCACATCGTCCTTGATGACGCACATACCCAGCCGTTGGCAACCCATGCAGCCCTTGCAGAACTGGATATTCTTACCTACGAGGGAAATTTTCTCCACATCGTTTCCGGCAGCCTTCGCCCCTTCCACGAACTTGTCAGCGAGCATGTCGCTGTTTGAAGCATGACGAAGACTCGTCGAAATAACTATTACTCGTTTCATACTCTTTACTTGATTATCTTTTTGCCATCCTTGATATAAACTCCCTTTGTCGGTTCTTGTTTCAACTCGATACCGTTCATGGCATACGTCTTCCCGTTCTTCTTTTCGGCAGAAGCGGATTTGATCCCTGCTGCATCTGCTATAGAAAGTGTGACTGTAACATTTCCCTGTCCAGCACGAACAAACTGCTTGATGTCGCTCTGGGTGGCGTTGTCAATACGACCGAGGCGGGTGAAGTTCCATGAGTTGGTGTCGTAGTAGATGCAGAGATTGTTGCCCTGATAGAGAATCAAATCACCAGGCTCAGTAGTGATCGACGTGTTGTTTTGCGGAAAAGAGCGTCCTAAGTCGCCCACCTTCTCAAAGTTGCCGTAG
>JAGCPD010000003.1 GCA_017645305.1 Bacteroidaceae bacterium | reverse complement strand
ATCGGAGAAGGACAATGTCTATGTCATCAATCTGGGCAACGAACAGGGATTCGTGGTGGTATCGGGCGAGACAGGCACGGAGGATGAGGTGCTGGGCTACTGCGACCACGGTTCGTTCTCATATAACGATTGTCCCGTGCAGTTGAAAGACCTGCTTGGCTATTATTCTAATGTCATCGATTCGCTGAGACAGAACCCTGCATTGGCAGCACCACGGAAAGCTGTCAGACAGTGGCCTGACTATATCGGCTCTGTCATTGTTGAGCCGCTGTTGCCAACGACGTGGAATCAGAGTGGACCCTATAACAATTATTGTCCGGAAGGTTGTCCTACGGGATGTGTTCCTACCGCAGTGGCTCAGATTATGCGATATTGGAAGTGGCCCAAAGTGTCACAGGGGAAATTGCGAAACTCTTTGACCCTTGAATTTGATGGCGAAGATTTCTCCGGTCATGTCTATGACTGGGACAATATGCTGGGTAGTTATGATAACGGCTATACCGCTACTCAGGCGGCAGCTGTTGCCAAACTGATGGCGGATGTCGGCAAGGCTCTTGGCACCATGTACTCGCCCACAGGCAGCGGCACTGCCACAGACTTCCTGCCGCTTTCCAGGAACTTCGGCTACGATGAAGATCTTGTAGTTTATGCAGACAATTTGACAGAGGTGATGAAAGCGGAACTGAACCAGAATCGTCCGATGCTCTACAGTGCCATGCCCAGTGGTGGTGATGGAGCAGGACACGAACTGGTTGTCGATGGTTATTCCTCTAATAACTATTTCCATTTCAATTATGGTTGGGGTGGTTACTATGACGGCTTTTACAAAGACGGCGTTGCCAGGGTTTACAGCTCAGGGCCGTCTATTGTCACTAACATTCGTCCTTCCAACAGCCGATACGAGACGATCGGCGATATGGATTATTATCTACGGGAAGATGGTAATGCGGAAATCCTGAGTTACAATAAGGGTGGCATGAATGTAGAGAATGGCGACCTGGATATTCCTTCGACGGTGAGAGGTAGCGACGGAAAGGATTACAACGTGACACGAATCCGTCAACAAGCATTCTATAACAAGGGAAACTTCAACAAAGTGACACTTGGCGACAACATTGAGGCGATTGATCGTTTTGCTTTTTTCTACAGCTCCATCAATGAGCTGGTGCTGAGCGACAAGATAGAGGTCGTTCCCGACGAGGCATTCCAGGTAGCCAACATCAAGCGACTGACCATTGGTGCGAACGTAAAGCGTGTGGGCAAGAAAGCGTTCTACCTCTGCCCGCTCAACCAGGTGACGTGCAAGAGTCCTGCCTTTGAGGCTGATGATAATGCATTCACTACGCCGAATCACATCGACAGCGGTGACTGGCTCGGCTGCATAACAAAGTTGGGCAACGAGGCTTTAGCTATGGCATCGTTCGATAAAACTCCGAACTTTGCCAAGCTGGAGGAAATAGGATCAGGTGCTTTCGGCAGTTGTACCTTCCCTGAAGAGGAGTTCATCATACCATCCACGCTCAAGACCATAGCCCCCGATGCGTTCAAATTCTCACGTTTGTCGTTTTTCAAGGTAGAGAACAATCCTAATTTCCTCTGCTCACCTTATTATCAGGAGTTCCTTTGCAACAGCAATGGTACGAGTCTGATTATGACGGTCACCTTTCGTCGCTTCCAGATGCCGCTCCCCGAGACTGTCGTCAAACTGGAGCCACGCAGTATCCGTTGCAATATAGAGATTCCAAACACTATTATCGAGATGGAAGGTGCATTCGAGGATTGTTCAAAGCCTGGGAGCCTATCGTGCTATTCGGTCGTTCCTCCTATTGCCAACGACACGACTTTCAACGAATCATTCTTCCCCGAAAATCCCGATTATCAAACTAAGCTCTATGTCCCAGAAGGTACAGAAGAGTTATACCGCAATGCCCCTGGTTGGCGACGCTTTGTCAACATTTACGGTAGTCTTGAATACAACCCCGCTCCAGCGCAGGCACGCCAATATTATATGGTGGTAAACAGGAGCAATGATGCAGAGCGTGTGAACATCCCGCTGAGCGAGGTGAACAGCATGGAAATCAGCGACGACGGTAAGCAGGTCATCATCAAGCGAAACGGTAAGGACGATGTCATAGCGCCGGTTTCTGCTGTGGACAGCATCTCGTGGATGCCCGGCTTTGTGTATGAGAATGCGGAAGTGTTCGACCTGAACGACTCAACGCTCACCGTTAATGCACAGAAGTGCTCCGTGACGTTCGATGCAACTGCCATCGACGACGATGTGCAGCTGTGCATCCGCAACTCCGTGCTCACCCCGAAGGTGCTGGAGAACGCCGTCCGCGGCTATGCCGTTGACCTGAGCCTGAGCAACGACGAGCACGAGTTGAGCGGTACGGCACGGCTTACGCTCCCCGTCACGCTGTCGGCTGGTGAGAAGGTCCATGCCGCCTACTTCAACGGGGAAACCGGCAAGTGGGAGCCCGTCTATTTCAAGTACGATGATGTGCAGCGGGCAGTCATTATCACCACCGACCACCTTTCCACCTTCGGTATCTTCACCACCACAGACGAGCTGGACCACACGATGCAGGCCGTCTTCGAGCTGGCTTACGAGAGCTTCCCCGAACTGCGGGAGTTCAACGAAGCCACGAAGTACCTGCTCAATCTCGTCTCCTCCGACGACCCGGAGAAAGAACAGATCCGTGCGTTCTGGGGTGATGTGTCGAAGATGCAGACGCTGGGACTGGATATTGTTTATAACGCCATCAGCGGTGTGGGCAACCCTTTGGGCTTCAGTCCCGAGAAAATCAACAATGCCGTTGAGGCGATGGGGTATCTCGGCACAGCCGTCAGCATCCTCGACGTTGTGGGTGCCGACATCAAGGGCGACGACATCGGTGTGGCGTCAGGAACGCTGAGCACCATTCTGAACTTTGCCACGGGGCAGATGGCTTCGGCTATCGGCACGCCCGTCATGTCGGCTTCGATGGCATGCGTCGCCTTCATCGGTGTGGCGCTGAACAAGTTCGGAACGATAGTGCAGCAGCGCAAGCACGACCTGTACAACGATGCCTACCACTATTTCTACAGCAAGCAGTACAAGCCGAAATGCTACCGCAGCACGAAAGACTGGTACAACTACTTCTATCCCGTCTTTGCCGAGGGTAGGATGACCAAGAATCGCCTGGATGCCTTCATCGAGCAGTCTGTGCGCGTCTATTGCGACCGTTTTTGGTCGAACGAGTACAAGGCGGACTATGACTTCTGCTGCGCCGAGAAGGACGTGCATGGTATCGGCACGTATCTCTATCCCGAGGAGTCCCTTCAGAAGCAGATCAGCGACGAGTACTTTGCCGAGCTGATGAACGGCGAGCTGGTGAGCGTCTTCACAGCCATCAAGACAAACCTCGCTGCGCAAGCCAATAAGCGTGCCGTGAGTGCCGCCAACGCCGTAGCCGCAGAGTTGAACACAAAGATCGGCATCCGCGTGATCGATTCTGAGTGGAAGGAAGGCGTGAAGTCGAAATATGCCGGTTGGAAGATAGGTTTCAGCGAGGTGCCCGAGGTTGTGAAAGACAAGGAGAAGTGGATAAAGACGTTGAACGACAAGGGACGTGCCGTCATCGGGTACCTGACAGAGTTCTCGCTGATGCAGAACGGGATGAAGCCCCAACTGACGCTCTACAACGAGGAAGACATCGAACAGAAGAGTTATTGCTTCAGCATCCCAGACGGCACAGGAACGGTCTATGTGAACATTGACCTCGCCACGGATGGCGTAGAAATTGAAGCACCGAAGTTGAAGAACCTGGAGCTGACGTACGACCCCGACCATATCGATACACCTTGGAACATGTCGGGTACGTTCTACCATGAAGACAGTCAAGGAAATCTAATATCTGAACCTTATTCGGTAGAAGACGCTGTTGGGGTTTCCATCACCTTCAACGACAATTTCTACAAGAATGTGCGCTTCCAATATGAGATTGAGAAATTCTTCAAGCGCCACGACTTTATCACGGTTGACAATTCGGGTAATATCACCATCGGCGGCGACATCGTAGGCAAGATGAACGGCAACGAAGGGACGGGTAAGTTCGCCATTAACACCAGCTATTCGTTTGTGGAAAAAACGGTGGAAGAATCCGCCATGCGCTTCAGCAATGGCGACAAGTATAACTTGGTAGAGAGAGCGATGAGCCTGCTGAACGGAACAATGCAGCACAAGATTTCCGGCACATTCACCGTTACTCGCAATTATGACTATACTTACAACGTCAGCTACACAGGCGAGGGAACTTACACGCTCAACGCAGAAGTGTTTGACAACGTAGATGGTTGGAAGTGGTACAATGACCCCCAGGTCAACGTCTTTGACAATGCGAAAATCTCCCCGGAGGGGATTACAACCAAGAAGATCACAGCAGACGGCAACGTGACGCTGAAATACACAACAAGACTGAAATAAACATACACTATCTTTGCAGAGATATGCAGGGTGTGAAACCTGTGTGTGAATTATTAAGTACAATATGGAAGAACTAAGACAAAGGATACTGCGAGATGGCAGTGGTAGGGCAAATGGCGGTGTTGTACTGGTTAACAGTTTTTTGAATCATCAACTTGACCCGCAGCTGATGATGCATTGCGCTGAGGAGTTCGCACGTCTTTTCAAGGACCAGAGTATTAACAAAATTGTGACCATAGAGGCCTCCGGTATTGCTCCAGCTATCATGACGGGCTATCTGATGAACCTCCCTGTGGTTTTTATCAAGAAGAAAGTTCCCAATAATGTGGACGAGACTTGGCAATCATGGGTATGGTCCTTTACTCGCAGCGACAATACCACGGTGTGCATTGACCGTCGTTTTTTGACTGCCGATGACAGAATCCTGTTTATTGACGATTTTCTGGCAGACGGTCATGCTTCAGGTAGCGTTATTCACCTCTGCCGCCAATCTGGCGCAAAGATTGTGGGCATGGGCTTTCTGGTGGAAAAAGGCTTTGCCGGAGGCGGTCAGTTTCTGCACGACCACGAAATACCGTATCATGCCCTTGCCACTATCAAACGTATTAATGAAGATAATAGCATTGAGCTTGTTTAATTAAAGTCTGCCTGAAAAGCATGAATGCTGACATTGTCACCATATTAGGTCCTACCGCATCTGGAAAAACTACATTGGCGGCACATTTGGCTGCCAGGTTAGGGAATGCTGAAATTATTAGTGCGGACAGCAGACAGGTGTATAAGGGGATGGATATAGGTACGGGAAAGGACTTGGCAGATTATACGGTCTCTCAACCTTCAATCCCCAATCCTACGCTCTCAACCTTAAAAGTACCTTATCATCTGATAGATATTGCGGAAGCTGGTGAGAAGTACAACCTGTTCCAGTATCAGCAAGACTTTTGGCATACCTATTATAATATTATAGGAAGGGGTAGGCTGCCTATCATGTGTGGCGGAACGGGTTTGTACATAGAGTCTGTGCTGAAAAGCTACAAGATGGTTCCCGTTCCTGAAAACGCTGCATTAAGGGAGGAACTGGCGGGGTATGGTCTGGAAAAGCTTACGGAAATACTAAAGGGATATAAGACGCTTCATAACACTACAGACGTGGATACGCCCAAACGAGCCATTCGCGCTATAGAGATTCAGGAGTACTACAGGCAAAACAACATAATGGAGCGTGAGTTCCCGCATATAAAGAGCCTGACAATAGGCGTGAATATAGACCGCGAGCTGCGCAGAAGGAAGATTACAGAACGTCTGCATAAGCGCTTGGAAGAGGAAAATATGGTGCAGGAGGTGAAGGGGCTGCTGGAGAAGGTGGCACCGGAGGATCTTATTTATTACGGTTTGGAGTATAAGTATCTTACGCTATATTGCATTGGGCAGTTGTCATATGACGAGATGGTGCGACAACTGGAAATCGCCATCCATCAGTTTGCCAAGCGACAGATGACGTGGTTCAGGGGAATGGAACGCAGAGGCATTCAGATACACTGGATAGATGCTCTGCTGCCGATGGAGGAGAAAATAGGGGAGATTCTGAAACTGATGGAACGGAATTAACCAATCTCTGAAGTCTTGCGGAGAGCTTCTTCGTTGATAATCTTAATCTTGCGGCCGTCAATGGCTATCATCTTTTCCTGAGCAAAAAGGCTGAGGGTACGGATGGCGTTACTGGTGGTCATGTTGCTGAGATTTGCCATATCTTCACGGCTCAGGTAGATGCTAAGCGTACATCCGTCTTCTTCCACACCATAGTTTTCTTTCAGGAAAAGGATGCTTTCGGCAAGGCGGCCGCGAATATGTTTCTGGGTAAGATTTACCGTCCGTTCATCGCTCTTGCCTAAAGCCTTGGCCAGCTTGCGGATAAAAAAGTTGCAAAGATGGGCATTCCTGTCAACGATGGAATAGATAAGACGCATGGGAATGATGGCTATTGTGGATGCCTCGAATGCAGCGGCTCCCGTTACATAGTTCTCTTCGGAGAATGCTGCACGATATCCGAAATACTCAACAGGCCGCACTACCCGCACTATTTGGTTCCTGCCTCCAACACCTTCTTTGTATATCTTTACCTTGCCCTCTATAAGGCATAATAAATTCTTTGGCTCGTCTCCTTCGCTGTAGATGGTTTCGTTTTTCTCGAATGTACGAACAACCATGTGCATTGCAACTTGCCTTTTTTCTTCAACAGTCAAAGTGACTGCCAATTCAGACAGACTATCTAAAACCTCCTCGTTGTCAAACATCAACTAATACCGAATTCTGTGTTATCGCGTGCAAAGTTATCCAAAAAAACACGCTTTTCCAAACAATCTTGGCCAAATTTGCTATGAATTTCCAGTAATTTGACTTTACGGAACAAAAAAATGCCATTGTTCGTTGTTCGTGTTAAAAAAAATATATAATTTTGAAGTCATAGATACACTAAATTAAACAAAACTAACAAATTTAACCGAGCTTATACTATACAACATTTTATGAGTTATTTACGATTCGATAAGACTTTGATGACAAACTTGGCGGACTCTCTGCCAAAGGAGGTTCTTCGGTCTAACCGTTCGGGTGCCTATTCCTGTACGACTATCGTTGACTGTAATACACGCAAGTATCATGGTTTGCTGGTGGTGCCTGTACCTGAACTGGACAATGAGAACCATGTTTTGTTGTCCTCGCTGGATGCAACCGTTATTCAACATGGTGCAGAATTCAATCTGGGCCTCCATAAGTACAGAGGTGACAATTTCAGTCCCAGAGGACATAAGTATATACGTGAGTTTGACTCTTTGCAGGTGCCTACAACCATTTACAGGGTTGGAGGCGTAATACTGAAGCGTGAGCAGATGTTCCAGCATTTTGAGAACCGTATCATTATCAGATACTCGTTGCTGGATGCACATAGTCAGACAACACTTCGCCTACAGCCATTCCTGGCCTTCCGCAGCGTACGTGAGTTTACTCATGAGAACGACAAGGTGAACAGGGACTACCAGTTGGTTAGAAATGGTATAAAGACTTGTATGTACGAGGGTTATCCCGATTTGTATATGCAGTGCAATAAAGAGAACGAGTTTGTCTTCCGTCCTGACTGGTACAGGGGACTGGAATATCCGAAGGAACAGGAACGCGGCTATGCAAGTGACGAGGATTTGTATGTGCCCGGCTACTTTGAGTTTACCATCGGAAAGGGTGAAAGCGTTGTCTTTGCCGCAGGTTTGGAAGAAGTGGATGTTGATAAACTGGCGGATCTGGCAGACTATGAGCTGAATGTACGTACGCCCAGGGATAACTTCTATAACACTTTGGTAAACAGCGCACACCAGTTCTTTGTTCATCGTGAGCATGAAGACTATGTGCTGGCAGGCTATCCTTGGTTTAAATGCCGAGCCAGAGACATGTTCATCTCGTTGCCAGGACTTACACTGACAAATAACGAAGTGAAAAAGTTTGATGATGTAATGGAGACTGCCGAGAAGGCAATCAGGGAATTCATGGCTGGTGAACCGCTAACTGTGAGTGTGACCGAAATGGAACATCCCGATGTGCTGTTGTGGGCTATCTGGTGTATCCAGCAATACAGCAATTTTGTCTCAATGGATAAATGCGAAGAGAAATACGGGCATTTGCTCTGGGACATAATGGAATGGCTGCGTGGCGGTAATCATCCGAATCTTCAGGTTAAGGAAAACGGGCTGGTATATAGCGAGGGACGCGATAAGGCTATAACATGGATGAATAGTTCTGCTAACGGTAGGCCTATCGTACCGCGTACCGGTTATATTGTAGAGTTCAATGCACTTTGGTACAATGCCCTAAGATTCTGTACGGAACTTTGCAAGCATGTTAAGAACGAATACTTTACAGCTGTTCTTGAAAGTGCCGCAGACCGTTGTGCAAACAGTTTCGCTCCGATGTTCTATAATGAATACGGATATTTGTGTGACTATTGTGTAGATGGCTACAGGAATTACGATGTGCGTCCGAATATGATTTTTGCCGTTGCGCTGGATTATTCTCCACTTGACAAGAAACAGCAGAAGTCTGTACTGGATTATTGTACCAAGGAGTTGAGTACGCCAAAGGGGCTTCGCTCGTTGTCGCCCAAGAGCCGCGGTTACAATCCTATGTATGTCGGACCTCAGGTACAGCGCGACTACGCTTATCATCAGGGAACGGCGTGGCCCTGGTTGGCAGGTTTCTATATGGAGGCTTGTCTGAATGTTTACAAGATGAGTCGCCTAAGCTATGTTGACCGCCTTTTGGTGGGGTACGAGGAGGAACTTTTCTATCATTGTATAGGTACAATCCCGGAACTGTTTGATGGCAACCCGCCGTTCCACGGACGTGGCGCAATAAGTTTTGCTATGAACGTATCGGGTATCATGCGTATAGTTAAATTGTTGGATAAATATAACGAAGTATAATCAGAAGGAGGAACAGTAAGATGAAAGTATTAATGTTCGGATGGGAGTTTCCTCCTAAGATCTATGGAGGATTGGCAGTTGCTTCTTATGGTATTACCAAAGGACTTAGTTTGCAGGGTGATGTAGAGACAACATTCTGTATGCCAAAACCCACAGGAGAAGAGGAAAAATTCCTCAAAATAATAAACATGAGTCAAGTGCCGGTTGTATGGCGAGATGTTAATTACGACTGGATAAAGGATCGCTTTGTAGGACATACCGCTGAAGACTATTTCCGGTTCCGCGATCATTTGTATGCCGACTTTAACTATCTGCAAGGACTGGATGACTTAGGTTGTATCAGATTTGCCGGAGGCTATCCGGGTAATTTGCACGAGGAGATTAACAATTTCTCGATTATTGCCGGTGTGCTGGCCCGTAGTGAACAGTTTGATATGATTCATGCTCACGACTGGCTTACATATCCTGCAGGTGTACATGCAAAGATGGTCAGTGGCAAGCCGCTCTGCATTCATGTTCATGCGACAGATTTCGACCGTTCCCGTGGAAAGGTTAATCCCACGGTTTACAGTATCGAAAAGAATGGTATGGACCATGCAGATTGCATCATGTGTGTAAGCGAACTTACCAGGCAGACTGTAATTAATCAGTATCATCAGGATCCCAGCAAATGTGTGGCTATGCATAACGCAGTATATCCGCTTTCCGATGAGATTAAGAACATAGAACCGCACAAGAATCCTGACGAGAAAGTGGTTACCTATTTGGGACGCATTACCATGCAGAAGGGCCCCGAGTATTTTATTGAGGCTGCCAAGCGAGTTCTTGACCGTAGTCACAACATCCGTTTCTGTTTTGCGGGCAGTGGCGATATGATGTATGCCATGATAGACCTGGCCGCAGCCTACGGAATTGCTGACAGATGTCACTTCCCGGGGTTCCAGCGCGGAAAGCAGGTTTACGAATGCTATAAGAATTCGGATGTATTTGTTATGCCCAGTGTAAGTGAGCCTTTCGGAATTGCTCCGCTGGAAGCTATGCAATGCGGATGTCCCAGCATTATCTCGAAGCAGTCTGGCTGTGGTGAAATCCTGTCGAATGTAATTAAAGTCGATTATTGGGATATAGATGCTATGGCAAATGCTATCTATGGAATCTGCACCAATGATGCTTTGCATAAATATCTGGCAGAAGAAGGCATCAAAGAGGTTGACCGGATTACATGGGAGAAGGTAGGCTTGCGAATCAGAGAGTGTTACAACCAGCTTATTTCAAGAGGCTGGTTCGACAATGGGGAATATTTGAATGCAGTCAAGGATATAAAATAGAAGTAGTACTTAACTAATAATGTATAATATGAAAACAATTAGTTTATATTTCGAGATACATCAACCTATTCATCTAAAACGTTATCGTTTCTTTGATATAGGAACAGATCATTATTATTATGATGATTATGAGAATGAACGCGTAACTCAGGAAACGGCTCAGCGCAGCTATCTTCCTGCATTGCGTACGCTGCTTGAGATGACATTACAGTATGGGAAGGGCTTTAAGGTAGCATTCAGCATAAGTGGTGTGTCATTAGAACAATTAGAGCAGTATGCTCCAGAGGTTTTGGATCTTTTGCAGCAACTTAACGAGACGGGCTGTGTGGAGTTCTTGGCAGAGCCTTATAGTCACGGTTTGTCCTCGTTAGGTAACGTCGAGAATTTCCAGGCAGAGCTAAAACGTCAAGCAAAGAAGATTAAGCAGCTGTTCGGTCAGATGCCAAAGGTTGTACGCAACAGTTCTCTGATTTACAACGACGAGATTGGCTCTGTTGTATCCGAGATGGGATTCAAGGGCATGATGGTGGAAGGTGCCAAGCATATTTTGGGATGGAAGAGTCCTCATTATGTATATAGTTGTGCACAGGATGCCCGCCTGTCTCTGCTATTGCGCGACTATAAGCTGAGCGACGATATCAGTCTTCGTTTCAACGACTCTTCATGGTCGGAGTACCCCTTAATGGCAGACAAATATATTGGCTGGATCAAGAATCTTCCAGAAGGTGAGGATGTCGTTAACATCATGATGGAACTGTCTGCTTTAGGTATCTATCAGCCACTGGAAAGTCATGTGCTTGATTTCTTGCGCGCCCTTCCTTCTATTGATCCCGCAGGAATCCAGTTTGCTACTCCGAGCGAGGTAATTGCAAAGAATAAGCCTGTAAGTCCCCTTGAGGTTATTTATCCTGTAAGCTGGAATGACGAAGAGCGTGATACCAGTAGTATCTTGGGTAACAATTTACAGCGCGAGGCATTCAATAAACTGTATGACGAGAAGATTGTGGGTCGTATTCTTGCGTGTCGTGACCGAAGAATCCAACAAGACTGGGATCGGCTTCAGGCAACAGATAATTTCCGTTTTATGACAACAAAGAATAACGGAATTGGAACATACAGAGGTATATACGAGAACGAATACGATGCCTTTACCAATTACATGAATATTTTGGGTGATTTCCTGAAACGCGTTAAGGATTTGTATTCTGATGCTGTTGAAAATGACGAACTTAACAGTCTTTATACGCAGATTGCAAATATGGGTAATGAACTCAATGTTAAGGAAAATGAGATAAGCCGGCTTCGTGCGCGTCTTGAAAAATACGAGCCTAAAGAAGAGAGCAAGGATGCTGAAGGGCCAAAACCTGCTTCAGCCAAGAAAGCTACACCTGTGAAGAAAGCCGCAACTCCCCAAAAGGCTGCAACTCCCCAAAAGGCTACAGCTACAAAGAAAACTGCAGCGAAAGCTAAAAAGTAAAAAAGCGTAGCAACACAGACACAATAAAGGGTCATTTCGATGTAGAAATGGCCCTTTATTATGCTTTATCAAAGTTTATTTAAATCGACTGTATAAAATTTGCATTTTTATAGGACTGTTCGGGCCTCCTACTAACTTGGCACTGCTCAGAGACATGTCGTGTGTCAAACCAGCGTATGAGGTGTTCCCATAAGCATCTAATGTTAATGTTACACTAACTGGAACAATTACCATCTTATTCCAATTGGGGTGGGCAGCTTCCCATTCCGCTTCACTAAGTCCGGAACTCTCCATGCCTTTGAGTTTTTCAAAATAGCAATAGGTGAGAAGTCTTCCAAGATTGTCAAATGTGTAAGTGTTGAAAGTCTCGTCAAAAGTCGTGAAGAATGAGGTTTGGCTGTTAGGTGTCTTTTTGTTCTTAAAGAAGGAAACAATATCGTCTTTCCTCACCATCACAACATTCTGTGGAATATCTAACGAGTAATCTCCGTTAGCGTCATTATTGTATCTGGTCAATGATAGTTGTGCCATGCTTATGCTGTCAGCCTCATGACCAGCATATATCTCGTTTATGGGAAGTGTTACCTCGGTTCCAATGCCGGCAGGACTTTTAAGATAGGTACAATTGTCATTGTCCACCAATTCCTGCAAGTTCCCGTTTGTGAATTGTGTGCTTTGTATTACTTCCGGTGTTGCAGCAAATTTGTAAACTCCGGCATATACGCTGTCAGGATAGTTCTGGTCGTAATAGGTAAAGAATAAATTCAGGGTGCTGACTTCTACATAAACCATAGTTCCCGTTCCGCCCTTTATCTTAAAATAAAAACCTGGGCATACCTTGCGTATGAAGTTATATGAATTCTTGTAGTAATCGGGATGCTCATAGAAAGTGTTTAGCAGATAGTTCCCATATTCTTTGGGAAGGGCAATTCGAATGTTGCTGATGTAGTTATCTTCTTCCCTGTAACTTTCCGGTACTGAATAGTCTATTGCGGTAAAGACTTTTGTGGCAATGGGTGTTGCGCCAGCATCAACGAACTGTTCAAGATCGGTGTTAACATAATAAACCGTATCTTCTTCAATAATCTTGTCAAAACTTAACGGATATACCTCCAACTTCATAGGGTTATTGGGGTCACCGTAATATCCATTGCAGTATAGACGAAACTCTATGGAATCACATTCAACAAGATCTTGTGAATGATCATTCTCCCAGTCGGGGAACATTAGGTTCTTGCTTGGGAACTTGAAATTCTCGAATGTATGAAACTGGGCAGCAAAGTTGGCCTTAATTTCCATATTTGTTTCGGGGTCTTTAATGTTTCCCAAATAGTTTTGGGAACTTTTGTACAATACGGAGTCCAACAAAACGGATTTCGTATAAATGTCAAAAGTTGCATAAGAATTGGCAATACCATCAGTCTCAGGGAACATTCCAATGGTGGATGTGTCTTCTGTACAACTGACAATTAATATTGGTAATAGCAGAATTGCTAAGTAATGTCTCATATATAATTATGTTCTAATCTTCTTCTGTATTATCGATGTCTTCTTTTCCGGCACTCCAAATCTTATCGTAGAAATTAGAGTATGCGGTAGCATAATTCTCTGGTTTTTGTGCTGCCAGATACGAAATGTTGTGCTTTTTGATAAAGTCTCGGAATGACGGTTCCGGTTTAATCAGGCTGACTCCGTCAGCGTACTTCATGCCAATGAAGTTTAATAACTGAATATTGTTGGTGGAATTAAGGCTCTGCCAATCTTCAGAACAGGTGTTCCGGAATTTTATTATACCATCGAAGTTCTCTGGCAGGGGTGCCGTAAGGTTTTCTTCTGATGGAGTAAAAATGACACGACAGTCTCGGAACGATGGCTCATCTGCATATGCGGTCTTGATGTAGTAGGGGATTATACTGCTCATCCATCCTTGACAATGGATAATTTCTGGTGTCCATCTCAGTTTCTTCACAGTTTCCAGGACACCGCGTGCATAGAATACGGCTCGTTCGGCATTGTCGGCATATTCTGTTTTCTGTTCGTCGCGAGACATACCTCGTTTGCCGAAATAGTCATCATTGTCAATAAAGTACACTTGCATACGGGATGAAGCGATGCTGGCAACCTTGATTATCAAAGGATGGTCAGTCTCGTCTATAATTAAATTCATACCGCTAAGTCTAATGACTTCGTGCAACTGATTCCTTCGTTCATTAATAATACCCCATTTAGGCATAAAAGTTCGTATTTCACGACTCTTTTCTTGGATTGCCTGAGGTAACTCCCTGCCTATTTTGGTCATGGGTGAATCTGGCACGTATGGCGCAATTTCCTGCGTGATAAAAAGGATTTTTTTAGCTTTCGTCATTGTTCAGGAGCTTTATCACATGCAAAGATACGAAAAAATAATGGTTTATAGGAGTTACTAACATGCTAATTTGCTTATTTTAGGAATATTTTATGGAAAATGTTTCTTTGTTTGCTTTTTTCTGTGTTATTTTGCATGATTTTAGATAGCGAAAGGCATGTTAGTCATTCATAAAATATCAGAATTGCAGTCACAACTGCAACGCGAGCGTGAACAAGGACATACTATTGGTCTTGTGCCCACGATGGGTGCTTTGCATGATGGGCACGCATCGCTCGTGAAACGTAGCGTTAGTGAAAATGATGTTACGGTTGTAAGTATTTTCCTTAATCCGACACAGTTTAATGATAAGGCGGATTTAGAAAGATATCCAAGAACATTAGAAGCCGACTGCAGGTTGTTGGAGCAGTGCGGGGCACAGATAGCTTTTGCACCTTCTGTCGAGGAGATTTATCCGGAGCCGGATACCCGCACATTCAGTTATCCTCCTACCGATAGTGTTATGGAGGGTGCTATGCGCCCTGGGCATTTTAACGGTGTATGTCAGATTGTAAGTAAGTTGTTTTACTACACTAATCCAGACCGTGCTTATTTTGGCGAGAAGGATTATCAGCAGATAGCTGTTATCAAGCGTATGGTGGCAGACCTCGGTTTTAAGTTTTCAATCGTTCCTTGTCCTGTAATACGTGAAGAAAGCGGTTTGGCTATGAGTAGCCGCAATACACTGCTTTCTGCAGAGGAACATACTCTGGCTGCCAATATTTACCGTGTTTTGAAGGAAAGTCTGACGTTGGATTGTTCAGTACAGCAGACACAGGACTATGTAGTAAGGAACATTAATGCCATAGAAGGACTGAAGGTTCAGTATTTCAGTATTGTGGACGGGGATACATTGGCTGAAGTCAGCTCGTGGCAGGATGCAGAGAGTATAGTTGGATGTATTACAGTATTTTGCGGGTCTAAACCAATACGTTTGATAGACCATATACGATACAAGTAAAGCATTATGATGATAGAAGTTTTAAAGTCTAAACTGCATTGTGTAACGGTTACGGAGGCAAACCTTAACTACATGGGCAGTATTACTATCGATGAAGATCTGATGGACGCTGCCGGAATGATAGCAGGGGAGAAGGTGCAGATTTTGGACAACAATAACGGAGAGAGATTCGAGACTTATATTATTCGGGGAGAGCGCGGTTCCGGTTGCATTTGCTTGAATGGTGCAGCTGCCAGAAAAGTGCAAGTAGGGGATACCGTTATAATAATTTCCTATGCACTTATGGATTTCGAAGAAGCCAAGTCGTTCAAGCCTCGGGTAGTTTTCCCGGAAAATAACAAGATAGTATAGTTTTACAAATTAAAAACAGGTTTTTATGAAGAATTTTTTCAAGTTTGCTTTGGTGATGGCAATGCTGTTCTTGCCAGTGGTAAGTAATGCCGATGAAGATTCCAACATGATTCAGAACAAGGCATTGAGTAATCAATATAAGAGTCAGATAACTATTCTCGGACACGAGATAAAGGCTCTTAAGGCTAAGATTAAAGCCAATCCCTCAGACATTAATTTAAATGTCGAGTTGGAACGGAAGAAGGTTGAACTGAGTGATATTAAGGAAAAGAAGAAGATTGTTGATACTGCCATTAAGACAGAGAAAGCTTCTCAGAAGGCTGCCAAAGCAGCTGAGAAGGCCAGGGTAAAGGCCGAGAAGGCTGCTGAAAAGGCAAATAAACTGCATTCTCCTGCTCCTGTAGCTCAGTAAAAACAGTTACGGAAATAAAAAAACCTCTTGCATTGCGAGAGGTTTTTTGTTATCTGTTCAAATGAATTTTTACAGTTCCCGGATGAATATGTCGCGGAAATATACTTTGCTACCATGAGCCTGCATCTCTATCTGTTCACAAGGAAAGATAGGCTGCTTTCTGTCCCAATAGTTTTCTAAGGTAACGTTATCCACCACAACAGTCCCGTTCAGTTTTACGGTTACTTTGTCGCCCACCATTTTAATATAGAACGTGTTCCATTCTCCCAGTTTGTTGTCCTGTACGCTCAGAGGCTTGCTTTCATTATTCTTGTTGTTATAAAGTCCGCCAGAACCAACCTGAGCTCCGACATTAGTACGACGGATGTCCCATATCTGAACCTGTGGCGTTCCGCGCAGATAGACACCTGCATCAGGTTCCTTGCCATTGGGGTCGAGTTTCCAGTCGCAGGTCATTTCAAAATCTTTGTAGTTCTTTACGGTACAGATATTCTCGAATCCATGTCCGACGTATGTCAGGCACCCGTCTTCCACCGTCCAGTCTCTGCGCATAATCTCATCGGCTTTTTTCTGTGCTTCTGCCAGTTCGCTTTTGCTCATCTTGGCCCGTTTGATGGGATTCTCCACCAGTCCTTTCCATCCTGTAAGGTCTTTCCCGTTAAACAGACTTACGTACTCTTTGTATTCCGGGTGTGCCTTTGTAATGGTAGCAACAGCCTTGACGGCAGATTTTTTCAGGCTTTTGTCTTGTAGGTATCTTTGGGCATACATCATGGCTTGCAAGGTTCCAGTCTGACCAATAAGGAGCATCGTAGCGTTCTTCTCCTGAACCGTTTGTGCCTGCTCCATGATGTGTCGCAGATAGATAAGCTGGTTTTCTGGCGTTAATGTTTGGGCACGTAGTTGCTGTGGTGCCAAAAACATACTGGCCAGTATCAATGTACCGGCCAGTAGTGAATTGTTTATTATTCTTCGCATAGTTCTGTCAAAATGCCGCAAGTGCTCTTTGGGTGAAGGAAAGCGATATGCAGACCGTCAGCTCCGTTGCGTATAGCCTTGTCAATAAGGCGGATGCCTTTCTCATCGCACATTGCCAGAGCTTCCGTAACACCGTCTTCCACTTTGAAGGCTACATGGTGAATGCCACGTCCGCCATTGTCCAGATACTTCTGAACTGTACTCTCGGGGCAGGTGGGCTCCAACAGTTCCAGTTTAACCTCACCGACCTTCAGGAAAGCGGTCTTAACTTTCTGGTCTTCTACAACTTCTGTTTTGTAAACCTCCAGACCCAAAACGTCTTGGAAGTAGGGAAGTACAGCATCTATGCTTTGTACTGCAATCCCTAAATGCTCAATGCGTGAAATTTTCATTTACGTAATAAATTTATTGTTGATATATGTTTTTGTTTTTCTCCACAAAGTTACGGATAAGTGAGAAGAATACAAAATAAAATGTGCTTTATTTTTATTGTCGATGCAAAGTAAGTTCAACCGAGGGTTAAAACTCCATCTGAACACGTGCATTAAACAATCTGCCTGTAAGATAATTGGGGACAGCGTACT
Source organism: Bacteroidaceae bacterium (assembly GCA_017645305.1). Classification (GTDB taxonomy): domain Bacteria; phylum Bacteroidota; class Bacteroidia; order Bacteroidales; family Bacteroidaceae; genus Physcousia. The sequence goes on along the minus strand of JAGCPD010000003.1, from coordinate 227,176 downwards.
GATGGTTTGTAACGTCTGTTACCCAATAATAGCCGCTAACATTGCTGAATCCAAAGATGTTGAGGCAGTCCAATCCCAGCCAGACGTTTTTTACCCAGTTGCGGCGCATGTGGCGGTCCTCGTTGTTAACAAGGCGGTAATTCATACCAATATCCACACGTTTATATGCTGATGAGCGGAAGGCATTGCGCTCCAGACCCGTATGTGGTGGTCCGAACGGCAGGCCCTGAGCAAAGGTTCCTTTCAGGTTCATCTTCCATTTTGTGCTGCCAGGGAAATAATCGCTGAAGAAGAAATTGATGTTGTATCGTTGGTCTGTGGGCTGAGGAATCTTTTTACCGTTCAGTGTCATCTGGGCCTTCATCAGGCCAAAGCTTATCCAGGAGTCTGTACCGGGAATGAATTCTCCGTATAGTTTAAAATCGACTCCGGCAACAAAACCGCTTGCACAATTGTTTCCGTAATAGACAATCTTCACGTTATCTACATTGTACGGATTCAGGTTACTTTGTGCCTTGTAATATACTTCCGTAGTGAACTTAAAGGGGCGTTCTCCCATTTTGAATTTGTATTCCATACCAGCCACAACCTGGAAAGAGCGCTGTGATTTAATGTTCTTGTTCAACTCGACGATGGTGTTGCCGTTGGTAGTGATGGTGTCACGCAGTTCTTTGTAGAACGGGCGCTGGTAATAGAGACCCATTGCCAGGCGGAAGGTAAATTTGTCGTTTGAAGAAGGCACAAACCCCAAGCATACACGTGGACTGAAGAGCCATTCTTTATTCCAGCTCCAGGAACTCAGGCGAATACCGTAGTTGAAGCTTAGGATACCTACCTTGCTTTCCGTTCTGTACGTATCCTGGGCATACATTTCCATGTGATTGGAACTAATGCTGTTGATACTCTTCAGGTTATAAATGACATCCAATCCGTTTCCTGTATGGGGGATACTGTATCCGCTGCTGTCGCGATACTCCCATTCACGAGTGTTTTCTTCTATCTTCTCGTGTCGCCAGCTAAGACCGGCTTGCAGTTTGTGCTTCCGTATCTGGGCATCGTACGTAGCTTTCAGGGTTACGGAGTTGCTCTTCAGGGTATTTCGTGCATGTTCCATGTAGGTTCCCACACCTAGCTGGTCGTCAGAATTCGTCTCGTTCAGCCAATACTGTCCTTGAATGTCGTATGTTACACGCTCGCGGGTGCTGAAGCCCGTGAAGGATAGGCCTAAGGCATGATTTGCTCCCAGTTTTCTTGTTACCTTCATGGTTCCAAAAAGCGTGTTGAAGCGGTCTTCCTCTTTTCCGTCGAAGTAAACCTTGAAGTTCTTTATGTTCTCGAGTGTTCCGAAATTGGTCTCGCGGTCTGTCGGAGCAAAATTGTAATTGTTACGGCTGATGTACGCGATGGCATCAATGGTCCACTGGCTCGAAGGCATCCAGCTCAGATATGCCTGATAGTCGATGAAGCTGGGCTTGTACTCTCCCTTGGTCTCCAGACTGCCCAGCATATACTGGTTGGTCTTGTAACGCAGTCCGTTACTGAATGCAAACTTTCTGTTTCCAAAGCCGGCATAGCCATTTATACCTAAAAGGCTGGCCTGAACGCTCCCCTCGGCTTTGGTTGGACGGGCATAGGTAATGTCCAGCACGCTACTCATCTTGTCGCCATACTTTGCCTCAAAGCCTCCTGCGCTGAAGTTTATCTTCTCTACCATGTCGCTGTTAATGATGGAGAGTCCTTCCTGCTGTCCGCTACTGATGAGTAGGGGACGGTAAACTTCCACACCGTTAATATAGACACAGTTCTCGTCAAACGAGCCGCCTCTGACATTGTACTGGCTACTCAACTCGTTGTGTGTGCTGACACCTGCTTGTGTGGCAACCAATTCCTCCACCGCATTTCCTGTGGTGCTGGGCAGCCGCTTCAACTCTTTTTTGTTCAGTTCCTGAGTGGTGGTCATCTCCCGCTTGAAGTCAGATACGGTAACTTCCTCCATCACCTTGCTGTTTTCGTGCATTACGATGTTCAGCGTCAGATTCCCGTGAGGTTTTTTCAGCACCCTGCGGCGTGTGTTATAGCCTATCATGCTGTAGGTAATAACAACACTGTCGGCAGTGTGGAAAGAAATGTTGTACTGACCGTTCAGACTGGCCGTTGTGGCAATTCCTTGTCCTTCAACTCTGATAATGCACATCGAGACGGGATCTTGTTTCTCGTCGGTTACGCGACCCTTAAGATGAACCGATGCCGTGTCGGTCTGTTCTTCCTGACAAAAAGCCCCTATCGAAGACCAGAAGCTTATTAATATAATAATGTATAGATGTTTCATTGAATTAATAACGTATAAAAAGGTCTTTTTTGTATATTTGATGCACACTTTTTTCTTATCTTTGTAGCCAAAAGGATTAACAACAAGAAAATTCAATGGAAAAATTCGCCGAATTGATAGGTAAGCGACGCTCTATCCGCAAGTTTACCGATGAGAAATTAGACCCCGAGGATGTTCGTCTTCTGCTCCGTGCGGCTCTTATTTCGCCCAGCAGCAAGGGTATGCACAGTTACGAGTTTGTTGTGGTAGAAGACCCGCAGATGCTGCAAGCTCTCAGTCAGTGTAAGGCTCAGGGAGCCGATTTTCTGGCAGAAGCCCCCTTTGCCATCGTGGTTTTGGCAGACCCCGAAATTAGCGATGTTTGGATAGAAGATGCTTCCGTGGCTGCCACCCATATTCTGTTGCAGGCAGAGGATTTGGGGCTGGGTGCCTGCTGGATTCAGGTTCGCGGGCGATACACGGCTGATGAACGGAATGCCGAGTCGATAGTCTGCTCTCTGCTTAACATCCCGGAAGAAAGGGGTGTAGTGTGCATAATTGCCGTAGGACATAAGGGAATGGAGCGCAAGCCTCAGAACGAAGACAAACTGAAGTGGGAACGCGTACATATAGCACAGTACTGATAGGACGCGGCAATGTGGCCTCTCATCTGGAGGAGGCATTCGTAAAAGCCGGCCATAACGTCATCTCCGTTGGCGGAAGGGAAAGGACTATGCCCATTCCCAAGGATGCCGATTTATATGTGATAGCCGTTACAGACAGTGCCATAGCCAGTGTGGCGGCAGAGATAGGGGATGTCCCGGGGCTGGTGGTCCATACGGCAGGCAGTGTGCCCATGAGTGTGCTCCCGCAGCGGAATAGGGGAGTGTTGTATCCTTTGCAGACCTTCACCAAGGGGCAGCCCATAAACATGCAGGCCGTTCCTCTTTTTATAGAGAGCGATGGTGATGTCAGGCTTTTGCGCCAGATTGCCGGTCAGATAAGCGGCAATGTTATGGAAATGGATTCCGCGCACCGCAGCTACTTGCATCTTGCTGCCGTCTTCTGCTGCAACTTCACCAACCATATGTACCGGCTTGCCGAAAGTATGTTGGCTGCACAAAATATCCCCTTCAGTGTCATGCTGCCCCTTATAGACGAGACGGCCAGGAAAGTACACCGGCTTTCTCCTGCACAGGCGCAGACGGGGCCCGCCGTCCGTTGGAACGAGGAGGTGATGCAGGCGCAGGTGAACCTTCTGGAGCGTGACGACCTAAAGCAACTGTACCAGATAATCAGCAAAAGTATTCACCATGATAAACTACGATCTCAGGAAGATTAAGGCGCTGGCTTTCGATGTAGATGGCGTCCTCAGTATGCTCACAGTGGGTATGCAGCCCGACGGTATGCCTCAGCGGACCGTAAACATCCGCGACGGATATGCCCTGCATTTAGCTGTGCAGAGCGGTCTCAGGGTCGCCATTATTACGGGTGCCAACGTAGCCTCGGTGCGCAAGCGTTACGAAGGGTTGGACATTCCTGACGTGTATATAGGGTGTTCCCGCAAGATAGACACCTATCGGCAGTTCCTTGACAAGTATGGCCTTAGGGACGAGGAGGTTATGTATATGGGTGATGATATTCCGGACTACGAGATACTTCTGCGCTGCGGTCTTCCCTGTTGCCCTGCCGATGCGGCACGCGAGATACAGCAGATTTGCACCTATGTTAGTCCCCTTTGCGGCGGTTACGGCTGTGCGCGGGACGTCATAGAGCAGATTCTCGCTGCCCAAGGCAAATGGATGCAGGGCGAGCACGCCTTTGCATGGTAAGTTATCTAACAGCAGGATACTCTGCCAGTTTAAAGCAAAGTTTCCCCAAGCTCGGGGAAACACAGAATCTGCGATTGGACAAATCCCCAAGCTCGGGGAAACACAAAATCCGTGATTGAGCAAATCCCCAAGCTCGGGGAAACGCAGAATCCGCGATTGGACAAATCCCCAAGCTCGGGGAAACGCAGAATCCGTGATTGAACAAATCCCCAAGCTTTTGGAAACTCTCAATCACGAATTGAGCAAATCCAAGAGCTTTTGGAAACTCCCAATCACGAATTGAGCATTTCCAAGAACTTTTGGAAACTCCCAATCATGGATTCTGCATTTCCAAGAGCTCTTGGAAGAAACAGCATTTTTTATTAACAAACAAAAGCCCCCAGTTGTTCTGAGGCGAGGGGAACTTATAGAAAAAAAGTTTTGGTTTTCGTTTTCGTTTTGGTTCATTCTTCACTTTTCATTCTTTCATTTTTTCATTCTTTCATTTTTTCATTCTTTCATTTTTCATTCTTTCATTCTTTCTTCGTATCTTTGCAGCGGAAATCCATGAAAAAAATTTCAAAAACACATAAAATAATAATATGAAACAAAGAACCTTACTAATCTTACTGCTTCTGCTCTTTGCAGGTGCAGAAATGCAGTTGTCTGCACAGACGGCAGTCACCGTTGGAAGTCAAGTGACGGATGCGGCAAACATTGTCAGCGGAAAGGCGTATGTGCTACGCTGGGATGGTCTTACTGGAACACCATACGCCCTTGACAACGGCGGCTCAGCTTATTCGATGGCCAACAACAATTCACCTTCGCAAGCTGCCGTCTATTACTTTATCAGCGACGGCAACGGCGGCTATAAAGTTGAAAACGCTTACACAGGCAAATACTGGCCAACACCAACATCAAACAATCAAACTATTGCTCCTACTACAGCAGCAAATGCTGGAACATGGACAATTGCTGCAAGTGGTACAGCAAATAGATTCACCTTTACATGCACAGTTGACGCAACGGATTATCATACTAATCGTAGCAGCAGTAAACTTGTCGCTCACACCACAGATTCTCCTGTAAGCATTTACGAAGTTACAGCTTCCACGCTGGCCACTGCAGCTACCTATTCCGCATTTGCCGATAAAGACATCTCTGTCTCTGCTACAGAAGCAGCCAGCATCAGCGAAGGCCAATGGTATGTATTGAAGAATCGTGGCCGCAACGGCTATGCCTTCGAGAACAGTGGCTCGATGAAGAACCAAGGAGCAGCTCCTGCTGGTTCGGCTACGGACAATGGGAAATTCCTTGTTCGCTTTCTCAATGCAGGTGACGGCAAGTACTACCTGCAGAACGGTTTGAGCAACTTCTGGGGTGCTATTCCGCAGAATACGGCTGTACCTGCCACGGCTCTTGGCACAGAGAAGTACACCATAGGCAAGATTAACTCCACAGACGGTCACTTCTACCTGACCTCCGAGACCAACGGCATCGTCCTCGACTGCCAGGAGAACGGCTATCCCGTCGTAGGTTGGGGGACAAATATTCCCACTACCACTGGCGGCAACAGCGACTGGGCTTTCTATCCAGTGGAATTTGTTGATTCCTGGATGCCTGCTATTGATGAAGTCTATACCATCAACAACACCAATAGCGGCCGTGGTGCCATGATGTATAACGGCAGTTCATCCTATGTATGGTCGAGCGGCAAAAGCGGAACCTTCAGTGCCACCGATCCCTATTGCCAATGGGTACTCGTGTCAACGGGAACAGCCAAACAATATTATTTATATAATGTAGGGGCAGACAAGTTTGCCATACCTTCTGCTACAACAAGCACTGCTTCGTGGATATTCTCTTCAAACGCTGTGGCTGTTACCTTCATTACCCAGAACGATGGAACGAAGAAGATTAAAACAGTCACGACAGACACCTACGCAGCCGTCAGCAACAACTACACAGGCCCCATCATCAACTACAATGACGTGGGCGGAAACTTCACCATCACGAAAGTTGATGGCGATGCCAGCACAGCAGCCAATGCTGCCGTTGCAAAGCTTGTGAAAAACCAGACAGCCTTGACAGGAGCCGTCACAGCAGACGACGGATGGTATGTGATTAGCATCAAGACAACAGGCAACAGCACTGCCACCGCCTCTCCTGGCCGCTATGTCTATCCTGGTACTACTAATCAAGCCAATTATCCGCTCACCTTTACCGGAGGTGTCGATGTGCAGCCTGCTATCTCTGACGCAACATTCTTTACGCGTTTTGTAAAGAACGGAGCAGACTACAATTGGCAAATGACAAACGGCCAATACCTCATAAATAGAAACAACGTCTTCCCCACACCTTCCAGTGAACCAGCTGTTGTTAATCCAGGGTATGATAATGGTAATTACATATATGCTAGTGGCAGGTATGCCGACCCATATGTGAGCAATGGCAACTTCTTCATCGGTGAGACGGCTTCCTATCGCACGACATGGAACATCTACCCCATCGACCTTGATGCTGCTGGGCTTACGGCTTGGCAAGTCCTTTGCGACAATGCTCCTGAATCTGCACAAATTACATGCTCTCGCAGCGATGTCAGTGGACTGACGGCTGTGTATAAGAACGGCTTCTTCTTCCTGCCCACCGGCGTGACACCTGAAAGCACAGACTTCAACTTGGACGGAGCAACCAATGTGACCTTGGATGCCACAGCCAAGACCGTCACCTTTGCTTACGACCCGACTCTTGCCATTGTTGCTGACGGCGTTACCGTGGAGCAAGGCTGGCAGACAGCAGGTCGCGACAGTGAGGTAATGCTGCTTCGCGTCACAGCTAAGCCCTTCAAGGCTGCTACGAACACGACGCTTACCGTCAGCCTCAAGGACGGCTCGGAGGCCAACATCTCCACCTTGAAGCTCTACGAAGCAAACAACAACTCACCTGAAATCTATTCCACAGGCGACGGTGCTCCCACGAAGACGGAGGTCGCCACGGCATCTATCTCCGGCTCTACTGCTACCTTCAACATCGGGAACCTCACTGCTGGCACACACTACTATTGGATTGGTGCTACGGTGAGCAGCACAGCCACTCTCGGTGCAGTCCTCGATGCAGCCGTGACAGGCATCGCCTATCAAGTGGAAGGCCAGACGGCACAGAACCTCGACCTGACCTCTGTTGGCGACCCTGCCGACCGTGGTGCGATGGTCTTCAACGTCCGTAGCTATCCCTTCCTGCCTCGCGACAACGGCAGCCGCGTCTATCGTATTCCCGCCATGATTGTGGCTGACGACGGCAGCATCGTCGTAGCTGCCGACAAGCGCTATCAAAGTCACACCGACATCGGCAACGGCGGACACGTCATCGACATCGTGGTGCGCCGCAGCACCGACGGCGGTAAGACCTGGAGCGCTCCCGTGACCATCGCTAAGGGCGAAGGCTCCACCGCCAGCGGCGGCGACGACAAGCGTTGCGGCTTCGGCGACCCAAGTCTCGTGAAGGGTAAGGACGGCAAGCTCTATTGCCTCTTTGCCGCTGGTAACGAAGGCTACTTCTACGGCCAGAAAGGCATGTGTATGTCTGTCAGCACCGATAATGGTGTGACCTGGAGCAGTGGCGAGGGCAACCCGCCCGTTGACCTCTACTGGAGCGGCGCTATCAAGAACGTCGCCACCGCAGGTGCAGCAGGCTTCGGTCTCTATGACTACTTCGTGACTTCCGGTCGCGGTCTGTATATCCCCGAGGATGACATTCTGATGTACCTCATCCCGGCACAGACGATGACCAGTGCCACCGAGCACACCGGCGACTCGCAGGACTACGTCTTCTACTCTAGAGACGGTGGCGAATCGTGGTACTTCAGTGACCTCCCGATGGTTCAGGGCGGCGACGAAGCCAAGATCATCCAGATGAACGACGGCTCGCTCTTCGGCTCCATCCGCAAGGGAGGCAATCGCCGCTTCAACACCGCCACCTACACGAAGAACGACGACGGCAAGACGCTCAGCTTCAACTTCGGCACGCAATGGGATAACAGCCAGCTCTCTCAGACCCATCAGAACAACCAGGACATCTACTATTACCAGCGAGAGACGACAGAAGGCAAGACCGACGTCATCATCCACTCCATCACGACTGGAAACCACGTCAACTTCAAGCTCTTCTACAGTACCGACAAGGGCGTGAACTGGACGGAGTTCCTGAACGTGCAGACCAAGGGCACACGCTATGTGACGATGGACAAGAACCCGGCCAACGGCAGCCTCTATCTGTTGTTCGAGGATCAGTCGCTGAACAGCGCTGGCGGTTACACCGACTACAACCACTATCCCTTGAACTTCATCGAGATTACCCGCGACCAGCTCGTCAGCCTCATTCCTGCTCTGGAAGAATACAATGTGCCCGAATACCTGAAGACGAATGTTGTTAAGAACACCGTTTATCAAACCAGCACCGGTTGCGACTCTTACGGTGCCTTCTCAGGCACAGGCTCTGGACATTGGGCACGCACTTGGACGTCCAACGCATCATCAGGCATGGCAGGGCTGACGGTTTCTACCGAAAGTGGCTATGGCTTCGACAAGGCAACCGTGCTCGGAACCCGCGTCATGACAATAAGACCTAGTGCCAATGGTGCTACGGACACCTACACCATCACCGCACCTGCCGGTTATGTCATTTCGAGTTACACGATAGGCGGTGCTGTATATACGGGCGGCACATACCGCATCACTGCAGCCGACGGTACAACTACTGGAGACATCACTTCCACTACGACACCGACGAATATCAACGTCACCGATGTGAATGCATCATCAACAACCTTCACATTCTATGGTGCATCGCAGAACAATTGGTTTGCCTTCACTAATTTCACGATTACCCTCGCCAAGACTCTCCCGCTCAATGTCGTGGGCGACAAGAGCTATGCAACGCTCTACCTGCCGTTCGACGTGACGACGACGGGCGCTACGAAGGCATACTACATTGAAACGACAAACAACGGCTACGCTCAGTTGACGGCAACGGACAACGAAGGTACGAAGATTCCTGCCAACACCGCTGTGGTGCTCATCAACAGCGACGCTGATGCCAGCACGGTATTGAATATGACGACGGGCCTCAGCTCCGTGGTCAGCGAGAGTGCCAACCTGCTGAAGGGTACGTTGGTGCCGATGAGCCTCGACCTCAGCGATGCAACGCCTTACTATTCCTTGGGTCGCTTGAACGGAGAAATTGGCTTCTACAAGTTTGACAACGGAGGCACTACGACCATCACCCTCGGTGCCAACAAGGCTTACCTTGACACAACGGCACCAGTAGGACCTGTCAAGGGCTTTATCTTTAGTTTCGAAGACGACGAGACGGGAATCTCTGAAATCGTAAATGGGATATCGTCAGATAGTAATTGGTATAACCTTTCCGGTCAGCGCTTGAGCAGGCCACAGAAGGGTATCAATATCGTAAACGGAAAGAAAGTTACCATCAAATAGCAAACCATAAGACATTATGATTATGAAGAAAATATATAAATCCCCCCGCACACTGGTCATTACCATAGCCAGCCAAACTCATCTGATGCAGCCATCCATTATCGTGGACGGCGATACTACAGTAAGTAACTCTTCTGACATCGGCTTTACGAAGGAGAACTCGTCGCATGGCGGCAACAGCGTTTGGGACGATGAGTGGTAAATAAGTTCGAATTCATCAGACCATACCCGTATGGTATAAAACACCCTGTTTACAGGAGCAAAAAAAGGGGGGCGAACCATTGGTTCTGCCCCTCTTTCTGTTGATTCCTTTTTAATGCTGGTGCCATAGGAAGCGGTAGCGGAAGCGCCGGTTGGGGGCGGTGTCACCAGTAGTACAGACAGATATGATGTCTGTGGGATTGTTGGGATTGTCCGCCCATTTGAAATCAAGGGTAAAGGCATTGCCTTTCAGACGGAGAATCTTGCGTGGAATCTTAATGGTAAGGTGGTTGCCGTCTATGCTCTGGGTTATTGTGCCTGCGATTTGCCATTGATGGCTGAGTGCATCATAACGGCGGATTTGCCCCTGTGAAATCATATAGTCAAATCCTTCCCAACCTTTAGAGAGTGTGTCGGCATCTATGTACAGAAGCATCCTGTTGGAATCTGTAGCGGGGGTAAGCGCTTCTGCCGTTATTGCTTCGAAAACAATATCTTTGCGGGACACGCTGACGCGGGTCTCGATAATGTCGTTACGACCTGTGGTGTCAGTGTAATGCAGACCTCCGTAGCCGTTATGGTTGCGGTGGAGGACATCGCCACGGGTATCCAGATAGGTGGCTACAGTGCTAAAGCCGTGGGTGACAGCTTGTGGTCTTACCCCCTTGTATCGCCGTATGTTCTGCACCATTTGCATGTAGTAGTTATCGGTATAGCCACCCTTCATGGGTTGAATGCTGCGGTTAAACTCGGCATTGTATTGATCGACGAAATAAAAGGGATTCTCCCTGCCTAGGAAAGTGGTGGGACCAGGAACCGTCTCGCTGCCAGGAGCAAGACCTGAACGGTATTTGCCTGCCGTCCATTCGTTCCAGTCATTAATGTATATGAATTGTGGATCTACACTGAGAGCTTCGTCCCAACGGTCTTGAAAGTAGATGCCGTAGCCTTCGGGGTGTGCTACAGTTTGGCCTAACCAAGGGACGTAGGCAGAGTCGGGCAGGTCGTACTGGTTGAGGGCGGGTTCTTTGGTTTGGCGACGCCAACTCTTGCCTGTGATGCTGATGGGGTGCTGAGCAGGCGTTACGGCCATCTCCTCGGCCTGCCCTTGGTGGCGGGAAGCAAGGTCGCGGGGGTGCATGTCGGCTACGCGCTGGTCGTTCATCTCGTAACCAAAACTCCAATTGTCCTCTGTACCTACGTAGCGATGACCGCCCCATTCGTAGTAGCCCCACCACATGTTGCGCAGAGTAAAGAAATCATAGATTTCCTGTGGGTAGCTGCCGCTGTTATAGCCTCCGCCGTTTGCATCGTGATCTGGTTCTGCATTGTAAAGCAGCAGGGGACGGCCTTGCCACTGGAACCAGAAGTCGCGTGCTATACCTTTTTTATATATACGTTCGTAAAGTTGGGTGACTACGCTGACAACATTTCCGTTGAAGGCCCAGAAGCAGAACTGGGGAACGGGATTGCCCAAGGCACGCATCTTCTGCATCTCGTCAAAGAGAACGGTCCATTCGTCCCAATATAAAACGGCATTGGTGACATCCAGAATCAGAACATCGATTCCAGCATCGGAAAGCATGGAGAGGTCGCGACGTATGAGCCAACGGTCCTGACTAAGGAAATAACCTGCCTCGGGTTCTCCCCAATGCAGGCTCCATTCTTTCCAGGCAGGATGGTATGCATCGAAACGGGCTTCAGGAGCTTCCTGAAGGGTACGTGTGACATCTCCGCCATAAGGAGAACGAAGGTTAAACTTACCCTCGTCGTGCCAAGTGATATAGAAAATGCCTACGGTGCGCGGCTTATCTGTACGCAAAGGTGCCTGATTTGCTGTAGGCATTATGCGCCCCAGTGCATCGGAACCAACCCAAGTATCTGCCTGCAGGTCTATGACTTGTGCAAGGGATGGCAGGTGTAGCAGTAGGATGGCAAGGAGCGCAAAGAGTTTTCTCATCTGCTTTTTATCGTAAAGCGTACAGAACCGTTAGCATCGCCCGACAATGAAGAAGAAGTAGAATGAATACTGCCGGACAGATTGCCGGAATCTTCGTAATTGCCGCCGTCGGAAACCTGTATGCCGTTACCACTATAATTGTAGGTGGCTCTGAAAGATACCGTGGCATTTCCCAAGGCTTTCTCTGGGATGGTGAAAGTGACGGAGGGATCACCGTTGTCCTCACCATCATAATTCGTCTTGATGTGCTTTGATAGGAATACAGAGTCTTTATAATTGCCGTTTTCTAATTGGATGGGAGCTTTAATGTCCCAGTAATAGTGGGTGGCGTTTATAAGGTGACCTTTCTCGTCTTGCACAGCCGTAACGGTAATCACATCTCCGGCATAAATGTTGTTTCTGGAAATCTCCTGGCCATCGCGTGTAAACAGGAATCCTTTCCAGGTGGGAGGATAGGAACTGTAGTCGTTCTTCTTACACGAGGTCAGCGAAACCAGGATGCTAGTAGCAGCAATAATGAATAATGAAAAGTATCTCATATCTTTATATTTAATTTTTTCAGTTCTGAATACAGGCGTTGTACGGGCAGGCCCATCACATTAAAGTATGAACCCTCGAGACGTGTTACACCTATATAGCCTATCCACTCCTGAATGCCGTATGCTCCAGCCTTGTCGAGCGGATGAAAGTTCTTTACGTAATAGTCAATCTCTTGTTTGGTGAGTTGGGCAAAGGTAACGTCACTGGTGCATGAGAAGGAGTGGGCCCATTGGGTAGTGGTAAGCGTAACACCTGTTATAACCTGATGGGTTTTGCCGGAGAGTTTTGTCAGCATCTGGCAGGCTTCGGAATTGTCTTTGGGTTTGCCCAGCACCTGGTTGTCAAGGCAGACAATGGTGTCGGCTGTGATAAGGAGTTCGTCTTCTGCAAGCGAGTAGGCTTCAGCTTTCTTTTGGCTGATGAACAAGGGAATCTCTGCAACAGGGATGTTTTCAGGATAGGATTCGTCAATGTCATCTACAAGCCGAACCTCATACGCCAGCCCTAAACCAGCAAGCAACTCGCGCCGTCTGGGCGAGTTGCTTGCCAATATGATTTTATAGTCTTTCGTAAGAATCTCTGTTTAGTTGTTTACGGCAACCTTCATGCCCTTGATAACATAGATGCCGTTTGGCAAGGATCTCATAGCCTTGTTGATGTTTACCTTAGACTGTACCATAGCACCTTGGGCATTGTAGATGTCAACTACAGCATTTTGTGCCTGTAATTCGTTGATGCGGGTCTCTTCGCCTGCAAGATCTGTAATGTGCTTAATTTCGAGAGCATGTGCTGTCACGCTCTTTGCATCCCATGTGAATCCGCAACGGGTGGGCAGGAACGTCTTGTCACCGTTTGTGCAGATAAGTATGCTCTGCAGTTCGTCAGTTTCCTGCATGGCAGGAATGCCGTAACGGCCTTCTACCTGCACGCTTTCCCAACTGCTACCAAAAGTTATCTGGTTTCCTTCGGTATCAGTCTTCGTCACACACCTAAGAGATGTGTTGATGGCTTGTGCGTCTAAACTATTGGCACGCAGTGTTTGCAGGGTGGGAGAGTAAATAAGGTAGGGAACACCAGCCTCAATGCCCTCGTTAGTACAATCCATGAAGTATAGATTCAGTGTGCTTCCTTCCTGACCGATAGAGATAAGGCGCTCTATCTGAACACCCTTTGCAGCGGTCTGTAACTGCTCGGCAGTAAGACTCATAGGAAGGCAGATACTGTTATAGCCGGCAAATAAGGTACGGTTAATCTGTACGGGCTGTTCATTGTTGTTAAGCAGACTAACATTAAGGGTTGCGCCCGATGTGTATAAATTCTTAACCCTATTCTGTGCAAAAGTCTGTGAACAGAAGGCGGCAGCAGCCACCAATACGAGTGTAAAATGCTTCATATCTCTTTATTTTTATGGTTTACGAGTGCAATATTACAAAAACTCTCTTGAATAACAAAATGTATTCCCTCTTTTTTTTTGTATTTAACATCTTTATTTATTATTCCTTTTTTTTCAGTGCCTGAATGCTGGATACATGATGTAAAATGTAGGAACGCATAATATGAATGGCTTGCTTATTGGTACCACCCAACGGGATGATAAGGTCGGCATAGCGTTTGGTTGGTTCAATGAATTCTTCATGCATGGGTTTCAGCACTTCGCGGTATCTGTCAATTACCATCTGGGTGGTGCGGCCTCGCTCAATGATGTCACGCTGAATAACGCGGATAAGTCGTTCGTCGGGGTCGGCATCGACAAAGATTTTAAGATCCATAAGGTCGCGCAACTCTTTCTTCCATAAAGCCATAATGCCTTCTATGATAATTACTTCGCACGGCTCAATGTGTATGGTTTCCGGAAGTCGGTTGCTGATAAGATAGCTATATGTGGGCTGCTCAACGCTTTTGTGCTCGCGTAGTGCCTGAATATGCTTGGTAAGCAACTTCCAGTCAAAGGCATTAGGGTGGTCAAAGTTAATCTGTTTACGTTCCTCCATGCTAAGGTGTGAGGTGTCATTGTAGTAAGAATCCAATGGAATCACAGCTACTTTGTCTGTTGGTAAAGCCTCTATAATCTTTTTTACAACGGTGGTTTTTCCTGACCCGGTTCCTCCTGCTATTCCTATTATATACATATCTGTAGAGTTTAAAGTTTTATTTCATTGAACATTGAGCATTAACATTGGCTAAAGTCTAATGCCTATTTTTTATCTTTTTTCGTTTTTGTTTTCGTTTTCGATTTTGTTTTCGTTTTTTGACGTCGGAATGCTTCTTTCCAATTGTTAAAGTCTCTTTTAAACTGAATGCCAAGCCCTTGGGTTGTAAGAGACGATTGGACAAAATACCTGTCGTTTGTCTGATTGTACGCTTTTAGCGAAAAGTCCCCGTTGCGGGTGAGGATATATTGTATATCAAAATCGCCAATAAAATTATTCGTGCTGTAGTAACTCTCACGATAGCCGAAGTTTCCGTTTATCAGCAGCCTGTTGTTTAGCATTCTACCGCTAAGTATTCCTTCGACATCCAATTTATCCCAGCCTGTTTCTCCTGTGCGTAGATTGGTGCCAAAGGTCCAGTTATTAGAACCAACGGCATTGGACAGAATCTGGTTGAACTGACTGCTTATGGTACTGCTTAGGAAAGAATTGATGGCCATACTGCTTTGCCCACCACTACCTTTTTCCTGATATTGTGCCCCATAACTATAGAAACGTCCTATTCCTAGCAGATATATTACTTGCATATTACGCTCTTCTTCTGTGTTAACCATGGAACGGACCATTTTCTTTTCGTCTTCATTGGCATTGGGCAGGTCGAAGTCGAAGGTTATCACAGGTTGTCCGGCAAGACCTCCGATATTCATGATACAGTCAACTTTTGTGTTTGAAAGACCCAGACTTGAAGAGGAAAGATCGTCTAATGAAACATTGGGTACGGTGTATAGTGCTTTTAGGTTCAGAGTTGCCTGCATGGGATTGCCGCCAAAGATTATACTCCCGTCGCGTTCGAACTGAAAATCTTTTCTAATAACATCCTGTAAAGACATCTTGTACGTTCCATTAACCACTCTGTATGTACCGTATATCTGGAATTTCCCTTTGTTATAATAGTTGGCTAATATGTGCCCATTACCTGCAAGATTAATGTAATCACCAGACCGCTGATCCATTAACAGCTTGAGTGTGGCGTTAGGGTTGATGTCAAGGTTAAAGTTGATGTGAATATCTGTTTTAGGCTTTTCGGTGTTAACAGTTTCCTGTAATGTGTTTTTTGTGGAGTCTGTATGTGAGACATAGGTGATGAATCCCGCTTCTGTAAGGGTTTCGGGAGATGCCACCTTATAAACCAATGTTGATTTCTTTTGCGGTGAGACATTGACATCGACGTTCAGGATGCCTGGCTGACCAGTAAGTTTCAGTTCTCCATTTGCATAAATGGTTCCGTAAAAATTGGCATCTCCGAAATCATGGAAGTCATATCCTAAGATGTTATTTGCTGTTGCTTGTATATCGTATCGCATATTGCTGAAACGGTCGTATATCAGATGTCCGTCTATAATGGCAGAATGCTCTGTATCAGTGTTGTTGCTAAATGAATCATGTAGGGTGATATTCTTAAGCCAAATATTTCCTGGGCGTAAAATAACGCTGTCACCAGCTGTGTGGTAGTCAACGCCAAGGGGAATGACGTGCAGGTATGCCTCATTAAGCATAAGGTCGCCTTCCATGGTAAATATCTTAAAGGGACCGTGCAGGCGTGTCCATCCGCTTACGTTCCCATTAAGATTTCGGAAAATGTCTTTTGTCCATTTATTCAGGAATGCAATATTGGTGTGGTTCGCACGAATAAATAAATCAAGGCCGCTTCCTTCTTCCTTGCCAGGTGTTATGGTGCCACTTACGCTTGTCTGCTGTTTGGTGGCAATATCTCTCATATGTGCATCAAGGGTGATACTTTTGCCCTTCCTCCCCCAATTACAATAAATGTCTGTGTCGCCCATTGGTGCACCGTTAAAGGTAAAATCCTGGACGTGCAGATATCCGTCAATATCTGGTTTTTGGAAAACGGATGTGGCATATACACGCCCGGTAGTCTTTCCGTCGAACTGGACGGAATGAAAATTCACTAGATCGAAGATATAGGCAAGGTCAATTTGGTTGAGGTCTGCAGTTAAGGAATCTGTACTTTCCTTTGACATTCTTCCGTTTATTGCTATGTGTCTGTTTTCACATGTAAGTCTGATATTTTCGACATCAACAACATTATCGTGGTAATTTATGTGAGCAGGTAACAGACTCCATGTTGTATCATTGATAATTATATCGGATGTGTTAATGACTCCTTCAATAGCTTGCCTGTTTGAAAGGTCGCGATGAAAATACCCGATTAGATTTATGTTGCCTTTCATGGCGGGAATCTTGTGGTTGTCCCAGTCCAAACGGGTTATTAGTTTGTTTTGGTTTGCGTATGCGTTTAGGTTCAATTCTGTGGCTTTTCCTTTCATCACACGTTCAGTCTTTAAACTGGTCTGAATAATATTTTTGTAACTTTCAAGATGCAGTTCCGTGTGCCTGAGGTCATTGCCTGCGTAATATAATTGTGGTATATTGGCGTTAAGTATTATTCTTTGGGTAATGTTGTTCATTTCTCCCTGAATGACAGCTGTTTCAGGAATTTTAATTTCAGTTCCTGTCAAAGAGGCAAATAGGGTCGTATCTTTTGTAGAAATGTCAAAGGTTATTTCATTTTCAACAGAAGTGTTGGTTTGTGGTTCAGGGAAGATGCTGGGGAGTGCCTGATGTGTAATGGTTAAGAATGAAGGGACCAAATCTTTCCATTTAAAGTGTCCGGCGGCTTTGGCATTGATAATGGGGCTGGAAAGCAAGAGATGTTGCCCTTCTTCATTATAATGACTTCTGATACAGATACTGTCTATTAGGGTGGGGGCGTCCTGCTCAGAGATTATCATTGCATCTGTAATATCAATGTTTCCTGTTATGTGGTCTGCATCAACAAAATCAATGTCGGCATCTATTTTTCCGCTATATTTTATCCCCTCTTGTGATTTTGCGAGATTCAGATGATAAAGCGACAGGTTAGAAAGGATACCGGAGCATTGAATAGTTTTTTTGTTTTTCTGGATATCTGCCAAAGCATTTAATTGCACAGAACCGTTGATATCTGTGATTTTAACATTTCCGCTGTATGTGTTTCCTTTTGTGTTTCCAGCAAGAACGATGTTTCTGTATTCGTGGTTGCGGAAAAATAAACTGTTTATAAGACACTGGTAGTAAAGTTCGGGTTTGTTTTCCTTTCCGTGCAAATGTCCGTTTGCTTCAACAGAGAGCACTATGTTGCCAAAGCCGTTTGGTTTGCCGTTGGAGAGCAATTGGCCGAGGTTAAATTTATTTGTGGAAATTTTTGCCTGTATTTTATCCTTGTCAATGAGTTTTCCTTGTAAAGATATTGAGCCTAATTGGGTTATTGTGCTAAGGTTTGCCTCTAATGTGTTATTATGGTATCTGATGTCGCCTTCTGTTGACATGTTGCCAGCATTTGAGATATAAGGGCTCAGGTCTTGCTCTTTGCTATGTATGTTCTTGCTGATAAATGGCTGAATGTTTTTACTTGTTTTTAACTGTAGAATGTTGATGTTTATGGAGGGGGTTGCTGTAATGCTTTGAACCTTTGCGTTTGCTTCAAGTTGTATGTTCTGCTTGGTGTCAGATAGCACAAAGACTGGCAGAAGCAAGTTTCCTTCTTGGATTATATATTCACTCACAACATGAATACGGTCATTAAAGTTCTGCAATTTGCTTGCAAAACAAGAAAAATCCGCAGGTACGGCATTTGTTTCTATCGTTCCTTTTATATTTGCTTCCTGTAGCCATTGTCTGAAATCCTCCCCTGTTGGAATATATGGGTAGTTTGCAGCTAATTGGCCAATCTTCATATCTGATTTGGCTGTTTGAAGAGTAAAGTCAGATAGTGTGGCATGTTGGTTGTTAGCATTTAGCATGAAAGACAATTGCTTAACCGTAAATCCACATGCTTCACCGAAACTTAGTCTCTTTAGGTTAATGCTTATGGTGTCTGGCATATTGTATAGTACCTTCGCATTTACGTCGATGTTGTTGACAGACAAATGGTTGACATTAAATTTTTGTGGGGTTAAGGGTGTATTCCATACATTGTATCTCAAAGCACTCCTTCTAACCAATAGTGTTCCTATCTGAATATTTGTTTTCGGGGTCTTGTCTTCTTTATCCTTGCGGAATTTATCTATTAGGAATTGACAGTTCAGTTGGCTTTTAGCATCTGTTTTGTATAGCATTATATTTGCGCCAATCATTTGGGCATTGTCTATGTGGACTTCTTTCTCGAATAGAGGCAGAATTCTTATTTTTGCAGCCATGCGTGCTGCGTTTAGCATAAGTGAGTCTTTTTGGTCGTATATTTTTACGTCGTCGATAATAAGCCGGTTAAACAGTCCGGGGCGAACGTGCCCGATATTAACCGTAGTTCCTAAGTAATCTGTCAGAGACTTAGATAAAACTTCCGCAGCCCAACTTTGAACAGCAGGAATCTTGGAAAGGGAAAGTCCTATCAGATAGATAATCAAAACAAATCCCACAAAGCATCTTGATATGATTTTTAATGCTTTTATGCTTTTTTGTTGTCTTGTTTATTGCACTATTTGTTATAATCGAGAACAAAAGTACAAAAAATATTTTTGAAAAGTGCCTAATTCACTTAATTTTTTATAATTTTGCACGGCTAAAAAGTAACTATGTATTATTAATCTAAAGATATGGCAAAAGTAATTAAGTTACGCAAAGGCCTCGACATCAATCTCAAGGGCAAAGCCACGAAGGAGACAGCGACCGTGAAGTGTCCGGGCGAGTACGCACTCGTGCCAGATGACTTTACTGGCGTGAAATCCAAGGTGGTGGTCAAGGAGGGTGATGCCGTGAAGGCTGGGGATGCCTTGTTTGTTGACAAGCTGCATCCCGAAGTGAAGTTCGTGAGCCCTGTCAGCGGAATTGTAAGCTTGGTGGAGCGCGGCGACCGTCGCAAGCTGCTGAGCATCCGTGTGAAGGCTGACGAGAAGCAGGAAGCACGCCAATTCGACGCTAAGGGTGACGTGAAGGCCCTCATGCTGGAGAGCGGTTTGTTTGCTTTCCTGCGTCAACGTCCTTACGATGTTGTGGCAAATCCCGAGGACAAGCCAAAGGCTATCTTCGTGAGTGCTTTCAACAGTATGCCTCTGAGTCAGGACTTCGAGTACGTCCTCGAAGGTCAGGAGGCTGAGTTCCAGGCTGGTCTTTCCGCTTTGGCAAAGATGGCAAAGGTTTATCTTGGTGTGAGTGCCAAGCAGACTGCTAAGGCTCTGACCGATGCTAAGGACTGCGAGGTGAACATCTTCGACGGTCCCGCTCCAGCAGGTAATGTCGGTGTTCAAATCAATCACGTCAGCCCCGTGAACAAGGGTGAGGTGGTTTGGACGATGGGTGCAGAGGAAGTCATCTTCCTGGGTCGCCTCATGAAGACCGGCAAGGTGGATTTCACTCGCACCATTGCTTTGGCAGGTAGCGAAGTGAAGGCTCCCAAGTACTACAAGGTGAAGGTTGGTCAGAAGCTGACAACTCTGCTCGACGGCAATCTCTCCCCCTCAGGGGAGAAGGAGGGGGGTCTCCGCATCATCAGCGGCAATGTGATGACTGGTTTCAAGACCACAGCCGAAGGCTTCCTTGGCGCACATGCCACCGAGGTGAACGTCATCCCCGAAGGCGACCATGCCGACGAGATGCTGGGCTGGATCATGCCTCGCTTCAACACCTTCTCTACCCACCGCAGCTACTTCAGCTGGTTGCTTGGCAAGAAGAAGGAGTACGTCATCGATGCACGCATCAAGGGTGGCGAGCGCCACATGATCATGAGCGGCGAGTACGACAAGGTGTTCCCAATGGACATCTATGCAGGCTATCTCGTGAAAGCTATCATTGCAGGCGACATCGACCGTCAGGAGGCACTTGGCATCTACGAAGTTGCTCCCGAGGACTTCGCCATCGCAGAGTTCGTGGACTCTTCAAAGCTTGAGTTGCAGCGCATTGTTCGCGAAGGGTTGGACATCCTCAGAAAGGAAAATGCTTAAAAGAACAGCCCCTCTCTGACTCCCCCGAGGGGGAGAAAGAAAGCCTTCCCTCGGGAAGGTTTGGATGGGGCCACATTTACACAATTTTATAAATATTATGAATCCAATAAAGAAACTATTCGATAACATTCATCCCTACGTTGAGGAAGGTGGCAAGTTCCATGCCTTCCGTTCGCTCGTCGATGGTTTCGAGACATTTGCTTTCGTCCCGAACACAACGAGTCGCGTAGGTTGCGTGAACATCCACGATGCTATCGACAGCAAGCGCATCATGAGCTTCGTCGTGATTGCTCTGATTCCTGCCTTGCTCTTCGGTATGTACAATGTGGGTTATCAGAACGCTTTAGCAACAGGTCACTTGGCCGATGCTACGTTCTGGGGCATGTTCTGGTACGGCTTCCTGGCCGTCCTGCCTAAGATTATTGTCAGCTACGTTGTCGGTCTCGGCATCGAGTTCGTGGTTGCACAATGGAAAAATGAAGAGATTCAGGAGGGCTTCCTCGTATCGGGTATCTTGATTCCGATGATTGTACCCGTCACTTGTCCGCTTTGGATGCTCGCCCTTGCCGTTGCCTTCAGCGTTATCCTTGCAAAGGAAATTTTCGGTGGCACAGGTATGAACATCTTCAACCCTGCTCTCATCACCCGTGCTTTCTTGTTCTTCAGCTATCCCTCAGCTATGACGGGCGACGCAACTGTTTGGGTGGCTCAGGACACCATCTTCGGTCTGGGCTACAAGGCAACCGATGCCTACACCGCAGCCACTCCTCTTGGCGAGGCTGCTCAGGCTGGTTTCTCTGGTTTCGACCCCAGTCAGATTCAGGATGCCATCGTAGGTCTCATCCCTGGCTGTATCGGTGAAACCAGCGTGATAGCCATCGCCCTTGGCGGTTTGCTGCTGCTTTGGACAGGCGTTGCCAGTTGGAAGACCATGTTGAGCGTCTTCGTTGGCGGTGCTGCTACAGGTTATCTCATGCAGGCTCTCGGCCTGACTCAGATTGAATGGTACGAGCATCTCGTTCTTGGCGGCTTCGCTTTCGGTGCTGTCTTCATGGCTACCGACCCCGTGACAAGCTGCCGCACAGAGAGTGGCAAGTACGTCTATGGCCTGCTCATCGGCTTCATTGCAGTCTTGGTTCGCGTCCTCAACCCCGGTTATCCCGAGGGCATGATGCTTGCCATCCTGCTGATGAACCTCTTTGCAAGTCTCATCGACTACTGCTTCGTACAGAGCAACATTAACATGCGTGCTAAACGCGCCACAATAAAGTAAGGAGGACGGACGATATGAAACTGAACACAAATAGTAATGTTTATACCATCTGCTATGCAGCAGTAATGGTTATCATCGTTGCCTTCCTGCTGGCATTCGTGGCTTCTGCCCTGAAGGACACCCAGGATGCTAACGTGGCAAACGATACGAAGGGACAGATTCTCACCGCTCTCGGTTACGACAAGGCTACCATCGATGTGGCTGCCGTCTATGCTGAGAAGGTGCAGGACAATGTTTTCGTTGATGGACAGCTCCAGGCTTATGATGGCAACTTCAACACCACTTACGGTGGCCTTATCAAGAATGGCGAGTTGCACGTCTTCACCGGCAAAACGGCAAACGACGAGCAGGCTTACGTGATTCCTGTTGTAGGTCGTGGTCTTTGGGGCGGTCTCTGGGGCTATATCGCAGTCAACGAGACGAAGGACAAGGTGCTCGGCACTTACTTCTACCACGAGAGCGAGACAGCCGGCCTGGGTGCCCGTATCGGTGAGAAGTGGTTCCAAGACCAGTTCGTCGGCAAGCCCATCTTCGGCGCCGATGGTGAAGTTGCTCTTACAGTCACAAAGGCTGGTGCTGCCCAGGCAGAGAACGAGGTCGATGGCGTGACAGGTGCAACCCTGACCAGCAACGGTGTGGCTGCAATGGTCAAGGACGGCCTGACTGCCTACAAGGACTTCCTTGGCGGAGCTAAGTGTACATTCGAAAAGGAATGCGAACGCTCATGCGAGGCTGAATGCCCTAACAAAGGCAAATGCCCTCACATGGACGAGTGCCAAGGCGAGTGCCCCAATAAGGCAGAGTGCCAATGCCCCGAAAAGCCGTGTGAACAAACCGATGTTGAACAATAAAAGAAAAGGAGGAAAAGAATATGAGTAAATTGTTTTCTGACGAGAATAAAGCCGCATTCACCAGCCCCCTTAACGTGAACAACCCCGTCGCCGTGCAGGTGCTCGGTATCTGTTCGGCATTGGCTGTCACCAGTCAGCTGAAGCCCGCCATCGTGATGGGACTGAGCGTGACGGTGATTACGGCATTCTCCAACGTGATTATATCCCTGTTGCGCAAGACCATTCCCAACCGCATCCGTATCATTGTGCAGTTGGTGGTTGTGGCTGCGCTGGTAACTATCGTGAGCCAGTTGCTCAAGGCTTACGTCTATGACGTGAGCGTCCAGTTGAGCGTCTATGTCGGCTTGATTATCACCAACTGTATCCTGATGGGCCGCCTGGAAGCTTTCGCCATGCAGAACGGACCCTGGCCTTCGTTCCTCGATGGTATCGGCAATGGCCTCGGCTATGCCGCCATCCTGATTATCGTAGGCTTCGTTCGTGAGCTCTTCGGCTTCGGCACCCTGTTTGGCTACAACGTCATCCCACAGTTCATGTACGAAGCAGGTTATCAGAACAACGGCATGATGGTGATGCCAGCCATGAGTTTGATTATCGTAGGTTGTGTAATCTGGGCTCACAGAGCTTATAATAAAGAGGAGGTAAAGTAGTATGGATCACATGATTTCTTTATTTGTCCGCTCTATTTTTGTGGACAACATGATATTCGCCTTCTTCCTGGGTATGTGCTCTTACCTGGCCGTATCCAAGAATGTGAAGACAGCTCTCGGCTTGGGCGTTGCAGTCACCTTCGTGCTGCTCGTCACCGTGCCAGTCGATTATGCCCTTCAGACCTACGTACTTGGTCCTGATGCCATCGTTATGGGCGTTGACCTGACGTTCCTCGCCTTCATCCTATTCATCGCCGTCATTGCCGGTATGGTGCAGTTGGTGGAGATGATTGTGGAACGCTTCAGCCCATCGCTCTATGCTTCTCTCGGTATCTTCCTGCCCCTGATTGCTGTTAACTGCGCCATCATGGGTGCCAGCCTGTTCATGCAGCAGCGCGTCACAATGGAGCCCACCAATGCCCAATTCATCGGCGGCTTCGGTGACGCCATTGCCTACGCACTCGGCTCTGGTATAGGTTGGCTGCTGGCTATCGTTGGCCTTGCTGCTATCCGCGAGAAGATGGCTTATACCGATGTGCCCAAGCCCTTGCAGGGTCTCGGCATTACATTCATCACAGTAGGTCTGATGGCACTTGCCTTTATGTGCTTCAGCGGACTTAACATCTAAAGATAGGAGGAAACAGAATATGGATATGAATTTGGTTTTAACCAGTATTGCTGTCTTCCTGGGCATCATACTGATTGTGGTAACAATTCTGCTCGTTGCGAAAGCTTATCTCTCGCCCAGCGGCAATGTGAATGTAACGATTAACGGCAAGGACACGCTCTCTGTTCCTCAGGGCGCTTCTCTGTTGAGCACATTGAGCCAGGAAGGCATCTTCCTGCCCTCAGCCTGCGGTGGTAAGGGTTCTTGTGGACAATGTAAGCTGCAGGTTCCTGCCGGCGGTGGTGAGATTCTCGACTCAGAGAAGGGCCACTTCACCCGCAAGCAAATCAAGGAACACTGGCGTCTGGGCTGTCAATGCAAAGTCAAGGGCGACCTCGAGGTTAAGGTTGACGACTCTGTAATGGGCGTTAAGGAATGGGAATGCACCGTGATTGGCAACAAGAACGTGGCAACCTTCATCAAGGAGTACAAGGTGGCTCTGCCTCCAGGCGAGCACATGGACTTCGAGCCTGGCTCTTACGCACAAATCAAGATTCCCGCATTCGACTGCATCGACTACGACAAGGACTTCGACAAGTCTCTCATCGGCGACACCTATCTGCCTGCTTGGGAGAAGTTTGGACTGTTCCCCCTCAAGTGCGTCAACCCCACACCGACCATCCGTGCCTACTCAATGGCCAACTATCCCGACGAGGGCGACATCATCACCCTCAACGTCCGCATCGCCACACCTCCCTTCAAGCCGAAGGACCAGGGTACAGGCTTCATGGACGTCAACCCGGGTATTGCATCGTCGTACATCTTCTCCCTGAAGCCCGGCGACAAGGTCATCATGAGCGGACCTTACGGAGAGTTCCGTCCCGTCTATGGCTCAGGTCGCGAGATGATTTGGGTAGGCGGTGGTGCAGGTATGGCTCCTCTGCGTGCTCAGATTATGCACATGCTGAAGGGTCACGGCGTGAAGGACGAAGACCGTCAGCGCCCTATGCACTACTTCTATGGTGCTCGCGCTTTGGAGGAGATTCCTTTCCTCGACGACTTCCTGCAGTTGGAGAAGGACTTCCCCAACTTCCACTTCCACTTGGCTCTGGACCGTCCCGATCCGAAGGCAGACGCAGCAGGCATCAAATACACTCCGGGCTTCGTGGCACCCGTCATGGGCGACACCTACCTCAAGGCACACGAGGCACCCGAAGACTGCGAGTACTACCTCTGCGGACCTCCAATGATGGCAAAGACCGTGCTTGACCTCTTGCACTCCCTCGGCGTAGAGGACGACATGATCCGCTTCGATAACTTTGGCGGATAATAACGCTGTTCTATCCTGAATATTGGCACATTCTTTTGGGGATGTGCCTTTTTTTATGTGTTTTTGACTATTATCGAAATGAACTTCCGTTTGTAAATCAAAAGAAAAGCACATTTCTTTTGATATTCTCTCGCTTATTCGTACTTTTGTACCATGAAACCAGAGGAAATAATTCATCGCTATTATAAAAATAATCCTGCGTTGGAAGATGTGTTGCTTCAACATAGTTCTGACGTAGCAAGTCGTGCTTTAAGAATTGCCGACAAACATCCTGAATTTGAGATAAATAAGAAGTTTCTGTACGAGGCTGCAATGCTTCATGATATTGGTATCATATACGTTGACGCACCAGCTATTTATTGCTATGGTACAGAACCCTACATAAAACATGGTCTGTTAGGCGCTGATCTGTTGCGTCGTGAGGGGCTTCCTTTACATGCTCGTGTAGCAGAACGGCATACGGGAACAGGGCTCACACGTTCTGATATCGAACAGCGGGCTTTGCCACTTCCTTTGGCAGATTATGTGCCAGAAACTTTAGAGGAGCAAATTATCTGCTATGCCGATAAGTTTTACTCAAAGACCAGACTTGGAGAAGAGAAATCCTATGAAAGAGCGCTTGCCAGTTTACGTAAATTTGGAGAGGCGGGTCTGAAAATTTTTGAGGAATGGAAACTTCGTTTCGAGTGAAAAAACTTTAATATTCCTTTTTCTGTCATGAAGTGTCGGTATTATTTCGTATCTTTGCAAATTGAATCAAACAGATGGGGAATTTGAAGGCCAAAGTACTGACATTTTTGATTGCTTGCATTGCCATAATGGCTTTTGCCTCACGTCCGTATTGCTATTCTATTGCAAGTATGGATGATAATGATGTTGATTCCCTGCCGGTTTCTGATACAGTATCTCCTCAAGTTCCAGATACTGTGGCACGTCCTGTTCGTCCTGTCATGGGAGGACGCTATATCAGTCGTGAGGAATTAGATTCTCTGCTTAAGGATACCATGCCAGAGCATTCTTTTGTCATCTTGCCGGATACTACTAAGAAGGATACTGTGTCAGTTGACACGACAGCAAATGATAATGTTCTGGATTTTCCCGTTAAATACGAAGCCAAAGACTCTATAGTTTTTGATTATCGCAATTCCCGTGCCCATCTTTATGGTACCAGTAAGGTTAATTATCAAAACTTGGAATTGGATGCCGACGAGATTGATATCAGCATTGACAGCAGTTTGGTATATGCCGCAGGTCGCAAGGATTCTACTGGCGTAGTTCAGGGAAAGCCTTTGTTTAAACAAGGTGCCGATGAGTACGAACCTGACAGGATTGCTTATAATTTTAAGACACGTAAGGCTTTTGTTACCAATGTCTATACGCAAGAAGGCGAGGGCTATATGCAGACTATCGACGGAAAACGTGACAGTTCCGGTGTTATGTATATCCGCCATGGTAAATATACCACATGTGATGCTGAGCATCCTCATTTCTATCTGGCTTTGTCCCGTGCTAAGATGCATCCAGGCAAGAATGTGATATTTGGTCCTGCCCATCTTGTGGTTGAGGATGTCCCGCTTCCTTTGGCTTTGCCTTACGGATTCTTCCCTTTTAAGAAAAAATACAGTAGCGGATTTATCATGCCAACTTATGGCGATGAGACGAGCCGTGGTTTTTACCTTCGTGACGGAGGTTATTATTTTGCCATTAATGACCATATTGACATTAAGTTGTTGGGTGATATCTATACAAAGGGATCATGGTCGCTTTCTGCCCAGAGCACTTATAAACGTCGTTATAAGTATAATGGTAGCCTGTATGTCAGTTATCAATATACACACGAGGGAGAAAAGAATTTCCCTGATGAGGTTACAAGTAAGAGTTTTAAAATCACATGGAGTCACCGTCAAGACCCCAAGGCCAATCCCACCCAGAGTTTTTCTGCAAGCGTCAACTTTGCAACAAGCAGCTATGAGCGTAACAACCTTACCAGTATGTACAATCCGGAGAGCTATACCCAGAGTACCAGAACCAGTAGCCTTTCGTATAGTAAGTCTTTCCCAAACATAGGTCTTACCCTTAGTAGTTCTTTTAACATAAGCCAGAATGTTCGCGACAGTTCTATATCAGTTACGCTTCCCAATCTTACTGTTTCTTTGAATCGCTTCTATCCTTTCAAACGTAAAAAGATGGTAGGAAAGGAACGGTGGTATGAAAAGATTGCCATGAGTTACACAGGAAACCTTACCAATAGCATCAATACAAAGGAAAATCTGTTATTTAAGAGCAGTCTTATCAAAGATTGGCGTAACGGAATACGTCATCAGATTCCCATTAGTGCATCGTTCAGCATCTTCAAATATATAAATGTAACTCCCTCGTTCAACTTTACAGACCGTATGTACACTCATAAGGTTATGCAGTCTTGGGACCAGGAACATCAGCGTGTAAAAAGAGATACCCTATATGGCTTCTACAATGTTTACAATTTTAACATGAGTGTAAGCGCCAATACTAAGTTATATGGTTTCTTTTATCCTTTACCATGGGCTGGCGGAAAGAAGATTTATGCCATTCGTCATGTTTTCACACCCACCATCAGTTTTTCTTATGCACCTGATTTCAGCAAGCCAGCTTTTGGATTTTATGACTCGTATGTTAAGACAGATGCAAATGGAAATGTCTCTACCGTTTCATATTCTCCCTACAGCGGCAATGTGTACGGAACAGTTGGTACTGGTATGACAGGCAATATCTCTGTTGACCTTTCCAATAACGTGGAGATGAAGGTTCGTTCGAAGAAGGACTCTACCGGCTATAAGAAGATAAGTCTTATTGATGAGTTCGGTCTCAATATGTCATATAACATGGCGGCGAAGGTTCGTCCTCTTAGCGATTTGAATATGCGCGTTCGTCTGAAGCTAACCAAGACTTACACTTTTTCTATGAATGCTGTTTTTGCTACGTATGCTTACGAGTTTGACGAAAACGGGAATGTGCGTGTCGGTGAAAAGACGGAGTATAGTCAGGGTCGATTTGGCCGTTTCCAGGGTATGACGCAGAATCTTTCCTATACTTTTAATAATCAGACTTTCCGGAAATTGCTTGGCTTAATAAGTAAGTCACATAGAAACATAAAGCCCGATGATAAGGATAAGGATGATGATGAGGAGGATGACGACGAAGATGAGGATGAGACAGATCCCGAGATGCAGAATGTCGATCCAGAGCGTAAGAGAGGCCGAATGGGGACTAAGGAAGATGGCAGTTCGGGTGAACTCGACGATGACGGTTACCTAAAGTTCTCCATGCCATGGAGCCTTTCTGTAAGTTACGGTATCACCATGCGAGAGAACACTTCAGCTCCTATTAACCCTGACAGAATGCGATATCCGTATAAGTTTACCCAAACGCTGAACTTCTCAGGCAATGTGCGTATCTCGGAAGGATGGAATATTACTTTCTCTTCAGGTTATGATTTCAATTATAAGAAGCTTAGTATGACCACCGCCAGTTTGAGCAGAGACCTTCACTGTTTCTCCATGTCAGCTAGCATGGTTATATTCCCTTATACAAGTTTCAACTTCACTTTTGCATGTAAGGCAAGTACTTTGGCAGATGCCCTGAGATGGAAGAAACAGAGTTCTTACAGTGGTAATATTCAATGGTATCAATAACCCTTAAACAAACAGGAAAACTATACGTATTATGAAAGGAATTGTTTTAGCCGGAGGTTCCGGAACACGTCTTTATCCTATAACGAAAGGTGTCAGCAAACAACTGATGCCCATATACGATAAGCCCATGGTATATTATCCCATATCTGTACTCATGTTGGCAGGTATCAGGGATATTCTCATCATTTCTACCCCTTTGGACCTTCCTGGCTTCAAGCGACTTTTAGGTGATGGTTCAGACTATGGCGTGCATTTTTCATATGCCGAGCAACCTTCGCCCGATGGTCTTGCCCAGGCGTTTGTAATTGGTAAGGATTTCATTGGCAAGGATTCTGTCTGTCTTGTTTTAGGAGACAATATCTTTCACGGTTCGGGGTTTACGGGGATGCTTAAGGAAGCAGTCCGTACGGCAGAAGAAGAGCATAAGGCAACGGTTTTCGGCTATTGGGTGAGTGACCCTGAACGCTATGGCGTGGCAGAGTTCGATGCACAGGGTAACTGCTTGTCCATAGAGGAAAAACCGGTAAAGCCCAAAAGTAATTATGCTGTTGTTGGATTGTATTTCTATCCAAATAGGGTAGTGGATATAGCTTCATATATTCAACCGTCTGCACGCGGTGAATATGAGATAACTACAGTTAACCAGGAATTCCTTTCTTCCGGTGATCTTAAGGTACTTACGTTGGGAAGAGGTTTTGCATGGTTGGATACAGGAACGCATGACTCTTTAAGCGAAGCATCTACCTATATTGAAGTGTTGGAAAAACGACAGGGCCTGAAGGTTGCCTGTCTCGAGGGTATTGCCTACCGTCAAGGTTGGATTTCTGAAGAGCGTATGCGTCATCTGGCCCAACCTATGATAAAGAATCAGTACGGTCAGTATTTGTTGAAGGTTATTGACGAGATGAAGGAAACGGGACTTCCTAATATTGAATTTTAGTGTATTGAAATGGAAATTATAAAGACAGAAATAGAAGGTCTTCTGATTATTAAGCCACGAGTGTTCGAGGATGCACGTGGATATTTCTTCGAGTCATTCTCTCAGCGTGACTTTGAGAAAGAGGTGGGCAAGGTAACGTTTGTTCAGGACAACGAATCTATGTCTTCCTATGGTGTCATTCGCGGACTTCATTTCCAGCGTCCGCCTTATACGCAAAGCAAGCTTGTCCGTTGTGTTAGCGGATCGGTTTTGGATGTGGCTGTTGACATTCGCAAAGGGTCTCCTACATACGGTCGGCACGTTGCCATAGAACTTTCCGGGCAAAATCATCTCCAGTTCTTTATTCCACATGGTTTTGCTCATGGTTTTTCTGTGCTTACAGAGACTGCGGTATTCCAATATAAGTGTGATCATTTCTATGCTCCACAGGCTGATGACGGCATTTCCATTTTAGACCAGTCTCTTGGAATCGATTGGCATATACCCATAGAGCAAGCCATACTTAGCGAGAAAGATACCAGACATCAGTTGCTTAAGGACTTTGACAGCCCTTTTTATTATACCGAATGAAGAATTAATAGCTAAGAGTTAAGAATGAAGAATAAAGAATAAATATAAAATTATCAGTCATGAAAAATATCGTTATCACTGGTGGTGCCGGATTCATAGGTTCCCACGTTGTAAGACTTTTTGTAAACAAGTATCCAGAGTACAACATTATCAATCTCGATAAGCTTACTTATGCAGGCAACTTGGCAAACCTTAAGGACATAGAGGGCAAGCCCAATTACAGGTTTGTTAAGATGGACATTTGTGACTTCGATGCATTCTATCAGCTTATGCAGGACGAGAAGATAGACGGTATCATCCACCTTGCAGCCGAGTCACACGTTGACCGTTCTATCAAAGACCCCTTTACCTTTGCTCGTACTAACGTCATGGGTACACTCAGTCTTCTTCAGGCTGCAAAGCTCTATTGGGAGTCATTGCCAGAGAAGTACGAGGGCAAACGCTTCTACCACATCTCCACAGACGAGGTATATGGAGCCCTCGAAATGACTAATCCCGAGGGTATTGAGCCTCCTTTTACCACAAAAGCATCTTCTGGCGAACATCATCTGGCTTATGGTAAGGATTTCTTCTATGAGACTACCAAGTATAATCCTCACTCTCCTTATTCTGCATCCAAGGCAAGTTCAGACCATTTCGTCCGTGCTTTCCACGATACGTATGGTATGCCCACCATCGTTACTAACTGCAGTAACAACTATGGCCCTTACCAGTTCCCCGAGAAGCTGATACCTCTTTTCATCAACAATATCCGTCATCGCAAGCCCCTTCCTGTCTATGGCAAGGGTGAGAATGTCCGTGACTGGCTTTATGTTGTTGACCATGCCCGTGCTATCGATACCATCTTCCACAATGGTACCATTGCAGAGACCTATAATATCGGTGGTTTTAACGAGTGGAAGAATATAGATATTATCAAGACCGTTATTGCAACGGTTGACCGTCTTTTGGGTCGTCCTGAAGGTGCCGACCTTGACCTCATCACATACGTTACAGATCGTCTTGGCCACGATGCGCGTTATGCCATAGATAGCACCAAGTTACAGAAGGAACTGGGATGGGAGCCCTCCCTCCAGTTTGAAGAAGGCATCGAGAAGACTGTAAAGTGGTATCTTGATAATGAGGAATGGCTTGATAACGTTACCTCTGGCGACTATCAGTCTTACTACGAAAATATGTATAAGGGCCGTTAGCGTATGAATATCCTTGTAACGGGTGCTAACGGGCAGTTAGGGAACGAGATTCGTATCGTTGCCAAGGATTCTGCAGACAGGTATTTCTTTATAGACGTATGTGATGCCAGTCCGGAATCTGTTCTTATGCTTTGCAGGCTGGCAGGCAGCGATGTTTGTACGGAAACACTCCGTCTTGATGTTACCGATCTTGCTGCTATTCGTGCAATGGTTGCACAGTACGATATTCAGGCAATTATTAATTGTGCAGCCTACACCAATGTGGATGCTGCTGAGGAGAACCAAGAGTTGGCTATGTTGCTCAATGCCAAGGCACCAGAGAACCTAGCAGTTGCCATGAAGGAAGTAAACGGCTTGTTGGTACATATTTCCACAGATTATGTCTTTGGCAAAGAGCCTTACAATGTTCCTTGCCGCGAGGATCAGCAAGGAACTCCTACGGGCGTGTATGGCTATACAAAACTCTGTGGTGAGCAGTGTATCCAGACCGTAGGCTGCCGTTACATTATCATACGTACAGCTTGGCTATACAGCGAGTTCGGCAAGAACTTTTGCAGGACAATGCTCAACCTCACAGCCTCTAAGCCACAGCTAAAGGTCGTTTTCGACCAGGTTGGTACGCCCACATACGCTTATGACCTCGCCAAGGCAATTAAAATTGTTCTTGAGGATTATAAAGAAGAAACTGTCAATCATCAGTTATCAGTTCTCAATTACTCCAAGAATGGAGTATATCATTTCTCCAACGAGGGCGTATGCAGTTGGTTCGATTTTGCCAAGCAGATTCAGGAATACAGCGGGCAGTCCGGTTGCGATATTCAGCCCTGCCATTCTTCGGAGTTTCCCAGCCCCGTAATACGGCCGTCATACAGCGTTTTAGACAAGACAAAAGTTAAGCAGACGTTTTCCGTTGCTATTCCTTATTGGACGGAGAGCCTGAAGCGTTGCATTGGCAATCTGAAATAGAAAAGTTTTGCCCGTTTACTGAAAATGTTGTATTATGGGATTTCATCTCAAAGGTACTTTCGCCTGACAATTAAAATTAAAATGACTTTTATTTTGTATTGTTCCCGCTTAATCGTACCTTTGTGCCCATTAAAATGCATAAGACAACATATATATAATAATATATAAGGTATAAAAGAATATGTTTGAAAATTTAAGCGAGAGACTTGAAAGGTCATTTAAGATACTGAAAGGTGAAGGCAAGATTACCGAGATTAATGTTGCCGAAACACTTAAGGACGTACGCCGCGCACTTTTAGATGCCGATGTCAACTATAAGGTGGCTAAGTCATTTACTGATTCCGTAAAGCAGAAGGCACTCGGTCAGAACGTTCTTACAGCGGTTAAGCCACAGCAGTTGATGGTGAAGATTGTCCATGACGAGTTGGCAGCCCTGATGGGTGGCGAGACCACTGACATGCAGCTCAAGGGACATCCCGCCATCATCCTTATGGCTGGTCTGAACGGTGCCGGTAAGACCACTATGAGCGGCAAGCTGGCACGTATGCTCAAGGAGAAGCGTCACATGAATCCTCTTCTGGCAGCTTGCGATACCTTCCGTCCGGCTGCTATGGAGCAGTTGCGTGTCTTGGGTGAGCAAGTGGGTGTTCCTGTATATATGGAGCCGGGAGCCACCAATCCCGTTGAGGTGGCTCGTCATGCTATCCAGGAGGCCAAGGCCAAGGCTCACGATGTACTTATCGTGGATACGGCTGGTCGTCAGGCTATTGACGAGGAACTTATGCAGCAGATTCAGGATATCCGCGATGCCGTTCAGCCTGACGAGATACTCTTTGTCGTAGATGCTATGACGGGTCAGGATGCTGTAAATACTGCCAAGGAATTCAATGACCGTCTTGATTATACAGGTGTTATCCTTACCAAGCTCGATGGCGATACCCGTGGTGGTGCGGCCCTCAGTATCCGTACGGTTGTTGATAAGCCCATCAAGTTTGTGGGTACGGGCGAGAAGATGGAGGCGATAGATGCCTTTCATCCCAGCCGTATGGCTGACCGTATTCTGGGAATGGGCGATATTGTGTCCCTTGTTGAGCGAGCACAGGAGCAATATGACGAGGAAGAGGCACGCCGCCTTCAGAGGAAGATTCAGAAGAACCAGTTTGATTTCAACGATTTCTATTCTCAGATTCAGCAAATCAAGAAAATGGGTAACCTCAAGGACCTTGCCAGTATGATTCCTGGTGTAGGAAAGGCATTAAAGGATGTGGATATTGACGATAATGCCTTTAAGAATATCGAGGCTATCATCCTCTCCATGACTCCCAAGGAACGTACCAACCCCGAGTGCTTGAATACCAGTCGCCGTATGCGTCTGGCAAAGGGATCTGGTACCAATATTCAAGAGGTCAACAAGCTCATAAAGCAGTTCGACCAGACTCGTAAGATGATGAAGCTGGTTACCAATAACAGCAAGATGGCCCAAATGGCCAAGATGATGAAAGGTAAAATGCCCCAAATGTAATCGTAATGGAATTAATTGACGGAAAACAAACCGCTGCCACCATCAAGGCAGAGATAAAGCAGAAAGTAGAAGCCATTGTTGCCGCTGGTGGCAAACGCCCTCATCTGGCTGCCGTTCTGGTCGGGCATGACGGAGGAAGCGAAACCTACGTTAAGAACAAGGTTCTTGCGTGCGAGGCCTGTGGTTTCAAGAGTACCCTTATTCGCTATGAAGATGATATTACAGAAGAGGAGCTTCTGTCCTGCGTGTCGCAATTGAATAGTGACAATGATATCGACGGCTTCATTGTTCAGCTTCCTTTGCCAAAACACATTGACGAGCAGAAGGTTATCGAAGCTATTGACTATCGTAAGGACGTTGATGGGTTCCATCCTATCAATGTTGGTCGTGTTGCTATCGGACTGCCCGCTTTTATATCTGCAACGCCGAAGGGCATTTTGGAGCTTCTGCGGCGTTACAACATAGAGACCAGCGGTAAGAAATGCGTTATTCTGGGGCGCAGCAACATAGTG
This sequence comes from Bacteroidaceae bacterium, assembly GCA_017645305.1. GTDB lineage: Bacteria > Bacteroidota > Bacteroidia > Bacteroidales > Bacteroidaceae > Physcousia. The sequence continues at coordinate 192,624 of JAGCPD010000003.1, read as the reverse complement.
GGCAAGCCTATGTCCCAGTTGATGATGCAAAAGGGAGTTGACTCCACCGTTACCGTCTGTCACAGTCGCTCCAAGACCCTTAAGGAAGAGTGCCGTCAGGCAGACATCATTATTGCCGCAATAGGCAAGCCGGGTTTTGTAACGGCAGATATGGTAAAGCCGGGGGCAGCTATAATAGATGTTGGAACCACCCGTGTTCCCGATGCCACACGTAAGAGCGGCTTCCGCCTGAGTGGCGATGTCGATTTTGAGAACGTGGCACCTCTCTGCTCCTATATTACCCCTGTTCCTGGTGGGGTAGGGCCGATGACCATCTGTATGCTTATGCAAAACACCCTTGCAGCCGGCCAAAAGTTGTATTATTGACAAAAAAAGTAGTCAATCGTTTGGCAGAATCAAAATATTGTAATACTTTTGCACTCGCAATTAAGAGACGTCTCTTTTTGTGCACTATTAGATGGTGACTATAGTTCAGTTGGTTAGAGCGTCAGATTGTGGTTCTGAATGTCGTGGGTTCGAGTCCCACTAGTCACCCAAGCCTTGGTAAACGCCAAGGCTTTTCTTTTGTTCCTGCGCAAAAATTCCCTCTTCTTTCGCAAACCAATGAGGCTATAAAAATGAACCTATGGTTCGTGAGGCAATGAACCTATGTTCGTGAGGCAATGAACCTATGTTCGTGAAGCCACGAACCTATGTTCATGAAAATGCCCTAAAAACGTTTTCAGGGTATGACAGCTTCTGCCAAGTCAATTTCCGTGAAACGATTGAAGCGTTTACCTTCTCGCTCTATCACTTCAAAAAACATCTTTTCTGGCCGTACCCAGTATTTCTCCTCGCCATACATAGCCTGATAAATGACCATTCTTTCCAGCGTTTCGCTGTCAAATGCAGTTCGAATGAAGCGGTATTTTCCTCCTTTGAAATGCCGGAAATAGCGAGTCATGCCATTCTGCTCTGCATCAGGCAACAAGAACTGCTCTATGACTGGCACATAACAATTGCGCACTTCATCTGCCGTTGGTGTATGTCCGCCAGGAAAGTGAAACGCATAGTCATAAAACTGCCGAAACAGCGGCTCGAAATGTGCCAACGTATCCTGCTCGCCAAAGAGTCCTATCACTTTATCCTTATAATATGGACTGTAGCAGTCAAACTGATGCGCCTCCATTTCAGAAAACTCAGTAATAAGTTGCTCGTCAATGACAAAGTTCTGCTTGCCATCCAGACGAGGTGACTTATACTGATGAGCACCAATTCTCTGCTTCAGAAACTCTGTCATTCTGAAATGCGGATTACCAAGCAGAGCCGGCAATCCAACAATGGGGACAATCATCTGTGCATAGAACGAGCCGCAACTGTTGCCTACCAGCCCATCCGGCTTCTCGCGGTCAATCAGTTCACGTATAAAGCAGACAGCTTCCTTTGGACGCATCGGCAAGTCGGGTGTTATCACCTCCACAAGACCCTCGAAAGCCTCCTTTAATGTCAAGGCTGGTACACACTGGCCACTGGCAAAGAATCCGTGTAGGAACAGTATCTTTTTCATACTTATTTGTAGTATTCAATCCTCCAATTCTTCGTCCCAATATGCCTGTTCATCCGCTTCAGTCCAGGTATTGCCTCCTCTCTTCCCCGCATTATTCAATGCACGGGCAAAAAGGAACACCGCTATAACTGCAATTATTATCCACATGGGCTAGTCAACTTTTCGTTAATTCTTCTTCTCTCTCTGCTGCCTTCAGGTATTCTTCCTCCGGTTCAGTATATGGTACTGACTTGCGCTGGTATAGGGAGAGGAAGTTATGGTTTAGCTGCAGTTCAACCTGTTGCATGGTATGCTCAAGGAATTTGGGCTTCAGTTGGCATTCCCATATTACTATGCAGTGCCATCCATTCTCTTGTAAAGTGCGGTAGTTTTCTTGGTCCCGCTCCATATTCCGGGAAATCTTCTTTATCCAGAACTCCCGATTCGTCTTTGGAATCTTACAGCACTCAGAATTATCAATTATCAATTCTCCATTATCAATTTGAGGCTTTGCCACACCATGTCCATGCCAGAAGCACCCATTCACAAATATTGCGGTGCGAAACCGCCGCATCACTATGTCTGGCTTACCAGGAACAGACTTAACATTCAGCCTGTATCGGTAGCCGTGACTCCACAACCATCTGCGCACAATTATCTCTGGCTTAGTTCCCTTAGAGTGGATAGCCGCCATATTTTTATGCCGTTGTTGTGGAGTTAGGTGGTCCATATTGATTCATTTTAGGGATTCAATCAATTCTTCTATTGAACAACAGACCGCGCTAAATAGTTTGTACATCAGTTCCGGCTCCTGCCGTTCTGGCATATAGGCAATAGTCGTACGCCACCACCTCTGGGAAATACCTGTTGCGCCAACTGCTTGCTACGTATATCTTGCGTTTCATCTTTCAATCCAACAACTCTTTGACTTTAGACAGGAAATCATTATCTCCCAATGAAAAATATTGGTCATCCAGATAGGCATATATTTGCTCATCGATTGCTTCGGCTGTACTATCCAGATAGCCCTTCTCGTCATCATAAAGTGCAATGTTTAGAGAATGAGAGCCTATCAATAGTCTGGACTCGCTGCCGGTAATAACATCAGGAATATCCGCTACCAGATAAACCTTCCCATTATATACAAAAGTACTAACCTTCACCATTGCCAATTATGCTATCATGAGACAACTGACTGCAAAGATAGTTATTTTTGGTCAAACACTCAAGTGTTTTACCTAACAATGTTTTCGATATTTACAATATGAGGAGAGTGCTTGAACTCTTTCACTTCTCTTATTATGGTTGAAACAACAGAATCTTCTTTTATCACCTGTTTAATCCTAAAAAACCAGTATTCGTTTCCTTTGGGATGAAATCCCAGATTTCTAAGGAACAATTGAGTACATCTTTCTGCTTTGCCTGTAACAAGTTCAAATAATTCTATATGCTCACCTTTATGCAAGAGTAACCATTTTATAGGTTTTGTTAATTGTCCGTATTGCATGGCTCCAGGTCTGTTCCCACCTCTAATGTAGTATATGTTCTCCCTTCTTATTATTTTGAAATCTGATTCACTTTTTACATATCCGATTAAAGCCATAACCGTATTTGAACTGGGCGACATGGACATAGAGAAGCATTGTCTAATCGACAAAGCAATGTGGTAAGCTAAACGAGGCGGGACAGCATTTCCTACCATTTTGTAGCCATCCGTTACTTTTTCATATATGAACTTAAAGGTGTCAGGGAAGGTTTGTATTCTTGCGCATTCTCTTACACTTAGCCTTCGATACAAATGTTCTTTCCCTTCAACGAATTTTCTCTCGTTAGAAGAAACATATACCATCTTTGGAGCCTGAGGATGCAGAGGCTCGTTTTTTGCTTGAGCCTGAATAGTAAATGATAATTCTTCCCATCCTCTGACTCTGTTCCTTGCCATGAACTTACTATCATAAGGACCAGTATAATAATCATGATTGGGAATGATAGAGCACTCTACGTTTACCTTTTCGCTGTAATAAGGTTTGGGGGGAGTTTTTATATCGCCAATAGCCCTTAACAATGTAATAGGTGTTGACTCCTGTTTCGTCGGAAACAAATATTCAACATTCATATCATTTCGTATGCCTACAATTATAACACGTTGTCTATCCTGCGGAATCTTAAAGTCAGCAGCATTCATCAGCTCGTATTTGACGACATATCCCGCATTGCGGAAGAGATTAAGAAACTCGTTGAAAGCGTCAATGTGCTTTGGCGTAACCATTCCTGGCACATTCTCCATAATAAAGAACTTAGGCTTTTTGTCCTTTACGATGCGAATGTAGTCATAGACCAACTTTCCCCTTTCATCTTCAATTCCAAGACTTTTACCACCAAGGCTCCACGATTGACATGGAGGTCCGCCAATAATACCGTCACAATCAGGGATATCATTCGCCTTGATATTTCTTATATCTAAGGTGCATAGTTGTGTATTGGGGTGGTTTAGCCTATATGTGGCATGAATTGAAGAATCGTATTCATTCGCCCACACCACATCAAATCCAGCCTTTTCAAAGCCTAGGTCAAGTCCTCCGCAACCAGCAAATATCGAAACAACTTTCACGTTACTTCCACCTACAATTTATCGTTACTATTGTTGTTGGCATTCCAACTATTTGAATGTCAAATTTAAGGCTGGATTCTACCATAGTTGACGCATTATGTATTCTAAAACTGAATTGCCAGCCCCCATCCATATACAATTCTACAGTATTACTGCTCTCCGGCTTGAAATCTAAGTTTACAATACGTGTTGGCAACAAAACTTGAGGAATTGTAGATGTAGCTTTATGCCTCTTTCCGTTTTTGTTTAACGTTCCATGTAGATTAAAGGAATTGATTTGTGTGAGACTTTTATTATCAATACTGACAACTTTGTAAAAATCATATTCTCCCAACAAGTATTCTACCATCTTTTGAGGCAGCTCTTTATGACCGGCATAGGCATTACGTAGTTCTTCAATAAATGCGTTCAACAACGGGATATATACTTCGCCTACCTTATCTGTCAATTCACTCCATGCTTTTCCTTTAGCTTTTTGTTTTTGCAAGTATTCAAAGATAGGTAATACAGACTGCCAGTAGTGCTCTGAACATGAAACGTCATACCATTTCTTGCCAAAATCTATTTTGTGAGACAGGCGGCTGTGTTTGACAGCAAAATGATTATGTTTCATGCTGAGACCAATCTCCCATTCAATACCACTTCGTACAATGAGGATATCTCTCACATCGCCTTCTTCTCCTTTGTTGTCTTTTTGTATAAGCAACTCAACACTATCTCCATCATCTTCAAGAATCAAAGGTTCTAAATCGAATATCTCTGGAACAAAAGAAGTAGCACTAACAGCAAGCAATTGCTGCATGTTGTTGTTCATATTATCCCATGCATCCTTAGCCGCCTTTAGACTGCTATTTTGTACTATCTCAGCCTTACGGATTTTGGAAATCTCTGTATGGAGCGTTACAAGTGTAATGTACTCATAAGCTCGCCCTTGGTCATTGCTTCTGTTGCTCATTTAATGCTTCTTTTATTGCTAATGCTATTTCGTATGCGAGATTTACTGGAACTGCGTTACCTATCATCTTATAAGCGTCGTTAGTATTCCTATAGATAAACTTGAAGTCATCTGGGAATCCTTGAACTCTTGCGACCTCGCGAATAGTCATTCTTCTATACAACTCTTTTTGTCCCTCGACAAAACGGCAGTCGTTTTTGTCAACCTTAATCATCTTTGGGGCTTGAGGATGTAATTGGCATTGGCGACCTGATGCCTGTACTGTAAAGGCTTGCTCATCCCATGATTTAACGCGGTTACGGCTCATGAAGATAGGTGAATAAGCACCGGTAAAGTATTCGTTGTTGTTGATAGCCACAGGGTTGTGATTATTATTTTGTCCAGAAGGAACAGCCGTAAACTGTAAGTCCCAAATGATATCCCTTAACGTTATCTTCTTTTTATCGTCTTTCGTTGAACCTTCAGGGAACTTAAACTTAATATCCAAGTCCTTTCTAAATCCAATATAGAACACTCTTTTTCGTTCTTGTGCAACGCCATAGTCTTTTGCATTCACAAGCGTTAGGGTTACATTGTAATTGCTTTCATCAAAGAGTCTTAGTATGTTTTGAACTGCTTCTGAATGTCTGTTTGCAAGCATACCACTTACATTCTCTGCCAAGAAAAACTTCGGTTGAGTCTTTCTAAGAACTCTGATATAATCAAAAAACAATTGTCCTCTTTGATCTTCTATACCTCTTAGAGCACCAGCCTCAGACCAAGATTGACATGGAGGTCCACCAATAATACCATCAACATCATCAGGGAAATCGCTTTCAGAAATGTTTCGAATGTCTCCCTCAATCAGTTTCGTTTGGGGGTGATTTACTTTGAAGGTCTCAAAAATTGTTGGATCAAACTCGTTGGCAATAGGGACTTCAAATCCTGCTTTTTCAAAACCAAGGTCCAAGCCCCCACAACCACTAAATAGGCTTATTACTTTCATTTTTCGCTTATTGAGACACGAAAAACCCCCTTGCACCTTTGAAAGAAAAGCGCAAGGGGCTGTCGTGCCCAAAAGAAGCGACTGGAAACGCTGCAAGAAAAGCATAACAAGTCCCTCACGCATTTTCGTGCGAGTCCATTACGTCTTTTCTGCTTCCTGCGTCAGTTAGATTTCCAGTTCTCTTTTGTCAGAAGCGAAATGATGCTCGTCAGTATGGTTTAGTCAGTTTCTCTTTGCTGTCTCCTTATTCTTTTTGTTCTGACAAGCACCCGAAAGTCAGATTGATTTTACTTTATTGATAGCTACATACAAAAAACGTGGGTGCTTGCATCTGCCTGTTCGACTTTCGTGGCCTACCACAGCCATAACGGTAAACAGACAGAGTAAACATCCACGTTGGAGTATATAGACACCCGTAAAGTGTGCGTTGAGGCTACACGAGCCTCGCGCACACTACGGAGAGTAAATATTACACCCCGTGGCAATTACCCCTGCAATGTTTTTGACCGTTATTCGATTGTGGTAGTTTCGAAAGTCCAAAAACAAAGCGTAAAGTAACGCCTTTCAATATGTAGTGCTCTACCCAGCGGCTCCGCACATCACGATGTGCATCAATGCCATGATAGGCAGATTGCAGCTACAAAGATAAGTTTTTTTTCTCATAACAGCAAAGCGGAAGGAGGAAAAAACGGATTAAGGATTAAAGATCGGGGATTAAAGTGGAGAATCATATCTCTTCAATATCGTAGCGGGCTTGACTTATTGTCGAGACTGATCACTCTCAGGATAGCTCAAACAAGTTTGGTCCTGTTCTCGCTTAATCGCACCCTTGATAATTGAAAATTGACAATTTAGGAGTTCTCTATAGGCATGATTTTTTTTCATCTAAGTGTGAGGCTCAATGACAATCCAGTGACCAGCACTTGTGTTGCCTTCGCGAATCAAGACACCCATCTTTTGCATGGCTGCGAGGTCACGTTTGACAGTCTTGACAACTACTGACAAAACTGGGGACATTTCGTTTGCAGATATCCGAGGATTAATTTTTATCAAATCACATATTTTCCTCTGTCTTTCAGTGAGTTGCACTGGGGACATACTGGGGACATTACTGGGGACAATCTTCTTCCCTGTGACAACGTCAAAACCGCGTTGGAATGATACTCTTACACCACCACAGAAGTTCTCCACTTTGGGCATGGGAAGTCCTGCACCCTCAAAACATTCACGAATCTTCTTGTAACCACGACCCCAAGTATCAATAAACCCTGCCTTGAACATGGTGTCAGCTATATTTGTGTTACGCGGCATTGAAGAATGCTTGCCATAAAGCAACAATGCTGCATTCTTCAAATGGCCATTCTCGTCAATCAGATGTAAATTGGCAAGCACGTCCTTGGTTGAAGCTTCACGCTGGTCTTCAGGAATGCGCTGTGCATCGATACCCTTACAGAGAAAATAGTCAATAGCATTGCGGTCAATGTCGTTAAATGTAGCGCGTTCGTTGGTAACATCATCCCATGAGCGACCATCTTCTTCAAGACGAACTGCTGGAAGGCGGGACCGCGAAGTTCCTGCATGGTACTGCCGGAACGGTAGTAATACTTGCCGCGATAGTTGATGGGGATGTTGCTGGGTTCGATATACACCTCAATGTAGTCCAAACCTTCCAAATGGCAAAGGTTGACATCCACCACGATACCCATAGTAGTGACAATCTTGTTGGGGATGTCCTCCATGAGGCGGTCAACGTTATCAAGGCCAATAACCTCATGGTCGTTATTCACACCGAAGTACATGACGGCACCTTGTGCGTTTGCAAAGCCGCAAATCCACTTGAGGTATTCGTCATGCCAGGTGCTCTTGTATTCAATATTTTGACTCTCTCTTGCTTTTATCTTGGCCATAATATATTACTAACGTATTTGTGACTACAAGGTTACGAAATAAAATGAAAAGTGAAAGAGTGAAAAGTGAAAAATTTTCTAGAAAGGGAAAAACGTAGCGTATCGCGTAAAGCGTATCATATACGGAAATATGATACGCCCCCTAAAATTAGCCTCTATTATTATTAATAATAATAGAATTTCAAATGCCCCCTACAGAGCGTAAACTATTATTATGATACGCTACGCTTTACGCTTTACGCTCCCACGGGAAAAATTGTCTGCCCCACGGGGAAACATTTGCAGACTCCCCGAGCCTACACGTGCAGACTCCTCGAGGTAACACGTGCAGACTCCGGAGTCTGCAAAGTCCGACTGCTGATGACTGCGAACTGAGAATCACCTTATTTACAAAAAGACACTTCTTCTTGAAAACACTTTCGCTCGACAATAAAAATAAAAGCTGTTTTATTTTGTATTGTTCTCGCTTAATCGTATCTTTGCACGAAATATGAAGCAAGAAGTTATTATCAGCCAAAATTTGCAGCAGGACATTCAAGATGCTATCCTGCGTCAGACGTATGACCGTCTGTTCGTGCTTACAGATACAACGACGCTCCGCCTTTGCTGGCCCCTTGTAAGTGTATTTCCCTGCTTTGAAGATGCCAAGATGATTACGATTGGCGATACGGACGAGAACAAAACACTGGAGTCGCTTTCACATGTCTGGACTGCCTTGCAACAAGGCGGTGCCACACGCCATTCGCTCCTTGTGAATCTGGGCGGAGGCATGGTGACGGACTTGGGCGGATTTGCAGCCAGTACCTTCAAGCGCGGCATTGCGTACATTAACATTCCCACAACGCTGCTTAGCCAAGTGGATGCAAGTGTGGGTGGTAAGACGGGCATCAATTTCGGTGGTCTGAAAAACGAGATTGGTGTGTTCAACCTTGCTTCTTCGGTCATTCTATCCACCGAATTCCTTCGTTCGCTTGACATGGGAAACCTTCTTTCCGGCTATGCAGAAATGCTTAAGCACAGTCTTATCAGCGATGTGGAGAGTTGGGCTGAGTTGCTTCAGTTTGGTCTTGACAACTTAGACTACAGCCGTCTTGGTAACTTGGTAGCAAAGAGTGTTGCCATTAAGGAACGCATTGTGGAGGAAGACCCTACGGAAAAGGGCTTGCGCAAGGCACTTAACTTAGGTCATACGGCTGGACACGCCCTTGAGAGTCTGGCATTGGAGCAAGGACGGACAGTCCTGCATGGTTATGCTGTGGCTTGGGGGCTGGTCTGCGAGCTTTACTTGAGCGTTGTAAAATGTGGTTTCCCAAAGGATAAGCTGCGTGAGACGGTTCTGTTCATAAAGGAGAACTATGGCGACCCGTCCCTTGACTGCAAGCAGTACGAACGCCTTTACGAATTTATGAAACACGACAAAAAGAATGTTGGAGACAGCATCAACTTTACCCTGCTGGGCGGCATTGGTGACATCAGAATCAACCAACATGCCTCGAAGGAAGAGATATTTGAAATGCTGGATTTTTTGAGGGATGGATAATGAAATCAAAAACGGTTAGCGGTTAGCGAAACGAAGACGAAAACGAAAACGATAACTAAAACGACTAATATACCAAACAACTAATCATGAAAAAATACGCAACACTTATTTTATTCTTAGTTTTAGGTTTTATCCTAACGGGAACGCTGGCAAATGCAGAAGACCTGAGTAAGGCAAGGTGGTACACCATCAAAGTTGCTAATGGTGGATATCTAAGCACCAAGTCCGGCTATATGGACGGTATGTATCTGTTGTTGAGCAACACGACAGAAGACACCAGCGACAACGGCCTGTGGACTTACGTTGGCAACGATACTGACGGATATTCCTTCTACAATAAAGCCAGGGGCGATAAATATGTCCTGGGGATGTCTGGTAACGAAGCGCAGGGACGTGCAAAAGTGGTGGCTGCTACCAGCACCCAGAGTGTCACGAAGTTTGATATAGGAAAGAATGGCGACGGCTTTTGGATTAAAGACCACGGGTCTGCCAACAAATACTGGAATAAGCGCGGCAACTATCTGGCCTATTGGGACAGTGCTTCGGGTAGCACAGATACGGGTTCCCGCTTTATCTTCAGCATTCAGGGCATTCCAGAAGACTTCTTTTCCACCGACGGACAGGAGAATTTCTTCTATATAACCTTTGCCAGTTCCGACCTTGTGCTTCAGGATATGGGGGCTTCCAAGAACATTACCACACAAGCCCGCAAGTATGGCGAAACGAGTCAACTTTGGAAACTTGTCGGTGATGAAACGGGATTCCAGCTTGTCAACAAAGGCTCTGGCAGATATGCCTACTACGACGGCAGCCGCGTAAAGACACGTCAAACTGCTGATGCAAAGGGATTTTCCATCGAAGCTACCACCAACACAAACTATGCCGGCAAATACCAGATTGCTTGGGTTGGTGCTGCCTCTCAAGCTAATCGCTACTTTAACCAATGGGGTGGAACAGGTGCCGGTAAGGAAGTGGGACTCTGGCAAGGTGATGAGGCTGGCAATATCATATATCTTGTTGCTGAGGCTGATGTGCAGCCCAGTGAGTTTTGTGTTGGACAGAAAGGCTCACGTCCGACGGACATCCACGATTTCTCACTTTGGTATGACATTCCTGCCACTGCAACAGGTGTTTCTGATACATGGATGGAATATGCCTTGCCTATGGGAAACGGACAGATTGGCGCTACCATTCGCGGAGGTGTCCTTTGCGACGATATTCAGTTCAACGAGAAGACACTTTGGAGCGGAACTGCTACCAATTCCGGTAATCAGGGCTATTTTCAGAACTTTGGCTCGATTCTGGTCAAAGACAAGAGTGATACCTTCTCGGCTGCCGTTTCCGATAACAAACCTATTGAGAATTACAGCCGCTACCTTGATATCATAGATGGTTTGGCCGGTGTCAACTTCCAGTCACCAGACAAACAGACATCGTTCTACCGCCGTTACTTCGTATCTTCCACCGACAAGGTCTTCGTGGCACACTACGAGGCGGTGTACGAAGCGGTGGGACAGGAAATGATGGATCTCGACATCAGCTATGCACCCGACACCCAAATCAATGCGAGCAATGTGACATACGCTTTGGAAGACGACGGAACGGCCTCCGCGACATTCTCCGGCAAGATGCAGATTGTCAGCTACAACACACGCTTCAAGGTGGAGAGCAACGGCACAATAGTCACAAACTCCGAGGGCATCAGTGTCAGTGGCGCGTCTTGGGTGAACATCATCATGGCTGCCGCTACGGATTACGACGCAAGCAAAGCAAACTGCAAGAGCGGCGCGACGGCTTCTGAACTCTCTGCCACAGTCCGCACTCGCATCGATGAAGCTTCCGTGAAGGGTTTTGGGAAACTTCTTGCCGACCACAAGGCGGCACATAGCGCCCTGATGAATCGCGTCAGTCTGAACCTCGGCGGCTCTTCTACGAAGACAACCGAAGACCTCATTAAGTTCTACAACGCATCGACTCAGAACAAACAGAGCAGCGACGGCCTCTTCCTGGAGGCACTCTACTTCCAGTATGGCCGCTATCTAACCATCGGTGCCAACTTGGATACTTCCATTCATGCACCTTCCAATCTGCAGGGTATATGGAATGACCGAAGCAATACCTCGTTCTGGCATTGCGACATACACGCTGACATCAATGTGCAGATGAACTACTGGCCAGCCGATCCGACCAACCTGTCAGAGATGCACCTGCCTTTCCTGAATTACATTCTGGACTTGGGCGCACCTGGCAGCAATTCGCCTTGGTATCAGCTGGCAAACAATGTTAAGAGCGGAGCCAAGGGCTGGATGGTAGCTGTGGAGAATAACATCTTCGGCGGCACTTCGAATTGGTGCAATGGTTCCATCAAGACTTGCGGAAGCTGGTACTGCACACATCTATGGCGTTATTATAAATATACTATGGATAGGGAGTTCCTCAAAAAAGCTTTGCCCGTCATGTACCAATGCGCCCTTTTCACCAAGTCCATTGCGACGAAAGACAGCAAGGGCCTATATGAAATTACTGGCGAATGGAGTCCGGAGCATGGCCCAACTGATGTGACGGCCTTTGCACAGCAGACAAGCTATGAGGTGTTGGACGAGGTGATGAAGGCTCATGCAGAACTGGGTAGTGAATCTCCGCTCTCGGCTTCAGAGATTGCGGCTATTCAGGATCTATATGACAACTTCGACAAAGGACTGTGGACCGAGACCTACAACGGTAAGATATGTATTTCGGAGTGGAAGAACAATGCTCTCTCCGACCCAGGTCATCGCCACCTTTCCCACTTGATGTGTCTCTATCCCTTCTCGCAAGTAAGTGCCTACGACCAGAGCACAGAAGGCAAGCGTCTGTTCCAGGCTGCCTATAACGGGCAGATTGCCCGCAATGGCGATGTGACAGGTTGGTCGATGGGCTGGCAAACAAACACCTACAGCCGTTGTTTGGACGGTGACCGCGCCCGCAAAAACCTTTCGCTGGCTTTGCGGCATTCTGGCAGTTATGTTATAGAGATGGGTAATTACGGTGGTTGCTACTATAATCTCTACGATGCCCACTCTCCCTTCCAGATTGACGGCAACTATGGTTGCACAAGCGGTATTGCCGAAATGCTCCTGCATAGCTACGATGGCATAGCTCTGCTTCCTGCACTGCCTACGGCATGGTCAAATGGAAGCATTAGCGGACTGAAAGCAGAAGGTAACTTCGAGGTAAATATGCAATGGAAGGCAGCTAAACTCTCTTATGCAGAAATCATCAGCCGAAGCGGGGCTCCTTTGAAACTTCACAGCACAGCTGCCATTGACCTGAGCAAAGCATTCTTCTATGTGAACAATCACAAAGTTACGCCAACAGAGAGTCTGGACGGCACCTTCTCAGTTGAAATGAAGAAGGATGACATTCTTGTAATCTCTGCAGAGGAAATTGATGAACAGACTGCTATAGGTAATGTGTCGGCCAGCTTTCCTTCGAAGGAAGGACTGGTATATGATTTGGCCGGCCGTCGTTATTCCAGCACCTTAGGACGCTACGGCATACATGTGGTGAACGGGCAGAAGAAGATGCTCAGGTAAATTCCCTTTTGCTAATTCTTTTCCTTTCTTTGTGGAATCCTCACTCTCGGGCTCTGGAGCCTGAGGGTAGGAGAGACCATCGGAAAGTACCTGTATGGCATGCTGAACGGTTGGGTCGTCCTCGTTGAGGAATTGCAGATAGTCTTGCATCTCGCGGGCATTATAGATAATGTTTCCGAAGATGTTGCGCTCAAAAAGGGCACGGCTCTTCTGTAGCATCAGGTTGCGACGTTTCAGGTCGTGTTCCTCGGCAAAGCGGGCAAAACGCTCTATCAGGTTTTCTCCGCGCAGGAATCTTTCTGTAGCCTCTACGCTGGCGAGAGCATTAAGGCGGGAACGGTTCTCGTCGGTATAGGCAAAGGCAAACTGTCGGATTAGTCCTGTAAAAACGGCTTCTTTATAATAAGAGGTAACAGCCGATGTGTCCTCGGGAATGAATATGTCGGGCATGATACCACCGCCGCCGTAAACGACACGTCCCAGATTGGTATAATATTTTTCTCCATCTTGGTGAATGCTGTCCTGATAGAAAAACTCACCGCGTTCATAACGGGCCAGAAGGTCGTTCTCGTACTCTTCGCCGTGTCCTTTTTCATAGGGCTTTTGGATGCATCGTCCGCTGGGGGTATAGTATCGGGCTATGGTAAGACGTACCACGCTGCCATCACGGAACTCCATAGGTTGCTGGACAAGCCCTTTGCCGAAACTGCGACGGCCAATAATGGTGCCTCGGTCATTATCCTGAATGGCACCGGCAAAAATCTCACTGGCACTTGCGCTTCCCTCATCCACCAGAACTACAAGAGGCAGACGCTGGAAGGTGCCGCGACCATCAGAGCGATACTCCTCACGTGGACTCTTGCGGCCCTGTGTATATACTACTAACTGGTTTTTGTGCAGGAACTCGTTGGCCATCTGTATGGCAATGTGCATGTAGCCTCCTTGGTTTCCCCGAAGGTCGATAATAAGGTTCTTCATGCCGCTCATGTTCAGGTTGGCCAGAGCCACCAGCATCTCAGCATAAGTCTGTTCCCCAAAGTTCTTTACACGAATGTAGCCGGTATTGTTGTTAATCATGTAAGAAGCATCGACGCTTACTACGGGGATGTCACCGCGTACCACAGTGAAGTACTGTATCTGTTTGGAGCCGTGTCTGCGGATGCCAAGTTTAACCTTGGAGCCTTTCTCGCCTTTCAGGTGCTTCATAACATTGTTACTTTCCATACCTACAAGCGAAGTCTTGTCAGCTGTTACAATGCGGTCTCCTGCCAAAATACCTACCTTCTCTGCCGGACCGCCATGAATTACCGACATCACGTTAACGGTGTCTTTCTCCATTGTAAAACTTACACCTATGCCGCTGAAGCTTCCCTTAAGGTTCTCTGAGGCTTCCTGGGCATTGTTGGCGCTGATGTAGGAACTGTGCGGGTCGAGTTCGGAAAGAATCTGAGGCATGGCATCTTCTACAAGCGATGTCATATCCACAGTATCCACGTAATTGTTATCAATAAGTTGCAACAAATAATTGAGTTTGTTGCTGCCCGTGTTGATGATATTCAGGCGATTGCCAGAATAGTGGCTGGCATAGAAAGTGCCAATGAAAACACCCAAAACTATGCAAACGGCCATAAGAAAAGGAGTAATACGATGCTTATTCATTGTTTTCTTCAGAAAGAGGTAGGTTTATAACTTCAATTCCAGCGCGGTGCAACAGGTCAACACCGTCGAGGATGCGATATTCACGGTCATAGATAACCCGCTTGATACCTGCCTGTATGATAAGTTTGGAACATTCGATGCAGGGCGAGTCGGTAACGTATAGGGTAGAGCCGTCGCTATTATTGCCGCTTCGGGCTATCTTGGTGATAGCATTGGCCTCGGCATGCAGTACATACGGCTTGCTGACATTGTTTTCATCTTCACATATATTCTCAAAACCCTGAGGGGTTCCGTTATATCCGTCACTGATAATCATTTTGTTCTTTACTACCAGTGCCCCCACCTGGCGGCGCTGACAATAGCTGTTCTCACTCCAGATGCGTGCCATACGCAAATAGCGCAGGTCAAGGTCGCGCTGTTTGGTATCGGATAGTCCATTGCGGCGCAAGAGGGCATCTATGGTGGGTTCCTGACCACGGAAACGTTTGTATAGTGTGAGTGGTGGCTCTGTACCGCCTCGTGAGAGTACTTCGTCACGGAAGCGCTGTGCTGTCTGGCGGTCCATAATGCCGTTCTTCTGGAAAAGACTGAAAGCATCTGCATCCAGCACTTCGGCCCATTTGTAGCTGTAGTAACCTGCAGAATAGCCTCCACTCATGATGTGACTGAACTGAACACTCATACAGGTCCCTTCTATGTTGGGAAGCAACCGGGCACGCTTCCATGCCTGTTCTTCAAACTGCAGGATGTCTTCCTGAAGAGGTTCTTGGAGCGTATAGTAGGACATATCCAGCAGACAGAAACTGAGTTGACGAACACAGGCATAGCCACAGTGGAAGTTGCGGCTCTGGCGAATACGTTCTATAAGTACCGTGGGGATGGGTTCTCCTGTCTGGTAGTGGAATGCGAAGGTATGCAGGAACTCAGGTTCAATAGCGTAGTTTTCCATAAACTGGGAAGGCAGTTCCACAAAGTCCCAAAAGACGTTGGTTCCACTCAGACTCTGGAAACGAACCTTTGAGAATATGCCGTGAAGGGCGTGTCCAAATTCGTGCAAGAAGGTTTCCACCTCTCCAAGTGTGAGCAAAGAAGGACGCTCAGCTGTTGGCTTTGTAAAATTAGTGACAATGCTTACATGAGGACGTACATCGTTGCCCTCATCGTCAGTGTATTGTTCCAGATAGCTTGTCATCCAGGCACCGCTTTGCTTGCTCTCGCGGGGGAAGAAGTCGGCATAAAGTACCGCCAGAAAAGAACCGTCAGCATCAAATACCTCAAATGCTTCTACGTCAGGATGATACACTTCTATCTCTGTATTCTTTCGGAATGTAATGCCATAGAGCTTGGTTGCCAGCGAGAAGATACCCTCACGTACCTTTTGTAAGGGGAAGTAAGGACGTAACATCTCAGCATCCAGATTGTAGCGCTCTAATTTGAGTTTGTGGCTGTAATATGCCCAGTCCCAGGGCATAAGGGTGAAATCTTGTCCTTCTATTTGACGTGCTTTCTGTTGCAGCTCGCGTAATTCTCCTCTGGCTATAGGCATATAAGCCTTCAAGAGTTGGTCTATAAGTTGGTTCACATGTTGGGTGTCCTGAGCCATTCTGCGTGTCAGGACGTAGTCAGCATAGGTTTTATAGCCTAATAGCTGTGCTATCTCTTGGCGAAGATTAACAATGCGCTGAACAATCTGGCGGTTATCAAACTCATCGCCATGGGCACAGATAGTCATCTTGCCCATATAGAGCTGACGGCGAAGTTCCCTGTTGTCGGCATACGTCATGAAAGGCTCGTAGCTGGGGAAGTGTAAGGTGATAAGCCAGCCCTCAAGTTGTTTCTCCTGTGCTGCCTGTGCCGCTGCATCAATAGCTGTCTGGGGCAGGCCCGAGAGCTGTTCCTTATTAGTTATGTGCAACTGAAAGGCATTTGTCTGCTTCAACTCATTTTGACTGAACTGCAAAGTAAGGGTTGAGAGTTCCACCTGCAGGTCAGAGAACCGTTCCTTATCCTTTGGACTGAGGCAAGCTCCGTGTCTGAGGAATCCCTGGTACACGTTCTCTAAGAGGGTCTGCTCCTCGGAGGTGAGGTTCCTGGGATGTTCATAGACATACTGAATCCGTTTAAAAAGCTCCTCGTTGAGCATGATACGGTTGGCATGTTCCGTGAGTAGCGGACTTAGTTTCTGCGCCAGCGCATCCATATCGTCGTTTGTGTTGGCGCTCGTCAGATTGAAGAAGATGGTGGTGGCAGTGTCCAGCATTTCGCTGGTACGGGGTGCTATGGTGTTTTGGAAGGTCGGTTCCTCTGGATTAGAAATGATAGCCTGAATGGCTTCGTCCTCAAGTCGCATTCCTTCCATGATGGCAGGCTCAAAGTGTTCTAATTTTATTTGGCTGAAGGGAGCCGTGCCATGTGGTGTCTTGAATTTATTTGTGAACAATGGATTCATATCTATCGTTATGGTTTAGTGTATCGTTATCGTTAAAGAATCTTCTTTATGTCTGGTATAACAATAAGTGAGCGTTTCAATTCTATGATGTTAGCATCCTCAAGTTGGTTGAGGGCTCGTGACGTATTCAGGCGTGTTTCGCCTATGTAATCGGCAAGGTCTGTCATCTTGATGGCAATTTCTGCTTGTCCGTCGCAATCGGCAAACTGTCTTTGCAGGAAGTGTACGATTTTCTGGCTTACCGTGTTGTTGCGCCGCGGTTGCAGCATTGTATCTTTTTTGTGAATAATAGCCGAGAGCAGATTGAAATAATTAATGCGGAAGATGTCTGTCTTCATCAAATGCTGCATTACGTCCCTCTTTCTAACGGTGATGAAAGATACCTCTTGAAGTGGCGTATAGGAACAGCGAAAGCGACAGTCAAGTCCGTAGAGATTATGCGGCTCCAATAGTGAGGGGGCTTGAATGACAGTTTTTGTTGTGAAAAGACCGTCATCTGACTCGTATTGGCGGAGTAGTTTTCCTGTTGTCAGAAATATGAGGTGTGTGCAGGGGTCGTTTTGGTGAATCAGTGGCTTTCTCATAGCCGGTACTTCATTCACCTCCATACCTATGACACTTTCTATGTGTGCCAGTTCCTTTCCGCTTAATCCCTGAAGCAGGGGCAGTTTGGTGAGCAGTTCATATTTCTGTGTTAAGGATATCATTAGTGCTTCTCTGTTTCGTAGAAGAAAGGTGTATGCCAAGTCTGATATTGGCCATTCTCATCGGCATAGATGAAGTAAGCCTGTATCTGAGGATGTTTTTTCAGAAATTTCTGTGAGCGTTCCATTCCCATTACCATGAAGGCTGTGGCATAGCCGTCGGCCATTGCACACGAGGCTGCCTTGACGGTACTACTGAGAATGTTTTGTCGGGCAGGGTATCCAGTCTTTGGATCAATAGTATGAGCAATCTTACGTCCACCCTCTATGTAGAAATTTCTATAGTTACCGCTGGTGGCAAGAGCTCCGTCATGTACCTCTATTACCTCTTGCAGCTCATTATTCGTTCCCGTGCTGTCGTCATCGGGTTTGTTGATGCCTATATGCCAGGCTTCGCCTTTTGGATTGATGCCTTGCGCTACAATTTCACCTCCGATTTCCACCATAAAATTCTGAATTCCCAGACTACGGAACAAATTGGCTACATGATCTACGCCAAAACCTTTGGCTACAGCACTGAAATCAAGCACCATACGAGGGTCTTCTTTGCAGAACAGACCATTGTGGATGGATATGCGTTGCCAACCTACCAAATCACGTAGGCTGTCTATGATGGCTTTGTCTGGAGTCTCTTTTTTCTTGTACCCAAAGCCCCAGATGTTTACAAGCGGTGCTACTGTAGGATCAAAGGCTCCTTCTGTTGCCTGACTGATGGAACACGACATATTCCATACACAGGTGATGAGCGAGTCTGCTTTCATGTTCTCTCCTCTGTTGATGCACGAGACGGTACTCATGGGATTGAACATAGAAAGGGAACCGTCTATGGCTTGCAGACGTCCCATGATACTGTCATGAAGGTCATCTGCGTACTGGTATTTTATATGATAGACGGTGCCAAAGACAGAGCCTTCCTCATATTGGAACGGAACGTCATTTTGCTTGCCATGTTCGCTTTGAGCAATAAAAATGGTACCCAGAATAAGCAATGCCAGAACGGCAATGTGATAGGGGCGAAAACGGTTTTTTGCCGAAGTGTCGGATACGTTGTTAATTTTCATATAAGGTGTTCAATTAATATCTTAAGTCCTATGCAAATGAGTATGATGCCACCCAGCACCTCGCTTCTGATGTTTATGTGCCGGCTGGCTTTGATACCAATCCCCAGACCTGCTATGCTAAAAAGGGTAGAACAAAGACCGATTATGCAGGAAGCTTGCAGAATTGTCGGCAATGTGACACTCTGCAGACAGGCAAAGGAAATACCCACTGCCAGTGCATCTATACTGGTGGCAACAGACAATGTTATGATGTTCAGTGGGTGAAACGTCTTTAAGTCTGCCGTTTCTTCTTCCTTATCCTTTATTCCTTCCCATATCATCTTAACTCCTAAATAAAAAAGAAGTAAAACGGCCAGAAACTCTAAATGCTGGAGATTCTTGCTGAATAGTGATGTACCTATATAACCCAGTAGGGTCATACCGCCTTGGAAAATGCCAAAGGAGAGAGCCTGCATTGTCATTGGATGCCATATAATGCGCTTTGCTGACAAGCCTTGTGCTATGCTTACAGAGAAGCAGTCCATTGCCAATGCAAATCCTAAAAGCCATATTTCAAGTAACGATACCATCTTTATAACCCAAAGTTTCTAAAGTCTATTTTTCAGTCTTAACTTCTTCACTAAATTGGTTAGCGAAACCAACCTGTCACTTTTTTCGTTTTCGTTTTGGTTTTCGTTAATTATCACTCTTCAGTTTCCCCTTCTCTTGGCTGCTCTTGGAGCCGTTTCTGTTGGGGGAGTCTCCTGTTTCTTGTCTTTAGTATCTTCTTTCTTCTTGCGTTTTCCGAAAAGTGACTTCTGATTGTTTGAACGTGCAGTCTTACCGATGTCGAATGTCACGTAAACTGTTCCGCCAAAGGTGTTATTGTCGTTCTTACCGAAACCTGGCACAAAATAAGGCTCTCCCAAGTCCGATACACTTTGCATGGTTCGTGTTTTATAACGGATATTATAACCCAGTCGTACAATGCTCCAAAGCTTGGTTTCAAAACCAATGCATAGCTCCAGCCACTGATTATTTCCCTTTAGTCCATCCAGTTCCAATGGACTGGCAATTCCATATACCGGGTCGGCGAAATCCGGGCAGGAAAAACTGTAGTTATACCTACTGAATCCATAGCGTACCCCCAACAAGAATCTGTTACCATTAAGTTTCTTGTTAAAATTATAGTCCATGCCTATTCGCCAGTATGGAGAACGGGTGCTAAAGACGTTCGTGGTTTCACCTCCGTAGCGTGTACAATCACCAATACCTATTTCAAAAATGGGGAAAAACTTTTCCTTCAGGCCTACACGGGCACATACTTCCATATTGGCAAAACGGGCACCTACGGCTTTCATTGCCAGTCCGCAAATGTCGATACCCACACCCACACCGCTCAGCAGGGGAGCCTTTTCCTTGGGCGTTTCATCTTTTTTGTCTTTTCCCCATACTGTTTGGGAACAGAGGCTAATCAGCAGAAGGATAGAAATGAATCTGAAGATTTTCATATTCAATAAAGTTGACTTCCGGTCGGGTAATGGTTACAGAATCTATAAACAAATGGGTACTGCGAACGCCCGTAATGTTATGAAACATGTTTACGGGGCAGTCAGGGCTTTCGAAATGATTGTATGATGTTTTTTCTACCCACAGTGTGTCGGTAACCGCGTACCCATTGCCCGTTATGTTCAGAAGTATGGTGTCCTCGGGGTTGAAGTAGCTTAGGGGTAGGGCAAGAGAGCTGGCATTAGATTTGCGGTTCACCAGAACGGCATCGGTTCCGGCCGCTGTTACGGTAAGCGTGTCATTAAGTTGAACCGCCTTTCCGTCTTGATAGAATTTACATGTCATGACCACTGTATTGTTAAGCGTGCAGTCTATGGTATCGCAACTGTACAACCCTGCCAACGCAAATAAACATGCCAGAAAGAATCTTTTTTTTGGCGTCATTATATCTCCTTCTCTATGTGATAGTTATTTCTTTCCGGTGCATTTCGGCTAATAAGTTCGCCCAGGAATCCTGCTACAAAGAGCTGTGTGCCCAAAATCATTGTAGTAAGGGCAATGTAGAAGTAGGGACTGCTGGTTACCAGCGGGTGTGCTATGCCATTGCAGATGTAGTAGAGTTTTGTGGCTCCTACGGCTATTACGGCCAGAAATCCTATTATAAACATCAGCGTGCCTACAAAGCCGAAAACATGCATGGGCTTCAAACCAAAGCTGTCCAAGAACCAGAGGCTTAGCAAATCAAGGTATCCGTTCACAAAGCGATTCCATCCCATGAATTTCGATTTGCCGAATTTCCTTGCCTGATGGTGAACGCGCTTCTCTCCAATTTTGCAGAAGCCGGCACTTTTAGCCAGATAGGGGATGTACCTGTGCATTTCACCGTAAACCTCAATGTTCTTTACTACATCGATCCTGTAGGCTTTCAGGCCGCAGTTGAAATCATGCAGATTGTGTATGCCGCTCACCTTGCGGGCGGTAGCGTTAAAAAGCTTAGTAGGGATGGTTTTTGACAACGGGTCACCCTTGCTGCGATTCATCTTGTAACCGCTTACCAGGTCATACCCGTCCTCCTTAATCATACGGTACAGTTCTGGAATCTCGTCAGGCGAGTCTTGCAGGTCGGCATCCATGGTAATCACTACATCGCCATGCACGCGGTCGAATCCGCAATATAGAGCCGGACTTTTTCCGTAGTTGCGGCGGAATTTTATGCCATGAACAACCTCGGGGTTTTCTTTGCGCAACTGTTCTATCACTTGCCAGGAGTTGTCTGTGCTACCGTCGTTTACAAAGAACACTTCGTAACTGAAACGGTTCTCTTCCATCACTCTCTTTATCCAGCTGAAGAGTTCGGGTAACGATTCCTCTTCGTTGAACAGGGGTATAACAACAGATATATCCATTGAGATTATTTTTTTTCTATATTGTTTTCAGATGGGTTTATGGTCTTTCTGCTTATTTTGGGTAATGCAGCCAAAGCAGCGGTTAACAGCGATACGGGTACTGATACCAGCAGATTCATGAAGATAATCTGTGCCATTAACGTTTGTATGTTTATTTGCTGAAAGGCTTGGTCCAATTCATTTTGTGACACGCCTGTAAAAACAGACTTTACCATCTGCTGGTATTCTGGTGTTTCCATCACTGTAGCGAGGGACGACAGAAAGAACCCTTTGTCGAAAAACTGAAAGTAGATATACTGTATCACGTTGGTAAGCAAACCTGCGAAGATACAGATAAGTAATGCCATCATAAAGCATTTGCCAAAGCGGATGTCTTGTTGTAACAAACGATATTTAAAAAGGCTTTTAAAGATGTTGTATATAGCCAGCAGGCCTGCTAAATGTCCTATCGTTGCTATGCCTGGCGACGCAATACCGCGCACGCTGCACAGGAAACTTATGCTGCACAGGAAACCTACTTTTATGGCTATGTGTGCGGCACTCTGAACAATTGTCATGGGATGTGTGGTCTTATTATCCATTTTCTGAAAAAGATCTTCTCCTGTTTTTTCAAATTGCCTGCAAAGATACAACTTTATTTCAAGTTATGTACGTATGTGCGCGTAAAAAAAGCAAGTAGAAAAAAAAACGAGCCAAAATTTGTGTTTTCTGTCAATTATATCTACCTTTGCACCCACAAAAACGGGAAAGTCCTGTACGGCATGCTCCCTTCGAATCCCCCAGGGCCTGACAGCAGCAAGGGTAGTCGGTTGTAGCGGCGCGATACAGATAGCTTTCCCACCCGCCTCTTTAGCTCAGTTGGCCAGAGCACGTGATTTGTAATCTCGGGGTCGTTGGTTCGAATCCGACAAGAGGCTCACGGATTTTAAAAAAGCCAGCGAAAAGTGTTCTTTCTGCTGGTTTTTTATTTGAATGTATGAAAGGCTGCTTTCTGGCAGTCAATTGGATATATGATGAAAACCTTTCTCACACAGTTTATGATGGCGGGAGTGTGCATGGTGCTTGCACTTTCCTGTGGGTCGATGAGCGTCGAAGCCCAGCCCCAACCGACAAACCTGATTCCGGCTCCGGCAGAGTATTCCATTCGCTCGGGAAGCATTTCTCGGGGCAAGATGGCTGGCTTGCACGAAAAGGTGCGTATCTCGGAAAAGGCGCTCCTCCGTCGTTTGGAAGGCAGGAAACTGGCAGATTGGCAGCTTAAGTCGGCCTACTGGATAGAGCTGGGGCAGAAGGGCGTGAAGATAGAGGCAGCCGACGAGGAGGGCGTGTTTTATGCCCGTCAGACACTCAAGATGATGGCTTCCTTAGACAGCTCGGTCACCTGCTGCACCATCCTCGACTGGCCGCGTTTCCGCCACAGGGGCGTGATGCTCGACGAGAGCCGGCATTTCCAAGGCAAGGACTTCGTGAAGAAGCAGTTGGAGATGATGGCGCTCCTGAAGATGAACCGCTTCCATTTCCATCTGGTCGATAATCCAGGCTGGCGTGTGCAGATTGATGCCTATCCGCGGCTTACCCAATTGACGGCTTGGCGTCCCGAGGCTTTCTTCTGGGATTGGGAAAAGAATCAGATAGGCGGGCTTTTCGTGGAAGAGGGAACGCCTGATGCTTACGGTGGGTACTATACCAAGCAGGATATTGCCGATATCCTCTCCTTTGCCGACGAGAGGCATATCGAGGTGATTCCCGAAATC
Organism: Bacteroidaceae bacterium; assembly: GCA_017645305.1. Lineage (GTDB taxonomy): Bacteria > Bacteroidota > Bacteroidia > Bacteroidales > Bacteroidaceae > Physcousia. Next base: position 169,005 of record JAGCPD010000003.1, on the reverse strand, counting down.
GAGATGCCCGGGCATAACTACGAGACCCGTTCAGCTTATCCCGAACTGGCTTGCAGCCTGCCAGGTGGTGGAAAAGACCCTTGGGAACTTTGCCCAGGCAAGGAGAGCACCTTCGAGTTCTTAGAAAAAGTGCTGTTAGAGGTTTTCGCCATGTTCCCATCGCAGTACATCCATATTGGCGGTGACGAAGCCCGCAAGAACAACTGGAAGCTTTGCCCGGACTGTCAGGCTCGCATGAAGGCCGAGGGGCTGAAGGGCGCGGAAGAGCTTCAAAGCTATATGATTAAACGGATGGAGCGTTTTGCCCATGAACACGGCAAGCGCATCATCGGATGGGACGAAATCCTGCAGGGAGGACTGGCTCCGGATGCCACCGTGATGTCCTGGCACGGAATTGAGGCAGGCCTGCAAGCTGTCAAAGAAGGCCACGATGTGATTTTCACGCCCACACACTATTGTTATTTGGACTATCATCAAGACCCGGCTCAGTTCCGACCTGTGGGGCGCCATCTGCCCTTGGAGAAAGTCTATTCCTTTAATCCGATGGCGGAGAGCGTTTCCGAGGCAAATGCCCATCATGTCTTGGGTGTCCAAGGCTGTTTATGGACCGAGCATGTTCAGGATGCCTGGCATGCTGAGATGATGCTCTATCCCCGTGTTTTCGCCATAGCAGAAACAGGCTGGAGTCAGGCTGAAAAGAAAAACTGGCCGAACTTCGAGCGAAGAGCCTCTGTCCTGTCGGCTGCCGCTCGCAAATGGGGATATACCGTGTACCCTCTGCCGCAGCAATAACCTTGATGGTAATTGGTCATTGAGTATTGCCAATTAAAAAGAAGTTTCGGTACTTTCATGGGAAATGGGGGTTTTATGTAAACATTTTCGGAAACAAAGTTATGGAAAAGCAACGAGAGTGCAAAATTAATCTTGTTTTTTTCAATCAATTGGAGTAAACCCAAATAAAAGTTGTATCTTTGTGCCTGAAAGATTAAATGATGACATCATGAATAAAGTAATGCTGATAGGTAATGTCGGAAAGGAACCAGAGGTTAGGTATATAGATTCCGGTGTTTGTGTAGCCAGTGTAAGGTTGGCTACCAAGGAACGTGGGTATAAACTGCCTAACGGAGGTGAGGTTCCCGACCGTACGGAATGGCATAATGTTATATTGTGGCGTGGACTTGCGGAGGTTGTCGAGAAGTACGTGCATACGGGGGACAAACTGTTCATCGAAGGGCAGATACATACCCGTACCTGGGACGACCGCAATGGCATAAAGCGTTCCATTACGGAAATTTGGGCAGACTCGATGGAGATGCTTACCCCTAAGTCCCAAGACGCTGTAGAAAATAGCTAAGAATGGATATTACAGCGTTTTTCCAGTCGCTTGCCGACTCTTTTAGTTCAATAAGTTACCAGGCCCCGACGGTGGGTGTTATTGTTGCATTCTGCCTGTCACTTTTCCTGTTGCTATGCTCAGGATTTGTTTCAGCCAGCGAGATTGCCTTCTTTAGCCTCTCGCCTTCTGATATTAACGAAGTGGAGGAGGAGAAGCATAAATCGGATAAGAGTATTCTGGCTCTGCGTGAGGACAGTGAACGCTTGTTGGCCAACATACTTATCTGTAATAATCTGGTTAACATTGCTATCATTACGCTGCTTGATTTTGTGTTCATGAAGGTGTTGGACTTCGGAGGTTCCGAGGTGCTGCAGTTCCTGCTTATGACGGTAGTGCTGACATTCCTGCTGTTGCTCTTTGGCGAGGTAATTCCCAAGATTTATAGTTCACAGCATACGCTTTCATTCTGTAGGTTTGCTGCTCCTAAGCTATGTAAAATCAGCAGGGTGCTAACCCCTTTGAGTAATCTTCTTATCCGAAGTAAAGTTGTAACACGCCGTTTTGTTCACACTGATATACAGAGCCTTACGGTAGATGATTTGGAGAAGGCTATGGAGTTGACCGACCAAAAGGACATTGCTCAGGAAAGCAGTATGCTGGAGGGTATTATCCGCTTTGGCGGAGAGATGGCCAGAGAGATAATGACAAGCCGAATGGATATTGTGGCCTTGGATATTAACACACCCTTTCCCGAGGTACTGAAGTGCATAGTGGAGAACAACTATAGCCGTATCCCGGTCTATCAGGGAACACAGGATAACATAAAAGGTGTGTTGTACATCAAGGATTTGCTGCCTCATCTTGGCAAGCCGTCAAGTTTCAGATGGCAAAGTCTTATAAGGCCTCCGTACTTTGTTCCTGAAACTAAAATGATAGATGATTTGTTGCGTGACTTCCAATCGAGCAAGGTGCATATGGCTATTGTCGTTGATGAATTTGGTGGCACAAGCGGACTGGTGACAATGGAAGATATCATAGAGGAGATTGTAGGGGAGATAAACGATGAGTACGATGATGAGGAGAAACCATATCAGCGCCTGAATCAGAATACCTATATCTTTGAGGCCAAAATTCTGCTTGCCGACTTTATGAAGATGTTCGACCTTGATGACGACTATTTCGAGGAAGTAGAGGGCGAAGCAGACACTTTAGCGGGTCTTCTGCTTGAGATTAAGGGCGAGTTCCCCCAACTTCACGAAAAGATTATCTACAAGAGTTTCTCTTTTGAGATAATGGAAATGGATGAGCGCCGCATTGTTAAGGTTAAGGTCATTTTCCACAAAGGGGACTAAACTCCCCTTTATGGATAGTTTAGTTTAAGCTATAAACTTTAAAGTTCTATAGTTGAAGTGCCTGTAAAAGCGCATTAACGGCTTCCTGTGGTTCTTTCAGTTCATCTAACAGCGTAACAAACTTACTGCCAATGATGGCACCGGCTGCGTTCTTCTGGGCACTCTCAAGTGTCTGTTTGTTGCTGATGCCAAAACCAATCATACGGGGATGTCTGAGCCCCATGTTATTAACCTTGTTAAAATATGCCTGTTTGGCTTCGTTAAACTCTTTTTGGGCACCTGTGGTGGCTGCTGAACTGACCATATAGATGAAACCGTCTGTGTTCTGGTCAATAAAACGTATGCGTTCCTCGGATGTCTCGGGGGTAATAAGCATAATCACGCGTATATCGAACTTGTCGGCAACAGGTTTCACTTCTTCCATGTAGTCGCGGAAGGGTAGGTCAGGTATTATCACACCGTCCACATCGGCCTCCTTGCAATTTCCGAAGAAAGCCTCGTACCCCATCTGATAAACAGGATTCATATAGCCCATAAGGATAAGGGGGAGCTTAACGCCGCTTCTTCGGACTTCTGCAATTTGCGAGAAAAGCTTGCGCAGTGTCATTCCGTTCCTGAGAGCTTTTGTGGCAGCATCCTGAATAACAGGGCCGTCAGCCATAGGGTCGCTAAACGGTATTCCAACCTCTATAAAGTCTATGCCGTTTTTTTCCAGGGTTTTAATGATATCCCCCGTGCTCTCTATTGTGGGATGACCTGCGCAGAAATAAAGTGACAGCAGGCCTTCTTTTTTCTCTTGAAATATCTTGTCTATTCTGTTCATTTTATTTGAATTAATAGTTATTCTTGTGGCTGTGATTTAATTTTCTTTATGAAATCCGCTAATGCATTGGTATCTTTGTAGGCGGGGGCTAATTCAAACTTAGAGTTCAAGTCTATACCTGCCCATTTAGGATGGTGCCATTGACGAATCTTTTCTTCGTCACCAGGTCCTATGCCTCCTGCCAGTAAGAATGGTATATTGCCTTTGTAAAACTGAAGAATATCCCATTTGAACTGTTCCCCACTTCCGCCTATGTTTTTGCATTTGGTGTCGAATATGAAATAATCGGATATACCTTCATAAAGCGAAGAGCGAAGAGTGAAGAGTGAAGAATTGGTTTGGTCTATGCTGATAGCTTTAATAATGGTGAGGTTGGTTATTTCTTTTATGCGACGGCAGAAATCGGGACTTTCCTCTCCGTGCAGTTGGATGGCATTTAGACCAAAATCTGTAATCTTTTGCAGAACCAGCTCTTCTGTCGGGTTAACAAAGACACCTACTCTTGTACATTGAGGGAGGTATGTAGGAACGGAAGTGACGCAGCGTTTGGAACCTTCCCAGAATATGAACCCCATCATATTGGGTCGGACGTTTTCTTCTACGGCACGAATGTTTTCCGTTTCGCGCATACCACAGACCTTTATGATTAATTCATAATTCATACTTCACAATTGAACTTTGTTCGAGCCTGCTCCCGCTCAGAATAGCTTAAGCAAGCTTTGCTCTCCTCTCCTCTCGCTTACTCGCAGCCTTCATAATCACAAAAGAGAGATAAAATCGCTGAGTGCTTGGCCAGGATTATCCTGCTTCATAAAGTATTCGCCCATCAGGAAACCTCTGTAGCCTACTTCGCGCAACATTCTTATTATTTCAGGGTTGTTAATGCCGCTTTCGCTAACCTTAACCTTATCTTGCGGCAGACGTGAAATCATACTGAAGGAATTCTGAACGTCTGTATGGAAAGTACCCAGGTTGCGGTTATTGATGCCCAGCATATCCACGTCAAGCTCTGCATAATCCAACTCCTCAAGACTGTGCATCTCTAAAAGCACTTCCAGTTTCAGGTTGTGCGCAAGTGAGGTTAGGGATTTCACTTCATTTTTTTTCAGGTCGGCTGCGATAAGAAGCACGGCATCGGCACCAATCTGGCGAGCCTGAAAAAGTTGGTATTCGTCTATTATAAAGTCTTTTCGCAGGATTGGAATGCTAACCAGTGGACGGGCTGTTTTCAGGAATTCCATACTGCCGCCAAAGAACCTTTCGTCGGTAAGTATGCTAAGGGCTGTAGCCCCGTTCTGTTCGTATGAGGGTGGAATGATTTCTGGCTTTCCTTCCTCTTTAATCCATCCCTTGGAAGGACTCTTACGCTTGAATTCGGCAATTATTCCGTGTGCATCTGCATTAAGCGCTTTAGACATGCTTCTGTCTGCAATGCCGTCTGCCATCATCTTTTCTACTGCCGCATAGAGTTCCCCCTTGGGTAGCGCATCTTTCTGTTGCTCTACCTCATGGCGTTTCCAGGCAACAATCTCGTCTAAAATGTCCTTCATCGAAAATTGAAAAATATAAATAAACTACGCTAACTGCTAACCGCTAATCAAAACGAAGACTTTTTAACTTTTTGATCCTTTCCTCATGAGTTAATTTCAACGAACTTGCGGAAACATTGCAGAGCCTTCCCGCTTTCCAGCGACTCGCGAGCTTTTTCTATGGTCTCTGTCATAGTAAGTCCTTCCTCCATAAGGCTGATACCGCAGGCTGCATTTGCAAGGATGACATTTTTCTGTGCTTCTGTGCTTTTATTTTCAAGTACGCTGTCAAAGATTCTCATAGCTTCTTCAGCGGTTTCGCCTCCGTAGATGTCAGCGGGCTTCACGTATTTCAGCCCCATTTCTAACGGAGTATAAACCTTTTCAAAGTAGCGGGTGTTAATCTTAAAGCCGCTCGTAAGGGAAATCTCGTCATACCCGTCATAGCTTGTAATTACGCCGTAGTTGTCGCCAATCTTCTGATGAATGTTGGTATAAAGGCGCAACTGGCTTTGGTTGGCTGTACCGTGCAGCGAGTTCTTGGGATTGCAGGGATTTACCAAAGGGCCGAGCAGATTAAAGCAAGTTGGAATGCCTAGTGCCTTTCTGGTAGGGCCTACAAACTTCATACCGTATGCAAAGAGTGGAGCGTGAAGGTAGCAGATTCCAGCCTCATCGAGCGAACGGCGGAGCACATCTGGATTGTCGGTAAATTTCACACCATGACCGGCAAGCACATTACTGGCTCCGCTTACGCTGGTGCTGCCTCCGTTTCCGTGCTTGGTTACCTTGTATCCGGCTCCTGCAATCACAAAGGCTGAGCATGTGCTAATATTAAAGGAATTCTTCCCGTCGCCTCCTGTACCAACAATATCCAGCGTATTGTAGTCGTCAAGGTTTACCTTCTTGCCTGTTTCCAGTAGTCCGTCGCGGAATCCAAGCATTTCATCAACCGTTATGCCTCTTGTCTGCAACGCCATGAGCAGGGCGGCAATCTGGTGCTCGTTATACTTCTGCTCTGTAATTCCAAGCATTATGGCGCGAGTGTCCTCACGGGTGAGGAAAGCGCCTTCTATAAGTTGGGAAAGATACTGTTTCATTTGTGTTCAAGCCAGTTTTTGAGTATTGTTTTTCCATCTTTGGTCAGTACGCTTTCTGGATGGTACTGGATGCCTCGTATGTCATATTCTTTGTGACGGAGCGACATAATATAGCCTTCCGGACTGGTGCTTGTTACTTCAAGGCAGGCCGGGAATTCGTCTGTGTCAACTACCCATGAGTGGTATCGGCCAACCTCGATGGTTTGGCCTAAGCCGTCAAACAGATAGTCGTCGGCACAAATGTGGGTCGGTGTTGCTACTCCGTGATAGACGGAGCTCAGGTTGGTAAGCTTGCCACCGAAGACTTCTCCTATGGCCTGATGTCCCAGGCAAACGCCAAGGATAGGTTTTTTACCGGCATAAGTCTTAATAACGTCAAGCAGTAATCCTGCTTCGCAAGGAATCCCGGGACCTGGAGAGAGAATAATCTTATCAAACTTCTCCAGTTCGGGAAGTTGGAATTTGTCATTTCTGAAAACGGTGACCTCTGCTCCCAGTTCCTTCACCAAATGTGAAAGATTATAGGTAAAAGAGTCGTAATTGTCTATGATAACTATCGTCATAATTTTCCTGCTATTTCTATGGCTTTGCGCAGAGCGCCCAGTTTGTTATTGACCTCTTGTAATTCGTATTCCACATCGCTTTTTGCTACTATGCCGCCTCCAGCCTGGAACCACAGTTCATTGTTCCTGCTTACAAAGGTGCGTATGGTAATAGCCTGATTAAGGTTCTTTTTGAATCCTATGAATCCTATGCATCCGCCGTATGCCCCACGGTTGTGCGGTTCGTACTTGCTTATCAGCTGCATGGCCATTACCTTGGGTGCTCCGGAAAGGGTGCCGGCAGGGAAAGTGTCTATAAAGGCTTGGATAGGGTCGGCCCCTTCATCCAATTCTCCGCTAACTCTGCTAACCAGGTGAATGACGTGGCTGTAGAACTGCATGTCTTTGTAGAAATCCACTTTTACGTTATGGCAGTTACGGCTCAAATCGTTTCGTGCAAGGTCAACAAGCATTACGTGTTCGGCATTCTCCTTGGGGTCATTGCGCAGGTATTCGGCATTTTTCTTGTCAGTTTCTGTATCTCCGGTACGTTTTGTTGTTCCGGCAATGGGGTCGATATATGCCCTGCGGCCTTCTACACGGCAGTGAGTCTCAGGACTTGAGCCAAAGATACGGAAACCGCCAAAGTCGAAATAGAAAAGATACGGGCTGGGATTGATGCTGCGCAGTGCTCTGTAGAGTTTGAAGTCGTCACCCTCATAACGCTGTTTAAAACGTCTGGAAAGCACTATCTGGAACACATCGCCTCTTAAGCAATGTGAGATGCCTTTCCTGATGTTCTCGCGATGTTCGTCGTCGGTAATCGTGCTCCAGAATTCTCCTACAGGACGGAAATCGTAAGTCTGGTAGGGACGTCCGTTGATGTCCCGTTCCAGAACGTCCAAGTCGTCTTCTTCGCCGTCGGCTAGCATTTCTATTAGCGTAAGCTCGTTGCGGAAATGGTCAAAGACGATGACATCCTTATATAGAATGTATAGGAGGTCCGGTGCATCATTCTGCGTCTGTGTCTCATCCTTTACGTTTATATTCTCGAAATACCTGACGGAATTAAACGAGGTATAGCCGTACAAACCGCAATTGTTGCTGTCAGGACCTGTAATGCTGAAAGAGTCAATGAACTGGTTTATCAGGTCAGCGGATGTAAATGTGTCGTTAATTTTTGTCTGTGTAACTTTTCCGTCAGGATATTTACAGACACCCAGTCCATGTTCTATGCTGACACTGCCGATGGGATGGACGGCAATGAATGATTTTGCATTTTCGCCTCCGTGATAATCAGAACTCTCCATGAGGGCGCTTTGCGGATAGGCATCCCTCAACTTAAGATAAGCACTTACGGGCGTTATCAGGTCGCCAAGAATTTTCCTGCTGGCAGTATGGTAATTATATGGCATCATAATTAATTTCGTTTTTGTGTGAAAGATAGGTAGAGAGGTCCTTGTCACCGCGTCCGCTGACAGTAAGCACCACAACATCTTCTTTCTTGAATTTCATTTTAGGAAGGATGGCCAAGGCGTGACTGCTTTCAAGGGCTGGGATGATTCCTTCCAGCCTTGTCAGTTCGAAGGCTGCCTGCAAAGCCTCTTCGTCATTAATGGAAAATACTTTGGCCCTTCCGGTCTCATACAGATTACAATGCATGGGTCCTGTACCCGGGTAATCAAGTCCGGCACTTATGCTGTAAGGCTCTATAATCTGCCCGTCCTCTGTCTGCATTACCTTGATGCGGCTTCCGTGCAGAATACCTGTGCTGCCTACGTGCAGGGAGGCTGCCGTCTTATCCGTATCCATTCCCATACCTCCTGCTTCACCCAGAACAAGTTTAACCCGCTCATCGTCAAGGTAGTGGTAGATGGTTCCTGCAGCATTGCTTCCTCCGCCTACACAGGCTATCAGGTAGTCAGGGTAGTCACGGCCGGTCTTTTCCTTTAACTGGAATTTTATTTCCTGGCTGATGACACTTTGCAGTTTAGCCACCATCTCGGGATAGGGATGAGGCCCTACAGTGCTGCCAATGATGTAGAATGTATCTGCGGGATGGCAACACCAGTCGCGTATAGCTTCGTTGGTGGCATCTTTCAGGGTCATGTTACCGCTTTTTACGGGGAACACCTCGGCTCCCAGCATACGCATACGTTCAACGTTTACATGCTGACGTTCAACATCCAGGGCACCCATATACACCCGGCAGGGCATATTCATCAGGGCGCATACTGTTGCAGTAGCTACTCCGTGCTGGCCGGCTCCGGTTTCTGCAATGATGCGTGTTTTTCCCATTTTTCGGGCAAGTAGTATCTGGCCTATCGCATTGTTTATCTTATGGGCACCCGTATGGTTCAGGTCTTCACGTTTCAGGTAAAGCTGGCAGCCATATTTCTCGCTCATGCGTTTTGCATGGTAGAGTGGGGAAGGGCGGCCTACATAGTCTCTCAGCAGTTGATAGTACTCCTTCAGAAACTCTTCGCTCTCAATAATAGAGAGATACCTGCTTTTCAGGTCCTCAACGGTTTTATATAGTATCTCAGGAATGTATGCACCGCCATACGGGCCATAAAACCCATCGTCATTAACCTTGTATGATTTCATCTTTTACCTTAATATTACAAAATGCCGACGCAAAGTTAATGCATTTTCTTTTTATAACAAACAAAAGTTATTGAAAATGCCGGAAATCTTGTTCAATACGACAAAATGCGCTTTGTATGGTAACAAATTGTTACGGAACCTGGAAGGGATAGACATTCCAGTCTTTTAATTCTCCAATTGGGTTCTGCTTTATGTTTAGCAGGATGTATTCTCCCTTTACCAATGCTTCCAAAGGATGGCAGATGAAACCGTTGTCCCCGTCTGACTTAATATAGAAGTGTGCAGGTTCCACCCTCTTGTAATCATTTTCCCAGATATCGCTCTTGGGTATCTTCCTGTAGTATTTCTTGTTTTGCAGACGTATGATGGCATAGTCGGCAAGCACCTCGTTCTCTGCTGGAATAATGTGGAACTCTGGCATGTTGTCGTCCGTCAGTTGTGAGGAATGACCACCGGAGAGATAGTGGATAAGCTTGTCTTTAAGCTTGATGTCGAAAACCGTCCATCCCGGCTTAAGCTCGCTTTGCGTCTGTTCTGCGGACAATTTCACAAAGTTGTCCTGTACCTTTATTTCAACCTTCTGCGCATAAAGGCAGACAGGCATGGTTAATAATATGAATGTCTTTAATATCTTCATGTCAGGTGCAAAATTAGTGATTTTGTGCGAATTTACAAAGAATTACTTTGATAAGTGAAAGAATTTTGTTTCCTTTGCATCACTAAAATCCGTAATCAGTACGTAATTGATAGTATTATGACTATTGCAATTGTAATTTTAATGTTGTTTGGATATGCTCTTATCTGTACCGAGCATATTACCAGAATCAACAAAGCCACGGTGGCATTGTTCTGTGGCGTATGTGGATGGGTAATGTATATGTGTGTGGGACCACATTACATTCATACATTGCATGGTCTTGACTTTATGAATTACCTGGGTGACGGAGCCTATAGCGTTCATGCCGTTAACGAATATATCTATCAGCATGTATTCGTAAAGCACATGGTTCAGTTGTGCTGCATCGTTATGTATTTGCTTGCCACGATGGCCATTGTAGAGGTACTTGCCTCGAACGAGTGTTTCGATTTTATGATTGACTGGTGTCGTGCCAAGACCAAGTGGCGGCTGACGTGGACCCTGGCAGCTTGCAGTTTCCTGCTCAGTGCCAATCTCGATAATCTGGCTTCTGCAGTCATCATGCTAACCATATTAAGCAAGCTGGTGATTAATCCCCGCCAGCGTTGTGTGTTGGGGGCAATAGTTGTAATAGCAACAAGCTGTGGCGGATGCTTTGGCGTTATAGGTGATGTTACATCCTTGCTGATATGGACCCGTGCTGCCGTTACGCCGACCAATTACACGGCGGCTCTGATAATTCCGACCATTGTTGCCACAATCATTCCAACCTATCTGATAGGAAGGATGCTTCCTGATCACATTGATTTAAAGCGTCCCAGAGTGTTCTTCCGGGGCGATGATGCGGCAATGCCCGTATGGCAGCGTGCGCTCATGCTGTTCTTGGGACTGTACGGACTTTGGTTTGTTCCCACATTCCACCGTCTTACCTTGTTGCCTCCGTTCTTGGGCGCGTTATGTGTGCTGGGTGTGTTGTGGGTTGTCAACGAGGTTTTTAACCGTAAGCGTATCTTGTCTGGCCAGCCTATTTCCTTTACAGGCAACCGTACGCTTCAGTACGAGATGATTCAGATGATAATGTTCTTTATAGGAGTCAGTCTTTGTGTGGATTTGTTGGTCGAGGTGGGTGCCATGCGTCCTGTTGCGGCTCTCTGTGACACCTATATACATAATATATATTTGTTGTCCGTTGTGATTGGCTTTGTCAGTGCCGTGATGGATAACATCGCGCTGGTAATGACTTCCATTTCAATCTTCCCGATTATAGATGTTCAGAATTCCATGCCCGACTATGTTGCCGCCTTTGCCCAGAACGGGCAGTATTGGCACCTTGTGGCTTTAAGCGGTTGTGTGGGCGGCTGTCTGCTTCCCATAGGAAATACTGCAGGCTATACCCTGATGAAGCATGACGGCGTGGGTATCTGGTGGTATTTCCGGTTTATTACGGGAAAGGTATTTGTCGGTTGGATTGTTGCCTTGTGTGTTTATTTCCTTGTCGATTATTTTCTGAGATAAAGCGTTAATGAAGTACGATATTACAAGGCTTGGCATCGAGTTCCTGAATCCGATGCAACAAGAGATGCTGCAGTATGTTCGTCAGGAACGTCAACTGGTGTTGCTAAGTCCTACGGGTTCGGGCAAGACATTGGCATATATGATGCCCTTGTTGCAGTTGCTGGATTCAAGGAAGGATACATTGCAGGCCTTGGTGCTGGTGCCGTCCAGGGAGTTGGCAATTCAGACTGTTGACGTGGTAAAGCGCATCTGTTCCGAGGCTCGCGTCCTGGCTTGTTATGGCGGTCGTCCCGCAATGGACGAACACAGACAGATAACAGGGCTTCGTCCTCATCTTATCGTTGCAACGCCAGGCAGAATCTTAGATCATATCCGCAAGCAGAACATAATGCCTGCTATGGTAACCGTTCTGGTTATTGATGAATTTGACAAATGTCTGGAATTGGGCTTCCAGGAGGATATGAAGTCCATCATTTCCGAACTGACAGCCGTAGAAAGACGCATCCTTCTCTCTGCGACAGACAGCCCATCCATTCCTGTTTTTGTGGGAACGTCGGACTACCGCCGCCTCTCTTATCTTGACGAAGAAGAACCCTGTTCCGATAGGATTGCTGTCAGATGCGTTCCTTCTCCAGAAAAAGACAAGCTTTGCACGCTGAAGCGACTGCTTTGCACGTTGGGTACAAAAAAAAGCCTTGTCTTTGCCAATCACCGTCAGAGTGCGGAACGTATCGGAGCCTATCTTTCCTCAGAAGGCATAATGTCAGATGTCTTTCATGGAGGAATGGAGCAGCGTGACCGTGAGCGGGCTTTATACCGTTTTATCAACGGTTCCTGCAATGTCTTTGTATGTACTGATTTGGCATCACGCGGTCTGGATATTCCAGATGTTGATAATATTATTCATTATCATCTGCCTATTGACGAAGAAGCGTACATACACCGTAACGGCAGAACAGCCAGATGGGAGAATGTGGGAAATGCCTATTTGCTGTTGGGACCGGAAGAGACTCTGCCCGAATATGCTCAGCTAACCGATGGCGAATTTGTCCTGTCTTCCCAATCACCGTTGCCTTCCATGCCTTTATGGGCTACAATATATATAGGTAAGGGAAAGAAGGATAAAATCAGTAGGGGAGACATTCTGGGATTTCTGACCAAGGTCGGTGGTCTCGAAGGGAAGCAGATAGGCCGTATTGATGTCCTGCCCAACTGGTCTTATGTGGCGGTACAGAGAAAAGTTGTAAAGGCACTTCTCTCGCATGTCAAAGGCCAGAAGATTAAAGGCATAAAAACCATCTTTGCTTTAGCCGAGTAGTAGTTCAACGGAAACCTTAGTTCTTTAACCTTGAACTAACCTTGAACTAACCTTGAACTAACCTTGAACTAACCTTGAACTAACCTTGAACTAACCTTGAACTAACCTTGAACTAACCTTGATGTACATGCTGGCAGATTCTTTGTGGTTCCTGGCTACTTAATATACTGACCAATTTTATTTTTTATCATGCTGTTGGGGCATGAAGATAAAAAATGCTTTTGTTAGGGTCTTGTAAATTAAAGAACTTTTGTATATTTGTAGCTGAAAAATAAAAATAAGCTCATAATAATCAAAATGACAACGACCAAAAAGATAAATATAAATGGAATGGAGATCTCTGTCCTGCTTCAAGGCAATGAGAACGACTATATTTGCCTAACAGATATGGCCCGGTTCAAAGACCAAAAGCGAACCGACTATATCATCCAAAACTGGATGCGTTCACGCAGCACCATTGAATACCTTGGCGTGTGGGAGCAACTGCACAACCCAAAGTTTAATCCCATCGAATTCGATGGGTTTAGACAACAGGCAGGTTTGAATGCCTTCTCTCTAACTCCCAAAGAATGGGCTGAGAAGACTAATGCCATAGTCGCGACTTTCATTTTGATATACTTCAACGTATTGCGAAAGAGCAGTTGCGGGTTCTTGACGAACAAAACGCAGAACATAGGTTCAAGAAATTAACCAGTAACTAATCATGAGCAACAAAGAATCTGGCTATGTTTACATACTGACTAATCCCAGCTTTCGCGAGGATTGGGTGAAGATCGGCAAGAGTTCACGTCCTGTGGATGTGAGAAGCAAGGAACTGGATAACACTGCCGTTCCTTTGCCCTTCGAGATATTTGCCACGATGAAAACCACGAAATACAACGAGGTTGAGAAGTTGGTGCATAAGACCATTGATCGCCTTACCGACTTGCGCATCCGCCAAAACCGCGAGTTCTTTAATGTTGCCCCACAGATGGCCCTCGACATCTTCCATGATATTGCCAGCGCGATAGACGATGCCGAAGTAACACTCTATGAAGATAACAAGCCCATTGTAGAAAGCGAACACAAGGAACAGCAGAAGCGAGAAGTGAAACGCCCTCGTTTCAAGTTCTCCATGTGTGATATCAAGATTGGCGAACAAGTCACCTTCGATCCAACGGGCCTTATAGTAAAAGTCGCATCTGATGACAGCATAGAATACGAGGGACGCATCTATAAACTTTCCCCTTTCGTTGGTACATTTATGCCAGAGGAACATAGAAACACCTCTGGTGCCTATCAAGGTGCCAAATATTTCTCGTATAACGGGAAGGTGTTGGATGAGATAAGGAAAGAGAAAGAGACCAACGAGTAGGGACAGAACCAAGTTGGTGTCCGAAGATTGTGCCCAATAATATAAAACAGCTTTATAAATGATAATAAAGTTTCAGTAATGATAACGAAAGATAATTTACCAGAAGTCCTAAGGAGTTTTAATTTTACAGAAAACAAGAATGTATGGACTAAAAAATACTCAACAGGAGCCAGTATAACCGTGGATTTTAGTAATTCAAAAATAACTTATGCGCCTCTTGATGAGAACTTTTCTATGGGGGAATATCCGACAAAAGAAAAACAATCCTCTGGCTTCGTGATTCATCGCGACACAACGATAAATTTTAGCAGCAAAGAAAATTTTGTATGTCTAGTCTGCATCCACTTATTATTAAATAAAGGATATGAGCCAAAGCATATCGTAATAGAGCCTGCTTTTAAGGTGGCGCACGGAGTAAAACCTGCTTTTGGCGACATTCTTGTTTTTGACAAAGAATATAATCCACTTGTTTTGATAGAAAACAAGACATATGGTGCAGAGTTTAGCAAGGAATGGAACATGATGCGAAAAGACGGAGGACAGCTTTTCGGCTACCTTGGAGAAATTGTAAAGACGATGAAACTTTGTCAGAATCTTGTCCTGTTTGCTGCCGACTTCGAAGAGAAAAGAATTGTGCCGAAAAGTTATATTATAGTCCTTAAAGATAACGAAAAACGTATTGCGGAACTAGAAAACCCAAAAACGTTTGCCAATGCTCAAGGAAAATATTTTGAGGTATGGAGTCAGACTTACCGTAATGCAATAGAAACAAAAGGATTAATTGAGAATGATGTCGAAGTATATACTGTAGGGAAACTTAAATATACGATAAATGATTTAAATTCCCTTTCTCATGCAGAAATCAAGCCTATTTACAATGACTTTGCAACAATTCTGAGGAACCATGCCATCACGGATTTTGAACATTCATTCTACATATTGATAGATTTGTTCCTTTGCAAAATTACTGATGAACGCAACAATTCAGATGACTTACAGTTTTATTATAAAGGAATAGCCCGTGATACTCCCAAAGAATACTGCAACCGTTTGTTGAAACTCTACCAGTTAGGGAAACGACAGCTCTTTAATGTTGAAGTCATCAACAAAGATGAAGATGATATCAAGCAGGCTTTTGAAGACACAAATCGCAGACTGACAAATGGACTTTTTGCTAGAATCAAAGAGCTTTTTGAAGAAATGAAGTTCTATAACATCAAGAAGTTCAACTTCATTGATGTGGAGAATAGAGAAGAATTTGAAATGAACTTTCAGATTCTTATTGAGGTTGCCGCTCTCATACAGGACATTAATCTAAGTTCAAGCGAAACGAACCATTTCTTCGGTGACCTTTTTGAAGGGCTTCTTTCTAAAAACGTACACCAAACGGAAGGCCAGTTCTTTACGCCACTTCCAATAGTAAACTTTATCATCAACTCATTGCCTCAATTCCCAAATACTGACAATATAAAAGTTTTGGATTATGCTTGCGGTGCAGGGCATTTCTTAACAGAGTTCGTAAAACATTACCCCAAAGCTAAAATCTACGGAATAGAGAAAAGTCAGATATTGAGTCAGGTTGCGAAAATCGCCACAATCATAAATGGTAGTAAGGATTCCCATATTGTTTTTAAGGACTCGTTGAGTTTTTTTAATACGATGGATGTACGATACCAAGGGTTTGATAAAGAATCTTTTGACTGTATTATTGCTAATCCACCATATAGCGTTAAAGGGTTCTTGAATACAATGGAGCAGAAAGACCGCGACCAATTTGAACTCATAAAATCGATAGAAGAGAAAGCTTATTCAACAAATAGGTCAATAGAATGTTTCTTTGTCGAACGTGCACTGCATTTTTTGAAGAAAGATGGCCTGATGGGCATCGTTCTTCCAAGTTCGCTATTGAGCAACGAAAACATTTATACCAAAACCCGTGAGATCATTTTCGCGAACTTCAACATCCTGGCAATTGCTGTTATGAACAGCCGCACATTTGGTTCAACAGGAACAAACACCGTCATTCTTTTCGCTCAGAAGGTGAAGAAAAACTCAGAAGGGCTTCTTCATACATTTATGGAAAAGAAAGATTACACCCAGTATACAACCAGCGGTGCGATAGACTCCTATATCCAAAAGCAGGGCTATCCCAAAGATGAATATTTCGCATTTATGCAGGACGATGTACTTGGGGCAAACCTCAAAGATACAGAAGTATTTAAAGATTATGAGTCAAACTTTAAGATTTCTCGAATAAATAAAAGTATTCAGAAGGAATGGTTTGTCAAGTCCAGTTATTATAAGGAAGGAATTAAGGAGAATTCAAAGGAGTACAAGAATCTATTCGCTCTTTTCCTGTCAAGCAATGACTACAAGGAACATGAAGAAGCAGAATACAGAAGACAGTTCGTTGCTTATGCAAAAGACATAGAATGCAAAAAGCTTAATGTCTATATTCAAACGGGAGACGATGTTGTTGCTATTTTGCAGTCCCCGCCAGAGAAGGTTGATGACAAAAGTAATAAGGCAGAGATTATTAAATTCTTGGGTTATGACTGGAGCAACCGTAAGGGTGATGAGGGTATAAAATATCTGACCAGTCATATTCAGGAGTTAGATAATTCGGAGGAAGATGACGATAAAGATACTGAAATCGTTCAAGCCATCAATTCAATAAAGTATATAGAAACGTCACTTTACAATCCAAACGAAGATAATGACAAGACAAAGTTCGCTTATGCATTACGGAAGCATATAACAGAGTGTTGCAACAAATTTTCTTTTGGAAATATAAATGTTTGTTATGAGAAACCTTCTTTTACGAATTCGGACGGACTTTTGCAGTTCGCTCGACTTACTGATTTGATTGATTTTAGTAAAACGGCTTTTAACCTTGCAATCAGAACTATTGTTGATAAGAAAGAAGCAGAATTTCTATATAAATATCCAACGAAACGGTTAGAACAGTTACTATTACATATTGATGGTTCAACAACAAAAATTGGGAAAGAAGAAATATTATCTAATGGAGAGTTCCCTGTTATTACTCAAGAAAAGGGGAATCTTATAGCTGGCTACACTGACAATGTTGAACCTATAACAGATTTACCACTAATTGTCTTTGGAGACCATTCGTGTACTTTTAAATATGTTAATTTTGAATTTGTAAGAGGTGCTGATGGTACCCAGCTTTTAAAAGTTAATGAAAAAGAGATACTTACAGAATTCCTATATTATTATTTACTCACGATTAAGATTGGTAATTCTGACAAGTACGAAAGACATTTTAAGTATTTGAAAAATGTTCAAATACCTCTTCCGCCAATTCCCTTACAACGTAAAATTATAGCAGAGTGTCAAAAGATAGATGCTGAATTACATAAGTCAGAGATAAGCATTGGTGAATTGCAAGAAGAGGTCAAAGAGATCGTTACCAGTATAGAAGGTAGAAAAGTAAAACTCGGTGCTATAGCTCAATTTAAGAATGGGATAAATTACAAAAAGTCAATGGTTGGCAAAACCATTCGAATTGTTGGTGTTGCAGACTTCAAGGAAAACAAATCACCAGAATGGGATAAGGTTCAAAGCATTGTAATTAATGAGGATATTGATGATTCTTTCCTTTTGCACAAAAAAGACCTTGTAACAGTAAGGTCTAATGGTTCAAGAGAATTAGTTGGGCGCTTTATGTATATTGACAGAGAACCAGAAGAGCGGACCTCTTTTTCTGGCTTTTCAATAAGAGTTCGCATTGTATCGGATGAAGTGGATAACGAGTTCTTATATTATCTACTTTCTTCTGCAAATGTCAGACAACGCCTTACAATAGGAAGTAATGGTGCCAACATAAAAAGTCTGAATCAAGATTTATTGTCAAATCTTGAAATATCACTTCCCCCATTATCAGAGCAAAAGAACATTATCAATAAAATTGGGTCAATTGAAAGCCAGATAGCATCCCTCAAAGCAATTTGTGACGAAGCAGCTGATCGCAAAAAAGTAATTTTGTATCGAGATCTAATTGAAGATGACGAGCAAGGAGAGGTAATTACTGCGGCCCAAACAGTAAATATGCATACATCTTCTGAGGAATATCAACCTGTAGAATTTGAACCCTTGATGGCTGCCGAGTCTTTCGAGTGCTATAAGTGGGAAGGATTCGACCAAAGTATTTGTGATTTCTTCGGAGGTGACAAAACCATTCTTATTGGGTGCTATAAGGGGAAGAAATACGAAGATTGGATTCATACCCATAACATTTATACAATAAGGTTAGGGGATACCAAAGGTTCTATGGAGTCAAATCGGGAACTCTTTGATAATACCTCGTTGCTTGTTTTATATGAATTTGGCAAACCTAACAAGCTTTCTGCATATAAGATTGTAGGCAATAAGGAGATGGGTAAAGAAGAACTCTTGGCTATGGACTATCCAAATAAAAAGCCACGAAAGAGATACATGACATTCAGCATCACTCCGATTGAATTGGACCTGACTTTTTTAGTGGAGCACCATCTCATTAAAAGGCTCATCGAGTTTAATTCGGATAATGCGAAAGGTACACCAGTATTCATTCAGCCTTAATTAATGTACTTATGGGCAAGACAGAAACAACATATTTGATAGACGGAGACCCAAAAGGGACGCAGTAAGTGTTCATCAGCAATAAGATTTGTCAGGTGTATCTGATGGCATATAATTTGTGACTTTGCAAATTAAATAAGAATATGGCAGAAGAAAAGAATATAAAACACGACAATCTTGTACCTATACAAGACGAAATAGTGCTTTACCAGTCGGAAGATGGTAATATAAAAGTAGATGTGTTGTTTCAAGACGAAATGGTTTGGTTAACCCAAGAGCAAATGGCTCAACTGTTTGGTAAAGGAAGAACTACCATTACAGAGCACATTGGCAACATTTTCAAAGAAGGAGAACTGGACGAAGAGAAGGTGTGTCGGAAATTCCGACATACCACTCAGCATGGTGCGATAGAGGGCCTTCTTCAAACCCAAGATGTGAAATATTATAACCTTGATGTTATCATTTCTGTAGGTTATCGTGTGAAGTCTCGCCAAGGACAGTTCTGGTTATCGTTTCGTAATAACTGATTGTACCTTTGCAAACGAAATATGGTTGAAAGATGTCGGATTCCTACGTGCAGTCCGCAGCAGTCGGACTCCGAGTCCGCACTAAGCGGACTGACAGTCCGCCTTAGTCGGACAAAATGCACGCGCTATTAACCTTGTATCTTATTTTAAAACCCCTAATTTCCGGAACACCTTCTTCAGCCTTTCTACGGAGAGGTCAACCTGTTCGTGCGTATGTGTTGCCATCAGGGCATAGCGTACCAAGGTATCCTGGGGACCACATGCGGGAGGAATAACGGGGTTGATGAATACACCCTCCTCGAATGCCATAGCAACAGCCATAAAGGTCTTTTGAGTATCTCTTACATACAGGGGAATAATGGGGCTTTCAGTCTCGCCAATCTCAAAACCTTCTTCGCGGAAACGCTTCAGGGCATAGTTGGTAACATCCCAAAGGGCTTTCA
Organism: Bacteroidaceae bacterium; assembly: GCA_017645305.1. Taxonomy (GTDB): domain Bacteria; phylum Bacteroidota; class Bacteroidia; order Bacteroidales; family Bacteroidaceae; genus Physcousia. Next base: position 149,338 of record JAGCPD010000003.1, on the reverse strand, counting down.
GTCTTTCTGGCTCAGCCTGTATTATGTGCAGGGCCTCCAAAGCTGCTGCTGTAGCAGCGGGGGTATTGCTTGCACTAAAGATGTATGTTCTGGCTGTGTGACGCAGAGAATCAATTATAATCTGGTCGGCTGCGATGAAACCACCTATTGAGGCCAAACTCTTAGAGAATGTTCCCATGATGAGGTCAATCTCGTCGGTAATACCAAAATGATCACATACACCACGGCCTTGTCTGCCAAATACACCCAGACCATGAGCTTCATCAACCATGATGCTGGCATTGTACTTGTGCTTCAGTTCTACTATCTCTGGCAATTTTGCCAGGTCACCCTCCATAGAGAATACACCGTCAACGATAATCAGTTTCACTTTGTCCGGTTCACAACGCTGCAGCACTCTTTCCAGGTCTGCCATATCGTTGTGCTTGTAATGCAGCTGAGTGGCAAAGGAAAGCCGACGGCCATCTACAATACTGGCATGGTCTCTGTCATCACAGATGATGTAGTCGTCCTTGCTTACCAGCTGGGGGATAACACCGCTATTTACGGTAAAACCTGTGGAGAAACACAATGCGTCATCCTTACCGACAAATGCGGATAATTCTTTTTCCAGCTGAACATGGATGTCAAGGGTGCCGTTCAGGAAACGGCTGCCTGCACAGCCACTTCCGTATTTCCTCATTGCCTTGCAACCAGCTTCTATAATGCGCTCGTCACCCGTTAGTCCGGTATAAGCATTTGAGCCAAACATCAGAACATGCTTGCCGCCCATTTCTACTTCTGTACCCTGCTTTCCTTCTATTTCGCGAAAATACGGGTATATACCTTTTTCTTTAATCTCTTTTGACAAAGAATAAAAAGGGTGCTTGGTGAGTTTTTCTTGTAATAATCCCATTTCAAAATTAATGTTTTGAGGGCATCCCCTCATGAAAATTTTTGCAAAGGTACGATTTTTTATCCAAAATCATGTAATGAGGGTTGAAAAAATACACAATATGGGATTATTCATCCTCATATTTACTTCGTTTCATACACTTTTTACTATCTTTGTGCAGAATTTATGCATAAAAGAATTTCCGTCTGGTTCATCGTGAACCCTATTTCAGGTACTACCGACAAAAGTCGGATTGTGAACCTGATACCTTCCTATATGGATGCAGAACGCTTTGACGTGAAGGTTTTGTACACCGAGTATAGGGGGCATGCTGCGCGTATTGCGTATCAGGCTGTTGGTGAGGGTGTTGATGTTGTTGTGGCTGTGGGGGGAGATGGTACTGTTAACGAGATTGCACGATGTCTTATACATACTCAGACGGCATTAGGAATCATTCCCTGCGGAAGCGGCAATGGGTTGGCGCGTCATCTGTTCATACCCATGAATCCGGAGGGTGCCCTTCAGGTTCTTTCTACTTGTGAAATTGAGGCGTTGGATTACGGAAAGATAAACGATACGCCCTTCTTCTGTACATGCGGAATAGGTTTCGATGCCTTTGTAAGCAGTAAGTTTGCAAAGAGCGAACGCCGGGGATTGCTTACATATATCGAGAACACACTACGTGAGGGTGTACGCTACAAGCCGGATACATACGAGATAGAGATAGACGGGGAGACGCAGCATTACAAGGCGTTCCTTATTGCCTGTGCCAATGCGAGCCAGTATGGAAACAATGTCTATATTGCTCCTCAGGCCAGTATGTCAGACGGACTGATGGATGTTACCATAATGGAACCTTTTACCATGCTGGAGGCTCCCCAGATAGCCATTCAGCTGTTTAATAAGACCATTGATAAAAACAGTCGTATCCGAACCTTCAAATGTAAGAGTATGCGCATCCATCGCAGTCAGCCTGGCGTCATTCATTTCGATGGGGATCCTAAGGACGAGGGAACGGATATTTGGGTTAACCTTGTTCCTAAAGGCATACACATGGTGGTGAATACCAACGAGCAGGCATACATGCCGCCTTTGATTCGCGCATTCACTGACCTTTACAATAACATGAATGCTGAACTGAATGTCTTACGCGAGGACATCAGTAAAGGACAACAGCGTATTAAGTCCATCAACAAGGAAATGTTACGCCGTTTACGCAATCACTAAGAAAAGTGAAGAGGAAAAAACAGAAAACCACCACAGCCTGTGGTGGTTTTCTTGTATCATTAAATGTACTTAGAACATCTGGTCGGGGTACTGGCCGTCGGCATGTAGCTTGGCAAGTTTCTCTACTACTTCCGGACGGTCTTCGGGATATGTTACGCCAAACCATTTGCTTGTGGTTGGCAAAACCTCGCAAGTTGCCTTTCCTTGCTTTATCAAGGTGTCCACCATCAGAGGGATGAAGAACTCTGCCTTCAGGTTCTCCTGATTCTTGGGGTCGGAAAGGAACTCCTTGAAGTATTCTTCGCTGTAAGCAAAGTAGTCGGGGGTAAAGCCCCAGAAATTCATGCTGCAAGGTGTGTTGTCGGGGATGGAAACCCACTGGTCGTTTTCGTCCAGATACTGAACGACACCATTGTGGCGCTCTATCTTCGTACGTTCAACAACACTTGTCAGGTAGTGTGTCTTCTCGTCATTTTCACAAATGCCGCGACTTACGGTACCGCTTTCGCTTAGTGTGTTGCTTACGCTGAAACCAACCATAGCATACTTGCCTTTGCTGCCCTCTGGAAGCTCAGAAAGGAATTTTCCCATTACCATGAAAGCATCACGATCATAAAAGTCATCGCAGTTCAGAACAGCGAAGGGTTCTTTGATAATGTCCTTGCCCATCATAACGGCATGGTTGGTGCCCCAAGGTTTCTGGCGACCTTCTGGCACGGTGAAACCCTCTGGCAGTGCATCCAGGCTCTGGAAGCAAAGATCGCAGGGAACATGTCCCTCATACTTGGCAAGAATCTGTGTGCGGAACTGTTCCTCGAAGTCACGACGTATTACCCATACAATCTTTCCAAATCCAGCTTGAATAGCATCGTAGATACTATAGTCCATAATACTTTGTCCCTGAGGACCCAATGTGTCTAATTGCTTAAGACCTCCGTAGCGGCTTCCCATACCGGCAGCCAGAAGAAACAATGTTGGTTTCATGTGATTGTAATTTTCTATTTGTTATTGTAATATGAGTTATCTAAAAGATGTTGTTGGCAAAGATACATATTTTTTGTGAATTGCAGATGATTTTTCTGCAAAAAAAGCGTATCCGCCTGTCGTTTTCATCAGAAAGGATATCCTATAGCAAAATGGTAGCCCAACGATTTCCCAAAACTTGGCATGTTGTAATAGCCGGATTTCCCTGTGTCGTAAGGCGCATGAATGCCAATTCCCAAGTCGAACCGGAGCACCAGGAAGTCAAGGTCGTATCGTATTCCCACACCTGTACCCAAAGCTATTGTCTTTCCGAATTCTGACATATTTATCTTACCGCCAGGCTGGTTGTCGTTTCCACGCAGCAGCCATACGTTTCCTGCATCTACGAAGACTGCTCCGTACAATTTCGCTATGATGGGAAACCTGTATTCAACGTTGGCCTCCAGTTTTAAATCTCCCATCTCGTCTATATAAGAGTATGTGCTTTTTCCTGGATGGTACGAACCGGGTCCGATGCTTCTGATAGAGAAGGCTCTGATGCTGTTGGCACCTCCTATCGCGAAGAGGTCGTTATAAGGGGCTGTCGTGGCATTGCCGTAACTGTATATTACACCGGCATAAAGACGTGTTGCCAGACAGCTCCGCGTGGTAAGCGGTATCTGATGTGTATATTGTGCCGATGTCTTTATGTATTGGGCAAACGGAACACCGAAGAGTTCCTTTCCCTCCTTGCTGAATTTCTGCCCAAAGATAGCATAAATGCTTGATGTAATATTACCGGCTTCTTTTACGTTTATCTTCAAGGTTCGCTGATGCCTGTCCTTCTCTTTTGCCCACGTAAAGGTATATTCCATACTGGGAATGAACTGGTCGCGCATAGATACGTACAGGGCAGGGTTGGCATTGATAATGGAGTCGAACCGTTCTGTGCTGTTCAGTAACAGGTCATAGTTGATTTGGAGAGGGGTAAACTCGTGTTTTATATTTCTGCCTCTCTGCAATGTGTAAGAAACAGAGGCACCAAAAGATACCCTGCCAAAATAGTTGGCTCTGTTTACCCATCTGGCGTTCAACTCAAAGTTGGTGCTTGAGATGGATCTGCGCCATAGCTTTTTACCCAGACCGAACAATAAAAGACGAGGGTAGGTCAGTGATGCCGTCGCACCGTATTCGTATGAGTTGATCAGTGAATTGCTTCCCCCCACGTGGGCACCTGTCTGCCATTCGTATGAGCCCCAGACGCTAAGGCCCAGTGTTTCTGCACCACGAAATGCGTTGCGTTTCTTCATGCCGAAACTTACACCTGGTCCAACATAGTTGTTGCTTTTGCTGGTAATCTTACCCACAAATTCCACGTCGTAAGGTTTGTCTAACATACCTGAAATAACAACATCAAGTGTATCGTTGCTCAGGGTTGTGTCTCGAGGAATGAAATTTACCCGAATCGACGAGAATATATCCATATCGGAAAGTTTCTGCTGAGTGGCATCCTGATTCACTTGCTTATATAAGTCCCCTCTTTTCAGGAAGATGTTGGGAAGGATGGCACGTAACCTCAGAGGCGGTTTTTTCTCGGTATTACTGTAGGCATAAGTCTGTCCACGGAATGTTACACTGTCCGTCAGCTGAAACTTGTTGTATTTGTAGATGATGAAGCGTGTGTTTCCCAGATAAAAGGGATGTTTGGCCTGTGGGGGCGTTTCTGGCAAAGGGCACACCTGTATTTGCACTTTCTGCGGAATCATCACCGTATCTGCCCTAAACGAGATGTAGTTCGGACGATAATAGAAATACCCGTTGTTGCGAAATTCCTTTTGCAATCTGTTACGTTCTGCATCCAGTTGCTGTACGCTGAAAGGGTTTCCCTGTTTTAGCAGGCTCCCATTCAAAGTGGTCTGTATGATACTGTCGGCCTGGGGGTAGAAAGGCATATATTTGATTGTGTCTAAATGAAATACCGGACCTGGCGTAATATGATAAGATATTTTTGCCTTTTTAGGATTGCTGAGTGGAATGGTGTCGTATGTTACCTTGTTGCGGAAATATCCGTAGTTTCTCAGCGCATTATGTGCAACAGAAGTCCTTACTTTTGGATTCACGCTGCTCACATATACTGGTGTAGCGGCAAAGTGGTTCATCATCCAGCGTCCGAATTTGCTTGTGCTGTTTACATATTTATTGTAAATCCACAGTCTCATGGGGAAAGGGTGTGTATAGAAACTGCTTCCCATGATGGCACCGTTAGGTGAATAGGCCAATGCAGCCTTTATTTCTTCCTTGGCTGTCTCGTAGTGTTGTGCATCTTGCTTGTCAGCTTTCTTCAGGCTGTCCTTAATAGCGTTTTTGTCTGTCACTTCAGTTTTCAGTACACTGGCATCGCCTGAAAGCAGTCCTTCTACGGTAGTATAGGCATCAGCCAATGCCGTGATAACACCTCGGTCCTTTGATTCGTCTCGTTTAAATTGCGCGTCGTAATCAAGTTTCTTAATGCCACGGTACAATATTTCATCTTCTGGCAGATTCTTTGTTGTATAACATGCTGTCAGTAATAGTGTTACAGATATAAATGCAAAGAGTTTCTTCATTTCTTTTCCTCTTTCTTTTCCTCTTTTTTCTTCTTGCGGAAGATAAATAGTTCGCGTAAGCGTTCTGCACGTTTTCTCAGCACAAGACCGGCTCCCATTTCTGTAATTTGACCTTCCAGTAACGACTCGTAGTTCCTGTCGTAAAATAACCGTACATACCTTGAAGAGTTCTTGTCTAGCCGGTATTCCATTGATACATTATCTATTATTGTCTGACCAGTATTGACAGCACTCTTTCCGGTGCTTATCTTTCCGCCAATGATGATGCTTACCCTGTTACCCCAGAATCGTTTCCTAAAGCTGAAACTGTAATCTGTGGTCTGGTCACCACTCTGATTAGTGTTGTTTTCTATGCCGAAGTTCAGGTCAACCGAACTGCTCAGTGCCTGTCCTGCCAAGTTGTTGATGGCTCCCTGCAGGTAGGCATTCATGGTGTTGGCTGCGCTGAATCCACCTTGCATACTGCTTTTGTCGTTCAGGTACATACCCGTTACCAGCATGGTAATGGCAATACGTCCGCGTTCTTCTTCCGACATGGCAGAAAGCTCATTCTGTACAGTCATGTCTTCCGGGGCCTCAAGGGTGAACAGTAAGCCCATATCCTCCAGTGTCTGACTGATTTTCAGACCTACATCGAAGGATACGTTCTTGGGTACGTTGTTCTCTGTAACGCTGGCTTTTACACGTTCGCTGGCAGCGATGCTCAAGCGTGGGTTCATGATGTTACCGACGAATTCTACGTAGCTGCCGCCTGCTATCTTAAAATCGTTAAGCGGTATAGCCATGATGGAGTATCGCATGGTACCTTCGTCTATTGTATATCGACCGAACAACTGCATGTCGTTTTCCAAATTGTAAGTCAGGGTAATGTTGCCGCCTCCCTGCAGTTCTATATGATCACGACCGTCATCGCTCAGCAGGCAATGTACTTTTACCGTCGGGTCTATGGTCATATTCATCTGAATATCCAGATGTTGGTTGACTGTCGCCTCCGGTTCTATGGTCAGTGTATCAGAAAAGTCACAGAAGGTTACCAAATCCGATAGTTGGTCTTCAACGGTAATGGGAGAATCCTTCAACACGTAACTTACATCCGTGTTACCTAAAACAGTTAGGCCTCCGCGAACCTTTAGGTCGTCCAATGTGCCCCATATCCGGCTGTTAATATCGACAAAGACTTTGCCGTATGCCAGTGCATTGCGGGTTTTTGGGGCATTAATCAGTTGATAGTTCTTCGCGGCTATGTTCAGATTCAGCTGCACTCTTTCTAAATTACGGAAGTCGATGTTGCCGTCCAGTGTCAGCGGATTGTCTCCTGCTGCGTATGCCTTTATTTGCGGCAGGTCTATGTGGCTTCTGTTGATGTATAGCGTGTCGTTGGGAATGCGCAAATTAATATTGTAGTCTTCGGCAGTTATGAACAGTGAATCCGTGGCGATACTTCCCGTCAGTATGGGATTGCTTGACGGTCCCTTAACCTCCAGGTTCCCTAATGCGTAGCCCGACAGCTTAATGGTACCAGGTGGTACAAAGGCATTGGCAAGGCTGAAGGGCAGTCTGCTCAGTTCGGCTGTGGCATCTATCTGTCCCTCTTTGTTCTTCTCCCAGTACTTGCCGTTCAAATACGCGATGTCACGCTCATTTTGGGTTACTATACCGTCAACATAATGACTGCCGTCAGGGTTGGGAAAATATACGAGGTTCATGCCTATATCACCCATGCCTGTACCTTCGTATTTCATTTCTTTAACCGTCATATCCGTCGATATGGTGATGGTACTGTCGGCTTGCATATAGTGAAAGTCTCCTTGCAGGAACCCCTCTATCATGGGCATAAATGGTATTACCGATGACAGTTCTCCCAAGTTCAGCCTGTTTACGCTCAGCGAGAGGTCTTGCTGCGCCTCTTCGTTCTTGGTAGAGAATAGCTTTAGGCCTGTTCCGTCATCCGCCAACAGGTCTATCATCGCCTCCACTTTGTTACCTTTAATCAGTCGTATGTAGTTATCTTCGTTCAACTTGAAATTCCTGTAGGCAATAATGGGGTTAAGAGGGGTGAAGTGGATATTCAGTGCATCCGTACTTACTTCTGCCTTTAAGCCCGTATCAATGCCCTTCTTGCCTTTTGCATCCAGGAATATCAGATGTGCAGCAGCTCCGTTCGAGGTAAAGCTGGCATCTACAGTGCTTTCGAAACTAACGACTTTATTCTTGGGGCCGTTCTTAACTCTTCCCCTCAGGCTGATGCCTTCTGTCTGCTGTGTGATGTTGTAACTGATGGTATCCAGCAATATGGCACCGGTATTAAGATGATGCATATAGCCGCTGCCGGAAAGTCCCTTTTCGGGATTGCTGTCAAGGTCGAGTTGCATTTCCTTGAACTTGTATCCTGCCACATGGTTCAGGATGTTGAAGAAAGGATTCCGTTGTCCGCTGTGCAGATGTAGTTTTACATAGGGAAGCAATGTGCGTAGCGTATCCTGTTCCAATTTTAAACTGTCAAGTTCCCTGTTCAGCTCGTTCACGAAATTGTTGCTTCGTGCCATCAATGAATCCAGTCCCTGTTCAGATTCCATGCGGAATACCAGGTCACCGGCCTCTGCCTTAGCTTTTATGCTATTTGGGGTTAGCTGTGCCGTCAGTGCCAGGTCCTCGGGGTGGAATGTTGTGTCGTTTACTACCATCTCCAGGGCCTTCATGCTTCCTGTCAGATTGTGTGTCTGTTCAAAATCGGAATCTCCCTCCATGTGCATAATCATGCTGGCACTTACTTTTTTCTTTGATAATCCTAATGCATAGAGATTAATCTGATTCAGGTCGAGGTAGAAGTTCGATGCCTTCAGCTTTCGCTCCTGTATGTTGGTTTCTGCGCAAGCCTGCAGACGCAACAAATCATTGTTGCTGCTCATTTCCAACTGACCTTCACCATGTTGAAGTTTACCCTGCACTTGAATGCTGTCCATGTTCCAGCTGGCATATTTCAGATGCTCGATGTCTGCTCTGGCCTCCATGCTTGTACTCCGAGCCAGCAGGTCAGTACCTATGCCTCGTATGCTGGCATTGGCAGTTAGGCTGTATATACTGTCGTGTGGCAGGAAGTCGTGTATCTGCAGTCCGTTTATACGCATCTTGGCTTCGTAAGCCATGTTATCCAAATTGATGTTGCCTTTCAGGTGTACATTTCCTCTTCCTTCCTGCAACATGGCCTCTGCGGTGATTCTTTTATAATCCTTCAGTTGCGTGTCAGCGTGCAGAGTCATGGCGGGGAGATTCATGTTGTTAAGTCCCAGATATTGTTTCACGAAGTTCAAGTTCATCGTTTTGATGTCCCACTTCATGTCTGCCGACAGGTGCAGACTGTCTGTTACGTTTGTAATATTTCCGTTGGTACGTATGTCTATTACCGTCGGCATAGTTATTCTGCTATCAACAATGTTAAGGCTATCCACATTGCCATATGCAGCCATATCCATTTCCACCGGTTGTTGGGGATAGACACGCTTTAGGTTAGCCGGGAGGAAGTTACCTGCCAAAGCCAGTACGTCCTGATGTCCTATATTTGCCTTCAGAACAGCGGACATTTCACCCCGTCCTTTTGATGAGAGGGCTTTCCATTGCAAGTCTGCATCGCCGCTGATACGGCTGTGCATGGTGGCAAGCTTCAGACCTTGAACTAACACACTGGTACTGTCCATTATCAGGCTTGCTTGCAAAGTGTCTATGCTTAGACCGCATTTTTCCTTAAGTTGAAGATGCTTCAGGTTTGCCGACAGGTAGCCGTCCTGAAGTTTATAAGTAGTATTCTCTAAATCTATGCCAAGGTCATACAAGGCTATGTGTGCAGGGTCAAGTCCTTCCGTCTGTTGGGGCTGATAGGGTAGGTCATAATGCAGCGAGTCGGCTTGCATTTTCAGTTTCTTTATCCGATAGATTCCCTTTTCCAAATCTATGTCCCCTCTTTCCAAAAGTGCTTCCTGCAGTCCAGTCTGTATGAGCATACTGTCATAGGGCATGTGCAGCAATATACGGCTGTTTTTGATGGCAACCTTCTCAATGTCCAGGTTCCATGTTGTCGGTGTATTCTCGGTAGTGTCAACAACTGTAGTGTCTTTCAAGGCGATGTCCAGATTGCACCCGTTTATTGTGGCTCTGTTCAGTGTTACCAAATTGTGGCGAAGGTCCACGTTGTCTGCTTTCAGGTGGAAGTCTTGCAGTTGTCCCTTCAGTTGTAGAGTTGTTATCAAGTCCCGTGTATTAATGTTGCCGTTCCGCAGTTCCACGGATTCCACACCAACTTGCATAAACAGGATGCGTGTGAAGTCAAGATCAACTATCGCGTTTTTCACATTCAAAATGTCCTTTCCGTGATCGTCAATGTGCAGACGATGAAGATTGAGGTCCAGCAAGAAGGTAATGCGGGCCTTTTCTATCGTTATGTTCAGGCCGCTTTGCTCGCTGGCATATTCCGAAAGTTCCCTTACGACCCAACGTTGCACAGGCGGAATGTAAAAAGCCGACATCAGTAAAACTATCAGCAATACCGGTGTCAGAATGATGGCGCTAACCCATTTAAGTGCACGTTTCATTAAGGGATTCTTCTATAAATTATACAAAGGTAATAAAAAATGGTATATGAGCGGCTCTCTTTGTTGTATTTTTTCTGTTTTTACAGAAAAGATAACATTTTCTAACTTAAAAGCCACAATTTCCTGATATTTATTTTTTGCTGAAGGCTCTCCACAGAGCATCTTTGGGGACAGGTGCCGTTATGCTCAGCATTTGGTGCGTTACGGGATGTTCAAACTCCAGTTTTCGAGCGTGCAGACTAATGCTTCCGTCAGGATTGCTGCGAGGGGCCCCGTATTTCAGGTCGCCCTTTATAGAACAACCCATTTTTGCCAATTGGCAGCGTATTTGGTGATGGCGGCCAGTATGTAGTTCTATTTCTAATAGGAAATAACGGTCACTGGTGGCTATAAGACGGTAATCCAATACAGCTTTCTTCGAGTTAGGTACTTCACGGTCGTAAGCTCGTGCCGTATTTGACTTCTCGTTTCTTGTTAGCCAGTGTGTAAGCGTATCGTTTTCCTGTGGAGGACGGTTTGCAACAATGGCCCAATAGGTCTTCTTTACCTTCTCGTGTTCTGCGAAAAGTTTGTTCAGGCGGGAAAGAGCCTTGCTTGTTTTGGCAAAGAGCACCACGCCGGTAACTGGTCTGTCTAAGCGGTGTACAACACCCAGATAGACGTTCCCCGGTTTGTTGTACTTCTCTTTCAGGTAGAATTTCAGAATATCAGAGAGGGGAACATCGCCGGTTTTGTCTCCCTGCACGATTTCCCCGCTCCGTTTATTTACAACAATAATGTGATTATCCTCGTAGAGAATGCTCATTACATATTCATTCCGCCATCAACTTGAATAACCTGACCGCTGACATAGCTTGATAGGTCACTGGCCAGATACAATGCTGTGTTGGCGATGTCCTCAACCTGACCTGCGCGGCGCAGAGGAATCTTTTTGGCCCACTCCTGGCGAACCTCCTCAGGCAGGGCTGCTGTCATGGCAGTCTCTATGAAGCCTGGGGCAATGGCGTTGGCACGGATGCCTTTGGGACCCATTTCCTGTCCCACACTCTTTGCCAGGGCTATCAGACCGGCTTTGCTTGCAGCATAGTTAGCCTGACCGGCATTACCGTGTACACCAACCACACTGGCCATATTAATGATAGAACCGCCACGCTGGCGCATCATTATGGGGATGCAGGCATGTATGAAGTTGAAGGCACTCTTCAGGTTCACGTTAATAACGGCATCCCACTGCTGCTCACTCATGCGCAGCATCAGGCCGTCCTTGGTTATACCAGCGTTGTTCACCAAGACATCTATGGTGCCGAAATCCTCCTTAATCTTTTTTACAACCTCTTCAGTTTCTGCAAAATCGGCAGCATTTCCTGCGTATGCCAGACACTTTACGCCTACGGCCTCTATCTCTTTGCGTGTGGCTTCCATACCGGCAGCCATCTCGTCGTTCAAAACCAAATCAGTAAAAGCTATGTTTGCACCTTCCTGGGCAAACTTCAGGGCAATCGCCTTACCTATACCTCGTGCCGCACCTGTTATGATAGCGGTCTTTCCTTCCAATAATTTCATTTTATTAAATATAATTTTCTATTTTCAATATTCAATTGCTTAAAGATAGTAGTTCACGTGTCTTTCGTTCCTTGCCAGAGCCTTATGCAGAATCTTTTGTACAATGCCTCGGCTTACGCCGCTGGGCAAGCCTTTCGATAGGCGGTCATAGATGTACGGAATCTCAAGTCCTTTTATACAATAATGCAGTATATCTACTACCAGAGGAATGCTTTCCACCACAAATCGCCCGCTTTGCACACCCTCCATCATAATGCTGGAGAAGAGGTTTCTTTCGTTGCGGTCAAAGTTCTTCCTGACTTTTGATACCATTACAATGTTGCGGAAGAATTCAGCCCTCAGGTTGCCATTGCGTTGCACAGCCTCCTTTATGCAGTCAAGGTGTGTGTATATTAGCTCCACCAGTTTGTCTTCGGGTTCCATTTTCTGGCTGGCAACAGCGTTCATTCGCTCCGACATAATGTCCAGTTCCTCCTCTATTACGGCCCAGTAAATGTCCTCCTTACTTTTAAAATAGGTATATAATGTACGCCTTCCCTTGCCCGAAGCCAGGGCAATGTCGTTCATCGTAGTGTTCTCCAGACCGTTCTTGGCAAACAGTTGTCTGGCTACGTCCACCATTTTTTTTCTGGTCTTTACAACTGCCATAACATTTGCAAAGGTAGCACATTTTTATTAATGTGTGCAAAAACGACCCTAATTTTTGCACATATTTAACACTTTGTGCCGTTTTTGGGCTTGGATTATATGCCAAAAAGCATTTTTTGGATTAAACATTTGGCTATTCCAATAAATAGGCGTACCTTTGCACTCGCAAAACATCGCGGGGTGGAGCAGTCGGTAGCTCGCCAGGCTCATAACCTGGAGGTCGCTCGTTCGAGTCGAGCCCCCGCAACCAAGAGAAGTCACAAGGCTTCTTTTTTTTGTTTCCTTACAAATGATGTTGTCGTCTGTCCTGTTACTTTTCTTTTCTGTTTTGGCAATTCGGACTTGACAAAATGATATATTATGGGCAAATGTTTGTCGTAGGCTTACTTGCATGCGACGAAACTTTAGTATATTTGCCATATATTTGTTAATCTATAAAGTAAAAAAACATAGACAAATACCATGTTGGATATTAATGATTTCATGACGAGACTGGAAAGGCGTCATCCTGGCGAGAGGGAATACTTGCAGGCTGTACGCGAAGTGTTGGTTTTTATTAAGGATGTTTATGACCAACATCCGGAATTTGAACGTAAGGCTCTGTTGGAGCGTCTTGTAGAGCCGGAACGCATTATTACCTTCCGTGTTCCCTGGGTGGACGATAAGGGGCAAGTACAGGTAAACCTTGGTTACCGTGTGCAGTTTAATAGTGCCATTGGCCCTTATAAGGGAGGCCTGCGTTTCCATGCTTCAGTAAATCTGAGCATCCTTAAGTTCCTGGGCTTTGAACAAACATTTAAGAATGCCCTTACCACCTTGCCTATGGGCGGCGGCAAAGGCGGAAGCGACTTCTCACCTCGTGGCAAGAGCGATGCAGAAATTGAACGGTTCTGTCAGGCCTTCATGAGCGAGTTGTACCGTTATATCGGTCCCGAAATAGATGTGCCCGCAGGTGATATTGGTGTGGGGGCTAGAGAAATCGGCTACTTGTTCGGTCAGTATAAGAAACTGACACGCGATTTCAGCGGAGTACTCACAGGGAAAGGCCTGGATTACGGCGGCTCACTTATCCGTCCCGAAGCAACAGGTTTTGGCGGTCTGTATTTCGTAAACGAGATGTTGGAGACTGCAGGCCATAAGATTGAGGGAAAGACTGTTGCCATAAGCGGATTCGGAAATGTTGCGTGGGGTGCTGCTACCAAAGCTACCCAATTGGGTGCCAAGGTTGTAACTATTAGCGGACCGGATGGTTATATTTACGACCCTGATGGAATAGAGGGCAGTAAGATTGACTATATGTTGGAATTGCGTGCCAGCGGTAATGACATTGTAGCGCCATACGCTGATGAGTTCCCTGGAGCAACCTTCTATCCTGGTAAGAAGCCTTGGGAGGTAAAGGCCGATATCGCATTGCCTTGTGCTACCCAAAACGAGTTAAATGCCGAGGATGCAGAACAGCTGATTTCCAACAACGTACTTTGCGTAGGCGAAATCAGTAATATGGGTTGTACACCAGATGCCATAGACCTGTTCCTGCGTAACAAGATTCTGTATGCACCAGGAAAGGCTGTCAACGCCGGTGGTGTGGCTACAAGCGGATTGGAGATGAGTCAGAATGCAATGCATCTGTCTTGGAGCGCTGCCGATGTTGACAAACGCTTACATGAGATTATGCACGGCATACATAAGCAGTGTGTCAAGTATGGCACAGAGCCCGACGGTTACATCAATTACGTAAAGGGTGCCAATATAGCAGGCTTCATGAAGGTTGCCCGTGCCATGATGGCGCAAGGGATTGTATAAAGGGTTCTGTATATAAAAGAAAAAAGAGCGTGGCATCATTGATGTTACGCTTTTTTTCTGATTTCAGTGTTATGTGGCACATACGGCTATAAAGGCCCCAAAACTCATGGCATAAGAAAGGTGTCTAGTAGATAACCTTGTGACCATTCACTATATTCAAGCCGCGTTGTAGCTTTTGAAGACGCTGACCGGCAAGGTTGACTATCGTTGATCCTTGCGTGAAGATAGCTGCATCCTCATCATGAATTATAGATTGTGAATTATGAATTGCTTCAATACCTGTCGGGTCATAGTCGAGGTCAAGAAGAACGTAAGCAGGCTTGACACTGCTGCTGATAAAGTCGAGGTAGCCTTTCCCCTTAGCCAGAGTTGTACCTGCCATTACAGGGAAGAAGCCAGAGACATCGTTCTGATAGTCGATACTGTAAATGCAGTTTTCTTGTGTTACATCAAGCGGGTCAAGAGTTGCTTTCAAGAGGTTGTCTTCGAAGTGAGCAGTTTCTTGTGTGACGGGGATTTGATAGGTGCCTGCGCCATTGTCGGAGCGTACAACAACAGCTTGGTCAGCGGGCACGACGGTCACTTCTTCTGCCCTTGCATACGTTGTGCTGCCTTCCACTATTTCCACTATCTTATATGCCTTGACATTTGTCGAGCTGAAATCGACATTATGTCCTGGAGCTACGAAGGTGTGCCACTTGTCACTCGTAAGTTTGCAGGATGCTTTGGTGCCTTCTCTGCGGAGCACGCCGCAGTCGAAGTATGCACCGCCATCGTTTTGCTGTTGGCGGATAGCGAGAACATTGCGGCCGATGTTCAGCCTGCTGTAGGGAATGTTGTAGGTCGTGTATGAACTGACCCAGCCTGCTTCGCTCTTGATGTTTCTTCCGTTGAGATATATTTTGCAATCGTCGTCGTGGCAGAAATAGAGGGTGTAGGTGTCGATGCTTGGGTCATGGTCAACATAGAACTCCCGGCGGATGAAGAGGACGTTGTTCTCTCCCTCCCATGCAGAATAGAATGGGGAGTTCGTACCTGTACCTGTGGGGTAGTGCCTTGTATCCCATGCAGAGTCATCAAAGTCCAGGTTGTACCATCCGGTAGGGCCGGAAACGGCGTTTGCCCCACTGACGCTTGTCGGACTTGTTACGCTGTATGTCTTGGCTTCCCACATCATGTCCTGACCTTTAGGAGCGACATAGAGGTTGCCTCTGGTGTCGTAGATGGAATCACCTTGTTTCGAAGTCGTATATCGGAAGTTGTGGTTGATAAGCTCCTTTGTAAGGCTCAATCCGTAGTAGCCGCTGCCGTCACCGTCGCAGCAGTAGTCCATGAAAACAAGACCTGCCGGGCCGTTATAACTGCCCGAGGCGAGCAGCTGTTGCATGTACGGGTTCATGGTCTTGGCGTTGTTCTGAACGACGGAGTTGGTGTATGTCTCGTCGCTTGAATAGCCGTCCAACCCGTTCATAACCCAAGTATAGCCATACTTGCCTGCGAGCTGGCTGCTTTTATTCAGCATGGCTTCGATAACGGCTTTCTTGGCACTGGCATTGGTGTAGCTGTAATAGCCTTGCGACCACAATGAGCACTTCCATGTCTCAGAGCCGTAGCAAAGTCCGCCGAGCATATTGTTGATGTCGGACTGGTTGTCGCGCCAGTTGGTAATCATTCCGCCGTACATGGGACCGTTATATTCGTCGCGGCTGAGGAAGAGTATCTTGCCTCGCGCCTCGCCGACGGTGAGGTTGGGACGGAAGGGGACAAGGTAGTTGCTGAAGATTTCTAGACTTTCCTGCATCTTGTCGGCAAAGGAATCGTTGCCGCTGTCGCCTTCAACCTCATGGCGGATGAGCACGATGCAGAACTCTGTCGGGTGGTTTTTTACATAGTCGCGCAGCTCTCCCATCACGCCGTTGAAAGTGTAGCTGGTCTGCAGTATGCCGTGATAGATGTTCAGCTGATTGTTGGGGCGCAAGTCAAAGAGTCGTACTCCCAGCGTCAGCATCTCCTGTACGGACTTGCTTTGGTCTTTTCCGGCAACGGCAGCACCAATGGCACTCCATCCCGAGAAAGAGTTTGTACAGGCATCGTGTGCACCGGGAATTGAGAGTTGGCAGATGAAAGCGTTGTCATCGAGCTGCGACATCCAGTTCTGGTAGTCGTTCACCTGTGCCTTCCCGGCAAGGATTGTCATAAGAGCAATAAGAGTTAGTAAATTTTTTTTCATATTATATAATTATACGCAAAAGTACAGGAAAACTTGTTTCCAAGCAAGGAAAAAGACATTTTTCTGTGTAAGAATGACGAAAACGAACAGAAAGTCCTTTACGAAATATCGGAACTCCATGCGGCAGATGGAAGAAAATCTCCTTGAACATCGCACTCATTTTTTTGTAAATTAGAGACCTTCATTTCTAAAATACTCACGTTCGACAGTAAAAATTAGTGAGATTTATTTTGTATTGTGCTCACTTAATCGTATTTTTGCCCCCATAACGTGAGCATTCGCATGTATATGTGCATTATGCGCAAAAAATAAAACAAAGAGAGTGTAATCATGGATTATACAGCACATTACGACTCGCCTTGGGGGGGCATTACACTGGCATCGGACGGTGAAAAACTTGTAGGACTTTGGTTCGAAGGGCAGAAATACTTTGCAGAAATTCTCAGCAAAGAACACGGGGATGGGTCAGACCTCGAAATCTTCGACATGACACGCCGCTGGCTCGACATCTATTTCTCTGGTCATGCTCCTAACTTCACGCCACCACTGCTGATGCGCACAACCGACTTCCGCAAGCGAGTATGGGAAATCATGCTCACTATTCCGTTTGGGAAAACGATGACCTATGGCGATATTTCGCGAATCATCGCCAAGGATCGAGGTCTGGCAAGTATGTCGCCCCAAGCCGTAGGAGGTGCAGTGGGACACAACTGCATCTCGCTAATCATTCCCTGCCATCGGGTAGTGGGCACAGGTGGTTTGCTGACCGGCTATGCTGGTGGCATCGACAAAAAGGTGCGGCTCTTGCAGATGGAAGGAGTGGTGATGTAAGACCTGTTTGTGCCGGACAGGGGGGGCCACGTCTTTAACTCAATGCTCAATGTTTTTTTGTATCTTTGAAACTTCGTCTCGAAGATAGGCGGCACCTCGGGAATAAAAATAAGACAGATTTTATTTTGCATTCCGCTCAGTTTGCGCTATCTTTGCAATTGTAAATATAATCATATAACTATAATTATCATGAAAAAAATGATGCATTGGGTACATGCCGCTATCCCTGCCCTTTTCGGTATGATGTTTTTCATGTCGTGTAGTAACAGCGATAATCCTGATATCCCTGATATCCCTCAGGAATACACAGGCGTGCCGCTGATAATATTCGATACTGACATCGGCTCTTCAGCCGACGACCTTTTTGCGTTGGAGATGCTCTATCGTTATGAGGAGCAGGGAAAGTGCCGATTGTTGGGTGTGGTGGTTGACCGCGAGGGCCAGCAGAATGCCGCATTTGCAGATGTGATGAACACCTATTTTGGCCACAGTTACACGCCTGTCGGACTCGTCCGCGAGGGCATCGATAACCCCAAAGTGTGGATAGACTATGCGCATGTTGCCGATATGCAGGACGACAACGAACAGCCCATGTTCCTCCATACCGTCACAGACTATAATGCATTGCCTGACGGCTGGCAGCTTTACCGACGGCTTTTAGCCGCGCAACCCGACCACTCGGTGAGCATCGTAAGTATTGGTTTCGTCACCTGCCTGGCACAACTGCTACAGTCGGAAGGCGATGAATATTCGCCGCTCAGCGGTGTCGAACTGGTGCGCCAGAAAGTGAAGTGCATCTATCTACAGGGCGGCGTGTTCGGCGAGGCCGAGGAACCAGACTACAACTTTGCACAAGGAGCCGACTTCGCACTTGAGTTCTTCCGCCTTTGGCCCAAGGATGTTGATATGGTGTTTTCGCCGATGGAGGCAGGACAGATGGTGGAATACACACCTGAGCAGGTCATCGGCGATGTATCATGGACTGACGTTCACCCTATCAAGCAAGTGTATATGAACTGCAACTGTAACACGGGGCAGCGCATGTGGGACGTGATGCCGACCGTCTAGGCCGTGGAGGGCGATGACCGCTTCACACTCTCTGAGCGTGGCACCGTAACCCTCACCCCCGAGTGTGCCACCATCTTTGCACCCTCGGCCATAGGCAATTGCCGCTACCAGATAGCGGGCGACGATGCCTGGGCCACCGCCATGCTGGAGAAAATAAGGACGTTCAACAAAATACATTAACAAGGAACGATAACGAACAAGAAAAAGACAGCTTCTATTCATCGGACGATAATAACGATGAAGAGAAAGAAGATGATGATAGTTGGTAAATAGTATATGAGTCTCCCTAAATTCATCATAACAATGGACGGATATCTGCGTCTGGGTATGGTCAATCAACATAAGGATTTGCTGATAGGCGATGACCAGTGCATCGGTGGCGGGTACTATCAATTCGACTGGATAGGCAACAGGCTCATACTTGATCGTACTTCGTATGACTTCGGTCGCCCACGCTGGCATCTACTAGATACGTTCAAGACTGCGAGTAAGCGAGAGCAGAGTCAAGCTTGTTTGAACTATGCCGAGCGTGAGCAGGCTCGAGCAACGCTCAAAGTTCCAGCACAATATCGCGGGCTTCGTATCGTTTATGTCTATGATGATGAACATGAAGATTATATCGTAACAGATGAACTGAATATAGAATATTACGAGTAAGATAAATATGGATTACAACAAGATGTATAGCTCTTCTGAAGAATATCGGAGGGATGAGCTGATAAAGAAGATAGAACATGCAGTGAACAAACTCACACTCGAAGAGTTGGAGGCACTGCACTACGATATGATAACCAAGAACTATATCAACGAGTGGAATATGTGATTGCCCCAAAGTTTAATATGTATCATCCTAAATTTCAGGCTGTTTTGCTTCTTTTTGCCACGGGAATCCGGTGCGCTTTTTTTGACAGGAATCCGGTACGTTTCTTTTCGGCAAAAATACCCGTTTTAGACTGATTATTCATCTTTCTTACTTGATTGTTTTAGCGGTACTTTTGCACTGTCTAAGATAATCATCTATGAGCTTGAACGGCACAGATGCCTTTGACACGCTGTTCATTTGAGCGGAGAAATTCCCACAGTCACAGTATGTTTCAGTGGATGTTGGTGGGGTAATGTAACAATGGATTTTATAAATATAACACATAAAACCCCTCTGTCGCGTGTTCGATATAGGGCTTAATCTCAGGAAATTCATGCGCTAAAGCGGCAAATTGTTTTTCCAAAGGGATATGGTCTACTCTAGAATCAATTTCGGCCATTTCCTTGGGGTTCAGATTCATATAAAGCATCTGAAGATAATGGAAGAGATATTTCTTCTTACTATTCGCCATCAGTTCTGCTCCAAGGAAAGTAAGGAAAAGATAGTTGCCTTTGTCTGTTCTGTAGCCTACAAATGAAGCTGCCCTTGTGAGGGCCAACCCTCCCACCTTGCTTCCGTGCTTTTTCTTCTCAATCTTCGTTGCCAGATGGGGTGGAGTTAGATACTGGAATACACCCTGTTCGCTGCGATGAAAAGCCACCTTGTCAACCATAACATCAGGATTTATCTCTAACTCGTGGCCATCTTTCGGGCAAAAACGTTCACGCATACGGTGGAGAGCATGGGAACAAATCTTCACAAAGTACGGCTTGCCAAATCGCTGCCCGCGTAAATAGTAAATATCGCGAAGCCCGTTCCCCAGTTCCACTATACAATGCTTACGGTGGCTCCAAGTTGGCGTTGACCTGATATTGCAGACAATCGTGAAATGCCACTTGTTGCCATTCTTCGAACGTATATAATGGCTCGTGAGCTTTGATTCCTTGAATGGTCCGACTTTCCGCATCTTCACCATCTCTTTCTCGGCAATCTTTTTGGCCTTATTCGTGACACTCTTGTAGTCATCAAGCAGTTCACGGAGGATTTCGTCTTCTGAGGAGGAAGGGACTATCATGATATGCTTTTCATTTGAGTTGTATAATATCACTCCAACGAGTCGTTGGATTCTTGCTTCTGAAATCATGTTTGATGGCATTGGCAAAGACATCTGCTTTGCCGGTGCTATCATTCTTCTTGTATTGCTGAGCACCAAGGACGACTGTTTCTGTGCCGTTAATCTTGTTGATCCGGTCAATGGCTTCGTCTAAGCGCTGCAGCTTCTTGACTTGCTCTGGATTGGAAGCAAACAAATCCTGCTGCACAGGTGAGTCAGGCACTACACCCATTACTATCACACCAGCTTTCTTATAGTGATAGCCCTTCACAAAGATGTGCTGTAGCACTTCCTTGGCTGCTTTCACTATCTCTATGGAGCTGTTGGTGGGCACGATAAATCTGGCCTCCTGAAAGTTCCAGTACTGGGGTTGGTCTTCGCGGAAAGGATTGGTGTTGATAAACACGGCTACGATACTGGCCACCGTATTTTGTGCCCTTAGCTTCTCGGCACAACGAACAGCGTAGTTGCTGACGTGTGTGCTCAGCGTATCAAGGTCGGTTATCATGCCGTTAAAACTGCGACTCGTGCAGATGCTCTTCTTCTTGGCCATCTCCTCGTTGGGCACAGCATCTATGCCGTTCAGTTCTTGCCAAGTGCGATAGATGACAATGTTGTTGAAAGTCGCCCTTACCCATGTGCCGTGCATCTGGGCAAAGTCGTATGCTGTTTTAATGCCCATTCCCTGCAGCCTGGCAGCGTACCGCCTGCCAATGCCCCAAACATCCTCTATGGGATAAAGCTTCAGGGCTTTGATGCGTTTCTCATCCGT
This sequence comes from Bacteroidaceae bacterium, assembly GCA_017645305.1. Classification (GTDB taxonomy): domain Bacteria; phylum Bacteroidota; class Bacteroidia; order Bacteroidales; family Bacteroidaceae; genus Physcousia. The sequence goes on along the minus strand of JAGCPD010000003.1, from coordinate 128,191 downwards.
ATCTATCAGGCAGCAGTGGCGATAGCCCTTGTATTTCTTGGCAAAGTGCGAAGCCATCTTTGCCAGTGTCTTCGTGGGTGCCAGACCGATGCTGACAGGCAAGCCCACCCACTGCTTTATCTTCTTGTGCAATTGTTCGCCCCAGGATTTGATAAATTGAAAATTATTTCCTCGCGCAGCCAATTGTCCATTATCCATTGTCAATTGTCCATTCATATTTTCGGGAAAATAGACGAAGTATTCGTCTATTGAATACCGAAAGTAGGCTGGTGCTTCCTTACGTATGATGCTGACAACTTTGTCCGTCAGTTCTCCGTACAGCTCATAGTTGCTGCTGAATACGGCGATTTCATGATTTGAGTATTGCTGTTGCAACTGGAAGTAAGGCATTCCGGCTTTGATGCCTAATGCCTTTGCCTCGTTGCTGCGAGCCACTACGCAACCGTCGTTGTTGCTCAGCACAACAACGGGCTTGTCGTTCAGATCAGGTCTGAAAACCCTCTCACAGCTCACGTAACAGTTATCGCAGTCAACAATGCCGTACATAATTACTATTCTTATTTACTTCGGCGTTTTGCTTCGCCAATGATAATAAATACAAGTCCCATTATAATTAGAGTAAGCCACATAATGCTCAATGTCTAATGTCTAATATCTAATATCTAAGGTCTAAGGCCTAAAGTCTATAATTCAATGTTAATTCATATTATCTAATAGCTCACTTGTTTTTGCCCAATAAAAATATGCCTCTGGCAGCCCAATATGTAGTTTGTTTAACTTGTTGGTCAGGACAGGCTTAATCTGTATGTCATCAGTTAATGCATTGGCAGAGAAACGTTCTAATGATTCAGCTCCTGTTTCAATCAGCGTTGCAAGATAAGCGGCTTTTGCAGCGTCGATAATAGCTTCCTCTATACGATAGGCTCCCATATAAATAAACGGCTTGATATTTATAATACCCTTTTGCAACAATGCGAACTTTTCTTTATCCACATAACCTCTGGTACTAATATTCAGTGCTGTCTGACGAATGTCCTGATATATTTGTGAAAGATCATGCCCTAGGTCGCGATAGCCAAGTTCAACCTCTGCAATTGCTTTGAAGGAACGAGATGTGATATTTAGATCCTGCATCTTGTCAAAAAGTCTGCCTACGTCATAGAGTTGCTTGATGACCTCCAGCGTGGATAGCCTGTCTTTCTTGTAATATGGTATTCCAGTTGTCTCTAGTGCAAAAGCAGTGAGTTTGTCACCAAGAATGTCCTCAACTGAAGGTACATTCACTTTCATAGGCTCTCCGTCCAGCTCTATGAACGGACTTACTATGTCAACAGTGTTAGTCTTTTGATAATGACAATCCTCATAAAGCACATCCAGCAGGATGAAAGAAGTTGCATCCGTCTGCCCTTTGAATGCTACTTGATAGAAGAACTTCGAATGGCTCTTCGGTACATCTTTTCCTGCCTGACGTCGTTCTACAAGTTGATAATCCAGAAAACCGTTTTGGGCATAGTCCTTAAGATAGTCCTCGATGTTGGTTCCCGGTGGACACATGATGTCTATGTCAATAGAAAGTCTGTGAGAGCCACCACCAAGAATCAGCATCAGGCTTGTACCGCCTTTGAAATGGAAAGGACAGCCAGATGTGGCAAGCATCTCTAATAAGGAGAATGCACGAATTACTTTCTCGATTAAATTCTTGTCATTGTATTTTAGTTCAATGGATTTCTTTGTTATCCATTCTGTGCTAAAGCATTCCTTGTTAATCATTTGAATTGATTGATTCGATGATGGTTTCAAATTCTTTTTTTAAACCCCTACGGCCAGCATAACGCAACAGCCGATTTTCATTAATTGTATATAGTGAAAGGGCGTTGCGGATAATGTTGGTTCCTTCCGCTTCCTGCATATAAAAGAAGTCGGAATCTTTTTGCAAGTCCACCAGCAGCTTTTCCAATGTCGGTACCAAAACACCATTGGAATTCTGAACCGGCGATTCGGTTATAAGCGGTTTCACAAAGATAGCTGGCTGTGACAGGTCTATATAATTGTATATAAGTTCGCGAGTAGGCCGCAAATACGCTGTTTGTCCCTTGTCCCGCAGATGATTAAACACTACGGATGTGGCTTCACGTTCCGTTTCTATGTACGTAATGTTATTTGCAGCTAAATGGTGTTGAAGCGGGTTGATACAACTTCCATTGTATATACAGAAATGAGCATACGGCCATTCTTGTTTTAGTTCTTCATTCAACTTCAGTTCTTCTTCAGTTGGTGTTATTGTGAATTGCTGTTTAGCCTGTATTGCATATTTCCCGTGTCCGATGCGTCGCAGCATTCCGGATTCTGTCAATTTGGTTAGATACCACGAAATGGTTTGGCGGGAAATATTGGCTTCCCCGTCATAGTAAGCATATAGGTCTTGCAACCCAAAGATGGGGTGCATTACGGCATAATCCATGATACTCTGACTATAACTCTTCATCACTACAAATGTAAATTCAACTGCAAAAGTATTCAAAATTTCGGCAATAATCAAAAATATTGCCGTTTTTTTGTTCAATAATTGGTTATAATCAAATGCTCAATGCTCAATAACTAAAGCCTAATTATCAATTGGTAGCTATCATTTTTCACTTTTCACTCTTTCATTTTTCACTTCAAAAAGTCACCTCCACTTTTTGATAGTCCATGCCACCACGCCCCAAACCTCAAAGTGGTCATCGGCATCGATGCGTATGGGACTGTAGTTCTTGTTGGCTGGCTGCAATTCAATGTAGCCGTCCTTTTTATGTGTCAGGTCCAGCTTCTTCACGGTAAACTCCCCGTTCAGATAGCCTACTACTGTATCGCCATGCTGAGGTTCAAGGCTTCGGTCAACGACAGTTATGTCTCCCTTGCTAATGCCTGCGTCCTCCATGCTGTCGCCATGGACGCGCCCATAGAAAGTAGCCTCTGGATGCTTAATCAAGTCACGGTTAAAATCCAGGCTCTCATGTAGATAATCCTCAGCAGGAGAGGGGAATCCAGCCTTTATCTCTGGTGCCAGTTGCAAAGGAAGATTCTTATCAAACTCCCCTTTTATGTTTTTTATATCCTTCATGTTTATATTTCTTCAACTCCAAATAATACTCCAGTACGTCTTTGCCTGCCATATGCCATTTTTCGGCTTTCAGTTTCAGCTTCATGTTGAATCGTTCTGCTATCTCCAGATAGTCGTAGAGTGTTCCCTTATTTACTGCAGATTCATGGTCAGAACGTTGATTCTCCACAATGGAGCTTATATATTCACGTTCCTCCTTATTGGCAAAGTCGTCTTGGTCGTATTTCTGTTCAAATTCGCAATAAATAGCACGCCCACGTTTATAGTCACGGAACTTTAGGTCATTTAGATATGTGAAACTTTCAATATCCATTACAAAGCGGGCCTGCATATTCCGTACTATTACCAAGGCGGGAAGTCCTTCTGTTCTTTCCATACTGTCGGCATATCGCGTGGCGAATATAAATTCGTCATCCTTCCTGCCTAAGTACGATGCACAGAAATAACCGACTTTCCTTGCGCATTCGTCAGCTAATGCTATTATCTGCTTGTTTAATCTCATTCTGAACGCAAAGATAGTCTATTTTTGGGGAATAAACGCAGATTGTGTTTTATAAAAACGTTATTTTCGTTTATCTCTTACCACTAACCTCTAACCACTAACCTCTAACTTAAGTAAAGGAAATTTCCGGCAGTTAAATAAAAAAAATATTTTGTTATGCAATGATTTTACCGGAAATTGCCTATTTTTGTGGCGTGAACCTTAATAACAACAGTAAAAATTATGAAAAGAACAATCATCGCGTTATTCTCTTTTGTGCTGTCTTTCGCTGTCGGCACGATTGTCTGTGCCCAGAGCACAAGCCCCAGTACAAAGTGGCATTGGGACAAGGGAACTATTGTTGTGGAAACACCTGCCCGTCCTGCCGGACAGCAGTCGGCCCTGGGACTGACCTCACCCAAGTTGGAGACTGTCAGGGTAGGGTTCGCAGGACTTGGCAGTCGTGGCCCCTGGGCGGTCAAGAGGTATTGCCACATACCCGGTGTGCAGATAGTAGCCCTCTGCGATTATGAGGAGTCCCGTGCCAGAGATGCGCAGAAATACCTGCGGGAAGCGGGGCTGCCCCCTGCCGACATATACAGCGGAGAAACAGGATACGTGGATATGTGCAAGCGCAATGACATTGACCTGATATACGTAGCTACAGACTGGGACCATCATTTCCCCGTCGCCAAATGCGCTATGGAAAACGGCAAGCATACAGCCATCGAGGTGCCCAGCGCCATGAACCTGGAACAATGTTGGGAACTCATAGACCTGAGCGAGAAGAACCGCGTACATTGTATGATGCTGGAAAACTGCTGCTACGACTATTATGAGATGTGTGCCCTGAACATGGCTCAGCAGGGACTCTTTGGCGAGATAATACGTGCCGAGGGTGCTTATATCCATACACTGAACGAAGCGAATATCTGGACCGGATACTGGCATAATCCAGACGGCTCAGATCCTGAGAACCTGCATTGGCGCCTGAAATACAATAAGGAAAACCGTGGCGACATCTATGCCACACACGGCCTCGGCCCCATTGCGCAGGCCCTGAATATCCATCGGGGCGACCGCATCAAGACGCTCATCGCCATGGATACCGAGAGCTTCTGTGGACGGGAAGGTTATAAGGAAGTAACCGGCAAGGAGTGCGACAACTTCCGTAATGGCGACCACACCACCACGCTCATGCGAACAGAGAAAGGTAAGGTGATGGAGATTCAGCACAATGTGATGAGCCCTCAGCCCTATAATCGAATGTACAAGCTTACGGGCATGACGGGTTTCTGCACAAAATACCCTGATCCTAAGATTTTTATCAGTAAAAAGAGCGCCAGCGACATGGGGCTTGCTGAAATGGCAGGCAAGATATCAGGGCATAACTTCCTTCCAAAGGCGGAATACGATGCCCTGATGAAGCAATACTACCATCCCATCCTGAAGAAGTTCGGTGAGCTGGGTCGTGAGTTCGGTCATGGCGGAATGGATTATACAATGGATGCCCGTCTTGTCTATTGCTTGCAGAATGGTCTGCCCCTTGATATCGATGTCTATGATTTGGCAGAATGGTGCGCCTTGGCAGAACTGGGTTCCATAAGCATGGATAACGGCTGCGCCGCCGTTGCCTTCCCCGACTTTACCCGAGGCGAATGGAACAAGCAGCAAGGCTTCCGTCATGCTTATGCCTCGCCCGAAGACGAAGCAGCTGCAGAGAAGGCTGCTCGCGAGAGTACTGCAAGGCAGAAGGAGCTGGCAGCGAAGAAAAAACTCTGGGAGAAGTACGACAAACAGCAATCCAAGCGATAAACAGCCTCAATTATACGGGTAAGGTATCATTCTGTCAGAAAAATACGTTATATCTTCCCTCCCTCCTGAACCACAGGCTTGCCGTTTTCAATCCATGCCAGGATGCCGCCATACAGATTTACACACTTGTAACCTTTCTTGGCTAGGAGTTCTGCAGCATTAGCCGAACGTCTTCCGCTTCGACAATATACGGCAATGGTTTTGTTCTTGGGAAGAGTGGCTTTTGCCTTTTTCGCAAAGTCGTCCTTTTTGACATCAATATTGATTGCTTTGGCTATATGGCCGTCCTCATATTCCTCTACAGTTCGGACATCAAGTACAATTATTGATGTATCTGCTATCAGCGAAGCAAAACCTTCTGGGTCTGTGTTCTCGAATTCTTGCCGGCAACAAGCTGTTGTTAATCCCAATGCTGCTATCAGTAAAATAAATAGTCTTTTCATAATAGATTCATTTAGTTCTATGATACCGTTCCACTTCTGTCAACAGAAATGCCATATACAGAGGCAAAGTACGTAGTTGCTCGTCTTTCCACACTCTCGTACACCTTTCACAACTATCGGTTTGTGAGAGGTGTCTTCCAACCATGACTGGAGTATGTTTTCAATCTTTCTTCTGTACATTTTATGCTAACCCTTTTATGTGATTGCTAAAGCACCCTAAAACTGTGGGGTTCTGACAAACCAGGTTGGGTGGGTAGTAGGGTTACCCTTCAGATCTACAAAGGTGAGACGGCCGTTGATGTCCTTCAGTTCCATCAGTATCATGGGACGGGGACGATAGTCGCCACGACGTGGGATTAGCCCTTCGCAATGTGCGTGCATTATCATAAACATGCGCCCATCCTTGTCCGTGATGATTTCTCCGTTGTGTCCTGCTCCGTTCAGTATGGCATCGGGACTCTCTGACGTCAATACCGGCTGCGGCTCGCTCCAACCCGAGAAGAGGTTCTCCGAGGTGCTCAGACACAGTGTGTATTCGTGGTTGTTGAAGTGGTTCTTGGAGCAATAGAAGTAGTACAATCCTTTGTACTTGTAGATGTAGCCCCCTTCGTAGGCTGTTGTGATGTAGTGCGGTTCGCTTCCCTTGGCGTAATGAGTGCCGTCTTTATCCAGTTCGCGGATGTAGTTGCCCTTGCTGTTTACATCGCCATAGACGAGATAATGGCGGCCGTCGTCGTTGAGGAAGTACTGTCCGTCCTGGGGTGTGGGATGCTCTGGCGTTCCTACGTTCAGCGTGTTCACATAGTGGAACGGGCTGTCTATGTCATCTGCCACACAAACCACCTGGCGGTCGTTCTCCATCGAGACGAAAAGGGTCAGATATACCACCAGTTTGCCATTGATGAGTGCAGGACTGGGTGCCCAGTAGTTGATGTTCTGACTGCCGGCACCGGTATGCATGGGGTCCAGTTTGCCGTCGCCGTAGGGATCGTGTGGGGTGGGGCCTGGGAACATGTCGCGATAATAGGTCCAGTTGCAGAGGTTCTGACTGCGGTATATCTTGATGGGATAGCCCGTTTTGAAGCAGTAGAACCATCCGTCTATCTTCACAATCGAGGGGTCGGGACAATCGAAGTTCGTCACGGGATTCATGGCATAGGTGCTGTCGGATTTAATATGACTGATGTCTTTACGCAATTGCAACAGCACTCCTTCATTCACTGCGTGCTCCAGACTCTGGGTATAGGCACTCAGGCTGGCCAGGCAAGTTATAATGGCGGCTAATAAATTTCTTTTCATGAGTTCGTTGATTATGATTGTCTGTTTCCTGTTACAAAAGTAAGAAAAAACGGGCTAAATCAACGCATAACAGGTCTTTTTTTGATGGTATTTCGCGCAAAATCACATTATGTGTGCTCAGGCGGTATAGCCGGAGCACCGAAACGAACAGTTCCTGATAATTATATATCATAAATCGAGACTATTGGGATTGAGGAGAAAATCTATCAATCCAATAATAAGGAATCCATTATCATCATGGTATGGCATAATATCGTCATGCAAAACGACAACTCTTTTGAAAGCGTCCTTGATGGCTTTCAAAGATGCTTCTTCCTGCTCTTTCTTTTCGTCGTTGTTGATGGCAAAAGCCGACTGGATATAATAACGTTGGTTGCCCTTGTTGGCAACAAAGTCGATTTCAAGGTTGCGGCGCACATTATGATTGTTTGCATCTTTTTTCCATGATTCTATCATGCCGACATCTACAAGGAAGCCTCTCATCCGAAGTTCATTGTAGATGACATTCTCCATGATGTGATTTTCTTCCTGCTGACGGAAATTGAGGATAGCACCGCGAAGTCCCATGTCGCCAAAGTAGTATTTACTTTCCGACCCGATGTATTTACGGCCTTTCACATCATAGCGCAATGCTTCTTCAATGTGAAAAGCATCTTGAAGATAGCCGATATACTCTTTGACGGTGTTATGAGATATGTTAACGCCCTCTACCGACAGAAACGTATTGCTGATGCGTTTGGGGTTCGTGGAAGCTCCTATGCCGGAGGATAGAATCTGTACCAACTGGCGCATACCCTCTGCATTACGTAGGTGATTGCGCTCAATGATGTCTCGCAAATAAGTGAGTTCATACATGCCTTGAAGAAACTCTATCTTCTTCTCATGCTCTTTAATCAGTGCAACTTGAGGCAGACCGCCGAAGGTGTAGTATTCACGCCATGCCATGGTACGGTCACCACCTAATTCCTCATAGTATTCTGCAAAAGATAAGGGCCAGACACGTATCTCGTCACCACGTCCGCGGAACTCCGTAACAACATCCTTGGAAAGGAACTTGGAATTGGAGCCGGACACATAGACCTCAACATTGGGAGTGTGCATCAGGCTAAGCAATACTTCCACGAAATCTTCAACAAATTGTATCTCATCAAGAATGACATAGTAAGTGCGTCCGTCTTGATTCACACGCTCATCAATATATGCCAACAATGCATCGGGGTCACGGAGTGGCTTGCTCTTCCTGTCATCAAGCGACAGTTCTAGGATGTGGTCTTCGCTCACACCATTGGAAATTAAATGCTTATGGAAGATGTTAAACAGCAGAAATGACTTTCCGCATCTGTGACCGCCGGTAACAATCTTCACCAGTCCGTTCCCTTGTCCGGCAATCAGCTTATCAAGATATTTTTGCCTTTTGAATATCATGTTGCAGACATTTTTTGTGGTAATCCACAGATTTTGTCCGCAAAGTTAATATTTTCCTGATATACTCTGGTAACTTGAATGTACTTTTTTACAAAAAAAATGCAATTTGTAATTTCTTAACGCGAATATACGATTTTCCTTAGTTTTGCAGTCATCTACTATTGTACCATCACTACGCAGGTCGTGGTCTATGATGCCTTCCGACGTGCCGTAGATAATCAAAAGGACACCTATGATAATTAGAGCATATTCCATTCTTTTCAATGCCAGCACTTAATCGTCCAGACTACAACACCCCATACTTCAAACTCGTCGCTCTCTTCTATGCGGATGGGTTTGTATTTCTTGTTGGCCGGACGCAGTTCTATATACCCATCATTCTTATGGGTAAGGTCGAGGTACTTAATTGTGAACTCCCCATTGATGTAGCCAACCACTACATCGTTATGCTGTGGCTCCACAGAGCGGTCAATAACCGCAATGTCGCCGTGGCATATTCCGGCATCCTCCATGCTGTCACCCTCCACATGTCCGTAGTAGGTCGCTTCTGGATGCCGTATTAGGTCGCGGTTAAAGTCCAGGCTCTCATGCAGGTAGTCCCCTGCAGGTGATGGAAATCCCGCCTTAATGTCTGGTGCTATCGGCAGCGCCAGCTCCTTATCAAACTCACCCTTTATAATCTTTATGTTAGACATATCATTTTATTTTGATGCAAAAATACATATTATTTTTCTAATCTTGAATATATTTTTTCTAAATTATCTTTCCTTTTTTGGAAAGTTTGTATATCTTTGCATCGCAAACTATCAAAACAAGAATGAACGAGAGATTCCATGTGGTATATTCCGACGAGGCTTTAGCCTTCATCAATTCACTGCCACAGAAAGCAAAAGAAAAAATAGCCTATAACATCTCAAAGAGCATGGTCATTACGGACAATGAACTCTTCAAGAAGTTGGAAGGCACAGAAATATGGGAGTTCCGTACTCTATACAATGGTATTAAATATCGGCTCTTAGCCTTTTGGGATACGGAAAAGGACACTTTGGTAATTGCCACACACGGCTTTATCAAGAAAACTCAGAAAACACCTGCCAAGGAGATAGCCAAGGCAGAGGCAATGCGAAAGGAATATTTTAACGACAAAAAACAACAAAAGAAATGAAGCTACATACACATGAGGAAATGCTGAATACCGTTATCGGAAAAAAGGGAACAGCAGCACGCAACGAATTTGAAGCACGTCTAAAAGCCGAAATAGAAGCCTATCAGATAGGTGAAGCCATCAAGCAAACACGTCAGCAGCAGAATCTCACCCAGAAACAACTGGGCGAACGAATGGGTGTTCAGGAAGCTCAGATATCAAAGATTGAAAGTGGCAAGAGCATTACCTTCTCCACCATCGTAAGAGCGTTCAAAGCTTTAGGTGTCAAGACAGCAGCCTTGGACTTAGGTTCGATGGGACGTGTCGCTCTTTGGTAATATAGGTTCTAAAATACTATACATCCCTCCGCCGTTCATAAAGAATAGCGGAGTTTTTTTTGTTAAGCCTATAGTCTAATTGTCAATTATCAATTATCAATTATCCATTCCAAACATGTCCAATTTCGCATCTATGTCTCAGTCTGCGCACCCGCAGGTTAAACATAAAATTAACCTTGCCAGTAGACTACAAGTCGGATGGATGAAGCCTTGATTATCAATGTGTTACGCAGAGTGCAATAACAAAAAAAACAAGAGCTCAAAGTCGTGATTGACTCAAGCTCTTGATTTGTCATTTTTGATCTATTGTAGCGCCTACGGGAATCGAACCCGTGTTCCATGCGTGAGAGGCATGTGTCCTAGCCGCTAGACGAAAGCGCCATGTGCATTTTGAGAAGGTTCTCTGGCGGAAGCTGGGGGATTCGAACCCCCGGTACGGTAACCCGCACGTCAGTTTAGCAAACTGGTGGTTTCAGCCACTCACCCAAACTTCCTTCCGGCATCCCGTCTAGAACTGTTAGCCAGCTCTTTTTCTCAAATGCGGTGCAAAGGTAAACGTTTTTTCTGAATCGCGCAAACGTTTTCGGTATTTTTTTGTTTTTTTGAGATAAAATCCCGATGATATTCACGTTTAGGAATGAAAATGAGAATTATTTGTGTTCCGTTCACTTTATCTTATCATTGCATTCCCTGTCCGTTCCGTTCGACAATAAAAATAAAAGCTGTTTTATTTTGTATTATTCTCACTTAATCGTACCTTTGTCATAAAATTAATGAGCGATGGATATAAATACACAGCTTAAATTGCCTAAAGGGTGCAGGATGATAGCGTTGCCCCTTATTGCCGACAATCGTGGGGCACTGGCTTTTGGAGAGTGTGAGAAGCATATACCCTTCAAGATTGAACGTGTCTTCTGGACCTACGACATAACAGACGGCCTGAGCAGGGGCAATCATGCGCACAGAACATGTTCCATGGCTATTTTCCCTTTGGGGGGTAGCTTTAAAATGGAAGTGGATGATGGCATAGACAAAGTGGTGTTGGAGATGAATGCTCCCCATGTGGGGATATTGATTCCACCCCTTGTGTGGTGCAAGCTCTATGATTTCACACCTAATGCTGCCTGTGTCAGCCTGGCTTCGGAACCTTACGATGCCGATGATTATATTCATGATTATAACGAATTTAAGAAGTTGGCAGCAGAATGACTTTAATACCTTATTCTATTAATAGGAAAGACGTATGGGATGCGTTTGTGCAGGAATCTAAGAACGGTACCTTCTTGCTACAGCGTAACTTCATGGATTATCACAGTGACAGGTTCTTTGACTGTTCGCTGTTAGTGTATGACGGTGTATCGCCCGATGATGAATATAAGGAGAGCCGTATGACAACCAAGGACCTTGTTGCTGTATTCCCGGCTAACTATGATGAGCATACGAAATGTGTCTATTCGCATCAGGGACTTACATACGGTGGTTTGATAGTGTTGCCCGAGGTGACTCAGATGGAGGTTCTGGCTATTATGCAGGAGGTTCTTTGCTACTATCGCGACTATATGCAGGTGGTTAAGGTGTTCTATAAGCCAATACCTTATATTTATAGTGCATACCCTAGCGATGAAGATTTGTATGCACTCTTTCGTGCAGGTGCCCAACTGAAAAGAAGACTGGTTAGCACAGCCATAAACCAGCATAATACACTGAAGATGCGTACGCTGCGGACAAGACAGGCCAAGAAGGCTGTAGATCACGGTTGCTATCTGGGTCACATATCAGAAAATGATGAGGCTGGTCTGCTGGAGTTTTGGAATTTGTTGGAGGATGTCCTGATGACACACCATAACAGCAAACCTGTGCATACGTATCAGGAGATACAGCTTCTTATGAGCTTGTTCCCCAAAAACATTAAGGTATATGTGGTATGGCACGAAGACCATATTGTTGCGGGTACTGTGATATTTGAAAGCCGGCAGGTTGCGCATGTGCAATATATTGCTGCCGGCGACGAGGGTAGGGAATACGGAGCGTTGGACTTGCTGTTCAAACACCTGATAAATGAGCGTTACAAGCAAATGGAGTACCTGGATATGGGTACCAGCAATGAAAATGACGGACAATTCCTGAACGAGGGATTGATTTTCCAAAAAGAGGGATTTGGCGGCAGAGCCGTATGCTACGACACGTACGAGATAGATTTGCACAATTCGCAAATTGATAAAATGACGGGCAATGTGCGCAGCGTACAAAGCGAGACGGTGAAATATCTGGACTTGAAACTGGTAAACGAGAAATTTGAACCGGAACTTAGCAGTGAGGTAACGCGTGTTGTCAGGAGCGGGTGGTATCTGTTGGGTAAGGAGAATGAGCGTTTTTCCAAACTTTTTGCCGACTACTGCGGAAGCAGATACTGTGTGCCTGTAGGCAACGGACTGGAAGCGCTGGCCCTGATTCTTTTGGCCTATAAAGAGATGTTGGGGTGGAAAGACGGTGACGAGGTGATAGTGCCTTCGAACACATACATCGCTACCATTCTGTCGGTTACTTATGCGGGACTGAAACCTGTACTCTGTGAGCCTCATTTGCAGGACTATCTGATGGATGCTACTCTGATAGAGCCTCTGATAACTGCAAAAACAAGGGTTATTCTGCCCGTACATCTGTATGGGAGGGTGTGCGATATGGATGCAATTAACGCCATCGCCCAAAAGCATGGGCTGAAAGTGGTGGAGGATGTTGCGCAGGCACATGGCGTACGTTACAAAGGCAGAATGGCGGGTAACCTGTGTGATGCGGCTGGCATCAGTTTCTATCCCGGCAAGAACTTGGGGGCGTTGGGTGATGCCGGATGTGTGACGACCAATGATGAAGAACTGGCACGTATTGTACGCACTATGGCTAACTATGGCAGTTCGGAGAAGTACATAAATGAGTACAAAGGCCGTAATAGCCGTATGGATGAGATTCAGGCCGCTGTGCTATGTGTAAAGTTGCCCTTCTTGGATAACGATAATGAACGCAGGCGAGAAATAGCACGTATGTATGATGAGGGTATCGTGAATCCGCTGATAACAAAGCCTGTGGTTGCACAGAATGCCGAAGAGAACGTTTATCACATTTATCCCGTGAGATGCCCTAAACGTGACGAACTGGCTGAATACCTGAAACAAAAGGATATACAAACGGTGGTGCATTATCCTGTTCCCCCTCATCTGCAGAGGGCTTATAAGGAATGGAATAATGAAAAGTTCCGCATATCGGAACGCATACACAGGGAAATATTATCGCTTCCCATTTCGCCCGTGATGACAGAGGGGCAGGTGAAGCGTGTGATAGAGGCCTTGAATGCCTTTACTGCAATGGTTTAAGAAAGTTCGACTACTGTGATGCCGGCACCGCCAAACTGAACATGTTCGTCGTGTGCAGAGGAGACACTGGGAACGGTCTGTAGATACTGTCGAATAAGCTGCCGCAGGATTCCTGAACCTGTTCCGTGCAGAATGCGTACACGACTGGCACCTACCATTATGGCATCGTCTATAAAATAGGTAACGGCCTGCAGGGCTTCCTCGCCACGCATTCCTCGCACGTCTATCTCCTGTTGGAAATTGAGGTGCTTTTCGCGAACCTGATTCTGCGTTTCTCTGCCTACAAAGGAAACAATATGAACGGTGTTGTCATCTTTCTCCTTTGCTGTGGAATGTTGCAGACGTGACAGGTCCACTCTGGTGCGCATCATACCAAAGGTAACGGTGGCTTTTTGTCCGTTTATATCTTCTATTACGCCCACGGAAGTCTGTCCCTTTAGTCTTACGGTATCACCCTTCTGGAAGGTTGGCACGTCAGTTCCGGAAATATTTGTTTTGCTTTCAGAAGTTGTGGCAGGCTGGTTTTTCTGCTGTTCCTTGCGCTCTTGCTTACGTTTACGACGCTCCTGAATCTGTTGCATTTTGCGCTCTATCATCTCGTCGTGTTCATGCAGCTGTTCCTCTTCAAGCCGTGCGCGGAAATCATCTATCTCCTGCCTTGCCTTTCGGGTACGCTCTTTCTCAGCCTGTGTCTCCTTTATCTCGCGTATGGTATTTTCTATAATGGCATTGCTTTCCTGCAGAATCTGTTCCGCTTGTTTCTTGGCTTCGCGGATTATTTCCTTGCGTTTCTCCTTGAGTTCGGCCATTTCCTTCTCATAACGCGCTATGGTGCTCTCCATTTGCTTTTCCTGCGAGTGTATGGTCTGCCGTTTGCCTTCCCAATAGCGTTTGTCGCGGGTAATATCAAGCAGATACTTGTCGGCATTGACATAGTCTTTTCCTACCAGTTCTGTGGCATCGGCTATTACCTCTTCTGGAATACCGATCTTACGAGCTATTTCTACGGCAAAGCTACTGCCCGGGTTTCCTATTTGCAATTGGAAGAGTGCTTCCATGCGGTGACGGTCATAGAGCATGGCTCCGTTAACCACTCCCGGGGTATCCTCGGCATAGTGCTTCAGGTTCTGGTAGTGAGTGGTGATAATACCAAAGGTACCCTGTTTGACAAAACGGCGCAGCACGGCTTCGGCAATAGCGCCTCCGATAGTGGGTTCTGTACCCCCTCCAAACTCGTCAATGAGCAAAAGGCTGTGCGGATTGCATTTGCGCATCATGTTCTTCATGTTCAGCAGATGGCTGCTGTAGGTGCTGAGGTCGTCTTCTATGCTCTGCTCGTCACCAATATCTATGAATATATCCTGGAAGGTGCCGCACCGGGAATTTTCACCCATAGGTACGGCAAGTCCGCATTGCAGCATATACTGCAGCAGTCCTACCGTTTTTAGGCAGACACTTTTGCCGCCTGCATTGGGACCGCTGATGACCAGGATGCGCTGTTTCCGGTTCAGCTCTATCTCAAGGGGAACTACCTTCTTGCCTTGTTTCTTGAGGGTAAGTGCCAGAAGGGGGTGTTGGGCAAGCGTCCAGTCGATAAGCGGACTGGTTTCGATTTGGGGCGAGACACCGCCTATCTGTTCGGCCAGATGTGCCTTGGCACGCACAAATTCCACATCGGCAAGAAATTCGTATCCGCGCACCAGTTCCGGTATGTTGGGGCGGAGGAGTTCTGTAAAATCCTTGAGGATGCGGATAATCTCGCGTTTCTCCTCTGCCTCAAGTTCGCGAATGTGATTGTTGACTTCCACTACCTCGGCCGGCTCTATGAATACGGTCTTACCCGTTGAACTCTCGTCGTGGATAATGCCTTTAAGCTTGCGTTTCATGGCGGGGGGGGCAGGGATGACAAGGCGACCGTCGCGGAGTGTGGGAACCACATCCTTATCGACCCAACCCTCAGCCTGAGCAGCCTTCATAATCTTGTTAAGTGTACGGCTTACCGTGCCTTCGTGCCGGTGCAGTTCTTGTCTGATGTTTGCCAGTTCTGGGGTGGCATTGTCACGGATGCGTCCGTAGCGGTCAAGTATTTGTTCTGCACGTTTGGTAACAGAATGAAAGGTAAAAACGCCATCTGTAAGTGTATGTAGGGTAGGGTAAAGGGGCATTTCACCTTCCTCTTCTTTGCGGAGAATGCTAATCCATGAATGAAGTGTACGCAAAGAAAGGTATAGATTGTGAAGTTCCTTTTCGTCAAGGTGTACACCCTTGATGCGTATGCGATGTATGGTAGGACGGAGGTCGAAGAAGTCCTGTTCTGGAAGTTCGGACATCTCGGCCATAATCTTCCGAAATTCGTATGTCTGCTGATGAAGAATGCGGATTTCCTCGGCATTCGTGAGGAACGTCATCTGTTCAACACGACTTTGTCCCAGTGTGCTCAAACAGTGATTTGTAAGTAGTTGCCGTATCTCTGAGAAACCTATCTTCTGCTCAAAATGATTGGGGTAAATCATACGAATCACTTCAAATTTTTCTCAGGATACATCGTGTTCCACCAAGTTGGGTCGTCCTGTAGCCACTTTGCAAACCAAGCCATGATGCTGTCGTGCCAACGGATGCGCTTGTCGTAGTTCAGGATGTGATGGTTCTCGCCTTCGACTGTGATGAAGGCACACTCTCTGCCAAGCAACTTGAGGGCTGTAAACATCTGTATGCTCTCGTTGATAGGTACGTTGGTGTCTGCGCCGCCGTGCATGAAGAGGATGGGCGTGTGTACCTTATCGGCATTGAAGAGCGGGGCGTGTCCACTGTAAAGCTCCATATTGTTCCAGGGATAGGAATGTGCCGCAGAGGTCGTGCTATAGGAATATCCCCAATAACCGTAGCCCCAATAGCTGGCAGGATTGCTGATACCGGCATGACTCATGGCAGCGGCAAAGATGTCGGTCACGGTTTGCAGGTACATCGTCATAAAACCGCCGTAGCTTGCCCCCATGCAACCAATCTTTTTCTCGTTCACGTATGGGTGCTCCTTGCAGAACTGCTTAGTGCCCTGAATGATGTCGTCGGCTGTGTAGTCACCGTAGGCATTGACGTGCCGAGAGGCAAATTCCTGACCGAAGCCGCTGCAACCTGAAGGCTGAATCACATAGACCACATAGCCCATTGCTGCCCATTCCTGATAGTTGTAGTAGCTGTCGAGCAAGCGTCCAACAGGCGAGCAACCGCCATAGTAATAGACAAGCATCGGGTATTGCTTCGTCTCGTCGAAGAAAGGTGGCAAGTAGTAGCAACCATAAATTGTATCACCACGCTCTGCCTTGAAGTTCCAGTCGCGACATTCGCCAAGCTGAATGTCCTTGAGTCGAGTAGGATTGAGGTCGCAAAGCACACGTTCCTTTCCTGTCTTGAGGTCGCGAAGCCAACACCGGTCTGTGCTCATGCTGCTCTCGCCTATGTAAGCCAGGAAAGGCTTCTCTTTCGCAAGGCTGAAGCTACTATATATATAAGGTTCAGAGAGTAAGACCTTCTCTATCTCCCCCTTGGGGGAGGTTGGGAGGGGGCTGTTGGGATTGATTCGGTAGAGGCTCTTTGTGTCGCGGTTCTCACACAGCGCATAAATCATGCCGTCCTGTTCCGACCATTGATACCCAGTGACAGACGGGTCGAAGTCGCGTGTCAGACAACGCTTTTCTTTTGTCTGTAGGTCGATGAGGAACAACTCGTACTCATAGCTGCTGGGTATTTTGTCCCCCGGCAGTGTGTTGCCGATGCCCCCCAATGCCTCCGGGCTTCCTGTCAGAGAGACATATCTCCCGTCAGGCGAGAACTGGAACGAGCTGATGAAGCCATCATGGCGAACCAGTGTATCAACCTTTCCTGTGGCTGCGTCGAGCAGGAGCAGGTCGGTGAACTCGAAAGGACGTTCCGTCAGTTTTTCCGTGTAAATAGAGACAAGAAAGCGGCTCGCGTCCTTGTTAGGAATGACATAGACATTGCGAGCGCCTTTGGTGATGGGTGTCGTGATGCCGGTTTCGATGTCATAGAGCGAGTAGTTGCGGCGGTTGCGATAGCCGGGTTGACGGTCGTCGGGTTCAAGGATTTGATGCACCTCCTTGTTCTTCTCCTCTGGAACCTTCTCTTCGATGGTCACGAGGAAATGCTTCAAGTCCTTGGTCGGATAGGCGTGTCCTTTGCCTGTGTATTTGCCGACAAATGTCTTTTCGCCTGTCTTTATGTCCACCGTTTCGTAGCACCAAGTACCCTCAGTCTCGCGATAAGAACGAAGATAACGGTCACCTTCTGGCAACCAGTATTGGAAACCGTCGAGATTGAATTCCTTGCCTGTTGCAAGGTCGATGAAGATATCCTTGCTTCCTGTCTCGCCGCCCTTGTAGGTGATGCTTTTGCGGATGCGGGCGTATTTCGCCGAACTGGAGAGTTCTACGCCATTGATGCGCTCGCCGTGCATCATGTCGGCATTCGTCCAGTAGCGCTTGCCCTCGGGATTAACTTCAATGGGCTGCTCACTTTCGATAGAGAGGCGAAGCGTATCAGGAGTATCGCCTTTACGAAGCAGTTTGATGCTTACTTCATGTCGCCCTGGGACCAGTTCGAAGTCGCCGCCCTGCTCGTTTCTGTCAATGAAGAGCTTGTGCTTGCTCTCGCATTTCACATTGACCTTCCCCTTGGCAAAGCCCGTGTTCTGCATGGTAAAAGAAGCCGTGTAGAACCCCTCACCGTCGATGGGAAGCGGGATACTTTTCTCCTCCCCCCTGGGGGAGGTTGGGAGGGGGCTCTCCATATAGACCTCATCCAGGTCAATCGGTTTGCCTTCCGTATCGAGTGTATCCGTCATAAAAGGCTTGGCAACAGGATAGGGCCCAGCCAGACGAATCTTGTTGACGTCTATTGTTTCCGCTGCCATCACCAGCGGCAGAAAGAGCAGGGATAATAGTATATTACACTTCGTCGCTTTCTTGTGGAACTGATTGAGGTAAGTCATGGTTCGTTGTCTTTGCATGTTTTCATTTGCAAAGGTACGAATAAGTGAGTAATAAAACAAATTTATACAGGTTTTTCCGAACGGAAGGCCCCATGATAATATCAACCCAATGCCGCAAATGTTTGCGGATGTATCTTGGAAAGAGGTGAGTCTTCTTGTATTTGTTTAACGGAGTGCCCGTGGCGCTACTCCTTGTATATACTGGCTGATGATGCAGCTCATTGGTGTCTGCCCATCGGTGACGCGCTCCAGTATCCGCCAGTCCGTGCGATAGTCAATCTTCTCTTCTATGGCAATTCGGTCTTTCGAAAGCCACTTTATCTGGGAGGTCTTACTTCCTGTCTTGAATGACTTTTTACCATCATAGGTAACATCACAAACGGTGCCACCTGCACTCGATGCCAACACCAGGTTCTTCGGAGAGAAGATGAAGAAGTTGTTGAAATACCTGCTCTTAGGATACCCGTCATGCAGCTTGGGCAGTTCCTTCTTGACATCGCGCAACTCATCCACAAACCCAATGGCACGCCATACGCCTGACAAAGGATTGCTTGTGTCAACTTCCGCCTTGCCTGTCATTGCGTCGAAAGCAATACGACTCTCTTCCGTATATTCTCCCGACTTGTACTTCTCTGTGCACCAGTCGTTTTTGGGGAAAATCATGTGATAGGGATAGTCGCTCCACCATTTCAACGTGAAGTGCTCGGCATTGCTGTCATAAATCAAGATGCTCTTGTCGTTCTCCGACTTCGGCTGGTCGCCCGTGTAGTTGAAGACCATGTGGTCGTTGTTGTTGATATTGAATGTCCCGTTCCGCCCGAAAGAAACCATGAGTGTCAGGCTGTCAGTGCAGACCTTGTACTGGTGGAAGGGGGAGTTCACTTCGCCGTTTTTGCCGACGATCGTCATCAGTCTGTAAATGCCGCGAGGATTTTCTGTCTGTGCCGCAGCTCCGACAGCAAAGGAGACAAGCAGCAATGCAAGGATGGTTTTTTTCATTCTGTTTATAAATTAAGAGTATGTTAATCAATGAGAGTCTATTAATCAATATGTATTGGAAAAGAGCCCTCTGGCCTCAGACCCCTCAGACCCGATGCAAATATACAACTTTTATTGTAATATCATCCTTCACAGCACTACTTTTCTAATAATTTGTTCCCTTTTTATTCAATTTTCAGGCGTTATATTGCTTCGTTTCGTCTAAAATCCGTATCTTTGCAGAAGAAACAACAAAACACGCTGATGGATAGCACAAATATGATAGACCAGTTCTCAAAGTATTTGTTTTGGGACGCGGACAAGTCGAAGCTGGACTTGAACGAATATCCGGCATACGTGATTCAGCGTGTGTTGGAGTATGGTCAGATGCAGGACTGGAAGCTTATCAACAAGATTTATGGGCTTCCGAAAATCGTGGAGGTTTGTAAGGGCTTGCGAACACTCGACCCCGTTTGCTTGTCATTTATCTGCGCCATATCGCATACAAATAAGGAGGAATACAGATGCTATCATATGAGACAATCCAACCCGACACTTTGGAACTCCTAAAGCGATTGATGGCAGAGCCTTTGTTCTCTGAAACACGCTTGGTCGGAGGTACAGCCCTAGCTTTGCAGTTTGGTCATCGCAGTTCCATAGACTTGGACTTGTTCGGCACCATAGAGGAAGATACTGCTTTAACGACTGCTGTTTTAGAGCAAATAGGACAGACGATTCCAGAGAAGTGTACGGCAAAGATTAAGACCTATCGTGTTTGTGGCATAAAGGTCGATTTTGTCAGCTATGACTGTTACCCTTGGATAGATGCCCCAATCCTTGAGGATGGCTTACGTTTAGCCTCGCCAAAGGATATTGCAGCGATGAAAATAAATGCTATTCAAGGAAGGGGATCACGCAAGGATTTCGTTGACATGTATTTCCTCATCAAGCGGTACGGCTTACCACAAGTAATGGGCTTTTACAACGAGAAGTATCCAGAGTATTCTGAGTATCGTGCCATGTTGAGCCTCACTTATTTCGAAGATGCCGAGCAGAACCCCATGCCGCAGATGTTCGCGGATGTCTCTTGGGAAGATATGAAGTGCAGTATCTTAGAGGCAGTGGAGGAGTATAATAAGCAATAGAACTTTATAGGAATCAACAAATAATAGTGAACGAGATGAGGGTGTGCCTAATTGACACACCCTCTCTCTAATTTTTAAGCACCAAAGGAGCTTGGGTTATTGCTTTTCTGTTTATAGCGAGTCGTAATTTGCTTTTATTCATACCATTCGCCTCTACCATTGCAGGCAGAGCAGCGTCCACTATGGTTCGGACAGGATGCACAGTAGCCGTCTTTTCCCATGCCCATACGTGTTACCCAACCAGTACCATTACAGGTGTTACATTTCCCTGACCCATGGCAAACTCCGCAATACTTGCGCTTCTTTTCCGATTGCTGAGGAACAGTTCTTGAATTTCCTGTGCTTCCACCACTGGAACCTCCACTATAACCGCCTCCATAGTTTCCCCCATTATAGCTTCCCACGTTATTAGAAGACATCGTATTTCCTTTTTCTATAGGAAAAAAATAATTGAGAAAATTGTTATTTCCAAGATTCTTCATCCAGAGAGCTTCCATGTTATAATTTGAATCAACCAAGTAATTCACAGCAAAACCATCAACATATTGCTGATAAATTTTAACACGAGTACCTGGTCTTAGCGTGACTGTTTTAGTAGATGAAGGAAGAACATTTTCAACTATAAATTTTGCTTCACTTCCATTGACTTTTATATAGCTATCATAGAATTCCACGTTTAGCACTTGTTTTGGTACCGTAATGGTTTCACCTGTATTACTTCTACCAACACTTCCATGCGTGTAAACACCTGTGTGATTTTGCGCTCTCAGTCCGTTAGCAAAGCATATTGCCATGACAAGGAAAAATAATCTTTTTGCTTTCATAATTGTTAATGCTTTTAGTTATTAATAAATATGTTTACTTTCGTCTTGCTTGCTGAGCCTGCACTAATTTATGGGCATGAAAAAAAGTGCAGCTCCAACGGATTGTAGATTATGCTCTTTTTTCTCTTATTCGAGGTCGCAGTTCGTGTCAGAGATTGAGTAAATAATATTGGAAAAGAGCCTTCTGGCCTCAGACCCGATGCAAATATAATATTTTTATTGTAATATCATCCTTCACAGCACTACTTTTCTAATAATTTGTTCCCTTTTTGTTCAATTTTCAGGCGTTATATTGTTTCGTTTCGTCTAAAATCCGTATCTTTGCAGAAGAAAATTAACTTACGTCAGGGACTACTCATGTATTTCTCTAATACTTCTCTCGCTATCCTCTAACACTCCTCTCATAGAACTTACGCAGAACTCAGATTCCTCACATGCTCCCCTTAATAATTGCTTTCATTCCTATTCGCCAGATATTCAAATAGTATTCGGTACCTATTCGGTCTTAAAGCGAATAGGTACCGAATAGGTAGCGAATAGATACTGAACAGGAATGGAAGGGAAACGGAAGCTGCGGCTGAGCGGGATTATCGAAAGGTCAAGGGGCTGCGGGAGGAGTATCAGAGTGGTGCGGGAGAAGTATTAGAGGGTTGCGGGAGAAATGCAGAAGAAAGAGTGGAGAGAAGCATGAGAAAATGATTATACGTTTTAGTAAAGACAGAAGAAAGTATAAAGTAAAGACAAAAGACAGGAGATAAGTACAATGAAGAAAGACAGTAAAGGCTTAGGGCTGGTAATACCCAAAAGAATACGTGTGGCAGGAACGACTTTCTATGTGCGCCAGGGACAGGTGGTTGGGTGTCCGTCAAAGAGAGGAAAAAAGAAGTGGTTCACACTGGCACAGCTGAAGCAACGGCTAAAGATGCGACACTCGACGGCATTATGGAAGATGCTGAAGTTATGTGACGTAATGTTTACCGAGCGCCGTAATGCCTGTCAGAACTTCATGTCATTGGCAAACCGGCAACTACCAGTGGTTTACGTACCCGATGACGGGATAATGAGTCATGCGTCGTTCCTGATGCCTAATATTCCGGTAAGTGACGGTACGTTGCCAATGGTTAAGCTTGAGCTGGGCGAGGTAGATGGGATGCCCGCCCTGATAACGGACCTAAAGACCTGGGAAGAGGCCCTTTACGAGCGCTTTCTGTTTTATACAGCTGTACAGAGCATGGAAGGTAATATGCCAAGGGTACGGTTCAGTATGCGCGAGATATCGCGTTCAGATATGACGGCAGTGGATGGGCATTATGTATTAATGGACGAAGAGTTTGCCGACGAGATGAAGGGATGGGCACTGGTACATGTAATTAACGACCGCTGTTCACCGCAGGGCATTGTTACCCGCTGTACCTTTTATAAACGGTACACCACCGATGAGGCTCTGGAAATTGCCACCGAAAGCTATGGCGGTCTGACGGAACTCGGTTTTCTCTCGGGAGAATAATACGGAGGGTCTTTTGGGTAGTTATGAAGAAGCCGCTGAAGAAATAGGCTTATCCCCTGGACACGTTCTTTACGCCTTTTACGGTCTTTATTTTCTTGAGCAGTTGCTGAAGACGGCTGGTGTCATCGAGCATGACGGTAAGGGTGCCGGAGAAGAGTCCGTCGTTGCTGTCTATGCTGATGCTGCGAAGCAGAATCTTCTCTTCTTTACTGATAATACTGGTAATATTGTTGATGATTCCCAAGTCGTCATTCCCGATAATGCGGAGAGTAATGGGGTACTGGCTTCCGCGCTTACCAGCCCAGCGTGCCTTGACAATGCGGTATCCGAAACGCGCCCGCAGTTGCGGCGCATTGGGGCAGTCTTCGCGATGTATCTTGATGCCGCCGCTACTGGTAACGAAGCCGAATACCGCATCGCCATATACGGGCTGACAACATTTTGCCATCTGGAAATCAATACCTTTCAGGTTCTGGTCGATGACAAGGACATCAGACCCCCCAACCCCCCTTAGGGGGAGTTCATTGTCGGGCATGACGAACTGGTCGGCACTCATGGTCGGGACGCTTTTCTCGGCCTCTCCGTGGTCGAAGCGTTGTTGCTGTGCG
This sequence comes from Bacteroidaceae bacterium, assembly GCA_017645305.1. Taxonomy (GTDB): domain Bacteria; phylum Bacteroidota; class Bacteroidia; order Bacteroidales; family Bacteroidaceae; genus Physcousia. The sequence goes on along the minus strand of JAGCPD010000003.1, from coordinate 104,708 downwards.
TATGCCTCAAGTACAGCATTCATGTCGAGCTTGCCGTCGGCCAAAGCTGCGTAAAAGTCCGTAACGACGCGGTAGCCGAGTTTCGTCATGGTGTGCATCAGAACGGGCTCTTCGTATTCCAGCTTCTTGTTTTTCATCTTCCGCTCCAGCTCTTCTCTGGCGAGCAATGCCTGACGGCTTTCCATCTCTTTGAGGCTTTGGCGGATTTTGGCTCTGGCTCGTGTAGTGGTGACAATGTTAAGCCAATCCTGTTTGGGCGTTTGGTTGGCATTGGTAAGAATTTCCACCTGGTCGCCGCTCTGCAGCTTCTGCCTGATGGTAACATTCTTGTTGCCAATCTTGGCACCAACACAAGTGTTGCCCACCTTGGTATGTATGGTATAGGCGAAATCAAGTACCGTGGCTCCTGCGGGAAGCTTGAAGAGGTCACCCTTAGGGGTAAAGACAAAGATTTCGTCCTCGACAAGGTCCATTCGGAACTGGTCCATGAGTTGCATGTCATCATTCGTCTCCAATGCCCCGCGAACGTTGGCAAGCCAATCCTCTATGCCGCTTTGTCCGCTCTTTATACCCTTGTACCGCCAATGAGCTGCCAAACCATGTTCTGCGATATCATCCATACGCTCGGTACGTATCTGCACTTCCACCCATTTCTTTTCAGGTCCCAGAACGGTAATGTGCAAGCTCTCATAACCATTGCTCTTGGGTACGGACAGCCAGTCTCGCATACGCTTGGGGTTACTCTGGTACATGTCTGTAATGATGCTGAAGACTTGCCAGCAGTCTTGCTTTTCCTTTTCGGGCTTGGAGTCAAGAATGATGCGGATGGCAAAGAGGTCAAAGACGCCATCTATATCCACTTGCTGTTTCTTCATCTTTTGCCAGATGGAGTGGATGCTTTTGGTCCTTCCCTTCATGTGAAACTTCAGACCTGCGGCACGGAGTTTCTCGTCGATAGGAGCAATAAAATTTGCTATGTAGGCATCGCGGCTGCGTTTTGTCTCGTTAAGTTTTTCCTTAATGTGGTAGTAGGCATCGTGTTCGAGGTATTTAAGGCTAAGGTCTTCCAGCTCGCTTTTCAGTTTGTATAGTCCCAGCTTATGAGCCAGGGGAGCGTAGAGATAAGCCGCCTCCATAGATACTTTGCGTTGTGCCTCAAGATACGGGGTATCTTTAATCTTACGCATGATAAGCACACGGTTGGCTATCATGATGAGGATAACGCGCAAATCCTCGGCAAAAGTAACCAGCAGGCTTCGGAAGTTCTCGCTATCCACAGTGGCACTCTTGGCATACAGGTCCCGAATGCGCAGCATACCGTGAAGAATGTGTGCAACGTCTTCCCCAAAGTCCTTTTTTATTTCTTCTACAGAAGCGGCACCGTTCAGCACTACGCCACTGAGCATAGTGCCTAAGATGGAAGCTCTGTTCAATCCGATTTCCTCGGCTACAAGAAGGGCCGTTTCTGCAACGTTGATGATGGGGTTCAGATTGAATGAGTCTCGCCGTAACAGGCTTTTATCTATGGCTTCGCGTATATAGAAACGGCACTTTTGGTCATCATCGGGGAGAAGAACTTCCTTGGATACCGAATAAAGATGCTTGTACAATTCTGTAATTTGCGTTTTCTCTTCGGCAGTAAAGAAATCATCCTTATTCATAAGCATACTTTTTTTATTTTGCACAAAGGTAAGAATTTTTCTGCGATTCATGACGTAATTTGATATTTTTTGTTTATTTTTGCAAGCCAAAATGAAATATTCATATACGATTATGTTATTGACAAATGAAGACAAGGAACTTCTTAAGAAGAAGGGTATAAGTGAAGGTCAGATAGAGGTACAGCTGAAGAATTTCGAGCAGGGCTTTCCCTTTTTGAAATTGCGTGCTGCCGCCTCAGTTGGCAATGGTATAATTGCTCCTACAGGTGACGAGGTTGATAAATACGTTAAAATCTGGAACGATTATAAGGCCGAGGGACATAGCATTACCAAGTTTGTGCCTGCAAGCGGTGCTGCCAGCAGAATGTTCAAGAATATGTTCGAGTTCCTGAATGCTGACTATGATGTTCCCACCACCGATTTTGAGAAAACTTTTTTTGCAGGAATTCATGACTTTGCCTTCTTTGATGCCTTGAATGATGCCTGTTTCCTTAACGAGGGTAAAGGCGTTGATGCCTTGATGGAAGAAGGTGAGTACAAGGCTGTTGTTGCCAATATGCTGAACGAGGAAGGTCTTAACTATGGCCAGTTGCCAAAGGGATTGCTGCAGTTCCATGGCTATGAGGACTGTGCACGTACTCCGGTGGAAGAGCACCTTGCAGAGGCTGCGTTATATGCAAGCAGTCAGGGTGAAGCTGATGTTCATTTTACTGTAAGCGCAGAGCACAGAAAGCTTTTCAAAGAGTTGATAGACCGTGTGTTGCCAGATGCTTGCAGCCATTATAATATCAGTTATAAGGTAAGTATGAGCGAACAGAAGCCTTGCACTGATACTATTGCTGTCAATATGGATAATACACCATTCCGTACAGAAGACGGAAAGCTGCTGTTTCGCCCGGGCGGTCATGGTGCCCTTATTGAAAATCTTAACGATTTAAAGAGCGATGTGGTTTTCATCAAGAATATTGATAATGTTGTTCCCGACAGGCTGAAGCATGATACAGTATTGTGGAAACAGGTTATTGCCGGTGTCCTGATAGATATTCAAAAGCAGACGTTTGCCTATCTGAACCTTTTGGACAGCGGTAAGTTTACCCATGATGATTTGGAAGATATTATCCGTTTTGTGCGTCACACGCTGAATACAGACGTCCCAGGACTGAAGGACTTGAATGATGCTGAACTGCATGATTTCCTGAAGAAAAAGCTAAACCGTCCTATTCGCGTATGTGGCGTAGTAAAGAATGTAGGTGAGCCGGGCGGTGGTCCATTCCTTGCTTTCAATCCAGACGGGAGTGTGTCTTTGCAGATTCTTGAGAGTAGCCAGATAGACCAGAACAATCCTGAATACATGAAGATGTTTACCCAGGGCACACACTTTAATCCTGTGGATTTGGTTTGTGCTGTGCGTAACTATAAGGGTGAGAAATTCAATTTGCCTGATTATGTGGATCCTGCCACAGGCTTTATCTCATATAAGAGCAAAGGCGGTAAGGAACTGAAGGCACTGGAACTTCCCGGACTGTGGAACGGTGCCATGAGCAATTGGAGTACAATGATGGTTGAAGTGCCTCTTACAACCTTTAATCCAGTGAAGACTGTCAATGACTTGCTGCGTCCTCAGCATCAGTCTGATAAATAATTAAGATTCAAGGTCTATAGATGAAATCGGACATTGAAATGGCGAGGGAAACTCCGCAGGCTCCCATAGCTTTGCCCAAAAGTCCCCAGGCTGAGCGTATTGATTTGGTAAATGATGAGATGGTAGGACTTTCATGAGTGAATTAGAGAACCTTCATAACGAAGAAACCAACGATACCTCATACGATCATGTTCTAAAATACACGGGTGTCTTTGGTGGCGTCCAAGGCTTGAAGATGCTTGTGTCGTTGGTACGGAATAAACTGACGTCGAAATTCCTTGGTGAGTTTGGCGTCGGCTTGATTTCCGTGTATGGTTCTATTACAGAATTCTTAGTGAATGCAAGTAATCTGGGCGTGCCACTGAATGCCACCCGCAGGTCTGGTGAATTGTTCGATGTAGGTGCCACCGATGAGATAGAACATTTTGTAATGGTTGTCAGGACGTGGGTTTTGTGGACAGCTATCCTTTCTCTTCTTATATGTGTATGCGCTTCTCCTTTAATTAGCTATTTCTTCTTTGATCATAAATGGGATCATTATTATGAAGTTTTAATGATGATGCCAGTATCTGTCTGCATTCTGTTGGCAGAGGGAGAATGTGCTATACTAAAGGGATTAAGGCAGGTAAGAAAGGTGGCGATAATAGAGGGGCTGATAGCGTTATTAACACTTGCCTTAACCGTCCCCTTCTATTATTACATTGGGTTAAAGGGCGTAGTTGTAGGTCTTATATGTACCGGCTTGGCTTCCCTTATTACACATGCATATTTTTCTTTCAGGCTGGTATCATATAGAGTATCACCTTTTAGCAGGAAGGTGTTCTTTGAGGGATTGCCAATGGTTAAGAAAGGAATCCCTTATGTGTTAGCCGGTGTTTCAGCTGCCGGATTGGGTATGATAATTCCGGCCATGATGCTACAGGCAGAGAATAGTAATCTGGGTGATGTGGGTCTGTATAGGGTAGGATGGACGCTGATGGTTGCTTATGCCGGTATGGTGTTTGTTGCTTTAGAGGCGGATTATTTTCCCCGGTTGTCTTCATTCTGCCATGATACGGAAAAAATGAATCAGACCATTAACCAGCAGGTAAATGTCTGTCTGCTTGTTCTTACGCCCTTATTGATTCTTTTCTTGCTTTTCCTCCCTTGGATAATAAGGCTTTTATATAGAGACTCCTTTTTGGTTGCCATGGATATGGCGGTCTGTGCATGTTTCTATCCATTTTTCAGGGCCTTGTCTCTTCCTGTAGGATACACTACCTTGGCTAAAGGGGACAGTATGTTGTTTCTTGCTTTGGAAGTGGCATACAACATACTTTTTGGCGTACTTATATGGTGGCTTTACAATGCGTATGGACTGACAGGTGCAGGAATAGCCCTTTCTGTTGGTGCATTATATGATATTATAGTTGTCCTGCTGGTTTGTGGATACAAATATAAGGTTAAAATCCGTCGCGGAACCTGGATGATTTTTTTCTGCCAGTTGATTTGCCTTGCCGTTACGTTTTTCTTCTGTATCGCATCAAATGTTGAACTTAAGTATTTCTTTGGTGGTATAGCATTTGTGGTATCGCTCTTGTATAGCGGTTTCCATATGTCAAGGCATAGCGATTTCTTGCGTCGTGCTCTTCATCACTTCACTCATTCGTCAGGTGATTGCTGTTAATGGGAAAAAAAAGAACTCAAGAGAAATTCTTGAGTTCTTAAGAGGTGCCTGGCGGATTCGAACCGCCGTGCACGGTTTTGCAGACCGGTGACTAAGCCACTCATCCAAGGCACCATAATGGTTTAAAGCGATGCAAAGGTACAATGTTTATTGCAATCTACCAAATGTTAGCGCATCTTTTTTGCTTTTCAGTAAAAATGTCGGGGTGACCCGACTCGAACGGGCGACCACCTGGTCCCAAACCAGGTGCGCTACCAACTGCGCTACACCCCGAATCTTTCCACGCTCTCGTGAAAAGCGATGCAAAGGTACTCCTTTAATTTCAATTGTGCAAGAAACTCAACTGTTTTTTTTACTTTTCGCGTTCTAATATGTTTTTCTGTAAAATATAAATATGTATATTGTATTTTAATTGTATATTTGCATTGTAAAAATGATTGTGACGATATCAAGGATAAATATAAATAACAATAAATCAACTTACAAATTACAAAATGAAGAAGTACAATTTTAATGCCGGACCATCTATTCTTCCCCGCGAAGTGATGGAGGCTACTGCAGCGGCTTGCCTTGAGTTTGAGGGTAGCGGCTTGTCATTGATGGAAACAAGTCATCGTGCAAAGAATTTTCAGCCTGTAGTTGATGAGGCTGTGGCTCTTTTTAAGGAACTTCTGGACATTCCTGAAGGCTATAGCGTGATTTTCCTTGGTGGCGGTGCCAGCTTGGAATTCTGCATGGTTCCCTACAACTTCCTGGAGAAGAAGGCAGCCTATCTCAACACTGGCGTATGGGCAACCAAGGCCGAGAAGGAGGCTAAGCTTTTCGGAGAAGTAGTCGAAGTGGCTTCCAGCAAGGACAAAAACTTCACCTACATCCCCAAGAACTTCACCATTCCAACGGATGCCGATTACTTCCACATCACAACGAACAACACCATCTACGGCACCGAGATTCTCAAGGACTATGACAGCCCTGTGCCCATGATTGCTGATATGAGTAGCGACATCTTCTCCCGTCCTATCGACGTGAGCAAGTACGGAATGATTTACGGTGGTGCCCAGAAGAACCTGTCAATGGCCGGTGTAACCTTCTGCATTATCAAGGAAGACTTGCTGGGCAAGGTAAGCCGTCCTATTCCTACGATGCTCGACTATCGCACGCATGTCAATAAAGGCTCGATGTTCAACACACCTCCAACAGTACCCATCTACTGCGCTCTGCAGAACCTGAAGTGGATCAAGAAGCAGGGCGGCGTTGAGGCAATGGAGAAGCTAGCCAAACAACGTGCAGATATTGTTTATGGTGAGATTGACCGCAACAAGCTCTTCGTCGGCACAGCCGAGGAGGACAGCCGTTCCCGCATGAACATCACCTTTGTATTGAAGCCTGAATATCAGGAACTTCAGGATGAGTTTATGGCATTTGCTACAAGCAAGGGCATGGTCGGCGTGAAGGGACATCGCGATGTCGGCGGCTTCCGTGCAAGCTGCTACAATGCAATGACTATTGAAGGCTGCGAGGCTCTCGTAGCTTGCATGAAGGAGTTTGAGGCACAACATTAAACATTAGCAATCTGTTTATGGGAACTAAAATTATTTCCTGCGGTTCAATCATTGAAGCTCAGGCTCTAAACAACAGACTAGCCGAAGCTGGCATTGTGAGTATCATCAACGATGGCCCGGGCGATTGGGTGATACACCGTGTTCCCAACATGATAGTGAACGTGATGGTTCGTGAGGAAGATTTTGACCAAGCCAGAGCCATTTACGAAAAGTTATCAGAAACAGATTAATCTTAAAAAAATAGGAAAATGAAAGTTTTAGTTGCAACAGAGAAACCTTTTAGCGGTGTGGCCGTGAAAGGTATCAAGGAAGTTTTTGACGCTGCTGGCTACGAGGTAGTCATGCTCGAGAAATACACAGAGAAGAGCCAATTGCTCGATGCAGTGAAGGATGTCGATGCGATGATTATTCGCTCGGACAAAGTCGATGCAGAGGTGCTGGATGCAGCAAAGCAGCTTAAGATTGTGGTGCGTGCCGGTGCTGGTTACGACAACATCGACCTCGCAGCTGCAACGGCTCACAATGTTGTGGCGATGAACACGCCCGGTCAGAACGCCAACAGCGTGGCCGAACTTGTCTTCGGTCTGCTTGTCTTTGGTGTCCGCAACTTCTTCAACGGCACCAGCGGTACCGAGTTGAAGGGCAAGAAATTGGGTATCCTCGCCTTTGGTAACGTGGGTCGCAATGTGGCTCGCGTGGCAAAGGGCTTTGATATGGAAGTCGCTGCTTACGATGCATACTGCCCCGCAGAGGCTATAGAGGCTGCCGGCGTAACTGCCGCCAAGAGTCAGGACGAACTGTTCGAGACTTGCGACATCGTTTCGCTCCACATTCCTGCTACTCCCGAAACGAAGCAGAGCATCAACTACGCCCTCGTTGGTAAGATGAAGAAGGGTGGCATCCTGGTCAATACAGCCCGCAAGGAAGTGATTGACGAGGCAGGTCTCATCAAGTTGATGGAAGAGCGCACCGACCTGAAGTACCTGACGGACATCAAACCCGATGCAGATGCTGAGTTCGCTGAGAAGTTTGCCGGTCGCTACTTCGCTACACCGAAGAAGATGGGTGCCCAGACTGCTGAGGCAAACGTCAATGCCGGTATCGCTGCTGCAAATCAGATTGTAGGTTTCTTACGTGACGGTATCACTAAATTTCAAGTCAATAAATAATAATGGCAACAATAAAACCGTTTAAGGGTTTACGCCCTCCCAAGAACCTTGTTGAACAGGTTGAGAGCCGTCCGTATGATGTCCTTGATTCGGAGGAGGCCCGTATGGAGGCTGGTGACAACGAGAAATCTCTCTATCACATTATCAAGCCTGAGATAGACTTCCCTGTTGGTACAAGTGAATATGACGAACGTGTTTATGCACGCGCAGCAGAGAACTTTGCCAAATTCCAGAAGGAAGGATGGCTTGTGCAGGATGAGCAGGAGATGTATTACATCTATGCGCAGACCATGAATGGTAAGACGCAATATGGTCTGGTTGTAGCAGCCGCTGTTGAGGATTACATGAATGGTGTTATCAAGAAGCACGAGCTGACCCGTCGGGATAAGGAAGAAGACCGTATGCGTCATGTTCGTGTTAATGATGCCAATCTGGAACCTGTCTTCTTTGCCTATCCTGACAACGTAACACTTGATTCGCTGATAGAACGGGTTACAGAAGGGGAGCCGGAGTATGACTTCATAGCTCCTATTGACGGGTTCCGCCATCAGTTCTGGCTGGTAAATGATGCTGCCGATATAGCTACCGTTACGGACGCTTTTGCAAAGATTCCTTATCTTTACATTGCCGACGGCCATCACAGAAGTGCGGCAGCGGCCCTTGTTGGTGCGGAAAAAGCAAAGCAGAATCCCAATCATCGTGGCGACGAGGAGTATAACTACTTTATGGCTGTATGCTTCCCTGCAAGTCAACTGACCATTCTTGATTACAACCGTGTGGTGAAGGACCTCAACGGAATGACGGAAGAAGAATTTCTTGCAGCTCTTTCTGAGAATTTCACCGTTACGTGTCAGGGTACGGAGCCATATAGGGCAAAGCATCTTCATGAGTTTAGCTTATACCTTGGAGGTAAGTGGTATAGCTTGGACTTGAAGGACGGACTATGTGATGAGAATGACCCGATAGGAAGCCTTGATGTAAGCATCAGTAGCGAACTTATCCTTGACAAATTGCTTGGCATTAAGGATCTTAGAAGCGACAAGCGCATTGATTTCGTTGGTGGTCTGCGCGGTCTGGAAGAGTTGAAACGACGTGTTGATTCTGGTGAGATGAAACTTGCTCTTGCCCTCTTCCCCGTTTCTATGCAGCAAATCATGAACATTGCGGACAGCGGTAATATCATGCCTCCGAAGGCAACTTGGTTTGAACCGAAGTTGCGTAGCGGTTTGGTTGTTCACAAACTTTCATGACGGACGAATTCAAGACAATAAAAGACAAAAGCGAAGGGACTTATTCCGAACTCAGGAGTAAGTTCCTCGCTTTTGCACATCATGTTACCACTGTAGAAGAGGCAATGGCCTTAGTAGAACAATACCAAAAGAAATACTATGATGCGCGCCATGTCTGTTGGGCTTATATGTTGGGAGCTGAGCGTGAGACGTTCAGAAGCAATGATAATGGAGAACCCAGCGGAACAGCAGGTAAACCAATTCTGGGACAGATTAACAGCAACGAATTAACGGACATTATTATTCTGGTTGTAAGGTATTTTGGTGGAGTGAAGTTAGGAACCAGCGGTCTGATAGTGGCATATAAAACTGCTGCTGCCGAGGCTATTTCCAATGCGGAAATTGAAACAAGGACCGTTGATGAGGAATATTCCTTCAGTTTTGAATATCCCCTTATGAACGGAGTCCTAAAGGTTGCTCGTGATTTGGATGCACGTATTGTCAGCCAGTCTTACGATATGGATTGCCAGATGACTCTTTCCATCAGGAAGGGAAAAATGCAAGAATTGCAAGAGAAAATAAAAAAAGTACTTTCTCCTTTTTAATTATAAATCTATAAACTTTTTTACAGCAGCTGCAACGCCGTCTTCTTCATTACTCAAAGTAATGTAGTCTGCGGCCTCTTTTACTACAGCCTGTGCATTAGACATAGCAACGCCAAGTCCTGCATATTCTATCATGCTTATGTCGTTGTATCCGTCTCCGCAAACCATTAGTTCCTCTCTTTTTATATCCAGATAGTTCAGTAGGAAATCCAGACGTTTTGCCTTGTCTATTCCTAATGGTAAGACTTCCAATAAAAAAGGTTCGCTGCGATAGATACTTGCCTTACCTTCATAATATTTGGTAAGTTCCTTTTCCAGAACAGCGAGTTTTTCCTTGTTGCCGGCAATAAGGCATTTGTATTCGGGAAAGTTTATCTCATCCAGAAAGCTACTCAGTTTTCTAAGCCCCATTTTATTGATATGGGCTACATATTGTACATATTTATTCTCAATATCTTCGCAGGCGATACAGTCGTCCAGATAACTGAATAATCTAAAATCCTTGGTATTCCCAACGTCATACAAATGTTTGTAAACGGATGTGTCAAGCAATTTCTGGTATATGGGTTTTTCTGTTGCACAATCTATAATGAGTCCACCGTTGAATGCCAGAATGTAACCACCATATTCTTTTAGGTGTAGCTGTTCAGCTAAGTGATTGATTCCTGCCAATGGACGTCCGCTTGCAAGCACCAGACGTAATCCTTTTTGCTGTGCTTGAATCAGTACCTCTAAAGTATATGGTGTAATTTCTTTCTTGTTGTTGGTAAGTGTTCCGTCTAAGTCAAGTGCAAGAATCTTGTACATGATATTTGTGGAATATGATTATCTATTCTCCAGCATTAGATTTACGCAGAATCAGTGTGGTAGCACCAATGGTTATTATAGACGCATCATCAAGGTAGATACGGTCTTGGTCGTGTAGAATCTCATTCATATAGAAGGTGCCAGTGTTACTGGGTGCATCACGCAGAATATACTGCAATTCACCTTTTTTGTTACGCTGAACCCTAATGATACAATGCATGGTGTCGATACTTGGGTCAACCGTCTCAATGGGCTTGTTTATGTTAGAACCTTTAACGTACCGACCAAACACGTTATCTCCCATTTCCAGCGGAATAACTTGCTTGTAATGGAACACGTTTTCTACTACGACAATGCTTCCAAGTTCTTGATTGTGTTCCTGTTCGTCCAGATTTTCGTTTTTCCTGGTCTCTTTAACCTTGCTTGTACCTAAACGGATACCAAACTGACGGTTACATTCCGGGCATACAAATACCAGTTGCTGTCCTTCTTCGTACTGTTTCTCATCAAAGGTGATGTAATTGTCGCACTTAGGGCAACGTACTCTTTTCATTCGTGAAAGATTCTTGAAAGTTATTTATTCTCCATGATCCATGCCTTGGAGAACTCTCTGCTTTTGCTGCGTAAAGACCGAATCTCTGTCAGTGCATCTTCTTTTGAAGTATAGCCAGGAATCAGAACTCTGATAAATTTTCCGGAGTTATCAACAACGGCCTTGATGCCTCTCTCATTTAAATTCTGACAATAAGACTCTGCATTCTGCATCGTAATACCACAACACAGGATTATAGAGAACTTTGGCTTTGAGTTTGTTTCCTCTGACAGTTGGTTGCCTGCAGTAGTTTCGTAATTTGATTCTTCCTCAATTACCTTCTCAGATACTGTTGCCTCATTATTCTCATCTGACTGAATGGACTTTGCCTGCGGTAAAGCAATAAGGTTGGTGGGGAAGAAAAGTTCTGAACGGGTTACCTGTTGTTTCGTCAGGATGTTTTCAGAAACGGGAGTGCTGAAAGCAAAGAACAAAACGATAGATGCAGCTACAGCTGCAGCGTAGTGAAGTAAACGCTTGTTAATACTGATGGTGATGTTTTTAGCATCAGCATTAACAGACATTTTCTTGTTTTCTTGTTTGGGTGTTGGTGAAACATCTTCCTTTGACGGGCATACGTGAATGGCATCCAGCCCGTAGAGAGAAGGTGAGGCAACCCCCGCCTGGCAAGGTATGAACTGTATTTTGTTAGTTGCTTCCTCTTTTATAAATTCTCCTATGCTGCCCAACTCGGAACTGCCGTATTCTGCAAGTTCCTGTTGGATGTTCTCTGTGAACTCCAGCGTAACAATGTATGCCTCTTCTGTCGAAATCTGGTAGCTGGCAGATATGGTTTCCACGAAACGGGTATCTGTTTCATCTACCTCTTGCGTGAATGTCAAAGCTCTATAGGGTGGCAAAAGGATTTCCTCTTCTTCTACCCATTTGCTTGGCACATAAGTAGCCTTGAATGTGCCCAATTGTGGTACCACAACGGTATCATGGTACAACAATTGGTATTCAATATGTCTTGACAGATTAATCATGTTACGGAAATTCGGTTTTACTTGTTTGCTTCTTCTTTTTCTGCCTTAATCTGCTCGTCAACTTCAGCGCTGCGCTTGTAACGCTTGTTCAGCCCCTTAACTATGTCTTGTGTAATATCATACTTGGGATTTGCAATCAGCAGATTATCTCCAGCTTTTACCATTACATAATCATATTTCTTTGTCTTGTTGTAACGCTTCAGGAATGACTGAATGCTATCTCTTGCCTCCGTATTGATGCGAGCCTGCTCTTCATTGAACTCATTATTCAGTCGGTCTGCTAATTGTGCCAACTCTTGTTGTTCGCGCTGAATTCCTGCTTGAGCACGTTCCACTTCGTCGCGCGTAGTAAAACCGTTGCTCTCATACTTTTTCTGTACGGCAGCTGCATGACTCTCTAAGGCGCGCTGCTTTTTTGCAAGTGTATTCTGTATGTTGTTTCCTTTACGTGTCAGCACTTCGCTATAATCTTTGTAGAGCTGGTATTGGTTCATCAAGGTGTCTAACTCTACGTATGCAATCTTTACACCAACAGACTGAACCTCTTCCTTTCCCGTTGTTTCTGTTTCTTCCTCTGCAGTCTTGTTGCAACTGGAAATTACCATTCCCAAAGACATCAACCCGATGCCAAGCAAATACTTTTTCATATACATTAATTATATAATTATTATATTCTTTCTTTTACCTTGTATAAGTTTTCTCTTCTCATCATCCTATCCATGCTCTGAACGCAGTGTATGCCACGTTTTCGCATTTCTTTATTATCGCCAATATGTGAACTTGCAAACTTCCCATTAGGCTGCACAATCAATTTTACACATAAAAGTGCTATTGAAATTGCAACAATTCCTAAGGTTAATAATGCTACTTTCAACATAATTTCTTATATTTGCAACTGCAAAGGTATAGAAAATGATAAAATAAACCAAATATTATGACTGAAATTGAGTTAAAACCTAAGTGTGTGTTTGATTGTTTTGCCAAAGTGAATGCTGTTCCCCGTCCTTCCAAAAAAGAGGAACAGATGATTTCTTTCTTAATGGACTTTGGCAAGAGTCTTGGTTTGGAGACTGATTGCGACCAGGTAGGAAATGTAATTATACGTAAGCCAGCTACTCCTGGTATGGAGAACCGCAAAATACTGATTCTTCAGAGCCATATGGATATGGTTTGTGAGAAAAACAAGGATGTGGAGTTCGACTTCAACAAAGATGCCATACAGACATACGTTGATGGTGAATGGCTTAAGGCAAAGGGAACCACACTTGGTGCCGATGACGGTATTGGCGTTGCCATGCAGATGGCGCTTCTTGAGAGCACCGACATTGTACACGGTCCCTTGGAGTGTGTCTTTACCCGTGACGAGGAAACGGGGCTTACCGGAGCCTTCGGCATGGGAAATGATTTTATGAAGGGCCGTATGATGGTTAATTTGGACAGCGAAGACGAAGGTCAGATCTTTGTTTCCTGTGCTGGCGGTTGCCGTACCTTTGTAGAGATGCCTTATCAGCTGGAAGCCTTGCCTCAGGACTTCTTTACTTTCTCGCTTTGTATCAAGGGTCTGACTGGCGGGCATAGTGGTGATGACATTGTAAAGATGCGTGCAAATGCCAATAAGCTTTTGGCTCGTTTCCTGTACCTTAGCCAAAAGAAATATGACCTCCGTCTTGTGGATATTCAGGCCGGAGGTTTGCATAATGCCATTCCCCGCGAGGCATCATGTGTCTGCGCAATACCCATTAAGGATAAGGAGCAGATACGCGTAGATTGGAACTTGTTTGCTGCCGATGTTGAAGAGGAATACAGCGTAACGGAGAAGAACATGGAGTTCCTCCTTTCTTCTGAGGATGCTGCTTCTGAGGCTGTCGATAAGTCCACCAGCACCAAGTTGATAACCGCCTTGCAGGCTGTTGACAATGGCGTGTTTGCCATGTGCCAGGATATAGACCTTGTTGAGACCAGCAGCAATCTGGCAAGCATCCACATGAGGCCGGAAACTAAGGTTATAGAGGTAAACAGCTCTCAGCGAAGCAGCATATACAGTGCCCGTGTTAATATGGCCAACACCTTTGCGGCCGTCTTTGAATTAGCCGGTGCAAAGGTGGATATTGGCGAGGGCTATCCCGGCTGGAAGATGAATCCCAAGAGCGAGATTCTGCGTGTTGCCGTGGACCAATACCGCAAGCTCATGAACAAGGAGCCGCTAGTCTTGGGTATTCATGCAGGGTTGGAGTGCGGACTTTTCAGCGAGAAGTATCCCGGAATGGATATGATTAGCGTTGGTCCTACCATGCGTGGTGTTCATAGTCCTGACGAGAAGTTGTTAATCCCGACGGTACAGATTGTATGGGACTGGTTGTTGTCAATTCTTAAGAATATACCCGAAGAAAAATAATAATGAAAAACCGGCTTTTATACTTTTTCCTGTTTGCGTTGTCGGCCATGTTTTTTGCATGTTCCGATTACGACTCGTATTCCAATGACCAGTCTTTCCGATTGGAGTTCTCTGACGATACCGTGCGTTTTGACACGTTGATATCCACCATCTCCAGTCCCACGAAGACGCTTTATGTCTTCAACAACAATTCAAACGGAATACGTATTTCAAACATACGTCTGCTTAAAGGCAGCGAGAGTCTTTTCCGGGTTAATGTTGATGGTGAATTTCTGGTTCAGGGCTCCGGCAATGATTATCTGATAAGGAAGAATGATAGCATTCTTGTCCGCATAGAGGTTACGATGCCTGAGAATGGGACAACGGATACTGTTTCGTACTCTGACGAGTTGCTTTTCAGCCTTGAAAACGGCATTCAGCAACGTGTCTTGCTCACTGCCGGCTCTGTTGATGCCTATATTATACATGGTATGTATATAGCGTCGGATTCCACGCTTAATTCCGATAAGCCTTATCTTATCTATGATTCGTTGGTAATTGCCAAGGGGGGAAAGCTGAATCTGCTTCCGGGCACCATGCTGCTGATGCATGACAGTACGGCAGTGGATATCTACGGTCGCATCAATGCCCGGGGAACCATTGAGAAACCCGTCGTTTTCCGAGGGGCTCGTACCGACCGTATGTTCGACTATCTTTTCTACGACAATACTCCCAGCCGCTGGAAGGGAATCACCATCCACGAGGGCAGTTACAACAACTCGTTTGTAAACTGCGATCTTCATAGCGGCCGGTGGGGTATCAGGGCTGACAGTACATCGCTGGACGAGATTACCTTTACCATGCAGAACTGTATTATCCATAATGTGGGGGGGGACGGCTTGTACCTTAGCAATTGCAATGCAGAAATCCTTAATACCCAAATCAGCAACACGCTGGGTGATTGTGTCCATGTCTTTGGCGGTGTATACACCTTCTGCCACTGTACCATAGCCCAGTATTATCCGTTGAGCTATGATCGCGGAGATGCCTTGTATGTCTCTAATACGGATGCTGACGGGTTGCATCATGAGCTCAGATACATCCAGTTCCTAAATAGCGTAATTACCGGTTATGCCGATGACGTGATCATGGGCAGTTTGTCGCCGGATTACGAGGATTCTGACTACTACTACTTCCAGAATTGTTTCCTGCGTACCATAGGCGAGAACGACGAGGACCATTTTGTTGCCTGCAAGTTTGAGAACGAGGAAATGGAACTTCAGGGCGAGAAGAACTTCAAGGTGTTTGATACCTATAATTTCATCTATGATTTCACGCCCGATTCGCTGAGCGAGATCCGAAACATGGCCGACCCGCTTCTTATGAATGGATTGACGACGGATCGTCTAGGCCGCAGCCGTTCTGCCGATGAGGCTCCCGATGCCGGATGTTACGAATATCTATTGCCCGCTAAAGAATGAAGATTGTCCTCACCGTTGTTGGGAAGACCACAGACAGGCATTTCATTGCCGGTATTGACGAATATGTGCAGCGTATCAGTCACTATGTGCCATTCTCCATTGATGTTATTCCTGAACTCAAAGGAGCCAGGAACCTTAGCGAGAATGAGCAGAAGAGTAGGGAAGGAGAGCTGCTGTTGAAGTCGTTTCAACCAGGTGACTACATTGTACTCCTTGATGAACACGGCATGGAACGCCGTAGCATGGAGTTTGCCCAATGGATACAGAAAAGGATGGCGGCGGGGCCCAAACGGCTTGTCTTTGTTGTGGGCGGTCCGTATGGTTTTTCGCCCGAGGTCTATGCTGCCGCTGCCGAGAAGGTGTCGCTTTCGCAGATGACACTCAGCCACCAGATGATACGCCTTCTCTTCGTTGAGCAGATTTACCGTGCCATGACAATTCTGAACGGAGAACCCTATCATCATGAGTAGTTTATACAACGAAAACCAAAACGAAAACCAAAACGAAAACAGTTTCAGGCTTTAGGCTTTTTTGAATTTATAATTTTATTGTTTTATATATGTTAAGTGTAGAAGAATTAAACGACAGGCTTATCGACCTCTCTTTTGCAGAGGACATTGGCGATGGTGACCATACTACCCTTTGCTGTATCCCCGATACAGAGATGGGCGAGAGCAGGCTTCTTATTAAACAGGAGGGTATCTTTGCCGGCGTTGAGATTGCCAAACAAGTGTTTCACAGGTTCGACCCGACGATGCAGGTCGAGGTCTATATCCAGGACGGGGCTCACGTTAAGCCCGGTGATATTGTGATGAGTGTAAAGGGCAAGGTGCAGAGTCTTTTGCAGACAGAACGGCTCATGCTGAACATCCTGCAGCGCATGAGCGGTATTGCCACCATGACGCACAAGTATCAGCAGGCACTTATTGACGCAGGCACCAAGACGCGAGTGCTGGATACCCGTAAGACCACGCCCGGTATGCGTATGTTGGAGAAGGAGGCTGTTAAGATAGGCGGAGGAATGAATCACCGTATCGGCCTCTTCGATATGATTCTGCTCAAGGATAACCACATTGACTTCTGCGGTGGCGTTCACAATGCCATCTCTCGGGCCAAGCAGTACTGTAAGGAGAAGGGAAAGGACCTGAAGATAGAGTGCGAGGTACGTAACTGGAAGGAACTGGACGAGGCTCTTGCCGAGGGATGCGACCGCATTATGTTTGATAACTTTACGCCCGAGGATACCCGCAAGGCCGTTGCCATCGTTGCCGGCCGCTGTGAGACAGAATCCAGTGGCGGCATTACCTTCGACAATATGATTCCGTACGCCCAGGCCGGTGTTGATTTCATCTCCTTCGGTGCCCTTACGCACAGTGTCAAGGGATTGGACATGAGTTTCAAGGCTGCCAATAGCGATAAATTGGTAATTAAATAATAGGCTTTAGGCATTAGACCTTAGACTTTAGGCATTTTAAAAGAAAAAGATATGAAAAGACTGTTAATTGTACTTGTTTCATTGTTCTTAAACGTTGAGTTTTCAATGTTCAATGTCCAATGTTCAATGTCCAATGGAGTTTATGCCTGCACCAACCTGATTGTGGGCAAGAAGGCTAGCAAGGACGGCAGCGTTATCATCTCGTATAGCTGTGACGACTATGGGGCATACGGCTTTATGAACTTCCTGCCGGGCGGCAAGCACAAGAAAGGCGAGATGCGTGCCCTCTATCATTACGAGAGCAACAACTATCTGGGAGAAATCCCCGAGGCAGAGGAGACGTACACCGTTGTCGGACTGATGAACGAGTTTCAGCTCAGCATACATGAGACTACGTACGGCGGCCGCGAGGAGCTTTGCGATACCACCGAAACGGGGCTGTTCGACTACGGAAGCCTGATGTATGTAACCCTGCAGCGTGCCAAGACCGCTCGCGAGGCCATTGCCGTTATGACCAAGCTGGTAGAGCAGTACGGCTATGGCAGCGAGGGCGAGAGCTTCTCGATTGCCGACCCCAACGAAGCGTGGATAATGGATATGATAGGCAAGGGTCCCGGCCGCAAGGGTGCCGTATGGGTTGCTATGCGTGTGCCAGACGACTGTATCAGCGGCCATGCCAACCAGAGCAGAATACGTCAGTTCCCCCTTAAGGACAAGCAGAACTGCCTCTACAGCAAGGACGTAATCTCCTTTGCCCGCGAGAAAGGATTCTTCAGCGGAAAGGACGAGGATTTCTCGTTTGCCGACGCATACGCTCCGTCAGACTTTGGTGCCCTGCGCTTCTGCGAGGCCCGCATCTGGAGCTTCTTTAATAAGTGGGCTGCCGAGGATATGAAGCCTTATCTGCCATACGCAATGGGTGATACAAAGTCCGCACCCATGCCACTGTATGTCCGCCCCAAGGCACTCCTGAGCGTTCAGGATGTAAAGGATATGATGCGCGACCATTACGAGGGAACGCCCATGGCCATTCAGGACGACTTGGGCATGGGCCCCTGGGAGATGCCTTACCGTCCTACACCCCTGCGCTTCAAGGTCGGTGACAAGGACTACTTCAATGAGCGCCCCATTAGCACGCAGCAGACGGCTAACGTCTATGTCTCGCAGATGCGCTCATGGCTGCCCAACCATATCGGCGGCGTGGTATGGTGGGGTAACGACGATGCCAACATGGTGCCCCTGACACCTGTCTATTGCTGCGTTGAGAGTGTGCCCGACTGCTACGCCCTCCGCACTGCCGACACGTTCCATTTCTCTACACGTTCGGCCTACTGGGTGCAGAACTGGGTCAGCAACATGACGTACCTACGCTACTCCGTCATCTTCCCCGAGGTGAAAGCCGTGCGCGACCGCTTGGAGTCTGACTATAACTCCCTGCAGGACGATACTGAAAAAAAAGCAGCTGCGATGTCCGAAGCCGAGGCCCGCAAGTTCCTCACCGCCTATTCGCACCGTACCGCCCAGGCCATGATGGACGAGTGGAACCAGCTGGCGCAGACCATCATCGTGAAGTATAATGATATGGCAGTGAAGCGTCAGGACGAGAACGGCCAGTATCTCAAGACTCCCGGTGGCAATCAGCGTCCCGTCCTGCGACCTGGCTATCCCGAATTGTACAAAAGAAAAATCATACAGGAAACCGGTGACTGTTACCTTGTAAAGTAACAAGACAGAGAAAGACGGGGAAGCTCTTAAATACGAGTTTCCCCGTCTTTCTTTTCTTTTCTTTCTCTTTTTACTTTCTAAACTATAATAAAAATAGAATCCTTATATTTAAAACTTCTCTTTCCCACTTAAAAAGGGAGTGGAATCCAGATTAAATAACTATTTTCAAAGTGTGAAAATATATTTTCTAAGCCTGAAAATATATTTTCTTGTTATGAATATATATTTTTTCATCATGAAAATAGTTATCTTCCCAGTTTTCTATCCATTTTTATACCTCGCTTTCCATGTTTTATTTATAGGGGAAAGTATTCTTTTGGGAGTTAAAGGGGAAGTTAAAAAGGAAGTTAAAAGGGAGTAATGCACTTCACGCTGGAAGTTAAGCCATTTGAACTGATTGAACGTTTATTCAGGCTCGTTGGTGAGTTTTTTTAAAATTTTTAGTGAAATATTGTTCCCGTTTGCAAAAATATCTTTATATTTGCACCGTGAATATTAAAAAACGTTTCTACGGGAATTAGTTATAAAGGCAATATTGCATTAACCCAATAATAATTGTTAAAATGAAAAAGACTTATTTAACATGGAAGACCATCTTTATGGTTGCAATCTTGAGTGTTTGTTTCGTAGCTTGTAGCAAGGATGACGATAATGACAACCCTGGCGGCGTCAGTGGCGATCCAACGGAAATTGTGCAGCAATTGCAGGGAACATGGAACTTTGTTAAAGGTACAGAAACGGTGGTGAATCACGATTTTGGTTTAGAACAGACTATCGAATTGACTCCTCAGTTACTTGCAGAATGGAAACAGTCTATGGAGCAGTCATCAGGTCAGAGAATTGAATTCTGGGATGCTACCTTAAACTTCAACGGCAACACGGTTAATGGCGTTGAATATACGTTGGAAGGAGCGAAGCTGAAGTTTGCTGGTGAGGAATCCACAGAAGGCATGGATATGTCAGTTTACATCAAGTCTATCTCTTCTTCGAAACTGGTATTGCACGAAGTGTTCGAATTTGACATTGAGGGTTTAAATATGGATATCACAGCTGATATGGAATACAGCAAGTAGGCATTTGTGATATGGTTACAGAGAAGCCCCTGAAAGTTGGAGAAACTTCCGGGGGCTTTCTTTTTGCCTTATACGGCTTTTACAAAAATGATTGTGCTATAACGATTGTGCCTAAAACGGGGCACGTTAAGCCTTGAAGTAATAGACGAAGGTGGCAAGGCCCTCGAGGGCTTTCTTGCCCGTTTCCTGAATCTCGATGGTGATCTTGATGGTGCTCTTTATGGCGCCGCGCAGGTTGGCAAGTTCCTCCAGCTTCGCTACCATGCGTATGTGCTGGCCGCTAAGGACAGGCTGCGCAAACTTCATCTTATCCATGCCGTAGTTCATCATGCGCTCCAGGTTGTTCACCTCTATAATCTGTTCCCACAGATAGGGCAGCATACTTAGGGTAAGGTAGCCGTGCGCTATGGTCTGGCCGAAGGGGCTCTCGGTCCGCGCCTTCTCTACGTCCACATGAATCCACTGATGGTCCAGGGTGGCATCGGCGAACATGTTTATACGTTCCTGGGTCATCTGCACGTAGTCGCTGGTGCCCAGAACCTGTCCCACGTAGGGCAGGAAATCCTCGTACTGATTGATAACAACTTTGCTCATTTTCCTTTTATGTATTTACGGTTTACTGTTTGTGGTGCAAAGGTACAACAAAGAATGAAAAAATGAAAGAATGAAAGAATGAAAAAAAGTGAGAATGAGTTTTTGTGTTGATGAGTTTGTCCGAAATAAAAGTTTTGGTTTTCATTTTGGTTTTGGTTTTGGTGTTGGTTTTCGTTTTTTTGTTGTACCTTTGCACGCAAATGAAAAGTAGGTTATTCTGTTTCTTCTTTCTTTGGCTGGCTTGTACGTGGGTCTTGCGTGCCCAAACGTCTGCCGAACGCACCATTGCCGACTTCCGGCGTATGGGCATCCCTTTCTATGAGGGTAACGAGGTTAGGCTGCTGGTAACGGGCGAGATAAAGTTCCAGGATATGTTTCCCGAGATAGAGAATGCCAAGCGTTTCATCCACATGGACTATTTCAAGTTTCAGGAGGACAGTATCTGCGGCGTGCTTTTTGAAATCCTGAAGCGAAAGGCCAGCGAGGGCGTGAAGGTCAGGATTGTGTATGACGACTTTGGCAACCGTTGCAGCGACCTGCCGCTGACCAAGGAGTTCCTGGCTGGGGTAAGAGCCTCGGGCATTGAGATAGAGGCGTTCGACAAGTTCCACTTCCCCTGGATAAACCATGTATTCCATCGCGACCATCATAAGATAACCATCATAGACGGCAGCGTGTGCTATACGGGCGGAATGAACGTTGCCGACTATTACCTGCACGGGAAGCCCAAGGTGGGTGAGTGGCGCGATATGCATGTCCGGCTGCACGGTCCCATCGTGGATGGGTACGAGAATATCTTTGCCCGTATGTGGTATGTGATTACGGGCGAATTCCTGCATCCTGACGAGTTTGTAGGCGAGGACCGGAGCAGGGATTGCGTGCTGATAGGTCTGGCAGACAGGATACCGCGCATCTCACCCGCCATGATGCGTAAGACCTATTGCTCATGTATCGATAATGCGCAGAAACTGATTCAGATAGTCAATCCTTACCCCTGCCTGAGCAATCCGGTGCGCAGGTCGCTCAACAAGGCCTTGGCCCGTGGCGTAAGGGTTCAGTTCATGGTCTCGGAGAAGAGTGACGGACAGGCGAATGCCGATGTTACCGGCATAGAGATGAGGAAGCTGATGAAGCGTGGTGCCGAGGTGTACTATTATCAGGGCGGGTTCCACCACAGCAAGTTTATGATGATAGACAGCCTGTTCTGCACTGTGGGCACAACCAACCTGGATGCACGCTCGCTGAAGTTCGACTACGAGGTGAACTCCTATATCTTCAGCCCCGAGACAACAGCCCAGTTGCAGCAGGTCTTCAGTAAGGATGTTGAGGAGCGCTGTTATTTGCTTACGCCCGAGAAGTGGAAGGAACTCTTTCCAGGAAAAAGGCGTATAAGGGCCCGACTCCTTATGTCCATAAAGGGTCTGCTCTAAAGCTGAATCATGTCGCGCATCAGCTGAATGTCAGACAGGCCTATGCCCATTTCCTTCAGAATCTTTGTGCTCGAAAGGAATTCCTTGTCGGCATTTATTTCCTTTCTCCCTGCCTTGTTCTGCAGTTCTGTCTCGGCCCGGAACTGTCTGTAGCTGACGAGGGCCTTCTTCCAGTCACCCATAATAAAATGGATATGCCCGGCGTTCAGGTATTCGTGGTATTTATCCTTGTAGTCTGCAATCTCCAGAATTGAACTGTTGTAGCGGAGCGCCAGGTCGAATTTCCTGAGGTGTATGGCGCAAATCTCGATGGAGGCCATATAAAGGGGGTTGCCTGTATCTATGAAGTCAAGGTGAAAGAGGTATTTTAAGGCCTCCTCGTATTTCTCCATTTCGATGAGGACGACGGCGGCCGATGTCAGGTAGGCAGTTTCTTCCGGCTTAATCTCCAACAGTCTTAATATGTGTTCCAGCTGCTTGTCTTTCCTTCCTATCTTGTCGTAGCACTTTTGTATAAGGCTCAATGCCCATTCGTTTTCTTCGTCCATGAAAAGCATTTGTGTAAGTGAGGCAATGGCCTTCTGATATTCCTGCATCTGGAAGAGGCATTTGCTCTTTATGTGCAGCATAGCCAGACTGGTACCTGATGTTTCGGCAAGCTTGTCAATCCACGCAACGGGCTGGTCGTAGATTTTGGTGTCCGTCATCTCAGAGCATAGCGTAATGGCATCCTGCTCGGTTAAATGCTCCTTGAATATATCGTTCTGCCAGAAGATGTAGGGCCAGGCAAAGGGATTGTCGGTTTCTTTCCTGATAGGGGAGTGTACGAAGATGCGGAACAGATTCTGCATGGCATTCTTCAGGTGGTTGGTATATGGAACCAGGTTGCCGTCCTCGGTAAGCTCAGAAAGATTAAGGCTCTGTGCTATCTGTTCCAGCAGAGCGTTCTTATGTTGGTTCTTTGCCAGGAAAGAGAACATGGCGTAGCGGTCGATATCGCATTCGCTTGGCAAATCCAGAAACTGGTAAGTCTGCTTGTTAAAGTTGCCGTCCTTGTCTAAAAGCAGTTCCTCGACAACGGGTGAGCTCTTTTCGAAGGGGAGCCACCAATGCGATATGTTCTCGCGCAGGAATTGGCATTTGTTCCACAGTTCTGTACGATTGCCCAGGTTTATGTCCAGTCCTTTTTCCACCATATACCTGACGTTTGCCATTTTCCTGCTCATCAGGCTTTCCATTTCTGCTTGCGACATGTTCAGGGAAAAATTGGCCATCTCCTCCTGTTCTTTCTTTATGGCTATTAGGGTCTGGTGTATCAGCAGTCTTTCCTTTATTACTTCGGCAAAGAACCTGTTGACATTGCTGTTCTGGTAGCGTTTATGCAGTTCGGGATAGAAGGACAGCTCTTTCTGGTATTTCTCGGCCAGTAAGACAAGTGCCGTAATGGTCAGTGCGTTAAGTTTCTCGCTTTCCGTGTCGGTAAAGAGAAACAGGAAGGCCATTTTCTCGGTATCCAGGTACTCCCATAGCGATAGTGTGACTGCTCCCAGAAGGTGTATCTTTACAAAATCAGTCTGGCGGCTGATGAACTCGTACCATCGGGCCGTCTGCTTCTGATTCCATAGCGCTGATGTCCATATAAGGCAGAAGAGCTGGTCTTGTATCGTCAGTTGTTCGTCAGGCAGCAGATTAGCCCCCCATTTCTTTAGCAGTACTTCTTCCGGTTCTTCTTCGAACTGGTTTTGCAGGTCATGAAAAGCCTTTGAGTACTTGTCGTTTACTTCCTGCAAACGTATGTCGCGGTGCACAACACGTAGGATTTCCAACGCTTTCTTGTTGATTCTTTCCTGTGTCAGGCTTCGCTCTTCGTCTTTCCCGCCGCCGGCCAGAAAAGAGAGCATACAATGGTAGTTCTCGATAATTTCCTCGACCTGCGAGATAATCTGACTGTCGGAACAATACCGTGCAATAACCTTTAGCTGGTTTAAGCCCGCCCCGATGGAAAGGGCGGCCAATTCCTTCCTGCATGAATCGGTAATGTTGTTAAGTGTTACGCTATCCATTGTTATTTGTCGGAAATGGTTGTGTTGATGAACGTGTCGGAATTGAAATCCTTCGGAAGGAAACCCCGCCCGGAAAGCCAGGCAACTGCTTCGTCAACATCTTTCTTTTGTGGCAGGGCCGGTTGCCTGATGGGCGATATCTTTAGGGAATCTGCGATGTGTGCGGGTATCTCATACTCTTCAAACAATATGGTTCGGAGCGTATCCCTATATATACCTTTATTTATATTATCAACAGCAGTTTTATAGGCAGCAATAAGTTTGCGGACCTGTGCCTCCTTTCTTTTATCCTTTGTCAGGCTGTCTGTCATAACCCAAACAGCAAACCGGAAGGATTTTTCCTGTGTCCTGAAGAGCTTCTTGTTGCCTGCCATAATGGCCCATGAGGCATACGGTTCCTCCAGTATGGCACCTTCCAGAAGGCCTGTGCGCAGCATTTTGCCTCGCAGTTTGACATCGTTTATCTGTGGACGATAAACGCTGTCCTGGCTAATCTTTGCGCTGTCAAGCATTTTCTCGCACCAGTAGTCTGTTGCAGATAAACGGCAGATGGCTATCATTTTCTCGCTCATCTGCTTTAATTTTTTTATGCGTTTGTCTTTTGGGGCTACCAGGGTAAGGGGTTCGTCTATGGCCAGGAAAGACGAAACGGAAATGGAGTCGGAAAGTCTTATGGCGCGGATGATGTCGGTATATGCCACATCGGCGTGCCCCCGGATGATTGCCGTATCTATATCCATTTGCGCAGAATAACGGAGCAACGCTATATCCAGGTTCAGGGAGTCTGTAATTCCTGTCTGTTGGGCATAATATAATGGCAGACATCCTAATGTAGGCATCAGTGCAACGTGCAATGCCAGACTGTCTGACTTCTGATTTTCTGTTACAGAAAGCATGGCCTCCTGTTTATTAGCACAGGAGGCCAGCATAAAGATTGATGTTAAGAATGAAATGAAAAGCTTCATTCTTCAGTTACATTTTAATACGGGATTATCCTTTGATTGCTGCTACGCCAGGCAGAACCTTACCCTCGATAGCCTCGAGCAATGCACCGCCGCCAGTGGAAATGTAAGATACCTTGTCGGTCAGGCCGAACTTGGTACAGCAGGCTACGGAATCACCACCGCCAATCAGAGAGAAAGCACCCTCGGCAGTAGCCTCGGCAACAGCATCGCCTACGGCACGTGAACCGGCGCAGAAGTCATCACACTCGAAACAACCGGCAGGGCCGTTCCACAGAATGGTCTTTGCACCCTTGATGGCAGCTGCAAATTTCTCTCTACTGATAGGACCAGCGTCCAGACCTTCGTATTCGGCAGGAATCTCTGTTGACTTGAATATCTCGGTCTTAGCACCTGGCTTAACAGTGAATGTCGAGAAGTCATACCCGGTGCAGCAAACGCTGTCTTCGCCCAGAATAAGTTCAACGCCATTCTCCTTAGCCATCTTCTCAACGTTCAGTGCAACGTCTAATTTGTCAAGTTCAACGATTGAACCGCCAATCTCGCCACCGTGAGCTTTAGCAAACGTATAGGTCATACCGCCACAAAGAATCAGCTTGTCAACCTTGCCCAGCAGGTTCTCGATGATACCGATCTTAGAGGAAACCTTGGAACCACCCATGATGGCAACGAAGGGACGCTTAATGTTAGACAGAACGTTATCTACAGCCTGAACCTCCTTCTCCATCAGGTAGCCCAGCATCTTGTTGTCGGCATCGAAGTAGTCGGCAATGACAGCGGTAGAAGCGTGCTTGCGGTGTGCTGTACCGAAAGCATCCATTACGTAGCAGTCGGCATAGCTGGCCAGCGTCTTTGCAAATTCTTTCTGACGGCCCTTCATCTCTTCCTTGGCAGCCTTGTATGCAGGATCTTCCTTGTCAATTCCTACGGGCTTACCCTCTTCCTCGGGATAGTAGCGAAGATTCTCCAGCAACAGGACTTCGCCCATCTTCAGGTTGGCAGCAGCATCTGCAGCCTTGGCGCAGTCGGGAGCAAACTTAACTTCTGCAACACCGAGAGCCTTGGCAACGGCATCCTTAATCTGACCCAGAGAGAGTTCGGGCTTAACCTTGCCTTTGGGCTTACCCATGTGACTCATGATGATAAGTGCACCACCGCCTTCAAGAATGTGCTTCAGTGTGGGCACGGCACCGCGGATACGGGTATCATCAGTAATAACTCCTTCCTTCAAAGGTACGTTGAAATCAACACGAACGATTGCCTTCTTACCGGCAAAATTGTACTCGTTAATAGTCATCTTTTCTTGATATTTTAGTTTAAAACAAACAGTCTCTTTAATTGCCCGCAAAGGTATGGCTATTTCTTGAATTCTCCAAATTTTCTTGCACAAATGTGCAGAATACCACATTCTTCGCATTTTGGTGAACGTGCCGTGCAAACGTATCTGCCGTGAAGGATCAGCCAGTGATGTGCCAGAGGTATGGTTTCTTTGGGAAAATATTTAGTAAGCATACGTTCTACGCTCAGAGGGGTCTTGCAGGAATCAGGCACCAGGCCTATACGGTGGCTTACCCTGAAAACATGTGTATCAACAGCCATCGTGGCTTTCTGATATACCACACTTTGTATTACGTTTGCTGTTTTCCTGCCTACGCCAGGCAGTTTTGTTAATTCCTTCAAGTCTGACGGCACAATTCCCTGATATTCTTTTTGCAACATCTTTGCCATATCAGACAAGTGCTTTGCCTTGCTGTTAGGATAGGAAACGCTGCGTATGTACTCGTAAAGCACTTCGGGAGTTGCCTCTGCCATTGCTTCGGCTGTAGGGTAGTCTTCGAACAAACGTGGGGTAATCTGGTTTATGCGCTTGTCCGTGCATTGGGCACTTAGTATTACAGCCACTAACAGTTGGAAGGGTGAATTGTAATGTAATTCCGTCTTAGCCTCTGGCATTGCCTTCTGAAAGTATTCCTGTATTTGCTGATATAGCTCTTTCCTTTTCATGTTATTCTTCATTATAATATGTATGCAAAGATACAATTTATTTGTGATACATATGTCGGAATTGTGCTGAAAGTCATAAAAAGATGAAGTTTTAGTGTTCATGCACGCAAAATTGCCATTAATTTTTCTTCCGCAAAGATGAATTGTTTTTCCTGCTGATAAAAAGTTTTTTCTTGTAAGTGGACTCTCTTATCATATGAGGCTTGATGTTTTTACAAATTCAGGCTAAATCCTTCCCATCCTTCTCTCCATGTTTTCTCTAATGTCTTTGGTCTTTGGGCAATTAGAGTCCGATTAGAGGTCAGTTAGAGTTCGGCGTGAAGGTAATATGAGATCGACATGAAGGTAATTTGTTATATATGTTTTGGAGATGTTTGTTTTTTTTGTATTTTTGTACTGTATAAAATGTAAATGAGTGAGAAACGTTTTCGTTTTTGTCTGTTTTGCGCTTTTGTTTGGCTGTCTTGATGTGACGGCACAGGAGTTTGACCAGTGGTTTCAGGATAAGACATTAAGACTGGATTATGCTTTTTCAGGTGACAGACATAATCAGTATATCTCTGTTAACGAGATAAGATGTTTTGACAATTGGTATGGCCGTCGTGTGAATATGGATAGCTTGCTTCTGCTTGGGAACGGACAGCTATGTATGAGAGACAGTAAAAGCGGACGGGTGCTATACAGGTATTCATTCAGTACACTTTTCCAGGAGTGGCAGACTACGGAAGAAGCTTCTCAGATTCAGAAATCCTTTGAAAATGTTTTTCTTGTTCCATTCCCTAAATATCCGGTCGATATAACGGTTACTTTAACAGATACGCACAACAGCATAAACGGCAAACTTACTCATCATGTCGATCCGCAGGATATTCTAATAAGACCGGTTTCTGTGGACAATAGTATTAAGTGGAATTATTTGGAAAAATCTGGTGACAGTAAGGATAAAATCGATGTTGTCTTTGTTGCAGAGGGCTATCTGGATAGCGAGATGGATGTTTTTGAACAGGACTGTAAGGCCTCCATTGGTGCTTTGAAGTCTCATGAGCCTTTTAGGACGTTTTCTGACCGGTTTAACTTTATTGCTGTAATGGTACCCTCGCAACAGCAGGGCGTGAGTATTCCCCACGATAATGTATGGAGAAATACGGTTTTAAATAGTAATTTTGACACCTTTTATAGCAACCGCTATTTAACAACGCTACATTTAAAGAAGTTACACGATGTGTTGTCTGGTTTACCTTATGAACATATTATCATTCTTGTAAACACCGATAATTATGGCGGTGGTGGAATTTACAACAGTTTTCTGATGTCTGCCGCACATAATGACAAGAATCAGCCTGTAGTGGTACACGAATTCGGACATAGTTTTGCCGGGCTGGCTGATGAATACTATTATGATGACGAATTCGAAGATTTTTTCCCGTCAGATACAGAGCCTTGGGAACCTAACATCACTACGTTGGTTGATTTTAAAAGCAAATGGGCTGATATGCTAAATAGTGGAACAAAAATTCCAACAGAGCCGTCGGGTAGGGATTTATATACCCAAGTCGGGGTTTACGAAGGAGGCGGTTATCAATCAAAGGGTGTTTATCGCCCTGTTCAGGAATGTCGAATGAAAGTTAACGAGGCTCCAGTATTCTGTCCTGTCTGTCAGAGAGCTATAAAAAGAATGATAGATTACGTAACAATACAGTAATAAAATCTGCTGTTATGTTTTCTAGAAACGGCGGCGTTTCCTGCCAAATATCGAACGGAAAGCGGAAATGATGCTGGCACCTAAGCGGATTCCCTCATAAATAGCAAGCCCGTTGCTCACAAGCCTGCTAATGCGTGTTGTGTTTTTGCGGGCTTCGGGTAATGGGGCAAAAAAGTTTTGGATTTTGCCTTGTAACTGTTTTTTTGATGTATTCAACTCTTTCTGTACCTGCAATTTACTTTCACGAAGAGCCTTAAACGCATCAATCTGTGAGGAAATGTTGGGCGTGTTTGTCATGCTTCCTCCTCTCCGTTGTTCTCAACAAATAGTTTTGCTGCCATTCGTGCAAACGGCTGTATCACCCAAGCGTTGCGTTTGCAATAGAATAGCAGTAATAATAATGCCACAATAATGGCCATTGACAAGAATCCTAATGGCAGACTATCCAACAAGTCGCCAATCCAATAGGCCAGGGCAAATGTACAGAATAGAAGTATTATTGCGCCTAACAATATACAGATAGCCGCAATAGTTACGGCAGAGAGAATAACGGTAGTTTTTTCTGCCGCATCTATTGCAAGATATTTCTTCTGTAGGTTCAGGTAATGCTTTACTTCCAGAATGATTTCTTTAATATCCTCTGTATATTTACCTGTGCTTAACATGGGTGTATAAGGTTGTTACTCGGCGTCTTCCTTAACAGTCTGCAACTCTTCGGCAATCTCCTCTACAAGGTTTGACATTTCCTTACGATTCAGGCGAATGCCCCGCTTACGCAATGCCTCGGCAATTTTCTCACGCGTATCAGAACCCTTTTCGGGGGCAAAAAGTAAACCACAAGCAGCGCCAACGGCAGCACCACCAACGAATGCTAACAGATAATTAATTGCTTTCATAATTACTATTTATAGAACGGTTATAAAATAATTCTTATGCAAATATATGTTATTTTTCTAAAACATGTGTTTGTGAATGCGTTTTTGTTTGATATTTAACACTTTTTTCAGAATTTTGTGTTGCGTACGTGAGAATTATTTGTTAATTTTGCACCCAAATAAAATAAAGGAAACAATATAAATAAAATATTTGTAATCACAGAGTATGAAAAAGACATTATTGATGGGCGCTGCCATTTGTGCAGTGGTTGTAATGAGTTCATGTAAGAGTGGGGAAAGTGCTTATAAGAAGGCATACGAGAAAGCTAAGGCTCAACAAGAGGCTACGACTCCAGCAACACCGGTTGCTGTTCAGCCTACCACGACTCCTGTTGCTGTTACTCCTGCAGTTCCTGTAACTACTACTCCTGCTGCTGATTATAGCAACGTTGCTGTTCGTACAGAGAATGTATCTCTCGTAAACGGTACTCCCTTGAAGGCATATAGCGTTGTTGTTGGTAGCTTTAGTGTTCAGAGTAATGCCAATGCTTTGAGTACAACATTGGCCGGTAAAGGCTACACTCCTCGTGTTGTAAAGGCTGTTGTGAATGGTGCTGACTGGTATCGCGTAATTGCAACCAGTTATGATACAAAGGCAGAAGCTGCTCAGAGCCGCGCTGCTCTGGAAGGTCAGTATTCAGGTGCCTGGCTGTTATATCAGAAATAAATTTTGAGGCTCTTCGATAATAAGTGGGGAGAGTACTTTCTGTAGATTATGGGGTCCGTCGTACAGGGTTAGCTGTGACGGACCCTTTGAAAATAATAGCAGGCGGGCTTGCAACGGTCGAAACTCCACGGCTAATTATGTTTTTGCAGGAATATCTGGCAAAGGAACATGTAGAACGGTTTGTTGTTGGGTTGCCAAAACAGACAAATGGAAGAGACAGTGACAATTTGCCCCGAGTCCGTAATTTTGTTAGGCAGTTGGCTAAGACATTTCCAGATATACCTATAGATATGTGGGATGAACGCTATACAAGTGTACTTGCCCACCAAGCAATGCTTCAGAGCGGCATTGGAAAGAAAGCCCGTCAGAATAAGGCTTTAGTAGATGAAATTAGTGCAACCATCATCTTGCAAGGCTGGATGGAAGGACGTGGAAATTTGTGATTTCAAAAAAACAGAATCAATTTACATTATTTTTTATATGATATTGCCAATATATACTTTTGGCCAACCAGTTTTGCGAAAAGTGGCGGAAGACATTGATAAAGACTACCCTAATTTGTCGCAACTAATTCAGGATATGTATGACACTTTGGATAAAAGTGAGGGTATTGGATTGGCTGCACCACAGGTAGGGCTTAATATAAGGTTGGTGATTATTAATCTGGATCTTATAAGCGAGGATTACCCTGAGTATAAAGGATATATACGCACATTTATAAATCCTTATATCGAAGAGTATGACGATTCAGAAACTGACACTATGGAGGAAGGGTGTCTTAGCTTGCCAGGTGTTCATGAAAGTGTAAAACGTCCCAAGCGAATACGAGTAACCTATCTTGACGAGAATTTTCAAGAGCATGAAGAATGGGTAGCAGGATATCTGGCTCGTGTGATGCAACATGAGTTTGACCATCTTGAAGGAGTTGTCTTTACAGACCATCTTACAGGTTTGCGTAAACAACTTACAAAAGCAAAGTTACAGCAGATTATTAAGGGAAAGTTCAGTTGTTCTTATAAGGTTAAGGCCAAAAGATAAAAAACACTGAAATAAGTTGGGTAGTTTTCGGTTTATACTATTTCTTGTTATATCCTGTTTCCTGATAAACGGGAAGAGTTTCAGGTGTTACGCTCAGATCAATACTGATAGGGTTCTTTTGATGGGGCGTAATGCTTTGTATTACGAGGATTTCATTTTGGCTATTCAACGTTTTAATATGGTAATTGGTGCCAAGCCTTGGTTAGGAGAACCCTATTTTTACAGAGGCCTGGCAAAATTTTACTTGGAGGATTATCAGGGAGCAGAGATAGATTGTGGAAGTGCTCTGGAGAGAAACCCCTACATGTGCAATTACTTTATGCTTCGTGCCCTATGTCGCATAAATCAAGAGCGTTATGCGTTGGCGGCAGATGACTACGTGCAGGCTCTGAAGATTAATCCTCTTGAGAAATCGTGCTGGCACAATTTGGTATTGTCTCGCATTGAATTGAAGCAGTATGAACAAGCGGATTCGGCTTTGGATATAATGATTAGGCAATGGCCTAAGGTTCCTGAGAACATGACTTTAAAGGCTCAGGTGGCCCTGTTGAAAACAGACACTGTGGCTGCAGAGAAATGGGTGGATTATGCTTTAGAGTTGAATGCCTTTGAGGGTAGGGCGTGGAGTATGAAGTCTATGTTTCAAGCAGAGAGAAAAGAATATGCTGAGGCCGAGAAAAGCTTGGACAAAGCTATTCTTCAGTCTCCCAAGATGTCAACCCTATATGTTAACAGAGCACTTGTGCGATACAACCAGGACAATCTTAGGGGAGCTATGTCGGATTATGACGCAGCAATCGAAATAGCTCCCAATAGTTATACTGCTCGTTACAATCGCGGACTTTTACGTGCAAGTGTTGGTGAGGATAACCTTGCCATAGAGGACATGAATGTTGTTCTAAAGATAGAACCTGATAATACTATTGTTCTCTATAACCGTGCCTTACTTTTGGATAACATTGGTGATTATAAAGGTGCAATAAGGGATATCAGCGCTGTTATAAAGGATTACCCGGAATTTTGGGCGGGATATAGAAAACGTGCGGAAATACGCAGAAAGATTGGTGATGTGTATGGAGCAGAACGTGATGAGTATAAGCTTTTGAAGGCTCAAATGGCTGTTGCTACAGGTACTTACAAAAGTTCTGGAAAGACCCGTAAAAAGAGTGAGCGTAATATCAATGACTATGATAAATTGATAGAAGAAGATACGCATGAGACTGAGCATCAATATGCAAGTGAGTATCGTGGAAAAGTTCAGAACAAGCAAACAGAACTCAAGCCGGAACCACTTTACATATTTACTTATTATAAGAATCCTTCCGATGTTAAACTGTATGTTGCGTATAGTAAGGAGTTAGACAAACTGAATTCCCGTTCAGTTCTTCCATCTACATTATATCTCACCAGTGATGAGGGAAACATGACGGAAGCTCAACTTAATTCCCACCTTGCTTCTATTTCAGAAGTAACGACATCTATAGAGGAAAAAGGCACTGTAAAGGAGTTGTTGTTCAAGCGTGCATTGGACTATTATCATGTCAGAGACTTTGAGAATGGTATTGCAGACATGGATAGTTATGTGCTGAAGTATGGAGATGACGTTCTTTCTCTTATGCTAAGGGCGCAGTGCCGTTATGCTCAGCTTGAGGTGTCAAGTTCTACTGCGCAGGCAACGGATTTACGGTTAGGATACCTGATGGTTTTGCAGGATTACAATAGAGCCCTTGATTTGCTTCCGCAGTCACCTTACATTCATTATAACATTGGTTGTATGATGATAAAACTTTCGGATTATGCTGGTGCAATCAGCGCCTTTGGTAAGGCATTAGAATTGGACAACCATTTTCCTGATGCATATTATGGCAGAGGGGTTGCATACATTTTAAATGGCCAACTGTCTGAGGGGCTCAGCAACCTTAGTCAAGCGGGTGAATACGGTCTTTATTCCGCTTATAATCTAATTAAGAAGTACTCTAGTGAGAAAAAATAACAGATAAGGAAAATCTTTTAGGCTAGTATTTTCTGTTTTAACATTTTATAATTATCTTTGCAACCCATTTTTCAAAGAATACATAATAAAATATTATATGATAAAGATTACTTTTCCAGACGGTTCGGTACGCGAATATGAATCAGGCGTATCTGGTTATCAGATAGCAGAAAGCATTTCTTCGCGTTTGGCACAAGATGTGATAGCTTGTGGTGTTAATGGTGAGACGGTAGAATTAAATCGTCCAATTAATGAAGACGCCAAGGTTGTTCTTTACAAATTCGATGACGAGGAAGGCAAACATGCTTTCTGGCATACTAGTGCACACTTGCTGGCAGAAGCATTGCAGGAACTCTATCCTGGTATTCAGTTTGGTTTCGGTCCAGCTATAGAGAATGGATTCTTCTATGATGTTCTTCTTCCTAATGGTGAGATGGTTAAGGAGGGTGATTTCAGGCAGATTGAAGACAAGATGCTGGAGTTGGCACACAAGAACGAGCCTGTTGTCCGTAAGGAAATCAGTAAGGCTGATAGTTTGACTCTGTTTGGTGCTGCCGGTCAGACTTATAAATGCGAACATATTGAACAAGATTTGGAGGATGGGAGTATTACAACTTATACGCAGGGTAATTTCACCGATTTGTGTAAAGGTCCCCATATAGTTTCAACGGGTATTATCAAGGCTGTTAAGCTGATGAGTGTTGCCGGTGCTTTTTGGCGTGGTGATGCTACAAAGGCTCAGATGCAGCGTATCTATGGTATTACCTTCCCCAAGAAGAAGATGCTCGATGAATATCTTGTAATGCTTGAGGAAGCCAAGAAGCGTGATCACCGTAGGATTGGTAAGGAAATGGAACTCTTCATGTTCTCAGAGCGAGTAGGAAAGGGACTTCCCATTTGGCTGCCGAAGGGTACGGATATGCGTCTTCGCTTGCAGGATATGTTGCGTCGCATCCAAAAGAAATATGGTTATCAGGAAGTTATCACACCCAATATTGGTGGAAAGAACCTATACCAGACATCAGGGCACTGGGACCATTACGGAAAAGACAGTTTCCAGCCCATACAAACTCCCGAAGAGGGTGAAGAGTATTTGCTGAAGCCAATGAACTGTCCTCATCATTGTGAAATATATGCAAACAAGCCACGCAGTTACAGAGAGCTCCCGTTCCGTTGTGCAGAATTCGGAACTGTATATCGTTATGAACAAAGTGGTGAGTTGCACGGACTGACTCGTGTTCGTTGTTTTACACAGGATGATGCTCATATCTTCTGTCGCCCAGACCAGGTGAAGGAGGAGTTCATTAAAGTTATGGAGATTATCCAGCACGTTTTTAGGATTTTCAATTTCTCTGAAGAAAGTGTCGAGGTGCAGATTTCTTTGCGTGATCCTAATGACACGGAAAAATATATTGGTAGCGATGAGGACTGGGCTAATGCAGAACAGGCTATCATTGATGCTTGTGCCGAGAAGGGTATGAAAGCTAAGACTGAACTGGGTGAGGCTGCATTCTATGGTCCAAAACTTGACTTTATGGTAAAGGATGCCATTGGCCGTCGTTGGCAGTTGGGTACTATTCAGGTTGATTATCAGTTGCCACAGCGTTTCCAGCTCGAATACATTGGCGAGGATAATGCCAAGCATCGTCCTGTAATGATTCATCGTGCTCCTTTCGGCAGTATGGAACGTTTCTGTGCTGTGCTGATAGAGCATACGGCTGGTCATTTCCCCCTGTGGCTCACCCCAGATCAGGTCGCTATTCTTCCAGTTAGTGAGAAGTATGTCGAATATGCACAACAGATAAAAGAGTATTTTGATACTCAGGAAGTTCGTTCGTATATTGATGACCGCAACGAAAAGATTGGCAGAAAGATTCGTGATAATGAAATAAAACATACACCCTATATGATTATTATTGGCGAAAAAGAACAGGCTGATGGTACTGTTAGCTATCGTCAGCAGGGTGGAGGAGAGCAAGGAACACTAAAATTTGAAGAATTTGCGAAGAAAATTAACGAAGAAGTACGTCAAATGACAGAAAATTCGTAATTTTGCACCCGATTTTAAAATATTTAATGAAGAAAGACAACCCTAAACAGCAGTATCGCGTTAACGAACAGATTCATGCGCGAGAAGTTCGTATCGTCGGAGATGGTATAGAATCAACCGTTCTTCCTACTGTTAAAGCTATTCAGCTGGCAGAGCAGAAAGGCGTAGATTTGGTAGAGATTTCCCCGAATGCAGAGCCTCCTGTTTGTCGCTTAATTGATTTCAGTAAGTTCCTTTATCAGCAGAAGAAACATCAGAAGGAAATTAAAGCAAAGCAGGTAAAAGTTGATGTGAAGGAAATTAGGTTCGGACCACAGACAGACGACCATGATTACAATTTCAAGCTAAAACATGCTCAAGGTTTCCTTTCAGATGGGGATAAGGTTAAAGCTTATGTTTTCTTTAAGGGACGTAGTATTCTTTTCAAGGAACAAGGTGAAGTGCTGTTACTTCGTTTTGCAGCCGATTTGGAAGAATATGGTAAGGTAGAGCAGATGCCACAGCTCGAGGGTAAGCGAATGATTATGTTCATTGCTCCCAAGAAGCAGACAGCTCAGACAAAGAAAGTTTTGGAGAGTACAGCTCAGGAGATTGTCACAGAGCAACCACGTGAAAAGAAGGCTCCCCAGCAGAAGGCCCGTAAAGAATATACTGGTCCTAAGGTAGAGGGTGAGGATTTTGATGATTGAACTTAAATAGCAAAAACGATAGTGCGTAACGCCCTGGTATATGCGTTGCCACATCTATTATTAATATTAATTAAACAAATTAAAACAATTATGCCAAAAGTAAAGACTAATTCCGGCGCCAAGAAGAGATTCACGCTCACCGGTACAGGCAAGGTAAAGCGTCATCACGCATACCACAGCCACATCTTGACAAAGAAGACAAAGAAGCAGAAGAGAAACCTGGATCACAGTGCTATTGTAGTGACTGAGAACATGAAGCAGGTACGTGACCTCTTGTGTATGCGTTAAACAAAAAGTCAAGACCAGTTTTTAACTTTAGTTATTAACCGAACGGTTAGCACAAAGTTCGTACAAAGATAGACGGCGCTAACGTTCAAAAAGAAAAAAAATTATGCCAAGATCAGTAAATCATGTAGCTTCAAGAGCTAAGAGAAAGAAAATCCTGGGTCTCACCAGAGGTTACTTTGGTGCCCGTAAGAATGTTTGGACTGTTGCAAAGAACACTTGGGAGAAGGGTTTAACCTACGCTTTCCGTGATCGTCGTACCAAGAAGCGTAACTTCCGTGCTTTGTGGATTCAGCGTATCAACGCTGCTGCCCGTATTGAAGGTTTAAGCTATTCTCAGTTGATGGGGCTTTTACACAAGGCTGGTATTGAGATTAACCGTAAGGTTCTTGCTGACCTTGCTGTTAACCATCCCGAAGCTTTCAAGGCTATCGTAAACAAGGTGAAGTAAACAGTACTTTCTGAGATTTACAAAAAAAGCGTGCTTCTTTAAAAAGGGAGGCACGCTTAATTTTATATTTAATAAAACCGCACTGGTGATGTGATGAAACTCCGAAAGAACAAGTTTTGAGTGCTCGCAGCCTTTGTAATCCACCGACTCTAAGGTTACCCTTGTACAGGGCGTGGCCCGCCATTAGCATGCGAAGCGTTCTCGGTTTCATAAATATTACTGATGAGTATCCCGATCTAACCAGTGCGGTATTTATCTCATCTTATATGACAAAGATAGTCTCATTTTGTCATTCAAGCAAGTGTTCTTGTCACTTTTTTTAATAAAAACTTTGTTTTTGTTGTTTTTTCTCATATTTTTGTAAAAAACAAATGAAATAAATATATGAAATTTCATTTTTCAATAGAATATCGTACAGAATGGGGACAACAGGTCGGTGTTGAAATTTCTCGTTCTGTCATAGGAGGTAAGTGTCTCACAGAACATATATTGTTAGACACACAAGACGGTTTAATCTGGAAGGGCGAGGTGTTTTATAATAATAATGACACATTATCCTTTACATACCAGTATGTGATTTTTAAAAACGGAGCAGTTGTACGTCGCGAATGGAACACAGTTCCCCGTACATTTAATGCTTCTTCAAATCATGTTTTTATTTTCTCTGACTCATGGCGTGATATACCGCTTTGCAATCACATGTATAGTTCTGCCTATACACATTGCAATTCGAACATATTGCCCAAACAACCGATTTTTGCGTATTTCGAGAAGACATTTCTCTTCCGCGTTCAAGCTCCCCAGTTGCTTCCCGGTCAGATTCTTGCTTTGGTTGGCAGTTTACCTCAGCTGGGTGGTTGGGAACCTCGTTATTCATTACGAATGGCAAGTACTGGCATTAACGAATGGTCTATTTCTATTAGTGCTGAAGGTGTTACTACTCCGTTCGAGTACAAGTATGTGATACTTGATGAATTAACAGGAAATCTGGTTACTTGGGAAGAAGGAACAAACCGTTGCACACCAAACTATACTATCGAACCGAATAGGATTATTGTTTTAAACGATAATATTCTGCATGTTAGCGAAGACCGATGGAGGGTCGCCGGTGTTGTTGTTCCCGTTTTTTCCTTACGAAGCGAAAAAAGTCAGGGTGTAGGTGATTTTGGTGATTTACGTGGGATGGTAGATTGGGCAAGTCAGGCAGGTATGCATGTCATACAATTATTGCCTATATATGATACAACTCAGTTGCACACAGATGCCGACAGCTATCCTTATAACAGCATCAGTATATATGCGCTTCATCCCATGTATGTGGATATCAGACAGCTTCCTGTCATAGAAGACGAGGCCTTTATGCAAGAATATGAAAAGGACCGGGAAGCTGTTAATGCCGCTGCTCAAATGCAATATGCTAAGGTTAATGCACTTAAACAACGTTATTTGAGAAGGTTATACCAGCAACAGGCATCATCTTTACATTCCGATCCATGTTACCTTCGGTTTTGTCAGAAAAACGACGATTGGCTTATTCCCTATGGTGTATTTTGCCTGTTAAGGGATGAATACGGAACATGTGATTTCAATAAATGGCCTCAGTATAGTGAATATGACGCGAGCGAGGTTTTAGCTTTTGCAAAGAGTCATCAGTCTGAGGTTGGTTTTTATGTTTTTGTTCAGTATCTGCTGGACAGGCAACTTTCTTCGGCTATAGAATATGCTCATCAGCAAAAGGTCGTTTTTAAAGGCGATATTCCAATTGGGATCAGTCGCTATAGTGTAGAGGCTTGGTCTGAACCATATTATTTCCACATGAATAGTCAGGCTGGTGCTCCACCAGATGTTTTTAGTAAAACAGGTCAGAATTGGGGATTCCCGACGTATAATTGGGAACGTATGGCCCAGGATGGTTATCGCTGGTGGGTTCGTCGTCTCCAAAAGATGGCAGATTACTTCGATGCTTATCGTATAGATCATGTTTTAGGGTTTTTCCGTATCTGGCAGATTCCTCTTCACAGCATAGAAGGCTTGCTCGGATGCTTTTCTCCTTCTCTCCCCATGAGTGCCGACGAGATTGAACGATATGGTTTACGCTATCGATACGATTTCTTTATACGGCCTTATATTACAGATGATGTGCTGACACAGATTTTTGGCTCCGAAGCAGAAAAGGTCGTTGATAGTTTTCTTAGGAATCGTGGGGATGGGACGTATGATTTAAAGGAAGAGTTCTCTACCCAGCGCAAGGTGTCGGAGTATTTTGCTAACATTTCAGATGAGCATACGTTATTTGTTCGTAACGGCTTGTTTAAACTTATAAACAACGTCCTTTTTATTGCAGACGCCCATAGACCTGAACTGCTCCATCCTCGTATTGCTGTTCAAGATGATACTGTATTCCAAGCTCTTTCACCCGATGAAAAAGAGGCATTCAATAAGCTGTACGAGCATTATTTCTATGAAAGGCATAACGATTACTGGTATTCCGAGGCGATGAAAAAACTTCCGGTTCTTACTCAAAGTACACGTATGTTAGTATGTGCTGAGGATTTGGGCATGGTTCCCTCGTGTGTTATGCCCGTTTTGGATAAGCTGAAGATTCTTTCTCTCGAGATACAGACTATGCCAAAAGCTTTCGGACAGACTTTTGCGCGTTTGGAAGATAACCCATATCGTAGTGTAGCTACAATTTTTACGCACGATATGCCTACTTTACGTGGTTGGTGGAAAGAGGATTATCAGCGTGCCCAACGTTATTATAACCAGGTTCTTCAACATCAGGGCTTTGCTCCTGAGCAAATTTCCGGAGCGCTTTGTGAAGAGGTTGTTGAACGGCATCTTGCCAGTCCCTCTATGCTTTGCCTGATTAGTTTACAAGACTGGCTGTCTATTGACGAGAGTATCCGGTTTGCCGATTGTGATGCTGAGCGTATAAATATACCCGCCAATCCCAAACACTACTGGGGGTATAGAATGCACCTTACAATAGAAGAACTTGTTGCAAATACGGGCTTGTCTTCACATATACGCAATCTGATAACTAACAGTGGCCGCACTTAGTGAATATTCCTTGCATTGAGAGCTTTTATATAGTTACGTGCATTCTTCTTATGCTCGTTAAATGTAGCAGCATATTCGTGAGTGCCGGAGAAATCGGCTTTGGCACACATATATAAGTAGTTGTGCTGTTGGTAATTCAGGACGGCATCCAATCCTTTTATGCTTGCAATCCGGATTGGACCTGGGGGTAATCCAACATTTAGGTATGTGTTGTACGGGCTTTCCTTCCTCAGGTGTTCGCCCTTTATGCGCTTGAGAGTAAAATCTCCCACGGCAAATTTCACTGTTGGGTCAGCTTGTAGCAGCATACCTTTGTGCAACCGATTCAGGTACAGTCCCGCAATAATGGGTTTTTCTGCATCGTTTGCTGTTTCTTCATCCACAATGCTTGCAAGCGTACATATTTCCTCGTGCGTCAGGTTCAGTGACTTTGCTTTTTGTTCACGAGTCTTATTCCAGAACGCCTTGTTCTCCTTTTGCATTCTTGTCATCAGGCTCTCCAAGGATGTGTCCCAATAAATCTCGTATGTGTTGGGAATAAACAGCGCGGGTAGGGTTGCAACGCAGTATCCTTTCTGGCAACAGAAGTTCTCGTCTTTGAACGCCGTTATCAGCGTCAGGCTGTCCAGCATTATTTTTTTTGAGAGTGCACCTGCCAGTTTTTCCATTGTCCTACTTGTGGGAATTGTTAGCAGTATAGGGTCTTGCTGTCCGTTCCTGAGTTTCCTGTAGAGGGTCAGAATGTCAATGTTTGGTGAAATAACATATCGTCCTGTCCTTACCTTTTTGTAGGGAAGTACAAGGTTTATTAAATGTCCTCTCCATCCAAGGGTAGCCTTGTTCCATACGCTGTCAGGCGTGTCGTTATTATCAATGTATATTACAGTCTCCTCTTGACTTTTGTTAAGTTTATTGAAAAACAGCCAACTCAAGATTGTAAAGCCTGCACAGACAGCAATAAGGATTCCTATTATTACGTACTTTCCTCTTTTACACATGTTTCTATACCTGTTTGTTTATGCAAAATTATAGAAATCTATGCACTTTACCGAAAAAAGGTCATTATTATTTCCCTAATTTGGAAAAAAGACGTACCTTTGCACTCGGTTTTGCCGATATGGCTCAGTTGGTAGAGCAACGCATTCGTAATGCGTGGGTCAGGGGTTCGAGTCCCCTTATCGGCTCAGAAAGCGCATAGAGTTCTTAACGGGACTCTTTTTTTCTGCCATAATTAGTTCTCTTTTTTCAGCCTTGCTGAACAGAAGTGCCTCCATTATTATCTTCAGAAAGAAGGAATAGCATAAAAAATACTGCAAATACAATCCACATAACTTTACTGTTTTTAAATTAAACTTTTCGTTTTACAGTACAAAGTACGAAGCGAGCTGTACCATATCGCGGTACACCTTGGGAAAATAATCATTTCCTTTCGAAATTTAACGCTTTTTAAGGATTGGGTGGCTTCTAGTGTGGTCGCTTCTAACAGACAACACTAAACATATTTTCTGCTCAGTTGTTCCTCTGTGTTTCCTTCAAATTCTCCCCAGTTTTCCTCTAATTTCCCACTAATACATCTATAGTTTCTGAAATAGAGAGAAACTAGAGAAGAACTAGAGATGTGCATTCCGTTTTTCTTCTTACTGCAAGTTGACGGGTTAATTCAATCAAAGCAGTATATGTATTTGTTATTCCTTCAGTTCAAAATGCTGGTAGTCCTTACACGTCTTCCAGTCACCGCCCCATTCGAAACCAGCCTTGGTAAAAAGTTTGAAGCAGAGGTCTTCATGGTCAATTTTGTAAGGAAATGAGCTTTTTCTATTGCAATATTTTACAGCGGTGGCAGGCTGAACAAAGCGAGTGCCGTCATTGCGGTCCTTATAATAGGGATTATAAAGCGTATTGATGTCAACAGCTACACCGCGTGCGTGTTTCGACAGCTTGTTACTGCCAGCGATGGCACGATAGCAGAAACACGACGTGTTGTTGGCTCGCATCTGCGTTTCGTCGTCAGCATTATAGACATCAGGCAACACCATCAGTTGAATAGGATATTTCGCGTCATAGAGTTTTCTCAGGATTTGTACCAAACGGTCGGCAATCAACCGGTTACATACCATCTCGCCAACATGAATCTTATCGTCATAGTCCCAATGCAGGGCACGCACGTGTCGCAGGTCGTCACGTCCAATATGTGGATTCTCCTTGTAGGTCTTGCCCTGCATCCTTTTCCACACTCCGTCAGGGATTGGCTCAGCTGCAAAGCATTTATCAACCCCGCCAAATGCTTTGATTTCCTCAGCGCTAACAGTCTTGCCAGCCTGCCACATTGTGAGTGTTGTGATGTCCGTTGGCGTATTATTGTTATTACTGTAGCATGATGTAAATCCATTTGCGCCGCAAATAGTCATGATGGCGGCAAGCATCCCTTGTGTAATCTTTTTCATTTTGTTCGAGGTTTGTAATCTAATTGTCAGCCAGAGAATATGCCTATTCCTGTTTTGTTATTTGAGTTGCTTTGCTGCAAAGTTAAGAATTAATATTGACTCTTAATCAAATTGTCCAATCTTTATTGAAAATTTGTTTTATTTAAGTTAAGTTTGGTGAGGCTTCCATCCATTATCCATTAAACCTCACCTCCAAGGTTCAGAAACTCATCATGTTTACCTTCTACCAAGACGGGTGATGTGAAGACTTGAAGTACCTTTGCATGTTTTTTTTGTATCTTTATTGGGGGAAAAGGGACAATAATTGGAAAAGAATCGTTATCTTTGCAAAGACAATGCTATAAAAAATGCTTTAAATTCAGGAATACAGATGTTCGGACAGATATCTCTTGATAATATACTATTTGTTCATGCTCTGTTTGGTGCCAGGCTAGTGACGGCCGCAGTGGCCCGTCGGTCTAGTAGTAGCACCGCTTGTTGTCAAAGGAAATAGGAAAAACAAATTACACATTAATAATAAATCGTATAATGAACAGAAAGCATTATTTAAAGTGGATCTTCATGATCTGTTTAGTGGCAGGATTGGGTTCTTGTAACATCAACGAGCCCAAATTAGTAGAATCATCGTTCGAGACGATGATAGTGAAGAAATCGGACATTGAGATTCCGTATAAGTTCAGTGCCAGAATGAAAGGCCAGAACGACGTTACGGTAACTCCGCAGGTAAGCGGTCAGTTGATGAAGATCTGCGTTACCGAGGGTCAGCAGGTGAAGCAGGGAGCAACGCTCTTTGTCATTGACTCACGTAATGCCCAACTCGAGTTGGAGGCTGCCCAGGCTAACCTGCAGGCCGCCTTGGCTCAGGAGAACTCTGCTAAGTTGGAGTATGAATCGAACAAGAACCTGTTTGAGAAGAAAATCGTGAGCAGCTACATGCTGAACAACAGCGAGAACTCATACAAACAGGCACAGGCTGCAGTAGCACAGGCTCGTTCTGCCGTCAATCGTGCCAAAGTGAACCTCGGTTTCTGTACTATCACAGCATCCGTGTCGGGTGTCATTGGTGAGATTCCCGTCCGTGCTGGCGACCAGGTGTCACCCATGACACAGTTGACGATACTCAGCGGCAACACAACCATGTATGCAGAAATCTCTGTGACTGAGGCTATTGTCGAGGCCATGGTGCAGAGTGGTATGAAGGCTGCTGAGGTGGATCAGTACATTGCCAGCCTGCCTGAGGCATCATTTGTGATGAAAAACGGTACAATGTATCCCCATAAAGGCCGCGTTGTCAGTCTGACAGGTGTAGTGAACGCTGCTACGGGTTCGCTGACCAGCAAGGTGACATTCCCTAACCCCGATGGTCACCTTTACTCTGGTATTCAGGGCACCATTGTTATGCCTTTTACAGAGAAGAATGTGATGGTGGTACCCCAGTACGCAGTGGTGCGCCTGCAGGACAAGTCGTTGGTATATAAAGTGAAGGCAGACAGCACAGCGACCGCCGTTGATGTGACGACAGAGGATACCGGCAACGGTAAGGACTTCATTGTGAGGAGTGGTCTGAACGAGGGTGACCAGATTGTAACCACTGGAGCTAACAACGTGACGGAAGGACAGAAGGTGCTGTTTCCCGCAGCGGAAGTGAAGAGTGAAAAGTAAAA
This sequence comes from Bacteroidaceae bacterium, assembly GCA_017645305.1. Classification (GTDB taxonomy): domain Bacteria; phylum Bacteroidota; class Bacteroidia; order Bacteroidales; family Bacteroidaceae; genus Physcousia. Next base: position 60,667 of record JAGCPD010000003.1, on the reverse strand, counting down.
TGTAATCCATGAGTAATTAGCTTCTGCCTTATGAAGAATAATATATTCATCAACAAATACGTGATGGCGTGTGCCATCTCAATCGTGATTGCACTAGTGGGCTATATCTCGATGAGCACACTGCCTGTGGAGCAATATCCCGACATCGCACCGCCTACGGTGATGGTCAACGCCAGCTATTCTGGTGCTGACGAGAAAACGGTGATGAAGTCGGTTATCCAGCCACTCGAAGAGGCTATCAACGGTGTGACGGACATGACCTATATGACTTCCAAGGCGTCTTCCAACGGTTCTGTAGAGATTAACGTCTATTTCAAACAGGGAGTTGATCCTGACATGGCTGCGGTGAACGTGCAGAACCGCGTGGCCCGTGCCCAGGCCCTGTTACCTGCCGAAGTGACTAAGGTAGGTGTGACGGTAGAGAAACGACAGAATAATATCCTGCAGATCTTCGCTGTGAGGAGTGTTGATGGCAAGTACGATGAGGATTTCGTCTCGAACTATGTCGATATCAACGTCAAGCCGCGTCTAATGCGTATCACGGGTGTAGGTAACGTGCAGAGTCTGGGTAACACATACGCCTTGCGCATCTGGCTGAAGCCCGATGTGATGGCGCAGTACGGCCTGACCCCTAACGAAATCTTTGCAGCCATCGGCGGACAGAGCTTTGTGTCAGCTGTGGGTTCCTTAGGTGAACAGTCGGGTAACTCCTACCAGTATTCCATGCAGTACAAAGGTACGCTGAAGAGCATCGAGGAGTTCAACGACATCGTACTGCGTACCAGCGGCGGCGGCATGTTGCACCTGAACGACGTGGCCGAGGTGAAGATTGGTGCGATAAACTACAATTTCACCTCTAATATCCAGGATAAGCCCGGTGCGCTCTTCATGGTGTTCCAAGCTCCAGGAGCCAATGCTACTGATGTAAACGCCCGCATTAACAAGACCTTTGAGGAGTTGAAAGAGACGATGCCCACCGGCTTAGAGTTCGTTACCATGATGACCAGTGACGACTTTCTCTTCGCTGCCATCCACAATGTGGTGGAGACGCTTGTCATCGCCATCATCCTTGTGGTGCTCGTGGTGTTCTTCTTCCTACAGAACTTCAAGGCTACGATTATTCCGAGTATCTCTATCATCGTATCGTTGTTAGGTACGTTTGCCGTTGTCTCGTTGGCCGGTTTCTCCCTCAATATCTTGACGCTGTTTGCCTTGGTACTCGCTATCGGTACTGTGGTGGATGATGCCATTGTTGTGGTCGAGGCTGTGATGGCCAAGATGGAGGGCGGTATCAGCGATGCCCGTGAGGCCACCCGCCAGGCCATGAGCGAGGTGTCGGTAGCCGTTGTCTCGTGTACTTTGGTATTCATGGCGGTGTTCATCCCCGTGATGTTCATGCCGGGTACTTCCGGTACGTTCTTCACCCAGTTTGGTGTGACGATTGCCTCGTCTGTCGGTTTGTCGTGTATATCGGCCTTGACACTCTGTCCTGCTCTTTGCGCCATCATGATGAAGATATCGAATGGTAAAGAGGGCAAAAGCCTGACCTACTATACCAAGAAGGCTTACGACGTTAGCTACAATGCCATTTATAATAAGTACAGCAAGAGCGTACAGAAGTTCATCAAGCGTCCCCTATTAGCATGGAGCCTGTTGGCGCTGGCCTGCGTGCTGCTCGTGTTCTTCATGAAGACCCTGCCTTCCGGTCTTGTTCCCCAGGAGGACCAGGGCGTATTCATAGCTGAATTGCGTGCTCCGGAAGGAACTACTCTGCTGCAGAATCGTGAGATGGTGAAGAAAGTGGAGGAGAAGGTGAAGAAGATTCCCGAGTTGGAAAGCTTCGCCATTTGCTGTGGCTATGGTATGTACTCGGGTGCTGGTTCCAATTTCTCCACGCTTATCATCCGTTTGAAGAACTGGGACGACCGTCCTGGTATGGATCATTATCTTAAACTCGTTATGTGGCGTTTCTACTTTGACTGCCAGGACATCAAGAACGTGCAGGTGCTGCCCTTTGAGATGCCGCAGATTCCCGGATATGGTACGAGCAACAGTGTGACCCTTGTGGTGGAAGATCCCACCGATGGCAACTTGTCGGAATTCGCCAAGAATACTGAGCGCTTCCTGGCCAAATTGTCTGAGCGTCCGGAGATTTCCTCTGCCTCGTCCACGTATTCTGAGCGCTTCCCTAAGTATCAGGTGGATGTCGATGCTGCCCAGTGTGACCGTTCCGGTGTGTCGCCGGCTGATGTGCTGAATACGCTTGGCACGTACTGCGGTGGTGCTTACATCGGCAATTTCAACCAGTTTGGTAAGGTATATCGTATCATGGCCAGTGCTGCACCTGAGTATCGTCTTGACACGCAGGCATTGAACAACATCTTTGTTCAGGTGAAGGGTGGCAAGATGGCACCTATCTCAGAATTCGTCAGTCTGAAGGAGATTGTCGGTCCGGCGAATATCGAGCACTTCAACCTGTTCCAGAGCATCACCTGTTACATCGAAGCCGGTAGTGGTTACACCGAAGGTGATGCCCATAAGGCCATCGCTGAAGTGTTCAAGGAGGAGATGCCTGCAACCGCCACATACGAGTATAGCGGTATGTCGCGCGAGCTTGAGGAGACAGCCGGTTCTAACGCCACAGCTCTCATCTATTTCATCTGCGCTGTCCTCATCTACCTCATTCTGGCATCTTTGTATAATTCGTGGTTCACACCGTTGGCTGTGCTTTTCAGTGTGCCGTTCGGTTTGATGGGCGCCTTTGTGTTTGCTTACCTTGGCTATACGCAGGGTCTGCCTGGCATGGACAACAACATCTATCTGCAGACAGGTGTCATCATGCTGATAGGCTTGTTGGCTAAAACGGCCATCTTGATTACTGAGTTCGCCTCAGAGCGCCGTGCACAGGGCATGGAAATATTCGATGCAGCATTCGAGGCTTGTAAGGAGCGTTTGCGCCCCATCCTGATGACCGTTTTCACAATGATTATCGGTATGGTTCCGCTTGTCATTACAGGCGGTGCCGGTGCCAATGGTAACCGTGCCCTTGCGCTGGGTGTCATCGGTGGTATGAGCATTGGTACTATAGCCCTGCTCTTTGTCGTTCCTGCCTTCTTTATTATATTCCAGAAATTGCATGAAAAGTTTACGGGAGTCAAAAGTGAAAAATGAAAGAATGAAAAGTTCAATTATGAATTATAAAAATATTTTCATCGCTGCAGCCGTGAGTATGATGCTCACGGGCTGTGGCCTCTATAAAAAATATGAGTCGAAGGCAGAACTGCCAGCCAACGTGATGGGCACGGGGAGTGCTGCTGTGAGCATGTCTGGTGATTCCGTAGCCACCTGTACCCCTGAGCCGTTGTCATGGCGTCAGTTCTTCACCGACCCTCAGTTGCAGCAGCTCATAGAGCTGGCACTTACCAACAACACAGATCTGGCTTCTGCCCGCATCGCCGTGGAGCAGAGTCTCGCCTCGCTGAAGTCTGCGCGTCTTGGTTATCTCCCCGAGTTTAGCGTGGCACCTCAAGGCTCGCTCAGCAAGTTCGGTTCCTTTGATTGGACCAAGACTTACAATCTGCCTTTACAGATGAGTTGGGATGCGGGGCTTTTCGGTTCCATCACCAACAAGAAGCGTGCTGCCAAAGCCGTGCTTCTTCAGGCTCAGTGTCAGGAGGAAGCTGTGCGCTCCAATTTGGTCAGCGCCGTAGCCCAACAGTACAATCTGCTACAGGTACTTGACTGCCAGCTGGACATCCTCATGCAGACGGACAGCCTATGGGCTACTTCATTGGAAACCCAGAAAGCCCTCTATGAGAACGGCAAGGCCTACTCAACAGCTGTCAACCAGTTGGAGTCCTCGTGGCTCAACGTGAAAACGCAGATTGTGGATACGCGCCGCACCATTCGCTCCACAGAGAACGTGTTGTGCAAGCTGCTCTGCATCACCCCGCAGACCATCTCGCGTAGCAAGTGGGGTACCTATACCCTCCAGGACATTGCAGCCTTTTCGTCCTCCGTGTCAGGTCAGGCTTCTGGTAGCTTCCCTGCAGAGATGCTGCTGCGCCGTCCCGATATACGCATGGCAGACTACGCAATGGCCGAGGCCTTCTACAACACCCTTGGTGCCCGCGCCGCCTTCTTCCCGTCGTTAACGCTTTCCGGTACACTCGGCTGGAGCAACAACGGTGGTGGTGCTGTGGTGGATCCTGGCAAGCTGTTGATTAACATCTTGGGGCAGTTCACGCAGCCTATCTTCCTGCGTGGCAGGCTCAAGGCCAACCTGAAAATATCTAAGTTGACCCAGGAGGATTTGCGCAACAGGTATGTCCAGACCGTCATCAACGCCGGTAACCAGGTCAACGAGGCCCTGGCAGACTGTCAGTCCGTAACTGAGAAATACTCCTATTACCATCGTCAGGTCAGTGTCCTCCGCGAAGCCTACGTCGGCACGCATGAATTGATGGACAACGGTAAGGCCAGTTACCTGGAGGTGCTTACGGCTCAAGAGTCGTTGCTCAGCGCCCAGTTAAGCGAGGCTATGAATATGTACAACGGTGCCCAAGCTATCATCGCCCTCTACATTGCTATTGGTGGTGGTTCCAAGTAAATTCCAATATATCTCCAATTTTAAGCAATGGAATCATTTATGTTTTTAGGCTTCGGCCTTGATGCCTGGATTACCATCGTCACGGTGCTGGGCATGTTTAGTGTCCTGTTGTTTACCAAACTGCGCTCCGAATGGGTGTTCCTCTGTGCCATTGGCATCCTGTATGTCACGGGTGTGCTCGATGCAAAGGAAGCCTTCTCCGGCTTTAGCGGAACGTCTGTCGTTACCGTCGGTGTGCTGTTTGTGGTCGTCGCCGGACTGATGCATACAGGTGTCTTGCATTGTATGGTGAAGTACTTGCTGGGGCAGCCAGACAGTTACGCAAAGGCAGTGACGCGGCTGATGCTGCCTGTTGCCTTCCTCAGTTCATTTCTCAGCAACACCACCGTTGTTGCCCTCTTCGTGAAAATCGTTAAGATGTGGTCAAGGAAACTTGGCGTTTCACCCTCCAAACTGCTTATTCCTCTGAGTTATGCTTCGGGTATGGGCGGTGTCTGTACACTTATCGGTACGCCGCCGAACCTGATTATCAGCGGACTCTACGAAGAGCATACCGGCGAAGCCATGAACGTGTTGGCTACGACCATTCCGGGATTGTTCTGCTTGTTTATTGGGGTGCTCTCTGTCATCGCTATGCGTCGTTTGCTTCCTGACCGAAAGGCATCTGAAGAAGCGTTTGAGGCCACGTCGGAATATACTGTGGAACTGCGCGTGCCGTCGGACAATCCGTTCATCGGAAAGACATTGGCCCAAGCTGGTCTCTATCATATCAAGGGTGGCAGCCTGATAGAGATGTATCACTTTGATGATGTTCCGTCGCCTATCACAGAGGAAGAGTATATCATGGGTGGTGACCATCTGGTTTATGCCGGACAGATAGACGAGATATATGATATGGCTATGAAGCACAAGCTGGTTGCTGCAGATCACCATGTCTTCTCTATGAGCGAAGTGGACATGAACAGCCAGGTGCGCACAGCTTACGTCAACTTTGGCAGCAGTCTCATTGGCCGCAGCATCGCTGACACCACCTTCGAGAAGGACAACAACTTGATGGTAGCCGCCGTTGCCCGTCGCGGCAAGCGTATCAACGAGGCACCGCGCAAGGTGGTACTGGAGGCAGGCGATACGTTGCTGTTGATATATCCGGGTCATTTTAAGATTGACACCACGTCCCTGAAGAACGATCTCTACTTCTTCGACTCAGACGACGTGCCCAACATCGGTTACGGCACACTCGTCTCTACAGCCATTATGATTGCCATGATTGTTGTTTCGGCTCTCGGCATTATGCCTCTGTTGCAATGTGCCTTCCTTGCCGCAGCAGCAATGGTCATCTTCCGTTGCTGCAATGTCGATCAGGCCATGAAATCCATCAACTGGGATATTCTCATGGTCTTCGCCGGTAGCGCTGTCCTTGGCCTTGCCATTCAGAAGACAGGCATTGCCGAATGGATGGCGAATGGCATCCTTGATGTCTGCGGTACCAATCCGTTTGTGGTCATGACTGCCATCTGCTTCGTCGGTACTTTCATCACGGAGTTCATCTCCAACACGGCAGCGGGTGCCATGTTCTTCCCCATCATGTACGAGGCCGCCGAGAAGCTGGGCTATGAGCCTTACCCCTTCCTCATTGCTCTGATGATTAGCGTCAGCAGCAGTTTCGCCACGCCCATTGGTTCGCCCACCCACATGTTGGTCTATGGTCCTGGCGGTTACCGCTTCAGCGACTTCATGCGCATCGGACTGCTGATGAACCTCATCATCCTTGCCGCCAACATTTTCATTGTGAACATCGTATATCCTTTAACTCCACTGCCATAAAAGGTAAATAATAAAAGTAGAAAGGTAAAGATGTACAAGACAACAAGGTGCCTGTTCATGGCAATTCTCACTTTCTGCTGCATGATACAGACAGCTGCTGCGCAGGACGAGACCATTGTGTTTACGCCCCAATGGACGGCCCAGGCGCAGTTTGCGGGTTATTATGTGGCTGCTGCCAAGGGGTTCTACCGTGAGGCGGGCGTGAAGGTGAGGATTGAGCATCCGTCGACCACACAGTCGTCTATGCTCCGCTTGCGTCAGAATATATGTCAGGCCACTACGTTGCAACTCTGTCAGGCAATGGAGATTGTGGATGACGGCATCCCCCTGGTAAATATCCTGCAGACGTCAATGAACAATGCGATGGTCATCGTGTCGGCTCGTGACAAGAATCCGCTGACGCAGAAAGGTGCCAAAGTGGGCATCTGGAGTGTCGGGTTCGGACAACTGGCCATCTGCATGAGCATCAAGGACCGGTTGGACTACCAGTGGGTACGCTTTGCCCAGAACATCAACCTGTTTTTGAGCGGTGCACTTGATGCCACGCTGGCCATGAGCTACAACGAGTACTACCAGCTGGTGCAGGCAGGCATCAAGATGACTGACAAGAATGTCTATCGCTTCTGCGACCACGGCTATAACGTGCAGGAGGACGGTGTCTATATGACCCGCGACTATTATCTCCGGCACCGCGAACAGGCAAAGCGTTTTTCCCAGGCCAGCCGTAAGGGGTGGGAGTGGGCTGCCCAGCATCCTGAGGAGACACTGGACATTGTGATGCAGTATGTTGACCGTGAAAACATCGCTACCAATCGTGTGATGCAACGGTTGATGCTCCAGGAGGTGCTTCGCCTACAGGTGGACCGCGAATCCAGGAAGCGTGAGTTCCGCCTTCGCCCAGACATGGTCATGCAGGCTTCTCGCCTGATGGTGGAGAACCAGATGCTGAGTCGTGAAGTCACTTATAAGGAACTGGTATGTGAGTAGTTAACTGTTTGAAAATTTGCAATTTGTGATTGATTTAACAATTTAATGATTGAACTGTTTTGCAGAGCGGTGGAAAAGAAATCGTCAATAGTGAAATCGTAAATAAAAATAGATGAAGGTAATCTTGCAATATATCCGTCGTAAGCTCTCTGTCAGGGTCAGTTTATGGGTGGTAATGTTTGCCGCCATCATTTTCAACGCCGCCCTCGCTTTCCTTTTCTATCAGGCGCGTGATGCTGTGCGTCAGGAGGCAGTCAACCGCGCCATGCAGATTCTGGACAAGACATCACAGCGTGTAGAAGGCATACTGAACCGTGTTGAGGTGGCTTCGAACATGACCATGTGGCTCGTGCAGCGGCATCCCGACAAGGCAGACTCGATGTTTGTCTATAGCCGCAGCATGTTGCAGAATAACCCTGACTTCTATAACTGTTCCATCGCCTTCGAGCCAGACTACTTCAAGGAAAAAGGCCGCTACTTCTCCGCCTATACGAAGCACGTCGGTGACAGTCTGCGCACCATACAGGGTGGCAGCGACAATTACCAGTATTTCTTCATGGACTGGTATCTCATGCCCACATTGCTCGACAAGCCCTGTTGGACGGAGCCTTACTTCGACCTTGATGTAGCTACAAACACCAGCGAGATGGTGACCAGTTACGGTCAGGCCATCAAGGATAAGCAAGGAAAGTTGATAGGTGTCATCAATACCAGTCTCTCTATATCTTGGCTGTCGCAGACCATCTCCAGCGTGAAGCCCTATCCCAACTCCTACAGCATCATGATAGGGCGTGGCGGCACTTATTTCGTACACCCTGACACGACGAAGATTACTCGTCAGACCATCTTCACCCAGACAATGGATAACCTTAACGATAACCAAGTTTCCTCCGCCCATGGGAGAGGGTGTAGGGGTGAGGCAGAAAACGACACGGCTCTGATTGCCCTGGGGCACGCCATGCAACACGGTGAAGAAGGAATGAAACAGATGGACATCGACGGCAAACACTGCTACATCTTCTATAAGCCCCTCGGTCAGACGGGTTGCTCTATGGCCATCGTCTGTCCTGAGAGCGACATCTTCAGCGGCTTCGACCGTCTGCGCCATACCGTTATGGCCATCGTTACTGTCGGTCTGCTACTGATGCTATATTTGTTCATCCGCATCATTACCCATGAGCTGAAACCTCTGCACCGTCTGGCAAAGGAGGCAGAGACTATCGCCTCGGGAAAACTGGATGCCGAACTGCCCGACTTTCAGCGAATCGATGAGATAGGGCAGTTGAGCCAATCGTTTGGTAATATGCAGCATTCGCTGGTGAAATACATCGAGGAACTGAAGGATACCACCGCGCAGAAAGCCTCGATAGAGAGCGACCTCCGCATTGCCAGTGGCATCCAGATGGGTATGCTACCCACGAAGTTCCCTACAAAGGACGAGCGCGACCACGTGCAGCTCTATGCCTCGCTGACCCCCGCCAAGGAGGTGGGAGGCGACCTGTTCGACTTCTACTTCCGCGAAGAGAAGCTCTTCTTCTGTATCGGCGACGTCTCGGGCAAGGGTGTGCCCGCCTCGCTTTTCATGGCCGTCACCCGTTCTATTTTCCGTACTGTGTCGGCTCATGAGTCGATGCCCGACCGCATCGTGACCATCATGAACAAGACCATTGCAGACATGAACAAGAACCACATGTTCGTCACTCTCTTCGTCGGCGTGCTTGATTTGCCTACGGGTCTCCTGCGCTATTGTAACGCTGGTCACGATGCCCCGCTGCTCGTCGGTGCAGGCGTCGGCGAACTGGCTTGTGATGCAAACATCCCCGTGGGCTTCATGCCCAAATGGAAGTATTCACTCCAGGAAACGCAGATATTCACTGGTACCACCATTTTCCTTTTCACAGACGGACTGACTGAAGCTATGGATGCTGACAAGGCCCAGTTCACGATGGAGCGTGTGAACAACGTGGCAATCAATGCCCTTTCCCACGGGCAGCAGGAGCCGCGTCAACTCATTGGACAGATGACCGATGCCGTTCACCAATTCGTGGGCGATGCTGAGCAGAGCGATGACCTGACGATGATGGCCATACAATACATCCGACAAGATAGTGACGTACTGATGTGCAAGAACATCGTACTGTTCAACGACACCAAGCAAGTGCCAAAATTGACGGCTTTTGTAGATGAGGTGTGTGAGGCCGTAGGATTAACCCCCGACGTGACAGCCCAAGTGAAAGTTGCCATAGAGGAAGCTGTGGTCAACGTGATGAACTACGCTTACCCGCCCGACACTCACGGCAATGTCACCATAGAGGCCGTCTTGACCGAAGACGAAGTCAACAATAAGTGGCTGAAGTTTACTGTCATCGATAGCGGTAAGCCTTTCGATCCCACCGTCCAGGCTGCTGTCGATACCACGCTTCCGGCCAAGGAGCGCCACATTGGCGGGCTCGGCATTCACATCATGCGCCAGATGATGGACTCCATCAACTACGAGCGCATGGACAACCTCAATATACTGACGCTGAGAAAGAAGATAAGAGTGAAAAATGAAAAGCCCCCCTCTAACTCCCCCCAAGGGGAGAGAAATAAATGACCAAATGGTAAATGGTAAATCGTAAATAGTAAATTGTCAAATAGTAAATTAAAACGATGAAGACAACAATTCAAGAGCAAGACGGCAACATGGTTGCCATTCTGGAGGGCAGTCTCGACACTGCAGCAGCCCCCGAAACTGAGAAGGCAATGAGTCCACTGAACGACGTGGAGGGTAAGGACATCATTATCGATTGCACAGATTTGAAGTATATCTCGTCAGCAGGCCTGCGCATCTTCCTTGGCATCCTGCAAAGTGCCCAGGAAAAGGGCGGACACGTATATATTAGGAACATCAACGACGAAGTCCGCTCCATCTTTACCATTACAGGCTTCTGCAACATCTTCGAGTTCAAATGAGCAACGTTGAACAGGACAGATTTAGATTGTATATCCAAGAATATCTAACCTTATAAAATAAATAACATGATGAAAAAGATGATTAATTGGGTGATGGCCGTCACCCTCGTTTGCGGCACTACGATTATAGGTTTAAGCCTGAACGCATGTAATAATGCAAACGTAGATGAACCGGATGAACCCAAAGTTGTGAGCACAGAACTCATTCGTACCTCCCAGAGCTGGGATGGTGTGGAGCTGCCCGACTATTTACAGGGCCGTCCCGAACTGGTGGCTGTGAAATATGTCTTCCCCGCAGGAAAGAAGCTGGGTTGGCACCACCATCCCGTGATGAACTACGGCATATTAGTGCAGGGCGATCTGACCATCATCGGCCAGGACGGTAAGACGAAGGTCGTGCATGAGGGCGAAGCAGTTGTCGAGATGGTGAATACGATACACCACGGCGAGAACCGCGGAGAGAAGGACTGCATCCTTTATATGTTCTACCTCTCGCAGGAAGGTATGCCCCTGGCCGTGCAGCATCCAGAGATTCCGCTGGAGTAATAGAAAACCAGAACTTCTGGATAACATGAGTGCGCCTCCCCGCAGTGCAGACTGTCGGGGAGGTGTGTTTTTCGAGCCCTGCTCGCTTTTACACATTTTTTATGTCAGCCTTTCTAGGTTTACACTTTAATCCCCAATCTGTTTTTTCTCTTTCCGCTTTGCTGTTATGAGAAAAACATTTATCTTTGCAAAGCGAATAAGCGAGTGACATGAAAGAGGGCAAGATAAAGCAGCAGTACCTTGATTTTGACGAGTATATTCGCCAAGGCGAACCTGAGAAGAAAGAAAGGGCTGAAGCCTGGCGCGTAGCTATTGGCTTACAGGCTGTGGATGGGCTGAAGACCTCAGAATATCTGCAAGAAACAGCACGCCGAAATATCGAAGGCGAAATCACCATCGATGAAGCTCGCGAACTGGTGAAGGAATACTACATCAAAAAGACGGCTCACGATAACGACGATGAGGACAAGGAAGAGGCCGACCGTGTATCGAGCAACATTTCGAAACTCTTGCAGACGGATGCCTTTACCTATAGTGTAGCTGGGCTGGCAGCCATTCATCGTGCCATCTTTGAGGGTGTATTCAAACATGCTGGACGCTTCCGTGACTACGACATTTCTAAAAAGGAGTGGGTACTGCGAAACGATTCTGTGCTTTATGGCCGCTGGCAGGACCTGCAAATGACCATAGAATACGACTTGGAGCAAGAGCGTCAGTTCGACTATACCGCCTTCAATAAAGATCAGATGATTGAGCATCTGGCAAAGTTTGTGGCAGGTCTGTGGCAGATTCATCCCTTTGGTGAGGGCAACACACGAACAACAGCCATTTTTACCATCAAATATTTACGCTCACTTGGATTGAGCGTAAACAATGATATATTTGAGCGCCATTCTTGGTATTTCCGTAATGCGTTGGTTCGTGCCAACTATCGCAACGTGCATAAAGGGATCAATGCCGAACCATTATTTCTGGTACGTTTCTTCCGTAACCTGTTGTTAGGTGAGACGCATGATCTAAAAAACAGATACATGATTATCGATCCACCCGAAGAATGGAAAGCCCCCACAAGTACCCCCACAAGTACCCCCACAAGTTCTTCTCAGGACTTGCTTCGGGCAGAAAATCCGTTGATTCTAAATCTGGTAAAGGTCATCGGAAACGACCAATGTAGCATCAAGGATATGTTGGAGGGTGTAGGACTGAAGGACAGGAAGAACTTTATGGAGTATCACCTGGTTCCCGCTATTTCTGGTGGATACGTCCGCTCGCTATATCCAGACAAACCTCGGCACCCCCGACAGAAATACTTGCTAACCAGCAAGGGGCAGATGCTATATCAAGAACTGAATCAAAAGAAGTAGCCCCACTTCACTTTTCACTCTTTCACTTTTCATTCTTTCACTTTTCATTTAAAATTCCCGGCAAGGGGAATTTTTACGCCCCTTAACTGCCGCAAAATTTTTACTTAGTGGCAGCATCTGCAACCCTTATCTTTTCACAGTGCAAAGGTATGACATTGGCATTGCGGTGTACGAATTTTTCGCGAACTTTTTCGGAAATTTTTTTCGAGCGTTACAGTGTGACAGTTCGTTTTCACGTATTCCACCTCCGAAATACAGCCTTATATATATATAATAAGAATTTACTTTTGACTTTTTGGATAGCCCCAAATTAACTGTCACAACTGTCACAACTGTCACAACTGTCACTGAGCCGCCTTATATTCTTGATTTTGAATGCCTTAGATAATTCGCAACGAACTTACCATAGTCAGAATCCATGATGCCAACCGCCGAAATGGGTATTTGAGATGCAAAATGAGGTGATTTTGCTTCCGAAAACAGGAATCCGCGACTTTATAAGAATATGAGATTTCTACATGTTTTCTATAAATAAATTTTGAGATTTGCCCAAAAATATGTAATTTTACCCTCGAAAACATAAAATATTTTGAGGAATGGATACAGATTATCGCATATTCAGGAGGAAACTCTACAATCGGATGCTGAACTGGAAACAGACCAAGGACGGCAAAACGGCGCTGCTGATAAAGGGAGCGCGACGTGTGGGCAAATCAACGATTGCCGAAGAGTTTGCCAGGCGTGAGTATGACTCGTACATAGTGGTCGATTTTGCCAATGCGCCCGATGGCGTATGGGAGGCAGTGAAGAATATTGCCGATTTGGACAACTTCTTTTTTCAGTTGCAATTCATCTACAAGGTGAAGCTGGTGGAGCGCAAATCTGTGATTATCTTCGACGAGATACAGAAGGCTCCATTGGTGCGTCAGGCCATCAAGTATATGGTAAAAGACCATCGCTATGACTTTATCGAAACAGGGTCGCTCCTGTCTATCAAGAAGAACACGCAGGGCATTACTATCCCCAGCGAGGAAACACGCATCACGATGTATCCGATGGACTATGAGGAGTTTCGCTGGGCATTGGGCGACGATGTAACGGTACCGTTGCTGAAGGAGGCTTTCGAGACGAAACGGTCTGTTGGTGACCAGGTGAGCCGGCAATTGCTGCGCGACTTCCGTTTGTATATGCTGGTTGGTGGTATGCCGCAGGCTGTAAACACCTATCTGGATACTAACAATCTGAGTGAGGTGGATCAGACCAAGCGAGAAATCATAGACCTTTATACTGACGATTTCCGCAAGATTGACCCATCAGGCAAGGCATCGCGACTGTTCAAGGCCATCCCATCTGAACTGTCGAAAAATGCTTCACGCTATCAGGTGATGAGCGTACTGGGGCGCAGCGCCGAGAATACAGATATGGACGAGTTGCTGGAGGATATGAAGGATAGCCTTTGTGTGAACTTCGCCTATCATGCCAACAATCCGTCGGTGGGGCTGGCTTTACATAAGGACAAAGACCAGTATAAGATGTTTGTTGGCGACACAGGATTGTTTATCACGCTCGCATTCTGGGACAAAGACGTTCCGGAGAATATCATCTATCAGAAGTTGCTTTCTGACAAGTTGAGCGCCGATCTGGGCTATGTCTATGAGAATGTGGTGGCTCAGATGTTGAAGGCCAGTGGCAACGAGTTGTTCTATCACGCATGGCCCACGCCAAGCGGCAAGCACAACTATGAGGTTGACTTCCTATTGTCGCGCAGCAATAAGCTCTGCCCCATAGAGGTGAAGTCGTCTGGCTATAAGGCTCATGTGTCACTCGACGAGTTCTGCAAGAAATTCTCGAAAGAGGTAATATGGCGCTACCTGGTCTATACTAAGGATTTGCGCAAGAATGAAGAGACGCTGATGGTCCCTGTCTATATGGTACCATTTTTATGATGAAACCGCTAACCGCTAAACGCTAACCTCTCTCCGTGCTTAACTGCGCGCTTTGGCTTTCCTTTCAGCCGCCGACCTCTGGTTCTTCGGCAAGCCTCAGGCGCAGGCGGAGGTGTGCTAAAGCATCAAAGAATCTTCCATTTCTCACTTTAAACTCTCATTTTTCACTTTTCACTCTTTCACTTTTAATTTTTATTTTGTAACTTTGTACTCGAAAGGGCATAAAATACACCTTTATGGTGCAATAAACCCTCAGCTGAGGAGTAACATTTTTCGATTTTATATACTACACTGATAGAAAAGTATTAAATTTGTGCTACGCTCGAAGGTAGTACGCTCGAAAAGCTCAAATCAAATTTGGCTTTTTGCTCGCTTAATCGTACCTTTGCGGCATGATTGCCGCGATACTGCTCACGCTCGGCCATTGATGCGAGCATCATGGCTCTTGCTACATCGCAGCATTGTCAAAAGAAATCGAAAGTATGAAACAGGATCAGATTGTAATCTACAAGGACGAAAACAATGCCATTCAGCTGTTGGAATGTGAGCGACGAGTTGAAGATTGTATATTACGAGTAAGGAAAAAATATGATTATGAAGACTGCAATATATACCTTAACATCAGAACTCCACGACGAAAAGGCTGTGGAGTCTATGACACTCGACTTCTTGGGAAGTCTTGGCGTTGAATATATTTTCCGTGGAAGCGACTATGCCGACTATGGCAGATATCCACTCTCGCTTATCTATGTGCGTACGGGTGGAACAGAAGGAATCTTCCAGCGCCTGTTGCCTATGCTGATGGAAAAATCACATCAGCCGTTCTACCTCCTTACTTCCGGTAAAAGCAATTCGCTGGCGGCTTCGATGGAAATTCTGTCGTATCTGCGTCAAAAGGGGATTCTGGGAGAAATACTGCACGGCAGCAAAGAATATATCACCCAACGTATTCTGGCTTTGGTCAGGGTGGGAGAAGCCCGTCTAAATCTGAACAATTGCAGGCTCGGAGTCATCGGTAAACCCTCGGATTGGCTCATCTCCAGCAACGCTGATTATGATATTGTAAGAGAGCGTCTTGGCATAGAGCTCGTGGATATCCCCATGCAGGAATTGCTGGATGCGACTGATGTTTGCACAATTTATGAAGGATTGAAAAAAATTATCTCTACGCACCGATTGAACGGTTTCACCTTGCGCTGCTTTGACCTGTTGACGGCTTTGAAGAACACAGGTTGCCTGGCATTGGCGAAGCTGAACAATGAAGGCTATGTGGCAGGCTGCGAGGGTGATGTGCCGGCCATGCTGTCAATGATGATAGCCCGCTCACTGACCGGTTTCTCAGGCTTCCAGGCTAATCCGGCACGCATCAATCTCGACACGGGCGAATTGCTCTTTGCACATTGCACCATTCCGCTGGATATGGTGGAGCGCTATGAACTGGACACGCATTTCGAGTCGGGTATCGGAGTGGGCGTCCGTGGATATATGAAGGAGGGGCCTGTTACGCTGTTCAAGATTTCGGGTGACCTGAAACGGAGTTTCGTGGCTGAAGGAACACTGGTAAGAAGCACAGCCGAGCCCGACCTTTGTCGCACACAACAGGTCATCCAGCTATCAGACCCCAGCCAGATTTCCTATTTCCTGACTAACCCGATTGGGAATCATCACATTGTCATACCTGGGCATATCGGTTCCTTATTGGAAGAAATGTTGAAATAGTGCAAGAAATATGACTTTAACGAGGACTATCTAATTATGAATAAGATTGTAATTGCAACTTTCTTCTCTTGCCTTCTGTGTATATTCAAAGCACAGGCACAAACGAGAGGGTTTGAGGTTCGACACGATGTTCCATTGGACTCTATCCGTCTGAGCGACCCTGCCATACTCGCAGACCAAAAGACTAAGATGTATTACATGACTGGTACGGGCGGAATGATGTGGCGCAGTCCTGACCTGAAGCTATGGGAAGGACCGTACCGGGTGACTGAGTTCGAAAAGGACTCTTGGATGGGACCGCATCCGATGATTTGGGCTGCAGAACTTCATCAAACAGGGGATGGGTGGTACTATTACTTTGCCACTTTCACTAACCGCGATGTGAAAATAGATACCGTCCGGGGGAATGTCATTGAGCGCAGAGCCTGCCAAGTGTTGCGTGCTGATAATCCCATGGGTCCGTACCGTACATTTGGGGATGCCACCTATCTGCCAGCCAACCGACCTACGCTTGATGGTACATTCTGGCGCGATACGGACGGTAAACCCTATATGGTTTTCTGTGGCGAATGGTTACAGAACTGGAACGGAACCATCGAGAAGGTTGAACTGAAGTCCGACTTTAGCGGAACTGTCGGCGAACCAAAGATTCTCTTCCGTGCAAGTGACTCTCCTTGGAGTCGCGAAAAAGACAACAACGGCAACATCACTTGGAACAAAGTTACCGATGGTCCTTGGCTCTTCCGCACCGGAACGGGCCGACTGGGTATGCTCTGGACATCATGGGTGTTTGGCGATTATACTCAGGGAGTGGCTTACTCAGAAAGCGGAACACTGGATGGTCCATGGATTCAGGAGCCCAATCCCATTACTCCTCCGAACTTTGGGCACTCAATGCTCTTCCAGCGTTTTGATGGTCAGTGGATGATGTCAATACATAGCCACGCCAACGACCACAAAGGCCATACAGTTCGCATCCCCCACCTCTTCGAGGTTGACCTGTCTGGTGACAAACTAATTGTAAAATGATTTGGGAAAAAGAGCATGACATATAACTATAAATAATTAAGGCCTAATGAGTCTTCCCAAATTCATAATCACAATGGACGGGTTCCTGCATGATTTTACCACTCGTTGAGCCTCCCAAAAACACTGAGCCTCCTCAAACGATCAATCGAGCCGCCTCAACGAATCATTTGAGGCGGCTCAGCTATTTTTAGGGCATTTTCATGAACATAGGGTTCATGGGCTCATGAAGCCGGGTTATTTGCCTCACGAACCATAGGTTCATTTTTATAGCCTCTTTGGTATGCTTTTAGCTCGGTTTTCTCTCGCTCTTCCTTCGTTCCTCCTTCGCTCCAAGCATACTAAAACAGCATGGAGGAGCGAAGGAAGAGCGAAGGTGAAGCGAGAGTAAAGGCTGGCAGAAGCGAGTCCGATAAATCATGCTAACATGGAAATAGCAAAGTTATATAGACTTATGGCTCTGCAACCATTGTTGGCTCTAAGTCATAAGTGGGATATTTCTTGTCATGGTACACCTGAAGTATAGGGGCTTTTAGTGCTTCTTCTATTGCGACCAGCGTATCAATCGTGAAGTTATGGGTTCCTCGCATCCATTTGCTGATTTCTGCTTCGCTTTTACCCATACGCTTTGCCAAATCCTTCTGTTTTAGACCCTTCTCCTCCAGAATGTCATGAATCCGGTCAACAATGCGAAAAGACATAGCTACTTTTGCACGGGCTTCTGGTTTCACCAACTCGCGCCTTTTCTCCAAAACACTACTCCTTTTCATATCTGGTAAAATTTAAATCTCCAACTATCTCCTTATCAACAAGTACTATAGTTCCGTCTTTGATTCGGGATGCTATAAATCTACTTGTATCCACTAAAAGTTTCACATAGGGAGCCAAGGTCTCACTCTCTTGCCAACTTCTTGAATCTTTAATACCTCCATTGCCGAAAACCAGAATCTTGTCAGAAAGCCTAAGGCAATACAACCGAAGTTTGTTTCCAACGTCAATTGGTATCACACCCACTCCATCATCATAGTGACCTTTGGGACGGAAATATCGTTCTAGGGCTCCTCGCTCGGCAATTTGATCTATCCATGAAATGATGACATCTATGTCGTCATCGTACTCACAACCTTCTGGAAATTTTTCGAAAAAAGCTTCCATTTCCGTCAGTTCCTCACCTTTCATTTTAATACTATAGAAGTTGACGTTCTCGTATTCCTCCAATAATTCAATACAATAGTCTTGCCTCACCTTGATTCTTAACTTTTGAGTTATCTTCCGCAAAAGTAATGACTTTATGTGAAACCACCAAATAATTAACTTAAAAATTAACTATTTTCCGAAGAGTTCCATCTGAACTATCTTGTTTTTGTCGTTCTTGGAATCTTCGTCGTTTTCTGTCTTCTTTCCTTCTATTGGTAAATCCCAAAAGAGATCCAGTTGTACGGCCATGTCGGGTTTAATGGAATAGATACCATAGGCATTGTGTTTGAAGGGGGACTCTTTTTTTTGTGATTGTTTCCACAGGAACAGTCCTATTGCCTTATATATATCTTCATACTTGATGGAATCGTCAAACAAGTTAGCATGAGTGTTGTATATATGTCTGACAATTAGAGACAACTTCATCCCTTCCTTGCCATGCGGAAGGAGCAGTTCTATGATATCTCTGTAATATATGTTGTTCATCGTTACAAAGATAATCATTTTTTGTTAAACACATATATTTGTGTCGTATTTGTTTTGCTTTTAGAATAAAAAACAATAACTTTGCGTGTTGTAAAACATATAATTCATAATAAATAATGAATAAATTATATTTGATGTGCGCTGCTCTTGCATCTCTTTGCTTTTTTTCTTCTTGCAGTAATAAGAGCGAATATCATGGACTGAATATTCTTTATCCCAGTCAGTATAAGATTCTGTATGCTGATGAGGAAAGCGATTCCCTGGTTTTTGAAACATATGACAATTCTGAACTGTATCCTTTGGCAAACTGGATAGAAATAATAGAGGGCTCTTCTTATGATGTCACGTATAATAATAGGATGTATGTCTTGGTGTCAAAGCTTTCGTTTGCACCAAACACAACGGGAAGGACTCGCAGGGGGGCTGTTCAGGTAAACAGTTATGAATATTCGAGTGCTGCTGTTTACTGCCAGCTTGGATGCCTGAATATCAGTCATCCTCTTCCGGACATAAATGATCCTACTCAGATTCCTGATACTGTTTCTTTTGACTTAACGGTGGATGCAGCGGCTGTTGAAGACAGTATCTGCTTCTCTGTCTCAAAGGCTTGGACTATAGATTATGCAGAAAATGCCGACCGTTCCTGGGCGACAATAGACAAAACCGGAGGTGTGGCTGGTGATGGAAGTGTATTGCTTACCTTTGAGCCAAATACTGATATGCAGAAACGGACTACATCGTTTGTCTTGAAATCAGGAGGTGTTACCAATACCATTAATGTCATACAATTACCTGTTGGCGGAGATTTGTAGCATAAACCATGCAGTACAACTTGTTCAGCGATGATGATTTTCGCCAGACGACTCCTTTTACGGACAGGGTTGTCTGTTTGACAGGAAGTTTCGGTACGGGAAACAGTCTGATTCGCAAACGTATTTTGGAATTGGGGGCAGTGGATGTTAAAGCATCGCCATCGCGGACCGTTCATTATGTCATAATGGGCAATGATGTTCCCGAAGCCCAGTTGTCCGCCCTTTACGAACTGAACTTTCACGGATATTGCCCGAAGGTGCTCCATAAGGCGGAATTGGATGATATATTTGCAGGACACTATGCTGCATATAATACGCCTGCAGAGATAAGGAAGTCCCTGACTTTGAGTATGCAACATTATGACAGGTTAAAGGTTACGCTACCGGAAGGCAAAAATTCCCTATATACAAAGGAATTATATGTTCCTGCGGAAACAAGGATGTCGCAATCAGAACTTTACCAGCAGTTAGGTAACTTGGGCATATATGCCAATAATTATATCGACGATACCACCAACTTGCTTCTTCTTCCAGACTCAAGCCTGTGTCATCTTCAGGAGGGGACGACAGATGAAACTATTCGATATATTCAAAATAGCTATAATGCGATGTGTTCGCAGAACTTCACCTTTCAGATGATTTCTGAAAGTGACCTGATTACT
The DNA here is from genome assembly GCA_017645305.1 of Bacteroidaceae bacterium. Taxonomy (GTDB): domain Bacteria; phylum Bacteroidota; class Bacteroidia; order Bacteroidales; family Bacteroidaceae; genus Physcousia. The sequence continues at coordinate 40,534 of JAGCPD010000003.1, read as the reverse complement.
TGGATAAAATCTTTAGGTTCGTCTATTTCTTAATTACCATTATAGACATCTCGTACAAGAAGAAGAGCGGTACAAATACCAGCATCAGGGTGAAGGGGTCGCCACTGGGTGTTATGATGGCGGCTGCTACCAGCAGAATAACTATGGCATGTCTGCGGTATTCGCGCAGAAAATCCTTGTGTAGTATTCCGAACTGAGACAACAGCCATGCCAGCAGGGGCATTTCGAAGACAATACCCATAACCATAATCAGCATGGTAAAGTTGCCAATGTATGACGACAGGTTTATCTGGTTCTGAATGCTGGGACTTAGCTGGTATTCCATCAGGAAACGGAAAGTGAAGGGAAACACAAGGAAATAACCTACTGCACATCCTATATAGAACATGATGGTACCGCCCATGAAGGCGGGACGTATGTGTTTAACCTCGTTCTCGTAGAGCGCGGGTTCTATGAACTTCCAGATTTCCCAGATAAAATAGGGGAAAGCTATAACGGCTGCCAGTGAGATGGAGGTTTGAATATGCGTCATAAACTGACTGGCAACATTGATGTTGATAATCTGAACATTAAAGTCGGGATTGAACGTTATCATTCCGTGACTTATTTCGCTCAGCCAGCGGTAAACAAAAAAATCGTTGGTGGTGGCTGCAAGAATAAAGTTGTCAAAGATATGAGGCAGGGCCATAAAGGTACCTATTAAGCAAAATGTCAATACACATGCCGAACGGAAAAGAGCCCATCTCAGTACCTCAAGATGATCCCAGAATGACATGCCTTCGCCCGTTTCTTCCTCTACCTTTACTTCTTCTATAACTTCTTTGTCTTCTTGCATAATATTGTGTTTCAGAAAATTATGGGTTATAGGCTTTTGTGCCCATAACCCATAATTGTATTGTTTGATAAATTATTTGTCGTATGTGGGTTTAACGTATTTTGCAGCCTTCACGTAGTCGGCACAAACTTTCATACCATCCATGATGTTAGGTCTGTTGCTTCCCTCCAGCTCTACAATCCATCCTTTCAATCCTGCCTTGTCTGCATTATTGAAGATGGCATCAAAGCCTACCATTCCGCTTTCACCGAATTCCTTGTGGTCCTTAATGTGGAGTAGGGTAAAGCGGCCGGGATACTTGTTGAAGTATTCAACGGGACTTACCTGTCCGCGAACGGCCCAGTAAACATCCATTTCGAAGAATACCTTGTCTGCATCGGTATGCTCAATCATGTAGTCGTACCATACCTTGTCTTCTACCTTGTTGAATTCATGAGAGTGGTTGTGGTAACCGAATTTCATGCCGGCAGCATTAACCATTTCGCCAATCTTGTTCAGATACTTGCAGATAACCTCGGCTTCTGCCAGCGTCTTGGGGAAGTTGATGCCGGGATTAACTATGTACTTCATGCCTGCACGCTTGTGGGCTTCGATACACTGTACCCACCATTTCAGGGCACCGTCGAAATTGCCGGATTTCAGCTCGTCGTTACTCAGGTTGTGGCCAACGTGACTTGACAAGACTTTCATGCCTGCGGCTTCGATATCGGCCTTGAACTGTTCGGGAGTAACGCCATAAAGTTTGCCGTCACCGTAGTTGGCGGCCTCAATGGCTGTGTAGCCCATCTGGGCAAGTTCCTTCAAGGTGCGCTCGTGGTTCTGAGCATACTTGCCGGGATCACCGATAAGATTACGTACAGAGTACATCTGGAAGGCTATTTCCTTCTTCTTTGCTTCGGCATTCAGGCTCATGGAAAGAGCCGTCAGCAGCATCAGGGCAATAGAAAATATTTTCTTCATCTTTTTGTTCATTTTTTTACTTTAAAACTTTTACGCGGATGTTGCGGTACCAAACCTCGTCGCCATGATCCTGGAAGCCAAAGTATCCCTTATGACCGTCACCACCGCAGTTCTTCAGCAGCTCGAAAGCCAAAGGCCAGTTCTTCTGGCTGAACTTGGAACTTTGCAGCAGGTTAATCCACTCATCGCCCCAAAGCTGATAGGAGAGTACCTTGGCACCATTCTGGAAATGAGTAACCTTACCGTTCTTAACCACAATCTTAACCTTGTTCCATTGGCCGGCGGGATTAGCGTTCTGCGGGTTTGCAACAATCATGTCATAAAGAGACGTTGACTGGCGAATACCCAGTGTTGCACCTAACTTGGCATCGGGATGACGGTCATTATCCAAAACCTGACACTCGGGGCAGGAGATATAGATGGGCTGGTAGTTCAGCTTGCTATCCTTCTGAACGGTAACAGTAGCCTTTACGGGACCGTCATTAAATTCTTTTGTTTCCTGACGGGGCTTCTCGATTGTTGCGGTTTCCAAACCCAGATAGAATATACCAGAGTTTCCGCCTTCGGAAATCTTCCATTCTACCTCGAATTCAAAGTTCTGAAAACGGCGTGTGAAGATGATATCTCCACCTTCGCCAGGACCGCGACCGGAAAAGTGCAGGGCACCGTCCTGAATGTTCCATTTACTGGGAATGTGGTCTTTCCCGTAACCTCTCCATCCGTCAAGGCTGCTACCGTCGAACAATACATAATAACCATCCTTGTCAACCTTTAGCGAACTCAGTTCTACCTCGGGGTTCTGAACTACTACATACTGCATACCCTGAGCGGTAACCGTAAGAGCTGCCATCATGGATGCAGCTGCCAATATGTTTCTCATTTTCATACTTTTGAATGCTTTTATTAAATATAGAATTAAAGACAATTAGAGACATTGTTGATTGTTTTAATGCCTCTAATTGTCGGTGTGTTCAGATATTATCAGTCTTTATTAATCCTGCGGCATGTCGGGTAGAACATAGCCGTTCTGGTAGTTGGGCTTAATCAGTTCTTCTGCAAATTCGCGTGCATTAACGGGTTCTGTCCACTTCTTGTCGAATGTGGGATGTCCGTCGTGAATTGAGAAGCCGTCCTTCAGCATAGAGCGAACAGTTGCCTTCTCGGGAATATTGGTGAACTTCATGTTCTCGCCGTCCCATTCCAGTACCTGGTTCAGGCCTTGCAGACGTGTTGCTACTACACCCATTGCAACCATCTCGTTGAATGGACCTGCCTCACTGAAGTCTGATGCTGTTCTTGTCCAATCCTTCTTGCCTGCACGGATTTCCTTGATGGCACGGATCCAGTCGCGCTGGTGGCTTTCTTTTACACGACGGCAAACCTTCGGAGCATTGGGTACTCGACCGCTTACCAAGTAGGGCTTCTCGCCATAGCAACCTACAACCAGGATATCTTTTGTACCATAGAAGATGGCACCACCACCGCTGATGTTCAGGTTCTTGCCAATTGCCAATCCTTCTGGACGGAAGGGGATGATACCACCGTCGCTCCATGTTACGACAACCTCGGGCATGGCAACCTTAGGACGGTTGGAACGAGCGGGATAAGTAAGTTTAACCACCTGTGCACTGGGACAGCAGTCTGACATAAGTGGGGTAGAGCTGCCCTCTGCCTTAATGGGATAACCGAGGTCAAGAGCCTTGAATACAGGATGCAGGATGTGGCAAGCCATATCGCCAAGGGCACCTGTACCAAAGTCCCACCATCCGCGGAAGTTCCAGGGGTGATAGATAGAGTTGTAAGGACGCTTAGGAGCAGGACCGATGAAGGCATCCCAATTCAGAGTTTTTGGAATTTTGTGTACTTCCGTAGGACGCTCCAGACCCTGAGGCCAGATAGGACGGTCTGTGAAGGCGTCAACACGTGTTACCTCACCGATTTCACCATTCCAAATCCATTCGCAAACAAGGTTCACGCCTTCCTGGCTGGAACCCTGGTTACCCATCTGGGTTGCTACACCAGCCTTTGCGGCAAGCTTCGTGAGCAGACGAGATTCATATACGGTACGGGTAAGAGGTTTCTCGCAGTAAACGTGCTTACCTGCTGCCAATGCTTCGGCACAGATGATGGCGTGAGTATGGTCGGCGGTACCGCAGATAACAGCATCAGCCTGATCCAGTAACTCGGCATACATCTTCTTGTAGTCGTTATAGACCTTCATGTTGGGGAAAAGCTTCTGATATTCTTCCAGAACGCCTTTCGCATATTTGAAGTCAACGTCGCACATACCGATAAACTCGATATCGTCATAGATTTCGTCCTTACCCTTGTAAGTAACGCCATTGATATCAGCATGTCCACGGCCACCGACACCAACAGCGAGGAGCTTGATTTTACCAGTTTGTACATTTTCCTCTGCCTTAGCTTTGCCGAGTATATCGGTGGGAGCTATTGCAAGGGCAGCAGTTGCTACAGTTCCTGCTTTGAGGAACGACCTTCTTGACATTTCTTTCATAACTGTTGTTGTTTTTTAGGGTTATTATGTATGATTATTTCTCTTCTTTGTTGTAAGTCTCTTTCTTCTCAACTTCCGTGTTGATCTCATTTTCAATTTCGTTCATGCCCTTCTTAAAGCTTCTTACACCTTTGCCAATACCGTGCATCAGCTCGGGAATCTTCTTGCCACCGAAGAGCAGCAAAACCACCAACGCAATGATGAGAATCTCTGTTGTTCCCAGATTGCCTAAGAATAATAATTGTGCCATAAATATATAATAATGTAGTTTGTTTTATTTCTGATTAAGCAGACCGTAACCGTTTGTCATGTGTGCTCTGCGATAATGTATCTGTTCCAGTTCCTCTGGCGTTCCCTTTGAGGGCATGTCATGCGTCCAGGCATCGTCTAGCATCTTCCATGCATATTCCGATGCAATGGCAGCGTCCTCGAACTTGGGAAGGTGTTCTGGTCTTACACCAGTGAGAATTGCCTCGCCCATCAGATAGCACAGACGGTCTATGTTCTTATCGCCATAAGGTTTTTCAACAACTTCGGTGATGTGTTCTCCGTGTTTCTCAACAATGGCATTCTTGAAATCGTGATGCATCCGCACAAAGCCTTTGCTACCTATAATCTCAGTGTATGAGTTGTGGGTTTGGTCTTTTGCCAGTTGTCCGTAAACAAAACCTTGAGTTATATCGTAAACTATGCCGTTCTCGAATGTTCCGTGACACTGCAGCCACCAGGGATCCTTATAATCCCACATGCGTATGGCCTGTGCATGTCCTGTCTTAAACTCGGAATCGGCATAATAGCGGGCAATGTCAACATAATGCATTCCGCAGTCGTGGAATGACGGACCTTCATATTCATGTCCTTCACCGGGGGAAAGACCTGGTGTCATGTGGCAGATTCGGATGATGGCTATGTCACCAATCTCTCCGCTCTTTATGAAGTCCTTCATTTCTTTTGTGTACCATGCATTTCTAAGGTACAGGTTCACAGTGCAAAACTTCTCGGTGGTCTTTGACAGTCTCACCAGTTCTTTCTCATCCTCCATTTTGTAGGCCAAAGGTTTTTCGCACATCACGTGTTTGCCGTTCTTAATGGCTTTCTTTATCCGTCCAGGTCTGCTGTCGGCAAGTGCATAGAGTCCTACACATTCTATTTCAGGATCGTTGAAAATGTCATCTTCGTTTGTAGTGAAGATGGCATTGGGAGCTATTTCTTGGGAGTATATTCTTTTTTCAGGAGCAATATCACAGACATACTTAACATCCCAGAAGTCGCAAGCGACAAGTTCACGCAGATGTTTCCTGCCCATGCGTCCTAATCCGATGATTCCTATTTTTACGCGATTCATTTTATCTTTTCAGCTGATTTAGGCCATAAATAGGCCTTTTAGCCCGCTTTTCGTTGTAAAGGTACAATTTTTTTTTTAACAATTCGGTATCTACAAACTATATTTTATCTATTTTAACAATTCGAAAAAAAAGAGGTGGCGCAATGTCTTGCAAACACCTCTTCTTTAATATATAATAAATGTCTTTATTTCTTTGCGCCACCGCTCCAGAATTCCTCTTCAGCCTTCTGCCTTCTGATGAAGTCGTCATATTCCTTTCTGGCCTTGTCATTAGCAGCCTGACTAGCCTGTGCCTTCTGTATGTTGGCTTTCAGACGGTCTGCAGCACCCCTAAGGGTAATATCAAATTCGGAAGCCTTTGTGCAGCACTCAATGGCTTGAGGATACTGACCCAGCATCGCATATACGTTAGCCATGTTGAGGTTGGCTTTACCGGTAAGGTCGGAGTTGTAGTTGATAGCCTTTTCTGCGTATGTCAGAGCACCTGTATATTGCTTGCTCTTGGTTAGTGCATAGGCAATCTTCAGACAAATAACGCCACGGTTGGCATCGCTTGAAGTCAGTTCCAGTGCCTTGTTATAATAGTCCAGCATTTTTTCCATCTGACCATCCTTCTGTGCTTTCTGTGCCAAACCGATGGCGCTGGTGAAAGTAGGTTCAATATTGTAGGCTGCCTCTGCATACTGATAGTAAATTTCAGAGTCGTCGCAGTCATTCATCGCCATAAGGTTGATAGCACCGTTCAGCTTATTGATGTCATCCTTGTAGCTGTCGAACTTCTTGGTATAAATGGCAATAATCTGTTCGCGGTCTGCAGCACCACTCTGTGAGAATGTCTGCTCAATTAAAGCCAGAGGGCCGTCATACTTGGCTACCAGTTTGTTGGCTTTTTCCTCATCGCCTTCTGCCTTGGCCTCCTTGGCAAGCTGCAGCATTTTCTCGCAAGCATCCTTGCTGTCCAGATAGTCTTGCAGATATTGTTCGCGCAATACGTTGGGAGCGCTCTTGTACATGGCATCGCTAACAAGGAAGAAGTTCTGGAGTACAGAGCCTTCAATCTCACGACCTCCCTTTTCGTTAATCATCTTAATAGCTTGGCTATAGTTGTCATAAGACTTGTTCAGCGTGTAACCAGAGCCAGGAGTATTAGGAGCTGTCCAATTGTAATAGTCTGCTTTCAAAGCCAATACGTCACCCAGAGTTGACTTCGTCTTGGCGAAAGTGTTCAGAACGTCAAGGTTCTTTTCACGTGCGGCAAAAATCTCCATCATTTCGTTGAAATATGCCAGTTTTTTTGCCTGGTCAGTCTCCTTGGTGATAAGATTATAATAGATGAACGGTCCCTGGGTGTAGATGCCGGTAATGGCATAAGGCGCATTCTTCAGCAGCCATTGCAGGTTGATGCGTGCCTCGCTATAATCTTGGTTCTGAAGTGACTGTTGGAAAAGCGAGATGTTCTGACGACCTACCTTTATGCTGTCTTCATTCCCATTATTGGTTGCACCGATACGGTCATCAGGTGTCGTGCCTTCGAAATTTTGTGCCAACACGGGGCTGGCGCTTATTGCAAGTGCAGTTGCTACTGCAAATTTTTTAAGTTTCATATTTGTATAATTTAAATGTAATTTTATAAGCTTTTTTTGTCTCTTTGCTAATTTTTCGATTGCAAAAGTACAAATTTATTTTCAATTTGCAAGGTCTCTCAAAAGGAAAAATCCCTACGCAAAAAGAAATAATCCCTATTTCTTCCTTTATATAAATAAAAAGATATCTCTTTATTTGTTGTTGAACTAACAACCGCTCTGAAAAAAATAGACTTTTTTATTTTGTATTTTACTTGTTTCTTTATAATTTTGCAACCACTTATGATGATAAATTGTCTTTTGCTTGTTATCGGCATTGTCCTTGTGCTTTGGGGAGCCGATAGATTTACTGACGGTGCTTGTGCCATTGCCCGTAGGTGGAACGTCAGTGAAATGGTGATTGGCCTTACCATTGTGGCCTTTGGAACCAGTCTGCCTGAGTTTATGGTAAGTTTCTTTAGTGTACTGAAGAACAGTGCCGATATGAGTGTCGGTAACATTGTTGGCAGTAATATCTTTAATACTTTGGTGATTGTGGGTGCTTCTGCGATGATGATGAAGATACCTGTTGAGCGTACCCTTTTGGTTTATGATATCCCTATCAGCATGCTGGCAGCCCTTTGTCTTTATTTTGTTGCCTATTACGATGGTGATATCAGAAGGGCGGAAGGTGTTGGTCTTATACTGTTTTTCTGTGCTTTTTTGTATTATACTTTTTGGAGGGCACGAAAGAACGCTCCAGATGCAGAACATGAAACGGCAAAGGGTGATCAGATGTCGGTCCTAAAGATTCTTGTGCTTTTGGTAGTGGGATGCGGATGTCTTGTCTATGGCGGTCAGTTGATGGTGGACAATGCAGCAGAACTTGCTACAGAGTGGGGTGTCAGTGAGCGTATTATAGGGCTTACCATCCTTGCTGCCGGAACCAGTCTGCCGGAACTGGCTACCAGCATGATGGCGGCCCGAAAGGGAAGTGACGGATTGGCTTTGGGAAATGCTATCGGCAGCAATGTCTTCAATATCGCCTTTGTGATAGGTATATGCAGTATTGTAAGGCCAATGGCTGTTTCCGACATCTCCGTTGCTGACTGGTTTACTCTTCTTGCCTGTAATGTACTGTTGTGGCTGCTGGCCTTTGCAAGGCATAGCCTTACCAGTTGGAAGGGTGCTGTCCTTTTGGCTGCCTATATAGCGTATCTTGTTTATATATTAATATAATGTTGTAGTAACATGAAACATTTGCTAAATAAGGCATTTTGCTTATTCTTGTTTTTCCTGTATGTTATTCCCGCTATGCAGGCACAAGGTCCTTGGAAATTAAAGCTTCATTGTCCTGAGGAAGACATACGTTTGCACATTGACCTTTATGAGGAGACGATAAAGGTACCTGGTATGGAGATGTTCGGTCCTATGAACGGCTATCTGGGCGGTAACATCTATGGCGTTTGGACTGTTACCAGTTTTACCATCCAGGACGATAAGATTGCCAAGCTCAGACTAAGTAATGATTTGGGCAGCGAGACACAGAAAGCAACCCTCACGCAACAGTCCGACAGCATTTACATACTGCACTTTGACGGAACCAATGTCGTTAAGCGGGCTGTGGGCAGAAAGTTAGTAAAGATACCTGGCGAACTTAAGATGAGGCTTCAGTAACTTTCCGGACTATTTTCCTTATCTGTCAACCAGCATCTTTTTACCATCCACAATGTAGATGCCTGCCGGCAGTTGTATCATTTCCTCGCCACATACATTCACATGAGCCACTTTTTGCCCATGCAGGCTATATACAGTAACAGCATGGGGTTTCTCTGATTTCAGTCGAAGGCCTCCGTTTACTGCCTCCACACTAAAGTCATCATGAGTAAAGGCTTCCACTCCCACGGTTCCCAACTGAACTCGCCATGTTACGGTACTTACGTGTTTGGTGGCGTGTTTGGTGTCTTTAACATAAGGGCATACTTCGTTTGCCTTTACCTTTACTGTCTGTGGAGTTACTGTCTCGAAAACATCGCTTTTTAGTATCAGCTGGTTGGATGTCTCGTCTTCCTGCACCACATTGTTTATACTCCATTCAAAGTTTATTTTATTAGAGGTACCTTTATAATAGCGTGTAATTGTAAATGTGAGGTCGTCGCCGTCCATAGTGAGACTTCTGGCGGTAGGTTGGTATTCGGCAATAACCTTTACACGGTTATGCATTTCTTCTACGATGGCTTCACGGCACACTGGGCAGAACTCTTTGTTCAGATATTCCATTTCGCATGTTCCGTTAACAGGCTTATAGTAACCGTTTCCTTTCGTTGATCCACCTATGGGAAAGGCACTCACACCGCTCTGTCCATACCAATGCTTCCATTTTATGGTATTAGAATTGTTATTGGCGGTCTGGTTTATATATTCGCCCAAATAGCCGTCTCCGGCATAGTATTCGTCGGCCAGCGATGCAAAAGTATGACCGAATTCGTGTATGAAGATTTCCGAGGCACTGCTATGGGTGGTACATGTCAGGAAAGAACCGCCGGCCCCACCGTATTCAGAAGTGTTGCACAGAATACCCACCATCTGATAATCTGGCATTAGCGCCTTTAGCAGGTTGTATATCTTGGTTGAGTTGTCAGGGCAGGGGAGTCGGTGTATGTTATATGCATCGAAATGTATTCCAAAATATGTATCTACGTTCTTGATGGGAAGCGACGAACCTTCCGGGCATACATATTTTCCGTCCTTCAGAACACCAGGGTGTGAGATTCCTGATTCATTCGATATTACCTCTATTGCATATAGGTTAAACCATTTCTTGTATCTGTTCATCGGTATTTTCCTGAACAGCGCATTATAGACATTCTTGGCGGCCGTTACGAACTTTGTTTGTTCGGTTTCGGTATAGCCGTCACCCAGCAGCACAAAGTTAATCGCTTCAGGCCCCGTGTATTGTATGGTATCTATTGGGAAGTCCTGCCCTTCCTGCTTGCGGAAATCGCTGGCAGATATTTTTTTTATCTGCCTTACGTTGTCGAAGGTGTTTACCATACACTGGGCATTTATTTCTATACCCTGTACAAACAAAACCAGGGTAGCTAAGGCGTATTTCTTTAATCTGTTCATTTCTGTTAGAGTGGTTATTCTTAATTCTACAGCAAAATTACAATGTTTTTTTGAATAAAAATTCCAGAATCGCCTAAAATCATGTAACTTTGCTGTAAAATATATATACATAGTGGATTCCGAAATAAAATATGTTATTGTAACCGGTGCTGCATCGGGGATGGGGCGCTGTTATGCTCTTCAGTTGGCAGAGAAGGGATATGGCATTCTTTTAGTTGACATCAATGGTGATGCGGCTCAGGAGCTTTCACTTCTGCTTACCCAAAGGTATAACGTTCCTGCCCCTGTTATGTGTATAGACCTTACACAGCCTGATGCAACTGAGCAGATTGTAAACCTTTGCAGAGAAAGACATTGGTGTGTAGAGATTCTTATCAATAACGCTGGTATGCTAATTACCTCTACTATCGAAAATACAGCCCCCGAAAAGCTTCAGCGCATCATAGCCCTGCATTGTACAACTCCCTTGTTGCTATGCAGGCACTTCATACCTCTTATGAAAGAGCAGGGCAAGGGTTACATCCTAAACATATCTTCCATTTCGGCTTGGATGGATTGGCCCGTAATAGGTATGTACGGTTGTACCAAACGTTTTGTAAAGGGGTATTCTCGTGAGTTGCGCATCGAGTGTCTTGGTTCGCCCGTCAGCATCACCACCGCAATCTTCGGTGCCGTAGATACGCCCCTTTTGAACAGTGTTCCTTTTCTGCACAAGCGCAAACTCCTTCATGGTTTAGGCATTATGATTTCACCAGAGAAGGCAACACGCCTTGCCCTTAAGGCAATGTTCCATCGTAAGGCAACCCTTGTTCCCGGCTTTGTTAATCGCCTTTCCATTATTTTCTGTCCCTTGTTTCCGTCTTGTTTGCTACACTATCTGGCCGGAAAGATAAAGTTATAGGGAAAAAATAATTCTTTTAACTTAATATGGCATCTGCCAGAGCTTCCAGAGCAGGAATGTCTGCTTCTTTCATGGCAGAACGGATGGTTACAGCAGGTTCAACAATACTTACGTTTTTCATCTGTTCTATGATAGCACGCATAGCCTTGCCAGCCGAGGGTGCCCATGTGCCGTTTTCCACTATACCCACTGTGCGGTTCTGATAGGCCTTGAGCTTAAGCTTCCACAAGAACATATGCATAGGTGGGAATACATCGCCGTCGTATGATGAAGCGCAGACCACCAACTTGTTCATACGGAAAGCATCCTCTATGACTTCAGCCATATCTTCGCGGCAAAGGTCGGCAACAACAACTTTTTTTGCTTTCTTTTGTTGCAGAATCTCACCCAGTTTCTCCGCAACCTTCACGGTATTGCCGTGTATAGAGGCATGGGCAATAAGCACGCCTTCCGTTTCTACGCCGTAGCTGCCCCAGATGGTGTAAAGGCGAAGTGCCTCTGCAAGCTTCTCGCCTTCAAGGATAGGTCCGTGCAGAGGGCAGATTGTCTGAATGTCGAGTGCAGCGGCTTTCTTCAAAAGAGTGCTTACGGGGTTTCCGTATTTTCCGCAGATGTTGAAGTAGTAACGGCGTGCTTCGCATGCCCAGTCGTCAGCATCTGCATCTATTACCCCAAACTTTCCAAATGCATCGGCAGAAAAGAGTGTTTTTTCCTCGGGACAATAAGTTACGATAACTTCAGGCCAGTGAATCATAGGTGCGCCAATGAACTGAAGCGTGCGGGCACCAAGGTTTAGCGTATCTCCTTCCTTTACTGCTAAAGTAGGCCCGAAGTTCGTATTCTCGTTGAATTGAGCCATAATCGTAAGAGCTTTCTCGGAGGCTACAATGGTAGTGTCAGGGTATGCCTTTCTGAAAGCTGCAAGAGAGCCGGAATGGTCGGGCTCCATGTGCTGAACAATAAGGTAGTCTGGTACTCGGCCTTCCAGAGCGGTTGATAGGTTCTGTAACCATTCTCCGGTCTTACGCGGATCAACACTGTCCATTACAGCCACTTTCTCATCCAGGATAAGATAACTGTTATAACACATGCCTTCTGGGGTTACATATTGACTCTCGAAAAGGTCTAATTCTGCATCGTCACAGCCAATGTATTTGATATTTGCTTTCATATTAATTGTTTTTTTTTGTAATTTTATATGCAAAGATACAATATTAAACCCGAATTAATATGATTGAAGCATTGTTATTTCACATTAATTCAGAAATCTGCAGCATTTATATTGTTTATCTTTGCTTACTTTGATAATAAGTTGTATTTTTGCACATGAAATTAATATTAATTAGAAAAAGCCATGAAGTATAGTTTAGATGACTGGTGGATACAGCTCACCATATCAGAGAAGGAGAGAATTGCAGGAAAGTTGTTCAAAGATGACAATAAGTATCCCAAATGCACAGCACATTGGATTTCGCTGCCAGAAGAAATTAAACAAAAGATTCATGACCATGTTACTGACAAGCACGGGCAGGTAATGACAGAATTCACAGAGGGCATTACTTATAGTTATTAGAATTCCATATCCTTTTTTGTAATTACAATTATATGAGAAAATTATATTTCCTGTTACTGCTGCAACTTTTTTTTGCCAATGCATGTACGGAAAAACGTGCTGATGAGAAAAATGTTAGTGATAATCAGGAACAGCAAGCTCCCACAAGGGTCAAGACAGAGGTCGTAACCTCTAAACCGGCAGAGAGTGGCCAGACATACGTGGGTATTGTTGAGGAGAGTGAAGCTACAGCGGTTAGTTTTACCAACATGGGGGTTGTTAAGCGTCTTCTGGTAAATGAAGGACAATTCGTCAGCAAAGGTCAGCTTCTTGCAGAGATGGATGATACACAAGCCCGCAACATGTTATCCGGTGCTGAAGCACAGATGACTCAAGCCAACGATGCATTGGAGCGTTATGGCATGCTGCACGAGAATGGCTCGTTGCCCGAAGTGCAATGGGTTGAAATTCAGAGTAAGGTTGCCCAGGCAAAATCTCAGTTAGAGATTGCAAAGAAAAACCTTGCAGACTGCCGTCTGACAGCCCCTGTTAGCGGTATTATCGGAAACAAACAGGTCGGTGCAGGTGAGACAGCCATGCCGTCACAGGCTGTTGTGAATATTCTGAATATAAATAAGGTTAAGGTTAAGGTTGCTATTCCTGAAACTGAAATCAACGGAATTAGTACCAACTCACCTTCTTATATAAAGGTTGATGCCATTAATCAAAGTTTTAATGGCGGTTTAATAGAAAAAGGGGTGCAGGCAGATGCTTTAACACATACTTACGATGTTCGCATTAATGTATTAAATAGTGAGCGTCTGTTGCTTCCGGGAATGGTTGCATCTGTTTCATTTACTCTTGCATCGCAGCAAACAGCCGATACAGGACTGCTGACACTTCCTGTCACCTCTGTCCAGAAAAGAGCTAATGGCAGTTTATTTGTTTGGGTCATTGACAAAGACAACAGGGTGCACCGTACAGAAGTATCCGTAGGCAAGACCATGGGTAACAGGATTGCCATTACTTCCGGTATTTCTCTTAATCAACGTGTAGTAACTGAGGGATATCAGAAACTGAGCGAAGGAACAAAGGTCATCTTTTAGGTAAAGATTAAATGGGGAAACCCGTTAGCTTTTCCGGTAAAGTAATAGAATTAGGATAAGATGAAAAAGATGAATTGGCTGAGTTGGCCATTGGAACACTATCCGATATCGTTGCTCATCATTGGTATATTGTTTTTGTTGGGTATCTTTGGTATGTATGATATGCCAAAGGATGAATTCCCCCATGTTACCATCCGTCAGGGAGTGGTAGTGGCCATCTATCCCGGTGCCACCAGCGAGGAAGTTGAACAGCAGGTTGCCCGTCCGTTGGAACGTTATTTGTTTACCTTTGGTGAAGTTAAGCGTGTTAAGACCACCACTACATCCCAGACCAGTATGTGTGTAGTGATGGTGGAATTGAATGACGATGTGAATAATAAAGACGAGGTCTGGAGCAAGATTAAACATGGACTGAACTCTTTCAAACTGACGTTGCCGCAAGGTGTCTTGGGAGTTATTGTTAATGATGACTTCGGCAATACGTCGGCTCTTCTTATTGCTATAGAGAGCGACCAACGCAGTTACCGTGAACTGAAAGAGTATAGTGATAACCTGAGCGACCGTTTGCGTCGCATCCCCTCTGTTGCCAACGTAAAACTTTATGGAGAGCAGAAAGAACAGATTTCACTATATGTTGACCGCCAGCGTCTTCAGGCTTACGGAATAGGTCAGCAGTTGCTCTTTACCCGCCTTCAGGCTCAGGGTCTTATCACCACCAGCGGCTGTATCAGCGATGAAGACCAGCAGATACCCATCCATGTTGAGGCTACAGAGAATTCTGAAGAGGAAATTGCCAACCAGATTATCTTCTCTGACCCCGTGACCGGCAAGGTGGCTCGTGTAAGGGATGTCGCCCGTGTGGTTAGGGAATACGATAAGGAAAATAGTTTTATCAATCAGGACAAACATCCTTGTGTAGTATTGTCAATGGAGATGACACCTGGTCATAACGTTATACAGTATGGTCGTGAAGTTGACAAAGTGCTTAATGCATATCGCCAGAACGAATTGCCATCTGATGTGAAGGTAACCCGTATAGCAGACAAGCCAAAGGTTGTTGCCATCAGTGTTCATGACTTCCTTAGGGATTTGCTTATCTCCATGCTTATCATCATTCTGGTGATGATGGTGCTGTTCCCTCTCAGGTCGGCCATTGTTGCCTCTGCAACTATCCCTATCAGCACGTTTGTCAGTGTGTCTGTCATGTACATGATTGGCATAGAATTGAACATTATCACCTTGGCGGCATTGATTGTGGTGCTGGGAATGATAGTAGATAACTCCATAGTTGTTATCGATGGCTACCTGGAATATCTGGGTAAAGGTTATAAGCCCAAGGAGGCTGCCGTAGCCTCTGCCCGTCAGTACTTCATGCCCATGATGCTGGCCACCGTCTGCATCTGCGCCATCTTCTTCCCCTACCTTTTAACACTGAAGGGAATGTTTCTGGATGCCATGAAAGACTTCCCTTTGACTATCACCATTAATCTGATGGTATCTTTGCTGCTTGCTATTACGGTAATTCCTTTTCTGGAAGTGCGTATCATCAAGCCGGGCAAGGTAAGTACAGAGGGCAATGCCATTACAAATTTTGTGCAGAAAACCTACAATCGTGTGCTCGACTTTACTTTCCGTTTCCCTTGGATTACCATTGGCGGAGGCATTGCCGTAATTGCCCTTTCGCTGCTGATTGTGCCTTCACTTAAAATCAGGCTTTATCCGTATGCCGACCGCGACCAGTTTGCCGTAGAGATTTATCTCCCTGACGGCAAGGGATTAACAGAGACTCGTGTTGTAGCAGACTCTGTTTATAATGTCTTAGCCAAGGACAAACGTGTTACCAGTATTACCAGCTTCATAGGATGTTCTTCGCCCCGTTTCATGGATGCCTATGCTCCTCAGTTGGCCGGTAAGAACTATGCACAGTTTATTGTTAATACCAAGTCTAACAACGCAACCCTGGATCTTTTGGCCGAGTATCAGCCCCTCTTGAGCGAGGCTTTCCCCAATGCCTACGTCAAATTCAAGCGCCTTGACTATTTGCAGGTGCCCGAACTGGAATACCGGTTCTACGGCGAGAATATCGACTCCCTTCACATTGTGGCAGAAAGATTGGTTAAGCGTATGCGCCAAATTCCGGAACTGGAGTGGGTTCATACAGATTATTTACAACCTTATCCTATTATCAGTGTGCAGCTCGACCCCGTTTCCTCGGCACAGCTTGGTCTTACCAGAGCTACGGCTGAGTTGGCCCTGAGTGCTACTTCCAACGATTTGCGCGTCGGACAGATCTGGGAAGGAAACTACGAGGTTCCTATCGTTGTGAAGGACGATGCAGACATGAAATTCTCTGATATAGAGAACCTGGGTATTGCTACTCCTATAACGATGGTTTCTCCTACATTGGGGCAGGTTAATACAACTGTTCCTCTGCGCCAGATTGCTGAAGTGAAGCCCAAGTGGACAGAAAGTCGTATAGTGCATCGTGGAGGTGAGCGCTGTATTACCGTTACGGCCCAATTTGTGCAGGGCATTTACACTATGCCTATCGAGAATAAGATTGCCAACATTATGAAAAAGGAAATCCTCTTGCCTCAAGGCGTACGTTGCGAGGTGGGCGGAGAACTGGAGTATGGTGATGAGGCTATGCCGCAGATTTACGGTGGTACCATCATAGCCATGATAATTGTATTCTTCTTCCTGCTCTTCAATTTCAAGAAATATGGCATCACCATGGTCTGCATGGTTGCGCTGGCCCTACTTGTTCCAGGTGCCCTGATTGGACTTGGACTGATGAACCGTGCACTGGGCCTGACATCCATCTTTGGTCTTATTACCCTGATGGGTATGATTATGCGAAACGAGATTCTTATCTTTGAACATGCCATAGACCTGATAAATAAATATGTGGCTGAACATGGTGACTGGACAGTTGACCGTAAGGCATATAACGAGGCCGTAAAACGGGCTGCCTACGATGCCGGCAAACGCCGTATGGTACCTATCTTCCTTACTACAGCCACCACGGCGGTTGGAGTCGTTCCTATGATTATAGCCCAGTCCAGTTTCTGGATGCCTGTGGGCGTTACTATCTTTGCCGGCGGTATAGGTTCGCTCATTATGGTTGTCACCATGTTGCCCGTCATCTATTGGAAGGTTAATTTAAAGTGAAAAATTTGCTACTGCAATGAAAAAGATATTCGCATTCATAGCTTTTAGTGTGTGCTGCAATTTCCTTGCAGCCCAGACATATACTCTGGAGCAGATTTTAGATTCTGCCCGTCAGAATAACATTGCCGTCCGTTCGGCAAAACACAACATTGAGGCTGCCCAGCATCAGCGCAAAGAGGCTTTTACCAAGTATTTCCCTAATGTCAGTGCGGCTGGACTATGGTTTAATGCCAGTAGGGAGATGGCTGAGATGACGGTCAGTCCATCAGATTTGATGACACCTCAGATGCTGAATGTTTTGGAACAGACGCTGCCGCCTTCTGTTCTTGCCGGATTGGGCACTCCCATCATGAGTTTATCTATGCTCAAGAAAGGTGTTGTTGGTACAGTGACGGCTGTGCAGCCTGTTTTTGCAGGAGGACAGATAATCAATGGTAACCGTTTGGCCAAGGTGGGTGAGGATGTAAGCCGACTGCAACTGCAGCTTTCAGAGAACGAGGTAGAGAAAAGCGCTGAGCAATATTTCTGGCAACTGGCGTCCTTGCAAGAGAAACTGAAGACCATTCAAGCCTCAGAGGAACTGCTGGGTGACATTCATAAGGATGTTGACGTAGCTGTGCGTGCCGGTGTGGCCATGCCCAATGATTTGCTGCAGGTTCAACTTCGCCAGAACGAAGTGGAAAGCCAGAAACTGAAACTGCTTAATGCATCGTCTTTGTCTCGTATGTTGTTGTCTCAATATTGCGGTCTCCGCGATACAACGTTCAGTCTTATTTATCAGACAGAAGAGCCGTCTCCTCTTCTGGCACAGCAGGACCCTCAGCAAGCATTGGTTGGAACACCAGAATACCAATTGCTCGGCAAACAGGTAGAAGCTGCTAACTTGCAGCGTAAGATGGCTATCGGACAGAACCTGCCAACTGTGGCAGTGGGAGTAGGCTACACCTACCATAACCTGCTTGAAAACGACCGCTCTTTCGGCATGGTGTTTGCTACCGTTAACGTGCCCATTTCTGACTGGTGGGGCGGTTCTCATGCTATCAAGCGCAAGAAGATTGAGCAGCAGAAGGCCGTCGAGCAATTGGATGATAATTCGCAGCTGCTGAAGATAAGGATGCAAAACGCATGGAATGGCGTTGAGGAGTCCTACCAACAGCTTGGCATTGCTCAGCGCAGCATAGAACAAGCCGAGGAGAACTTGCGTATGAACCGCAATTATTACCAGGCAGGAACCTCCAAGATGTCTGACCTTCTCCAAGCCCAGCTTCTTTATCAGCAGGCCAGGGATAAACGCACCGAAGCATTCTCAAACTACCAGAACAAACTGCTGGAATACAAACATTCTATCGGGCAGTAACATACACAGAAAAAGGCTAAGTGCATTTGCTCTTAGCCTTTTTTTGTCGGAATATATATTACGGTTTTACTATACTATCTCGCGGCCAAATGGTGTAAGTGCGATAGCGGCCAGTTTGAAATGCTGTTTGCCGAAGGGGATTCCAATAATGGTAATGAAGAAGATAATACCCAGGATGGCATGGTTCAGAGCAAGCCATATTCCGCCAATCAGTATCCATATCACATTCATAAACGTGCTTAAACAGCCAGTGCCCTGTGGCTTGGTTCTGACTTCTTTACCGAATGGCCATAGTGCCAGTCCTGCCAGTTTAAAAATCTGGATACCAAAGGGTATGCCAATGATGGTAATACACAACAGAAGGCCAGAGAATAAATAGCCTAACGACAGGAAAAAACCTCCGAAAAGTACCCAAATAATATTGCCTAATACTTTCATGATTGTTTGTTTAAAAGGTTAATACAATTTGTTTTTAATCGTTACAAAAGTAGAAAAGACTTATAATACATGCAAGCATTTTACAACAAAATTTTATTTAATGTTTATAAAATGCCATTGTTAATTATCATTTTACTTTCAACGGTACCGTCGTCATAGATAATCTGGCGGATTAAGATGCGGACGCCTGTTATGTTCTGCAACCGTTGTCCGTTCAGGTTGTAATATTGTATGGATATAATCTGGCGATGTTGCGGCAGACGTACGGTTTTCATACTTGTTTCCAAGTCGGGCGTTGTTATAACGGTATTGGTATTTATGTGGTTGGTTCCTCCAATGGTAATGCGGTCAAACAGGGCATAGCGGTCTGCACCGTCAGGGAAACGGCCATAGCTTTGCCAACGTCCTTGCGCCTGATATTGAAGACTGTCTGCCCACGAGTCATCTTCCGCATGGATGCTGACGAATGCATTATCTGTGTTTTCCAGTTTGAAGGCAGCATGCAGTTGGCTAATGGGTTCTCGGTTGTCGCACCATACAATGCGGTATCCGTGTGCCGGGATAATGCTTTCTTCCGAAACGGGTATTTGATATTTATGTGGCTTCCTTGGATTATCGCTTAGATATGCACCTGCCAGATTGATTGCGGTATCTGTTGTGTTATAGAGTTCTATCCAATCGCTTTTCTTCAGGTATTCGTTGATGTAGATGTCGTTGGCGGAACTGACCTCGTTTATCCTGATGGGGCTGATGGTGCTTGTTTGTTTCAGGGTCAGGGTGATGTGCGGGTCTTGGTTGGCGTAGTCCGACAGGTTGAGTATGCTGTCTGTCGAAACTGTTTTCCCGTTTACCTGCCACCCTGCGAACTCGTATCCCTCTGGTATAACGGCTGTGAGTTCTGCGGTTTCAAAGAGGGTGCCGGAGAAACGTGAGGTGGGAATTTCCCGCCCATTGAGCAGGATGCGTGCCAACGGATTGTCTGTTTCTATATCTACCCTCATTTCATTGGTCAGTCCAAGTTGAGTCTTCAGAGTGCTGATACGTTTGTCATGCTGATTCTCGCGGTCGGTAAGTGCGTTGCAAAGACGGTCGGCACGGGTGTGCGGTTCATTATTTTCCCACAGCAAGGCAGGTGCAATGTTGGCTTCCATCTGACGGATAATAGGCAGGCAACGTTCTGGCAGGAAGATACTACCGCCCATTATACAATATGCATCTATGAACTGCTGTCGGAAAGGCGGGTACTTCATCATGTTCTTGAATATCTCTATTTGCTTGCCGCTTCCTTTCTTGTAAATCTGAGCAATCATGTCGGTGTCGCCGAAACAGCCGTCCAGATCGAAGACAACCACATGAATCTTGCCATCGTCCTTGTTGCAGCGGAAACCCTTAATATTCTTCAGTCCTCCGCGCAGCCAGTCCAGATTGCCCATGTAGATTTCCGCTGCCATATAGTTGCAGTATTCATCAATATCCACTATGTTGCAGATGGATTGCCATATCAGGGTGTCAGTTGGGTTTGCTGCCAGATTTTGACAGAGTTGCCGCCATGTGTTATAGATGGCACTGCTGCCTGCCTTTATTTGAAATTCATTCTCCCACTGATCTACCTCGTCGCTTCCTATTCCGTAGTTACTGTAGGCATAGTTCCGGTTGCTGGCCTCGCGCAAGTTAAACATTCCCAATGGCAGTCCATCCAGAAAGATGTGTGCCGGCTGGGTGGCCTGGCAGTCCAGGTTAATGCCGCTACTTTGTAACAGCTCCTGAATAACAGCATCCCAGATTCGTCCGTGCTGGTCTTGTCCTCCGTTGCGTACCAGCAGCGTCTTGTTCTTTATATAAGGCTTTGCCTGGAAAACAGGGTAGGGGTAGAAGTTCAGCCCCTCGCACCACTTGTCAGCTTTCAGTTTGAACGACGGCTTGTACTGGAAATTCTCGTCGCCGTCGTTAAATCGTGTCCATCCGCCGAAGATGCTAAACAGGGCCCCTTGGTTCAGCGCCTCATGCCATTGGCCCGTCTGTGTGTCGGGAACCAGATATTCGACGTTTACGGGACGTTCCCAGTCCATGTTCTGGTTCATGGGCTTGTTCATGTTGTTGCCGGTACGTCCGTTCACTCCTCCCACGTATAGGCCTATCGAGTCGCTAAACAGGTTGTCGGGATGTGTGGTTACGCTTACTATGGGCAGATACCAGTCGTGGTTATTTATGAAGAACGACCGCGTGGTAACGGGGCTGTTCAGATAGCCGTCCTTGGTAAGCATAAAGCGCAGAATGGTGGTTTCTGAAACGGGAAATGTTCCTGTTTCCGATATGAGGCTCTTGCCTGGAACAGGAGTTGCCCCGTCTGTCGTATAATGCAGCGTTGTACCTGCGGGGACTGCTACTTGCAGCGTAAACGGTTGGCTGAATACGCCGCCTTTCCTGTCCGTCTCGGGCATAGCCAGGCGTTCGTCTGAGAAGCTGCTTCCCGCATTCGGACGATTAGGGCTGGGCATTGATGTTACGCCCCATGTGCTGCTGCCGTCCTCGACCCGGGCAAAGGAGCAACGGGTTATGGCAGGCGGATAGCTTACAGCATCCAGCAAATTGTCCCTTGCATCCCGCAGCTCCACTATGCCGCCTTCTTCGTCCATCTCGAAGGGAATCTGCTGTCCGGCCGTCTTGCCGTAATATCCGCTGCTGCTGTTGTGTCCGAACCACAATACGCAGAATCCCCCGGGCTCCAGTATTCCGTGCTGTTCCGTCAGCCGCTGCTCTTTTATCGTGCCTTCCGAGTTGGTGTGGCGGAGTCTCATATTCTCCAGCGAGAAGCTCTGTTCCGTGGGGTTATACAGCTCCACCCAACTGCCATAGTTGAACGAGGGGTCGATAAACATATCCACGTTTGCCACCTGAATCTCGTTTATCACCACCTGTCCCTTGGCAATCCCCGGTAGCAATGCCCAGGCGAACAGAACCGGCAACAACACTTCTTTTCTCATTCTTCTTCCTTTCTTGTATAATTGAAAATGGATAATTTACAATTATTTATTCTTGGTTAGCGGTTAAGGGTTAGCTGTTAGCGTTACTAACGCCTAAAGTCTAACGTCTAACGTCTAAAGTCTAAAGTCTAAAGGAGTCACTAACCTTATTTCCCCACGCACCAACTGAAATCAACGAAAATATCGGCGTTCTACGGCTTTAATCGGTACACGGCCCATTTTCGAAAGTATTTCGAAAGTAAGTGAAAGTGCAAATACTTGATAATAAGCACTTTGATGATTAGGCTTGTACCGTGCCTTTTTGCTCGACTTGAGAAATGCTCGCTTGAATGTATTATCCCACTGGATATCAACGAGTTTCTCTTTGTTCGCTACATCTTTAAATTCTGCTGCAAAGTTACACATTTTTTACGAAAAACGTGCAGAATGTGCTATCTTTTTTATAATTCATCCCAACAAATGGAATATGATTCTAACAGTTTGATGGGTATTTGCAGCTCCGTTGCGGTTTTGCGCCAGTCTTTGATGGCGGCACGAACCTCTTCTATAATCTCTGATGCTTCTTGGCGTTCAAGCATGTAGCTCTCGCTTGCAGAGAGTAAGGCGTTGATGTCCGACTCTTCTGTGTATGAGTCTATGAGCAAGCATTGATGTGACTTTGCTCCTGGATTGATGTCGTATGCTGGAGAGAGTGTCCAGCCTTTCGGGGTAAGCAGGAAACCGTGATTGCGGAAGTGGTCGTCGGTGTTGCCAAACATGATGTTAAATGCCACTCTGCGATAGAGTTCGCGGAGATTCTGACGCACATCGGTACACCCACGAAGGATGAAATCAACGATGTCAAGATAGCCGTTCCCTGTGCTGCTGCCAGCTCCATCATCAAATCCAAGCAACGACATAGCAGAAGCAAAGTGTATGCGACGGCCTTCTGCTGTTCTATCGAAGCGTTCTGAAAGAAGCAGGTCACGGTCCTTTGAAATCTTGATGGTGCGCGTTTTTGCCACATTGATGCCAGCCTTTGCCGCAAGTTGATGCGAGAAGTGCTCAATAAGCTCAGTATTCTCCAGATCCTTTTTTGATGGGAACTTTGCCACGTACAGTTTTCCGTCTGTATCAACCACGTTGGCCTTTGGACGAGCGCCGCCAAGTGAGGTTCCCGGATCAATCAACTGGTCGAGCCAGCGCTGCTCTGGCAATTCATTGCGCTCCTCTGCCAACTCAATCTCATGACAAGCATCGCATAAGGCACGAAGACTCTCAATAGGGGGAACAAGGTATTTTGCACTCGCGTTTATATAGCCATCGCTATCTTCCTCTTTGTATCGTATGCCTCCCATACGGGTGAAGTCTTCTATGCCAATGAGATAATCATAATTTGTAAGCATGCGTTTCGGTCTGCCTTCCTGTTGGGCTGTCAGTCGCTCTCTGCGGTCAAGCAACAACCGTCCCCAGCGATCGGGGAAGGAATCCTTGACAAAGCCGAACACATTATCGTTGCCACGTGGATGCTGCAATGAAGGAACATTCATCAGGTCACCGCTCAGCAGGAGGCCACCATGCTGTTTCAACCACTGGCGCGAATACTCAAAGACAAAATGGTCCTTACCACGAACGTGTTCGTAGCCTAATGTACCTATCTCTTCGGGAGAGGTTAGGAAATCAAAATCTGCGTAAACTGTAATCCTTTTCATTTCCTCAACAATTCTGCATCCTGAAGCTGTCTGCCAAGAGCATCATCGGCAGCCAACAGGGTGATATCCTTTTCCAGATTAAGTGCAAAGAGAACACGCGCATAGATTCCCATGGAGACCGTTGGGTCGCCATGTTCCACCTTTGAGACAGTTAGACGTGTCACCGTAGCCCTGTCTGCTATGTCCTGCATGGACAAATGCCTGCGCTTGCGGGCCAACATGATTTGCTCGCCCATAATCTTCAGGTTCTGGCTCAATGCCCTTGGCATCGTTTTACCAAATGTATTCTTACCCATAATTGTATCTTATTGGGTGCAAAGTTAAATAAAAATGTTTAATATAACAAACATTTTAATAAAAAAATTGCTCTTATCACAAGTTTTTATAGCTTTACCATTTCATTTTGACCATTTTGCTTCATTTTAATTATCATTAGAATAATGCAATTTTGGTTATAAGTGGTACAAGACCCTATGGCTTCTTTGTAATAGATGCCACTTTGTTAACTAAATGAAAGGAGTAAGAATAGTAAAGGTGACGTTTTAACATCAAAAAGAGGTGAAAATCTTCTTCTTCACCTTATTTAATATAGAAATTGCCTGTTTTTCGGTTTATTTTTAGTAACTTTGCGCCCATGCAATGTGCGCATGACAAACAATCATGTTCACATTTCGACAAATGACCCAAAGAGCCAATAGGCAAACGCCATATGGAATCCCCTCGCTGTGTATGCAAAGGTTTGGTCGCCTGTCGAGACACTGCTTGGGGGTTCTTTATTTAGGTAGATGGAGTTAATTAACAACATCAACAAGACACTACGGGATGACATCGTAGCGCAAATGAAAGCCGGAAGCCGACTATCCATAGCGGCATCCTGTTTCTCCATCTATGCCTTTCAGGAGTTGAAGGAGGCATTGAAGGACATCAAGGAACTCCGTTTCATTTTCACTTCACCGACATTTACTACAGAAAAGACTCCCAAGCAGCAACGTGAGTTCTACATTCCCCGTTTAGACCGTGAACGGACGCTTTATGGTTCAGAGTTTGAAGTGAAGCTCCGCAACGAACTGACCCAAAAGGCTATTGCCCGTGAGTGTGCAGAATGGATAAGGGAAAAGGCTTGTTTCAAGTCAAACAAGACCAACGAGCAGATGATGGGCTTCATAAACCTTGATGACATCAGCTATTCACCCATCAACGGTTTTACCACTGTTGACCTCGGATGTGAGAAAGGCAACAATGCCTACACGATGATTCAAAAGGCAGAAGCACCCTTCTCCAAGGCATACATCGACCTTTTCAACCAGATATGGAACGACAGCGGCCGCCTACAAGTAGTGACGGAAGAGGTCATTGATAGCATCAGCAATGCCTATAAGGAGAATGCCCCAGAGTTCCTTTACTTCGTGGCACTCTACAACATCTTCAATGAGTTTTTGGAGGACATCAGCGAAGACGATCTGCCAAAAGAGGCTACTGGTTTCAAGAACTCAGCCATCTGGGATAAGCTCTACAACTTCCAACGTGATGCAGCACTTGCGGTCATCAACAAACTGGAGAAGTACAATGGCTGCATCCTTGCAGACAGTGTGGGTTTAGGAAAGACTTTCACCGCCCTGTCGGTCATCAAGTATTTTGAGAGTCGAAACCGAACCGTCTTAGTGCTTTGTCCCAAGAAACTCTTTGAGAACTGGAATACTTATCGCCAGAACTACGTCAACAATCCGTTGGCGAAAGACCGTTTGAATTACGACATTCTCTATCACACAGACCTCTCGCGTGAACATGGCCGCAGTAACGACCTCGATTTGGAACGTGTAAATTGGGGCAACTATGACCTTGTAGTCATTGATGAGAGCCATAATTTCCGTAATGGCGGTAAGGTGAGCACAGACGAGAACGGCGAGAATCCCAAAGAGAATCGCTATCTCCGTCTGATGAACAAAGTCATCCGCTCGGGAGTGAAGACGAAGGTACTCATGCTCTCTGCCACACCAGTCAATAACCGTTTCAACGACCTGAAGAACCAACTCCAACTGGCATACGAAGGCGAATCCGCAGCTTTCGACAAACTGTTACCCACCAATCGGGGCATTGATGACATCTTCCGTCAGGCACAAGGCTCTTATAACATCTGGGCAGACCTCCCACCTGAAGAGCGTACCACAGAAAGACTTCTACGGATGCTTGACTTCGATTTTTTCCGTTTGCTCGATGCCGTAACCATTGCTCGAAGTCGCAAGCATATACAGCAGTATTACGATACGGCAGACATCGGAACCTTCCCTGAACGTCTGAAGCCCATATCCAGGAATCCGCATCTGACCGACCTCGATACGGCCATCAACTATAATGAGATATTTGAGCAACTGCAAATGTTGCATCTGGCCATCTATGCGCCCTCTGCCTTTATCCTTCCGAGCCAGCTCTGGAAGTACAAAGAAGAGGAAAGCACTACAGGCCACCGCCTGAGCATAGAGGAACGTGAGCAGGGCATTCAGCGATTGATGAATATGCAGCTGTTGAAACGCCTGGAGTCATCGGTCAACTCTTTCCGCTTGACTTTAACTCGTATCCGAGACTACATGCAGGAGACGCTTGATGCCATCGCCCGTTTCCAAAATGGCGAGAGACGTGTGTCGGTAGATGACTATGAAAGTGTTGATGGTGATGAGGACGAACAGGACTTCACCATCGGTAAAAAGAAAAACCGCATCCTCTTGGAGGATATGGACTATATATCATGGCAGAAGGAAATCAAGGACGACCTTGAAATCATCCGTCTGCTCCTACTGATGCTTCAGAGCATTACGCCTGAGCATGACAGCAAACTACAACAGCTCATCAGCGACTTAAAAGACAAGTTTGCTCATCCCATCAACGGAAATAACAAGAAGGTGCTTGTCTTTACGGCCTTCTCTGATACTGCGCAATATCTGTACGACTGCCTGGCAGACCCAATCAAGAAAGAGTATGGCCTAAATGTGGCTCTGGTGACAGGTGATGTGGAAGCACGAAGCACTCTCAAATTGAAGGAGAAACTTGACTTCAACAAAGTGCTGACCCTTTTCTCGCCTATATCCAAGGAGCGTGAAGCCGTCTATCCACATCTGAAAGATGAAATTGATGTGTTGATTGCTACTGACTGTATCAGCGAAGGTCAGAACCTACAGGATTGTGACTACCTGCTGAACTACGATATACACTGGAACCCTGTGCGCATTATTCAGCGTTTCGGACGTATCGACCGTATCGGATCGAAGAATGCACAGATTCAGTTGGTCAACTACTGGCCCGACATGACGTTGGATGAATACATCAACTTGAAAGGACGTGTGGAGAGTCGCATGAAGGTAACGGTGATGACCGCCACAGGTGACGACAACCTTCTTTCGCCTGAAGAGAAAGACGATTTGGAGTACCGCAAGCAGCAGTTGGAGCGACTGAAAGAAGATGTCGTCGATTTGGAAGAAATGAATACGGGTGTCAGTATCATGGACTTGGGACTGAATGAGTTCCGTCTTGACTTGCTGGAGTACATCAACAGCAATCATGACGTGGAGCATACACCTTTCGGACTTCATGCCGTTGTACATGCTACAGACCAGGCACCAGCCGGGACAGTCTTTGTCTTGAAGAATCGCACGGCTGGCGTGAACATCGACCACAAGAACCAGTTGCATCCGTTCTAT
Organism: Bacteroidaceae bacterium; assembly: GCA_017645305.1. Classification (GTDB taxonomy): domain Bacteria; phylum Bacteroidota; class Bacteroidia; order Bacteroidales; family Bacteroidaceae; genus Physcousia. Next base: position 13,296 of record JAGCPD010000003.1, on the reverse strand, counting down.
ATGGTCTATATCAAGGACGATGGCGAAGTGCTTGTTGACCATCTGCACCCGAAAGACTTGCTCGACAAGATGCGTTTGCTCTGCAAACCCATAACCAACCCTGATGTCAAACTGTGCAGTGCCTTCAACAAAGAGACACGCGATGGACTGCGTATGGGGAAATACTCAGAGTTGCTTGGCAAGGCGATAGAGTCTATTGTAACTAAGAAGGAAGAGTCTGACATTGACCGCTTTCTTGATGGCTATGTGGGTGAACTCTTTGAAGAGCGCATTACCGGGCTTGACGACTTTGAACTGATTTGTTTCCTCGTAATCAAGTAACGACTATGTACGGATTGCCACCAAATACACTCATCAACAAGCCACTATACAAGAAGGCTGTCTTTGAGAAGTTCAATCTCAAAGCGACTGAGCGTGACTGTTTCGATGCGGACATCAGCCGAATGGCATTGGTGGCAAGGGTATCATCGGCAACAGTTCCAGCCTTAGCAAAAGGGAAAGAAATAGAAGGATTCTATGTGTTGCAAGTGGCACTGAAGCGGAAGGACTATGACTCGAAGAATATCCTCATGCTTCAAAAACTGATACCACAGAAGATGGTCTTTGCCATGCAATATGAAGAGCAGACACAGTTCTGCATCTTCCATACCCGGCTACAACAGTCAGAATGGATGCCGACAAGCGAAGCCGCTATCCCCCTGCAAGGCTTGTCGCTTGATGATGTCTGGAATAACATCGTTGCAACCATCGGTGGTTTGGATGCCCAGGCAGAAGAAAGCATTGAGGAACAGATTATCCATCGTGAGCAGCGAGACAAGTTACTTCGCCAGATAGAATCATTAGAAAAGCAGTGTCGTATAGAAAAACAGACGCGCAAGAAATTTGAGTTGCATCAAGAAATATCACGACTCAAGCGAATGATAATTATATGATAACAAATACAAATATAGAAATACTGGCTGTTGCTGAGGTTAATAGATATTTTTCTTGGTCTAGCAACATGGTTCCGTTTATCGGCACCTCTACAACTTTCCCCGTGTGGGATGGTGACCTCATCGTTTATGAGCCTAATTGTCATAACAATTCTAATAAATATTTAGATAGAATTATTAGAGTTCAAGTCAAAGGGCATATGAACAAAGATGATGAAGTATTCTCAAGTACCATTAAATTTGAAGTCCCTATCGCTGACATAGATCATTACCGCAGAAATGGGGGGGTGGCATATTTTGTCGTTTGTTTTAATGGAAAAACGCAAGAGTCAAGAATCTATCACTCATTATTGACTCCAGAACAACTTAAAACATATCTCAGAGAAGCAAAAGGCAAGGAGAAAACAAATATCCAGTTCCAAACTATTCCTGAAAATACAAATGATTATTATTGGAATTGCATTAGTTTCTTGAATGATTGTGATTGGCAAGGGCCTTATCAAGGAGATGACTTAACACCTATTAAAATAATCTCAAAAGAAATCTCTTTTCGCGTTTCTGGCCCAGGTAAATCATTGGATGATGTTTTAAAATTCAATACTGGTCGTAAAATACATCTTTACAATACGATAGCTGTAGGTAATCGTCAAATACATATACCTACAGGATTAGAAGGTGAGGTTAGAGATGTACGATGTAAAAAATGTGTAATTATAAATGGAACTACATGGTTTGAAAGAATTAAAATGCTTGAGATGCCGACATATCTCTTATATAGCATTGGTGATATATTGTCGCTAGCTATTGATAAGCAAAGCAAAGAATTATTGTCAGTGCACCTATTTAATGGCACACCTTTTCTTTCAACCATCTTAGAAACAAAAGATTTTGTAAATAGTCTATTGTGTTATAAGCGGCTGAAAATAGATGAACATGAATATGACATTGATTTTTCTGCCTCTTCAAAAGATATAGAACAACTACTGCTTGAAGCCCAATTATTGAAGGACATCCTTGATAATGAAGGCTTAAAGAAGGATATTAGATTATCAAACTTGTATGTCGGTAGAAATAATGAAAATGCAATTTGTTTAATATGCACTATTGACGGAAAAAAATATAGTATTACTTATCCGGGAATCAATTGGAGTTCACTAATGCAAGCTACATAAAATGAAAAAATTAAAGTTGCAGACCACGAACATCGTGGATGAGAATATAAAGCGGATTGGGGAATTGTTTCCCAACTGCCTCACGGAACGGCTGAACGATGAAGGAAAGCCGGAAGTGGCAATTGATTTTGACCAACTTAGGCAGGAGTTGTCAAAGGATATTGTTGAAGGTCCGGAGGAACGGTATCAGTTCACTTGGCCCGATAAGCGCAATGCCATCCGACTGGCCAATGCACCAACGACAGATACATTACGTCCTTGTCGTGAAGAGAGCGTTGACTTCGACAATACGCAGAACCTCTATATCGAGGGCGACAACTTGCAAGTGTTGAAACTCCTCCGCGAGAACTATCTTGGCAAAGTAAAGATGATTTATATTGACCCGCCATATAACACCGGCAACGACTTCGTGTATAACGATGACTTCTCGCAATCGACAGGCGAGTATATGCACAATAGCGGACAAGAGGATGAAGAAGGCAATCACCTTGTAGCCAACACTGAAAGCAATGGACGCTTCCATACAGACTGGCTCAACATGATTTATCCACGACTCAAAGTGGCAAAGGATTTGCTGAGTGAGGATGGATTACTGTTTATTAGTTTAAATGACATAGAGGTTGCTAATGCACGTAAAGTATGTGAGGAGGTTCTAGGTGCTAACAATTTTGTTGCTGATCTGATATGGGCAAACAAAGAAGGTGGAGGTAGTTCGGATAGCAGGCTATTCCGTATTAAAAATGAACATATTTTATGCTTTACTCGAAACATTGAGTCTGTTGAAATCAAAGGTGTTCCTATTTCCAATGCTGACAGATATAAAGGTAAGGATGATTTTTTTGAAGAACGTGGACCTTATTATTTACAAAAGCTTGGGATGGGGTCGATTCAATATTCTGCTTCTCTTGATTATCCAATAGAAGCTCCCGATGGGACAACGGTAATGCCTGCAGATAATAACAAGGGCGAAAAAGCATGTTGGCGATGGTCTAAAGATAAATTTCTCAACAATTTGTCTCGAGGATTCGTTGAAATGAAAAAGGATAGTTCTGGTATATGGACAATTTACACAAAGCAGTATATGATGTGTGATAATGATGGTAACATTATCAAGCGCACACAAAGACCTATGGGTATAATTGAAGAATATTCTAGTACGCAGGCAGCAAAATTGTTGAAAGCCATTAATATCCCTTTTGATTATTCGAAACCAGTTGAACTAATTAATTATCTTGTTAATAGAATAGATTGTAAGGATTCCATCATCCTTGACTTCTTCTCAGGCTCTGCCACAACAGCCCATGCTGTTATGCAACTCAATGCGGAGGATGGCGGTAAGCGAAAGTTCATTATGGTTCAATTACCTGAAGCAACAGATGAGAAGAGTGAGGCTTACAAGGCTGGCTATAAGAACATCTGCGAAATAGGCAAGGAGCGCATCCGTCGTGCAGGCAAGAAAATAAAAGAGGAAAGTCCGCTGACCACGCAAGACCTTGATACAGGTTTCCGTGTACTGAAACTCGACTCGTCGAACATGCAGGATGTGTATTACACTCCAGCAGAGTTCAACGAACAAAAGCTGTTTGACGACAATATCAAACCTGACCGTTTTGGAAATGATGGCGAAGACCTTCTTTTCCAGACGATGATAGAACTTGGTATTGAACTATCTGCCAAGATAGAAAAGCGTAGCATTGCTGGAAAAGCAGTTTGGAGCGTTAGTGACGGTTATCTGATGGCATGCTTTGATGAAGATGTGAACGAGACGACCATCACGGAGATAGCCCGTCAACAACCATACTACTTCGTGATGCGCGACAGCAGCCTCGCCAACGACCAAGTGGCCGACAACTTCGAGCAAATCTGGGAAGAGTATAGCAAAGATACAGTAAGAAGAATCATTTAAAGTAACGACAATTATGGCAATAACAAAATATCCACGTGGTTCAGAATGGCGCAAATGGGATTTGCATTTGCATACTCCTGAAACAGCAAAAAATAACCAATTTGGCAGTGGAGATGATGTGTGGGAGGAATATATTACAAAATTAGAATCTAATACAGATATTGCTGTTTTAGGTATTACGGATTATTTTTCAATTGACAACTATTTGTTTGTCAAGCAAAAACAAGAAGAAGGTCGGTTGGCAAATAAAATTTTGATTCCTAATGTTGAGTTAAGAATTTTGCCAGTAACTCAAAAAGATACACCGATAAATATTCATGTATTGTTTGACCCTAATTTGTCTGTTGATACCATTGAAAGAGAATTCTTTCAGTGCTTAAAGTTTACATATTTGGACAATGAGTATTCTTGTTTGGGTAGAGATCTTATTGCTTTGGGGAGAGCATACAAGAATAATAGTACATTAGAAGATAATTGCGCAAAAAAGGAAGGCATTTCTCAGTTCAATATAAGTTACAATTCGCTGTATAAAATAGTCAGCAAACCAAGTCTGCGTGATTATGTTGTATTAGCGGTCTCGAATAGTAATAGAGATGGTAATAGTGGAATTCAACACTCCTCATTAGCTGCAACAAGGCAGGAAATATATAGAATGTCCGATATCATATTCTCGGCAAATGACAATGATATTCAGTATTTTTTAGGTAAAAAAGTAGATAATGAAGAAACAATAAAACATAAATATGGAGGTTTGAAACCTTGTGTAATAGGTAGCGATGCTCATTCTATGGATACTATTAACGTCTTTCCTAATAACAAATGTACATGGATAAAAGCAGACCCAACATTTGAAGGATTGAAACAAATTATATATGAACCAGAGGGTCGGGTAAGAATTCAAGAAATGAATCCTAATAATAAAGCTGGGTATCAAGTAATTGATACAATTGTCTTAAACGAACCAGGATTTTGGAATGGCGAATTATATATGAACCCATACTTAAATACTATCATAGGAGGTCGTTCTACAGGAAAATCAACGCTTCTTCAATGTGTTGCAAAAAAACTTGGACAATCTATAGGTAAAGACGAAGATACTAAGAAAGGGCTATTTATTAAACAGCATTATGATTCAATATCTATAAAATGGAAAGATGGAGAAATTGATACCCCGAGAGAGATAATGTTCTTTCCACAAAATCACATGATTGATTTGGCGAGTGACCCTAAGGAGTTAAATTCGCTACTCGAAAAAATTGTAAATGAAAAAGATAGATATCACTTGTTGGATGAATATAAGAAGTTCTTAGGTCAGGCTCAAATTACAATTTCAGGACAAGTCAACCAGTTGTTTTTAGAACAATCTAAAATCAACAACCAGATTGCATTGAAGAAACAAAAGGGTGATGAAAAGGGCATTGAATCTGAAATACTAAAAATCAAGAAAAAAATAGAAAAGATAAAGAGTGATTCTCAGATTTCCGAAGATGAGATAAGAAAATATAATGAGTTGACTACATCTATAGCCCAAAAACAAGGAGAAATAAAAATAATAGAAAGTGATATAAAAATATTAAATGAGATAGTCCCAGAGAATCTTTTTAATTCATATTTTAAGAACGAATTGGATTCATTATCTGAGGGGGAAAGAACTAAATTGACAACAAAACTTGAGGAAATAAAGAAAATTGCATTAGAGAATTGGATACATGAGTTGTCCAAAGAGAAAGAGTTCTTACAAAGCTCGATGCAAAAAAAGACTCAGGAAGTAGAATCCATTCAAAATGCAGATATATACAAAAAGGGATTTGAGTATTTCCAAAAGAATAAGGAATATAGAGAACTTCAAGAACAATTAAAAGTTGAAGTTGAAAAACTTGCTTCTATTAAGGAGTTAGATAAAATAATACAACAGTTGAAAATGAACGTTGATACTTTAGTACAAAGTGTTATAGATAATCATTTTGAATATTATAACAAGTTAAAAGATTTGAAAGACAATTTGTTGTTTGAATATTCAGATGTCTCTATTAGTTTAAAAAGATCTCTGAATGTAGAGCGATTGAGGTCATTCCTAGAGGAAAGACACAATCTTCGTGGGTACGAGAGACAAGGATATATTGACAATTTTATCAAAGATTACAAATTAGAACATATTAAAGAAATTACGAAACAGTATTTGATAGATGCTTTATCTAATCAAGTTGAATATAAAGGTGGCTATGTGGCCAATAATGTTGTGTCAGAATTATTATCCACGAATTGGTTCGGCATCACATACAATCTTGAATATGAAAAAGATTCGTTTGACGATATGTCACAAGGAAAGAAGTCTTTCGTGATATTGAAATTGTTGTTGGATTTTAGTGACAAGAAATGTCCAATTCTATTGGATCAACCAGAAGACAGTCTTGATAACAGGGCTATTTATAATGAACTGGTAGAATACTTAAGGAAAAAGAAACTTGACAGGCAATTGATAATTGTTACCCATAACTCTAATGTCGTTGTGAGTGCTGATTCTGAGAATGTTATTGTTGCCAACCAAAATGGAACTGAAAATAGGAATAGAGATAGTCTTAAGTTCCAATATGTAAATGGGGCGTTAGAGAATACTATGCCAAAGAATTATAAAGAAGAATTGGTCTTAGAATCTCAAGGAATTAGAGAGCATGTGTGCGAAATACTTGAAGGTGGAATTGAGGCGTTTAAGAAAAGGGAACAAAAATATGGCATCTAACTTATGAAACAAATATATGAATAAAGATCTGCAACCTGTGTTGGAGTAATTGCTGCAGAAGAGAAAAAATGAAGTTTAATTCTAAATGAGACAATACCAGACAGATACATTGAAGCCGATTCGGGAAGAATATTGCAAAGAAACTGTGCATCGCATACTTTGTTGTTCCGATCATCCGTTTCTGTATACAGAAAAAAGACAGCAGATAATAACAAAAGACAAAATACAGGAACTGTTGCAAAGCATAGAGACATTCCATGTAGAATGCACCTCTTCAAGCAGATTTGGGAAGAATATAGTAAAGATACAGTAAATATGAATAATTGTAGAGATGATGGAAGAAAACAATAAAATACTCATATATACAGATAGCAGCGGACTCACGAAGATTGACGTGAGACTGACAGAAGATACGCTATGGCTTACACAAGCTCAGATGTGCGAACTATATCAGACGAGTAAATCGAATGTCAGCGAACACATCAAACACATCTTCGAAGAAGGCGAACTACAGGAAGACGCAGTTGTTCGGAAATTCCGAACAACTGCTGCAGACGGCAAGTCATACCTAACAACCTTCTATAGTCTTGACATGATTATAGCCCTTGGCTATCGTGTGCGTTCCATCATTGCGACACGCTTCAGACAGTGGGCAACGGAACGGCTCAAAGAGTATATCGTCAAGGGATTTACACTCGACGATGAACGACTGAAAAGGCTTGGCGGCGGTGGTTATTGGAAGGAACTTCTAGAACGCATCAGAGACATTCGTGCTACTGAAAAGGTACTCTATAGGCAAGTGCTGGAAATCTATGCTACAAGCATTGACTATGACCCACGAGCATCTATATCTCAGGAGTTCTTCAAGAAGGTGCAGAACAAGATTCATTATGCCATCCATGGGCGCACGGCAGCAGAGTTGATAGTGGAGCGAGCAGATGCAGAGAATGATTTCATGGGTCTTCTTACCTTCAAAGGAAATCAGCCCACATTAGTAGAAGCCAAGACAGCGAAAAACTATCTTGACGCTAAGGAACTCCGAGCTATGGGTCAACTGGTTTCGGGATATCTGGACTTTGCTGAACGGCAGGCAGAACGTGAACAACCAATGACGATGAATGACTGGGCCAACTATCTGGACCGCATTCTCACAATGTCAGGGGAGCAACTGTTGCAAGATGCTGGCAGCGTTTCTCATGCAGAAGCAATGGAACATGCCACAAACGAATATCGCAAATACAAACAGCGCACCATCAGTGACGTAGAACAGGACTATCTGGATTCTATCAAACGTTTGGGTAATATAGGAAAAGACGAAGAATCAAAGGAGGGTGGCAAATGAAGTTTAAGTTTAAGATACAACAATACCAGACGGATGCTGTGGAGCAGACGGTTAACGTCTTTGCCGGACAACCGTCGAAGACCAATGCACAGTACCGTCGCGACCTTGGCAAACGTAAGGGACAGATTACGTTTGAAGAGGAATATGTGGGATGGCGCAACAACGATGTGGAGTTGCAAGGTCATCAATTGCTTGCCAACATCCAGCAGCAACAAGCCATCGGCAACATACCGAAGTCAACGAAGCCCAGTCTGCCTGACGGACTGGGTGCTTGCTCGCTCGACATCGAGATGGAAACAGGTACGGGTAAGACCTACGTCTATATCAAGACGATGTTTGAACTGAACAAACGCTATGGGTGGTCAAAGTTTATCGTTGTGGTGCCGAGCATAGCCATCCGTGAGGGCGTGTTCAAGAGTTTCATGATGCTGGAAGACCATTTCATGGAACAGTATGGTAAGAAGGCTCGCTACTTCATCTACAATAGCGGCAACCTGACGCAGATAGACTCATTCAGCAGTGATGCCAGCATCAATGTGATGATTATCAATGTACAGGCATTCAACACCTCATTCAAAGAAGGTGCTGCCAATAAGGAAAGCCGTATCATCTATTCCAAGCGTGACGATTTCCAGAGTCGCCGTCCTATCGACGTGATTGCCGCTAACCGCCCAATCATCATCATGGACGAGCCGCAGAAGATGGAAGGTGCAGCCACACAACGTGCGCTAAAGAACTTCAAGCCGCTGTTCGTGCTGAACTACTCAGCCACACACAAGACATCGCACAACTGCGTCTATGCATTAGACGCTTTTGATGCTTACCGTCAGCGGTTGGTGAAGAAGATCCAGGTGAAGGGTATCACCCTACAAAACCTATTGGGCAACCAGAGCTATATCTATTTTGACAGTATTGTTCTATCAAAGAACAAAGCACCAGAGGTACGACTGGAGATAGAGGTGAAAGGTGCAAGCAGCACCCGTAGGCAGATATGCAAGTTCGGACAGAATGATTCACTATATGACACATCTGGGCTTCCAGCTTATAAGGATTTTGTTATTACCGACATCAATCCGCTGACGAACACTGTCTATTTCATGAATGGTGACGTGTTGCACAAAGGTGAAGTGATGGGTGATGTATCGGAACAGCAGATACAGCGTATTCAGATTAGAGAAACCATCCGTTCACACTTCGAGAAAGAAGCTACTCTATTCAAGCAGGGTATCAAGACACTTTCGCTCTTCTTTATCGACGAAGTAGCCAATTATAAGGGCTATGATGAACAGGGCGAAGTCGTAAAGGGCTTCCTTTGGAAAGTGTTTGAAGAGGAATACACCCGTTTCCTGAATGAGAATCTTTCGCTTTTTGAGGATGATTATCAGCGTTATTTGAAACGCTTTACGGCAGACCAAGTACACAATGGCTATTTTTCCATCGACAAGAAGGGACATGCCATCGACAGTGTTGTAAAGCGAGGTGAAGACTTCTCTTCAGACATATCAGCTTACGATTTGATTCTTAAAAACAAGGAGCGTTTGTTGAGTTTCGATGAACCGACACGATTCATCTTCTCGCACTCTGCACTGCGTGAAGGATGGGACAACCCGAATGTATTCCAGATATGCACCCTGCGCCATGCCAGCAGTGCAACAGCCAAGCGTCAGGAGGTAGGTCGTGGACTGCGTATCTGCGTTGACCAGCAAGGCGTTCGCATGGATGCAGAGCGACTGGGTGAAGCCGTGCATGACATCAATGCTCTTACGGTCATTGCCAACGAAAGCTATAGCACGTTTGTAGATGCTCTCCAGAAAGAAACCCGTGAAGCCTTGCGTGAACGTCCGACACAGGCAACAGTCGCTTATTTCGAGGGACGCAAGTTCATGGTGGGAGAAGAAGTGCATACCATTTCCACGATGGAGGCAACAGCCATTGTCAACTATCTCTATGAGAATGACTATGTGGATGACAAGGGAAATATCCAGCAGTCATATCACGAAGACCTGCGCACAGACAGCCTTGCTCCGATGGGCAAGAAACTGTCTCCTATCAGCGAACAGGTACATAAGTTGGTACAGGGTATCTTCGACCCAACGGCTCTTGCAGACATGATTGAGGATGCCAACGAGTCGGCAGAAGCCGTTAATGACCATCTGAATGACAATGCCAGCAAGGAGGAGTTCAAGCGCTTGTGGGAGGAAATCAACCATCGCTATGTTTATACGGTGCATTACGACAGTGAGGAACTGATACAGAAAGCCGTAGCATCCATCAACAAGAATCTGCGTGTCACCGAACTAAAATATGTGGTGACGACAGGAGAACAGGGAACGGATGACCTTGATTTCACGGGCGACCAGCACACTCGCACACAAGCCTTGAAGGAAGTATCGACCAGTGATGTACCCTACGACCTTGTTGGTGAGATAGCCAAGGGCGCGACATTGACCAGAAGGACGGTAGTACGCATCCTGAAAGGTATCTCCACGGGAAAACTCTATCTGTTCAAGAACAACCCTGAAGAGTTTATCCGCAACGTGGTACGTTTGATTAAAGACCAGAAGGCAACTATGATTGTAGAGCATATTGCATACAACCGCACAGAACAGCAGTATGATGCAGACATCTTCACCAAGGAGAAGAACCGCCAACCATTAGAAAAGGCATACGAAGCTAAGAAGCATATCCTGGACTATGTGTTTACGGACAGTAAGGGTGAACGGAAGTTTGCCGAAGCTCTTGACAAAGCTGATGAGGTATGCGTCTATGCCCGTCTGCCTCGTTCGTTTCAGATACCTACACCAGTTGGCAAATATGCACCAGACTGGGCTATTGCCTTCAATGACAATATGGGTGTGAAACACGTCTTCTTTGTGGCAGAGACCAAGGGCAGTATGCTGTCTATGAACCTGAAAGGTGCAGAAATGGCAAAGATAGAGTGTGCCAAGAAACTCTTCAACAATGTATCGACAAGCAAAGTACGTTACCATGAGATAACGGACTATGATACGATGTTGAATGTCATCAACAGTTTAGAGTAATCTGCAAAAATGATACATATATGGCATCAAACGAACTAACACCTAATTCCGAAGACCGCATTATGTGTGTAAAAGTAGGAAAAGTGAAAAGGGAGAATCTGTATGAGATGACCCGTAAGTATTGGAAAGTTGACATAATCCGTGCGAGAAGGGCTACACATGTATTGGCAATCGTCAACGGAATTGTGGAAGAAGTCTATAATCCTGTTGATTGGAAATACACTGAAGACCCTAAACACATTGGAAGGTGTGAGTTCTTCGGAGTTGAAGACGAACATACAACATATATAGGGAAAGATGTTTCTGCCTTCTATGGCAGAAGCCAGAATCCTGTGAAGTACATCAATATGTGACAATTTCGAACTTGGGAATCGTTAATTACTATATGGCAATACCAATTAACTTAGAAGATTTTGACGAGTACATTCGTCAGGCTGATCCTCAGAAAAAAGAGAGGGCTGAAGCTTGGCGCGTGGCTATTGGTTTGCAGGCTGTGGATGGTCTGAAGGTCTCCGACTACCTGCTGGAACTTGCTCAAAAAAATATAGAGGGTGAAATCAGTATGGAAGAGGTTGATAAACTCTTAGATGAGTATTATGAAGAGAAACATAAGATAAGGGATACTTGGAGAGAATATGAGACCTATACAAAGATTGATGTTCATCCAGACCCCGAAGGCAGTAAACGGGGAAGGCCAATATAAAGGCCAAGTAAAACAGAACGGATTAAATGCGTTATTCGAAATATGGACAAAGAGAATAAACTGATACTGTACAAGGATGAGGAAGGCAGGGTGAGTGTGAATACTCGTTTTGCAGATGAGGATGTGTGGCTGACGCAGGCACAATTGGTGGAGATATATCAATCGAGCAAGTCAAATATCAGCGAACACATCAAACATATTTTTGAGGATAAGGAGTTAGATGAAGCAGTGGTTGTTCGGAAATTCCGAACTACCACTCAGCATGGAGCTATAGAAGGGAAAACTCAATCGCGTGACGTTGCTCATTATAACCTTGACATGATTATCGCTTTGGGTTATCGTGTGCAGTCACCCATTGCCGTACGCTTCCGTCGCTGGGCTACACAGCGTTTACATGAATATATCCAAAAAGGATTTACGATGGATGATGAGCGACTGAAACAAGGTGGCAATCGATACTTTAAGGAACTCTTGCAGCGCATCCGCGATATCCGCAGCAGCGAACGCAACTTCTATCAGCAGGTAACGGACATCTATGCCACATCGACGGACTACGACCCACGGGCCAAGATAACGAAGCAGTTTTTTGCTATGGTTCAGAATAAGATGCACTATGCAGTCCATGAACATACGGCAGCAGAATTGATTTATGAGCGTGTGGATAATGAGAAGCCTTTTGTGGGTATGACTAACTTCAAGGGCAACTATGTGACGCGCGATGATGTGAAGATAGCCAAGAACTATCTGTCGGAGTTGGAACTACAACGGCTGAACCTGCTTACCTCTCAATTCCTTGACTATGCTGAGTTTCAGGCATTGGAGCAGAACCCTATGACGATGGCCGACTGGATTGCCGCACTTGATGACCAGATATTGCGACTTAGAAAGAATATCTTAGAGGGGAATGGTACCGTGTCGCATCAAGAGGCTATTGAGAAAGCAGAACGTGAGTTTGAGATTTATCGTGAACGGGAGATGCGTTTGTTGGAGAGTGACTTCGATAAAGCTGTGAAGCGGTTGAAAAATCTTAATGACGATTCGGATGTTGATGACCCAATCAGGAGTTAAAACAAATTTGGAATATGATAGATAAGAACGATCCGTTCGTATGCTTGGAAACCGATAGGTATAGTCACGTCTCTATCTGTCTTCTGTGAAGTAAAGCGCAAGCAATAGCCTTCATCGGGTGCCAGTTGGATTTCTTCCCATGTCAGTTTGAGGATGTCGCTGATACGCAGACCGGTAAGGCATGAGAATAGAGAGGCCTGTTTCAGTACAGGATAATCGCATGGGGTATTCGCCAGCTTGATGACTTCCTCCTGGGTGAGGTACTCCTTATGGACATCTTCTTTTTTGAGGGCACTCAGATAGTCGTTGATGTTCTCACGTAAATACTTGTCAAGGTATGCCTTCTTCACGATTGCACGGAAGGTGCCCCAAAAAGCAGCCACTGTATTTTT
>JAGCPD010000027.1 GCA_017645305.1 Bacteroidaceae bacterium | reverse complement strand
TGTAAACTTACCATCGCGTGGAGCTCTTACATCAGCGATTACGATGCTGTAGAAGGCATAGCCTTTACGACCGTGACGCTGCAATCTAATTTTTGTTGCCATAATTTTAATTAAACTTTATTTATAGGTTTGAAATATGCCATTAACTCGTAACGGCGCGCAAATGTACAACAATTATATGGATTGGGATGCAAAACCGACAACTTTTTTTATTTATAATGTATATTTTGCCTTCATGCTGGCCTTAACGAAGTAAACAATGAGGATGCAATACATACCCAGCGACAGAATTTCGCTCAGTGAGTTGCTCCACCAATTCTCGTATTCGAAGTTGATGCCGGCAAAGCGCAAGGCCACGCTTACCACCCCCATCAGGGCACCTCCGGCAATAAAGCCACTGGCTATGAGTGTACCGCGTTCTCCGCGTGCCGTGTTAATTTCTTTCTGTTGGCTGCGGGTGGTTACAAACCAGTTGACCAAGCCGCCAGCTATTAAGGGAAGGTTCAGTTCCAAGGGGATGAACATACCCAAAGCAAAAGCTAAGGCAGATATGCCAAAAGCGTTGAGAATCAATGCTATTATGGCGCCAATTCCATAGAGTAGCCAGGGTGCACCGCTACCACTCATCAGGGGCTCAATAACGGCTGCCATAGCATTAGCCTGAGGAGCTGCTAAATGTCCATTGGTAAAGCCGTAGGTCTTATTCAGAATCATAATAACGCCAGCAACGGTAACGGCACTTACCAGTGTGCCAAGGAACTTCCATGTCTCTTGTTTGCGAGGTGTAGAGCCCAACCAATAACCAATCTTGAGGTCGGTTATAAATCCGCCAGCCATACTGAGTGCCGTACATACCACACCCCCCATGATGAGCGCTGCCACCATACCTTCTGTGCCGCTTAGACCAACAGCCACCATAATAACAGAGGCTAAAATGAGGGTCATCAGCGTCATACCGCTAACGGGGTTGGTGCCTACAATGGCAATAGCATTGGCTGCAACGGTGGTAAAGAGGAAAGTAATAATAACTGTCACCAAGAGGGCTACGATAGCAAACTTCGCAACTTCGTTCATTACATCCCAGTAGAAAAATTGTGCAATGGCAAACATTGCTATAAAGGCGGCAAGGGAGATGAAGCCCATGGGCAGGTCTTTTTGCGTACGCTCCTCGGAAACCTGAGCAGTTTTCTTACCTCCCATCTCTTTGGCTGCAAGTGTTACGGCTCCGGAAATGAGTTTGCGACTTTTGACAATACCTATGATACCAGCCATTGCAATACCGCCGATACCGATGCTCTTGGCGTACTTGAACAACTGTTCTGCAGATGCCACAGTAGCCGTAACACCCTCTTGTACTTCTATATCAGGGAAGAAAAGGGCAATGCCTGGTACAATAACCCACCAGACAAGGGCTGAACCGCAGCAGATGATGAAAGCGTATTTAAGTCCTACAATGTATCCTAATCCCAGAACAGCTGCACCAGTATTGCATTTGAACACCAGTTTTGTCTTCTCGGCTATGGTATCGCCCCACATAAGTGCACGGCTGGTGAAGTTCTCGTTCCAAAGTCCGAAAGTAGCAACGACAAAGTCGTACAAGCCGCCCAGTATTCCAGCAATCAGTAAAGGCTTGGCCTGGTCTCCGCCCTTGGCACCGCTTACCAAAACTTGGGTGCTGGCAGTTGCTTCGGGGAACGGGTATTTGCCGTGCATATCCTTAACAAAATACTTGCGGAAGGGTATCAGGAACAAGATGCCCAAGATACCTCCTAAAAGACTGGACATAAAGACCTCGAAGAAGTTAACGGTCATCTCTGGATATTTGGCCTGCAGGATGTACAGAGCGGGTAGGGTGAAGATTGCCCCTGCCACAATCACGCCAGAGCAGGCTCCTATGCTCTGAATCATTACATTCTCGCCCAAAGCATTCTTTCGCTTGGTGGCGCTACTTACACCTACGGCAATAATGGCAATAGGGATGGCTGCCTCAAATACTTGTCCTACCTTCAGGCCCAGATAAGCGGCCGCTGCGCTGAAAATTACGGCCATCAGTATTCCCCAGCATACTGACCACGCAGTCACCTCGCGCGGATTTGTTCCCTTGGGCATCAGGGGTACGTACTCTTCGCCTTCTTTCAGTTCCCTGAAAGCATTCTCTGCTAATGTGTCTTTAATGTTCTCGCTCATAATATTTTTTATTTTGAAGTTGTCAGACCTTTGGTTTTCCGAAATTATCGGGCTTTCGCCCTTGGGAAGTTATTGCTTTGAGCCTGGTAGGGCCATTAGTTTCTTTGCTCCCAATAAAAATAAGAGATTCATCTTTCTAAAGACAAACCTCTTACCTTATATAATTATTATTTAACCCTCTGTGGAGAATATCGGAATCGAACCGATGACCTCTTGCATGCCATGCAAGCGCTCTAGCCAGCTGAGCTAATCCCCCATGTCGCTTTTTGCATTGCAAAATTAGAGTTTTTTTCTGAAACTGGCAAATTTGAACCGTCTTTTTTGCGAGTTTGTATAAAATATTGTATTTTTGCCATCTAAAAATAATATAATAATGTTAGGCAAGAGACAAATACTGACTTTCATCCTATGTGTTTTTGTGGTTTCGTTCGTATGGGCAACTGTTCCCGTGGAGCGCAGAAGGTTTATGGCTACACTTGTTGACGGAAGTCAGGTGATGCTGACCAGTTATGGAAACGAAAACCTTTCGTATTTTCTGACAGATGACAATATGGTTGCAGAGTTGACAGACAGCGGCTTTACACTTACAAATTATGACCGTGAGCAGTATCTGGCCCTTCATGAACCATTAATGAAAAGGGTACGGCGAAATGTTGGCAGCCTGGAGACGGCTCTGTTGGGACAAAAGGGCGTAAAGCATGTTGCGATGTTGCTGGTGCAGTTCCAGGACAAGCACTTTACTGTGGCTGACGATTCTGTTTCGGTAAAAGAATATTACCAGCGTTATTGTAATGGGGTGCCTGATGCTTCTCCTTATACGGGACATGGAAGCGCGGGGGCTTTAAGTGAATATTTCTACGACCAAAGCAACGGGCAGCTTCAACTGGTGTTTGATGTGATAGGACCTGTTACGTTAGACAGCGTATATTCGTATTACGGAAAGGACCGTAGTTCTACAAAGGATATAAACTACAGCGAATTCGTGAAGGAAAGTTTACAGAAAGCCTGCCTGGAAAAAAAGGATTGGAGTTTGCTTGACAACAATGCCGACGGGAAGGTTGATATGGTGTTCCTCCTTTTTGCCGGGCTGGGACAGAATTATACCAATTCATATGGTGATGTCAACACCATTTGGCCTAACGAACGTCCCTCAAATTACAAGATAGATGATGTAGAATTTGCTGGTTGCAGTTCCAGTTGTGAATTGCGTCCGACGGCCGCCGCCGATGGTGTAATAACGGCAACAAAGCCTGATGGCATCGGTGTGTGCTGCCACGAACTGAGCCACGCCTTGGGACTTCCAGACTTTTATGATACGAACAACAAGACATTCGGAATGGATTTTTGGAGTCTTATGGACTATGGCCAGTATGCCGTGGACGGCTATACCCCCGTGGGCTATACGGCATACGAGCGCGATTTTATGGAATGGCAGATGCTGGAGGAACTAAAGGAACCCTGTACGCTGCGCATCCCTTGTTATGCAAAGGGCGGACATGGATATAAGGTGGTTAACGATGCAAATCCCAACGAATACTATGTGTTGGAGAACAGGCAGGGATACGGCTGGGACAGACTCTGTCAGACAAGAGGGCACGGACTGATGGTGACCCATGTTGATTATGACAGAAGTGCATGGATGAATAACAGGGTCAATACGGTTGCATCGCACCAGCGTATGACAATCATTCCGGCAAATAATATGCTAAAGGGAGGAAATACCCCGGGAATAACGTCTCGTGAATGGAGGGAGAGCTTGCAGGGAAACCTGTATCCTGGCACAACAGACAATCATGAGTTGACGGACGAGTCAACACCTGCCAGCGTGGTCTTCACGGGGGGATACATGGGTAAGCCTATTTTCGATATAGAGGAAACGAAAGACAATATGATAGTGCTTAAGTTCAATCCTCTGGGAACATTGACTGAGGCACAAGAACTGATACCTATTGATGTGACTGATACTGAGGCTACGCTTACGTGGGAGTCTGTTCAGGAAGCAGAGTATTATAATATAAAAGTCTTGGATGCATTCGAACAATTGGTAATGCAGGCAGACAGCATAAGCACAAATAGCTATAGGGTAGAAGGGTTGGAGGAAAAGTCAACATACTATTTCTCTGTTCAGGCAATTTCCGACAGATATCGTAATAGTGACTGGGCTGAGCCCGTAATTCTATATACATCCGTAGATGTGGACGGATTGTCGGATAATTTGAGTGAGAATCCAGAGCTTGTCCGTGTTTTTGACATGAATGGCATAATGGTAACGGAATGCAAGGCCAACGAGATAGGGCGGCTTAGGGTACGTAGCGGCATATATGTTGTAAGGTATGGGAATGGCAAAGTCAGGAAGATGACAATAACCTTATAGGTTTTCATGAGAAATGTTCTTTTGTTCCTGTTGGCATTTCTCTTGTCTTTGAGAGTTGGGGCAGTACCGGCTAAGCGTCAGAGGATAACATTGACACTGGCTGACGGCTCTAAATTGCCAACAACGTTCTTTGGCGACGAGAATTTCCATTTTTACGCCACGGGGGACGGAAGGGCATTCCTGCTTAACGAAAAAAGGGAAGTGCGTGAGGTAAATGCTCAAACGCTCCGCAGCCTATGGCGGGAACGCCTTCGGGAAAGAAACGAACATCGCCAAAAGCGATCAGATGCCAGAGACAGAGCAGCGGTTAATCCAGTCAGCGGTAATAAAAGGGGATTGGTAATACTGGTGAACTTCTCAGACAGAAAGATGATTTATGAGCCGGCGGAATACCAGGATTTCTTTAACAAGGAGGGCTATTCAGGCTTTGGAATGTGCGGTTCTGTACACGATTACTTCTATGCTCAGAGCTATGGTGTCTTTAATCTTACCTTTGATGTTGTCGGTCCCGTAACTGTAAGCAAAGGCTATGCTTATTATGGCAAGAATGCAGAGGGAGAAGAGGGGCGCGACCTGCATCCTGCGGAAATGGTAATAGAGGCAATAAACCTGGCCGACTCCTTGGTAAACTATTCGGATTACGACTGGGATGGCGACGGTTACGTAGATCAGGTTTTTGTGATGTATGCAGGATACAACGAGGCACAGGACGCAGAACAGACTTCACTGATATGGCCGCACGAGTGGACACTCTCATCAGCCAGCTGGTGCGGAGACGGAAACGGCAGACAGCGGAAAGACGGGGTTATAATCAATACGTATGCTTGTTCCTCGGAACTCAGGGACTCTGTGGGAACAGACTTGGACGGGATTGGGACAGCCTGTCACGAGTTCAGCCATTGTCTGGGGCTGCCGGACATGTATGACACAGACAAGACGGACGGGATTGGTTTTGGAATGGATATGTGGAGCCTGATGGATGCCGGTTCCTATGGAGGAAAGGATTATGACGGCACCACACCAACGGGGTACACCAGCTACGAGCGAATGTTCTGCGGATGGCTTGCCCCAGAGAAGCTGACAGACCCGTGCATGATAAGGGATATGGCCGCGCTGTCAGAAGAGCCAAAGGCTTATATACTGTATAATGACGGATACCGAAATGAGTACTATCTGTTGGAGAACCGCCAGAACACGGGTTGGGACACGTATCTTCCTGGACACGGTATGCTGGTGTTACATGTAGATTACGATTCCTATGCGTGGGATAATAATGCGGTGAACGACGTAAACAGCCATCCCCGTCTTACCATCATTCCTGCTGACAACCAGTTTCAGACAGAAAAATATCCCACGATATCGGATTTGGCGGGCGACCCGTATCCTGGCACCAGCGGCAATACCGCTCTTACGGATTATACCACACCGGCAGCCCTGCTTTATCACAATAATATGATGGGTCAGAAAAGTATGGGCAGGCCCATTACTGATATTACCGAGAACAACGGACGGATAAGTTTCACTTTTGACGGCGGCTTCCTGGTAGGGATACCGGAAGCATTGGAACCAGAGGATGTTACAGATACAGGTTTTACTGCCAAATGGACGCAGGTCGAGGATGCAGACTTTTATCAGATATCTCTGTCGGGCAAGGTGTTTGAAACCGCAGGCCAGTCATACGTTTTTACCGGTTTGGAGCCAAACGCTACATATTATTATAAGGTTCGCGCGATGATGTCAGATATCGTTGGGGAGTGGAGCAATACGGTAAGCGTGGAGCTTTCAGATATAACACGCATTAAGGATGTAAATGCTTATACCGCTTGTCCAATCTTTGATTTGCAGGGCAGGCAGGTAACCTGCCCGGGTAAAGGCATTTACATCCTTAATGGTCGTAAAATGGTAATATCTTTCTGAGGCTTATCTTACCAAGACTTTCTTGCCATTGATAATGTACAGTCCCTTGGGCAGGTTGTCTATTCCCTGCCAGGGTGTACGAACCTGGCGTCCGTCAATGGTATAGATTCCATAGTTGTTCACTGCAATCTCTGCAGCCGGAATGGCTTCAATGGCATCCTGCTGTTCTTGCTGGTATCTCTCGTAGTTCTCTGTGATAGCCTTCTGCATACGGGCTGTGTTCTCTAAAAGAGAGGTTCCACTGCACATGGCTCCCATTGAGGCATCTTTGTCTTCACCGGTCCAGGGCTTCGTCCAGTCAAAGTTACAGAAGACAATAGGGTAGCGGTCCCAGTTTAGGTTGGTATAGAGCGTCTTTGTGTTCTTCTGGATAAGATCGGCAATGGTCTTTCTGTTGCTGATAGGCATGTCTGGATCAAGAACAAAGTTGACGGCATAGGGGATGAGCACAGCCTTAAAGATGCTTTGGTCACCGTTTGTTCCTTCATTGCGCAGGATGTTCTGACCATTAGTGCAGCGTCCGCTGGTGAAGGCGTAGTTGATGTATTGGAATGCCAGGTTCTTGTACTTGGCCTTAATTGCAGAGCTCTCGTCGGTTACATGGTGCAGGATGCGGCAAGCCTCGCCAAAGGTGCCTTGTGTGTAGGTCAGTGGAGGTTCCTCAACGCGATAGTCAGCCTTTACAATCTTCTTGGAAGTATAGGCATAGAGCTTCTTCGCATAGTCAAGGTACTTCTCCTGATTGCTCTTCTGATAAAGCTTGGCGGCAATCAGTGTAGCCGGAGACTGCGTACAGGCATTCGGGCCGTCGCCATCGCCATTTGTGTTCCAGGGAAGCCAGAGTCCACCCGTCTCCGCGTCTTCTGTAGCACGTTTAATAATATATTGGTCAAAGATGTTTTTTGCCGCTGTATAGTATTTGGCGGTACCTGTAGCCTCGTACATATGCAGCAGGGTAAGGGTAATCCAGCACATATCGTCGGTAAAGGGGTTCTCGAACATACGGTATGTACCGTCTGAGGTTGAGGCACCGGCATAGTTGTTCGCCTTGTTGTTGTACCAAAGCGTCATGTAGCTCTTGTACTTGTTGGCAAGGGTCTTGTTGTCCTCCTTGTGCCGTTCGTAGCAATAGACGATAACGTCCATAGCATGAGCCTGCGTCCAATAGGCATTGTCTGCAAATTGCTGGTATTTGTCGTTAAAAACACCCTTGTTCTTTACCATGAACGATTCTATGAAGGCATTGACCATCGAGTCAGCCTTCGTCTCGTAATTCTCTTTAATAGTCCTGTAAAGTGTGGCTTCGCCTTGAGCAAGCCCTGCTGTAGCAGAAAACAACAGCAGGGCTGATATGGTTAAGTTCCTAAACATCAAAAAAAATAGAATTTATTTTTTGTCCTTTAACAAATCACGGATTTCAGTGAGCAGTTTTTCCTCGGCACTGGGTTCCGGTGCTGGAGCAGGTTCTGCAGGGGCTTCCTCCTTCTTGCGTGAAAGTGCGGAAATACCCTTAATCATGAAGAAAATACAGAGGGCGATGATAAGGAAATCCACCACATCCTGAATGAACTGGCCGTAGTTAAGGGTAACTGCTTCCGAAACAACAGTCTCGCCCTCGGTGACAGCTTCCTTCAGGGTAACCTTGAGGTCTGTAAAATCCACTCCCCCTGTAAGAACTCCAATCGGAGGCATCAGAATATTGTTAACTACACTGGTAACAATTTTACCAAAAGCACCACCGATGATAACACCGATTGCCATGTCCACAACGTTGCCTTTAAGTGCAAAGGCCTTGAAATCTTGAATAAATGACATAAAACTTGAAAATTTATTGGTTTTCGGGTGCTAAATTAAAAAGAAAATTGTAATTTTGCACCAAAATTAAAGAAAAAGTAATGAAAAGAGTTATTTACGTATCTATAATTATGCTTTTGACCTTTGTGATTGTAGCATGTAAGTCTGCTCATTATTGTAATTGTGGATAAAAACATAGAGAATTTTGTTTTACTATAAATCAATTTTAAAATTAACAGAAAATGACAAAAGTTGCTATTAATGGTTTCGGCCGTATTGGTCGTCTGGCTTTCCGTCAGATGTTTGAGGCAGAGGGTTACGAGGTAGTTGCTATCAACGATTTGACAAGCCCCAAGATGTTGGCTCACCTTCTGAAGTATGATACCGCTCAGGGTGGCTTCGCTGGTAAGTTTGGCGAGGGCAAGCACACTGTAGAGGCTACAGAGGATTCAATCATCGTTGACGGTAAGGAGATTAAGATCTCTAAGGAGGCAGATGCTACCAAGTGTCCTTGGGCTGCAAACGACGTAGATGTAGTTCTGGAGTGTACAGGTTTCTATACTTCTAAGGAGAAGGCTTCTGCTCACCTTGTAGCAGGTGCAAAGAAGGTTGTTATCTCTGCTCCCGCTGGTAATGACCTGCCCACTATCGTTTACAACGTAAACCACAAGACTCTGACAGCCGACGATAAGATTATCTCCGCTGCTTCTTGTACTACTAACTGCTTGGCTCCTATGGCTGCTGCTCTGAACGCATACGCTCCCATCCAGAGCGGTATCATGAGCACTATCCACGCTTATACTGGCGACCAGATGATTCTCGACGGTCCTCAGCGCAAGGGTGACCTCCGTCGTAGCCGTGCAGGTGCTTGCAACATCGTTCCCAACTCAACAGGTGCTGCCAAGGCTATCGGTCTGGTAATTCCTGAGCTGAACGGCAAGCTGATCGGTTCTGCACAGCGCGTTCCCACTCCTACAGGTTCTACCACTATCCTGGTTGCTGTAGTTAAGGGTAAGGATGTAACTAAGGAAGGTATCAATGCTGCCATGAAGGCTGCTCAGACAGAGTCTTACGGTTACACCGAGGACGAGATCGTATCAAGCGATATCATCGGTATGAAGTTCGGTTCTCTGTTCGATGCTACTCAGACAATGGTTAGCAAGATTGACGACAACACCTATCAGGTACAGGTTGTTTCTTGGTATGACAACGAGAACAGCTACACCTCTCAGATGGTTCGCACTATCAAGTACTTCTCAGAGATTTAATCTCTTAAGATAATACTCAAAAGGGGGCACTTCTTTTCAGAGGTGCCTCTTTTTTTGTGGAAAAGAAAGCCCAGTGCTGTTCAGAATCTGCACTCTTTTGTCCTAACGTCTAACGCCTAACGTCTAAATTCTATAGTCTAAAGCCCAACGCCTGTCAAATTTTTTCTCTAATTCTCATTCTTCACTTTTAACTCTTTCACTTTTTACTTTATTTCCCCAGCAAGGGGATTTTTTGCGCCCCTTAAGTGCCGCAAAATTTTTCCTTAGGGGCAGCTGTTGCAGTCCTTTGTTTTCACAATGCAAAAGTACGGCATTCCCATTGCGATTTGCGTTAAAATGACAAACTTTTTCTGGATTTTTTTAACGTAGCGTTGCAGCGTTGCAGTGTTGCAGTTCGTTTTTATGCCAATCAAATCCACAAAATAATATTATATTTATATATATAAATATAAAAATTTAGTTTGACTTTTTCACCTCATGATTTTTAACTGCAACACTGCAACGCGCAACGCTAACTGCCCCTAATCTCTATCTAGGATTGCTCCTGCCACGGCATTGCTGACTACAGAGCGCAGTCGAACCATGCTGGAACGTCCTTCTGTGGGATGAACGGCATTCACCAGCAGGATAACGGCACAGTCATTCTCAGGGTCTATTACGATGCTGGTGCCTGTGAAACCAGTGTGGGAGAACGTTTGGTCAGAGAAAAGATCACCTTTATTGCTGGCGTAGGGGCTGAAGCAATCCCAACCCAAAGCCCTGCCAAACTTGCTGACAGAACGAGGCACCGTACGCATGGTTTCAACGGTCAGCGGAGAGAGCACTCTGGTACCATTCCATTCACCACCGTTCATCAGGGCTGCACAGAGGATGCCTATATCATCCGCATTGCTGAAGACGCCGGCATTTCCGCTTATACCTCCGTTCATGATACGTGCTAAAGGGTCATGAACCATACCCCTTAGTACAGAGCCGTCTGCTTGCTTAGTTGTAGGAGCTACAATGGAGCGCCAATCCTGATTCGGCATTAGGGAAGCCCATGCAGGTTCATCCGTATTCCTCCAAACACCGTTGACATCTGGGGCACAAGGCAGATAGTCGGTATGGTTCATCTTCAGAGGTCCGAAAACACACTCTCGTGCGAACTGGCGAAGTGACTTCCCCGTTATCTTTTCTATAATATATTGTAGAGTAATGAAATTGATACAACTGTACTGGAATCCCGTCTTAGGTTCAAAGTCCTTGCGGCAACTGCAGATATATTCCTTTAGCCCTTCAGGATTGGGTGAACCATATTTCTTTGCCAGTTCCGTTGCATTGGCGTAGGGAAGCAGACCTGATGTGTGTGTCAGCAGGTCTGCTATGCGAATGGTCGTTTTCTCGCCACCATCCTTAGGCTGCCAGTCCTGGAAATCTGGTATGTATCGGCTCACAGGGTCTAGCAAACGCAGTTGGCCCGTCTCTATGAGTTTCATCACACACATCGCTGTTCCCATACTTTTGCTGCACGAAGCCATATCAAAGATTGTTTCTGTGGTCATTGCCTCCTGAGTGGGATATACCTGCCTATTGCCGTAGGCCTGAATATAGGCCATCTTGCCGTGACGGACAACAGCTAACACAGCACCGGGAATCTCCCCGGCATCTATAGAGGCTTGTATAGGTACATCAGCATAATGGAGTAGGCTAGAGCTCATCCCCACAGATTCTGGACTGACCCGTTTAAGGGGTTGCGCCATGATGGGCAGCTGAAGACAAAAGATAAGAGTAAAAGCAAAGAAACGGCTCATAGTGTGTTTGGTGTTTGTGTTTTTATACTGATTACCATGCAAATTTATGCTTTTCTTCACTAATTATACATAAAATGTCAGTTTTTTTACTATGGCAGGCTGAAAAACACTATTTATTCGCATGTGAAAGAAAAATTTTCTTCGTGTGTAAGAAGTTCCTTTCCCTTATCGGATTTTTTTATTCCAGATTCTTGAAAATATATAACCAGACTTTAAAAAAACAAGATTTATTTTGCACTCTCATTATTTTTTCGTTCCTTTACACCCGAAAATGATTACATAATACAGCAATTCTCATGAAAATACTGAAACTTCTTTTCTTGTTTGGAATGCTCAACATTCAATGCTCAATGTTCAATGAACTGAGGGCACAGAATGCAGTGGCCATCTATCAGTTGGACGGGCAGGTAGCGACGTTCGCTTTCGAGGAGAAACCCGTTGTAACCTACAGCGGCAGCGAACTGATGCTGACAACTACCCAGACGTGCGTGCAGTACCCCATATACAAGCTGAAGAAAATGGAGTTCACCGTCGATTGGGACGACCCTGATGCCATAGAGAAGGTGAAGGAGACGGACACCCAGTTCAGCTTTCGTGGCGGACAG
>JAGCPD010000026.1 GCA_017645305.1 Bacteroidaceae bacterium | reverse complement strand
TGTAGAAAAGAACGGAAAAAACCAGAAAGAAGAAGTGGAAAAGATTGCCGAGGCCATCCTGCTTGCCCAGAAAAAGGGCATTCCGCTTGTGGCATACAACGCCAAGTTCGATGTGAAGATATAGGTTCAATCCTTGCGTAATCAGAAAAAAAATCATAATTTTGCACCCCGAATCAATGAAGACTTACAAATAAATAAGCAAAATAAGATATGAAAAGAACATTTCAGCCCCACAACCGTCGCCGTAACAACAAGCACGGTTTCCGTCAGAGAATGGCCACAGCAAATGGTCGTCGCGTTTTGGCATCACGTCGTGCTAAAGGTCGCAAGAAGTTGACCGTTTCTGACGAGAATCATGGCAAGTAAAACAAATTTCACCTAAAATAGGAAAGAAGTAGGGGCAACTTTACTTCTTTCTTGTTTTTTTAGGCAGTTTGGCCAACGCCAGAAGTACTTTCGCTCAGATATGAAAAGAAAAAAAGATTTTTCTTTTGCATTTCGCCTGCTTATTCGTATCTTTACCTGCAAATTGCCAAAAAGATGAATGAGTTTTTTAAGAAGCTGACCAGTCCTATTGTTTACTGGAACCTTATAATTATGGTAGTGGTAAGCATTGTCTTACTAATTGGGCTATGGTTTTGGATGAAGGACTTCTCGCATCATGGCGAGAGCGTAGAGGTTCCACAGATAAAGGGTATGCTGCTGGCCGATGCGCAGTACGAATTGGAAAAGGCGGGACTGGCTGTGGTTATCTCTGATTCTTCTTACAACCGCAACCAGCCTGCAGGAACAGTATTGGAAATGACTCCTGCTCCTGGCAGCAAGGTGAAAACCGGAAGAAACATTTACCTTACCATCAATACCAGAAACGTCCCTACCCTGCCCATCCCTGATATTGCAGACAACTGCTCACTACGTGAAGCAGAAGCCAGGTTAAAGTCGTTAGGCTTTAAATTAGGACCTATAGAATATGCGCCCGGCGACAAGGACTGGGTTCTCTCTGTGAAATGCAAAGGAAGGACAGTTGTAGCCGGCGATCGTGTAGAAATAGACTGCCCCATTACCCTGGTTGTGGGTAACAACAACTCCGGAATAGGCGATGGTTTTGATGACGAAGAATGGGAGGAATTCAGTGAGGTGGAAACCCCGCCGTCAGCTTCTGAGGAAGAAGATTGGGACGGAGTTAATTAAACGTTAAAGATGGCAGAGCTTGACGAGGATTATTTCAGTGAGGAAGAAGATGATATCCTTTCGTCCGCACCGGAGGAACATGAACATTGGCGCATAGAGGTTGACAAGGGTCAAGGGGCTGTGCGCATTGACAAGTTCCTAATGGAACATATGGGTGATACCAGTCGGAACCGCATTCAGAAAGCCGCCGAAGCTGGCTGCATACGTGTTAACGACAAGCCTGTCAAAAGTAACTACAAGGTTAAGCCGTATGATGTCATCACACTGGTTTTAGACCGTCCAAAACGCGACTGGGAAATAGTTCCAGAAGACATTCCTCTGAACGTAGTCTATGAAGACGACCAGTTGCTTGTTATTAACAAACCTGCAGGAATGGTGGTTCATCCAGGTTGTGGCAACTATAGCGGAACGCTGGTGAATGCGTTGGCTTGGCACATGAGAGACAATCATGAGTTCGACCCCAACGATCCCACCGTAGGTCTGGTGCATCGTATTGACAAAGACACCAGCGGACTGCTGGTAATAGCCAAGACACCAGAAGCCAAGACGCACCTGTGTAAGCAGTTCTTCTATCACACTACAAAGCGACAATATAATGCGTTGGTGTGGGGACCATTCAAAGAAGACGATGGCACCATAGAAGGCAACATTGGTCGTCACCCCAAAGACAGGCTGCAAATGGCTGTCTATCCTACAGATAGCGAGATTGGCAAGCCAGCCATCACACACTATCACGTGCTGGAACGCTTTGGCGCCGTAACCTTGGTGGAATGCAGTTTGGAGACGGGCCGCACCCATCAGATCAGAGCTCACATGCGGCACTTAGGGCATCCGCTCTTTGCCGATGAACGATACGGAGGCGACCAGATTCTGCGTGGCGAACTTACAGCCTCGTATAAGGCTTTCATTCATAACTGCATGACCATCTGCCCCCGCCAGGCACTTCATGCAAAGACGCTGGGGTTTGTACATCCCACAACAGGAGAAGAAATGTTCTTCGATTCAGAGCTGCCTGAGGACATGACAGCCTTATTAGAGAAATGGAGGAAAAGGCTTTAAACGTTAGACGTTAAAATATAATTATGAAGGTAATTGCAATAGTTTGTGGAGGAGATTCCTCGGAACACGACGTAAGTATGCGCAGCGCTGCAGGAATAGCATCGTTCCTGGACAAAGAGCGCTATATTATATATAAGGTAGAGGTGCATGCCATGAAATGGGAGGCGCTCATTGGTGAAGATGAGAAGCGTACGCCTGTTGACAAAAATGATTTTTCGTTCCTTAACGAGAAAGGCGAACGCATCCGTCCCGACTACTGCTACATCACCATACACGGTGCTCCGGGTGAGAACGGTATTTTCCAGGGCTACCTCGACCTGATAGGAATGCCCTATAGCACCTGTAATGTACTCATCGAGGCAATGACCTACGATAAGTTCGTGCTGAACAACTATATGCGCGGCATGGGCGTATCGGTAGCCGACAGTCTGGTGGTGAAGATGGGACATGACCATGAGGTGAGCGACCAGGACATCATAGACCGTATAGGTCTGCCTTGTTTCGTGAAACCTGTTCGCGGCGGTTCATCATTCGGGACAACCAAGGTGAAAACCCCTGAAGCCCTGCGCCCTGCCATCGACCTGGCGCTGAAGGAGGGCGAGGATGTGATGGTTGAGGCCTTCATGCAGGGAACAGAGATCACCTGTGGTTGCTACAAGACCAAGAAGAACAGTGTGGTATTCCCCATCACAGAGGTTGTTTCCAAGAACGAGTTTTTCGATTATGCAGCAAAGTACAACAACGAAAGCGATGAAATAACTCCCGCTCGCATCAGTCAGCATCTGACAGAAAGAGTGCAGAAGCTTACCTCACTCATCTATGATATCTTAGGTTGCCACGGCATCATCCGCGTAGATTACATCATCACAGCCGGCGACAAGATAAACATGCTGGAAATCAACACCACCCCTGGTATGACTGCTACCAGCTTCATCCCCCAGCAGGTGCGTGCTGCTGGCTTGGACATTAAAGATGTACTGACGGATATAATTGAGAATTGACATAAATGGTAAGTGATTTTGATGCGATACGTCCGTATAACGACGATGAGATTCCTGGCGTAGTAAACGAACTACTCCACGACAGGCTGATGAATGCCCAGTTGAAAGCATTGCTCCCCTGGTTACCCAAATGGCTTAGGAACGGTGTAATCCGACTGGCTTTCATAGGTGTACACAGCACTTTGGACTTTCAGCTGCGCTTCATGAAACCCATTGTCAAGTATATTCTTCGCAAATGCAGCAATGGTGCCACCTTCGAGCACAGCAAGATAACAGCTGGCGAAGAGCGCTACACCTTTATGAGCAACCATCGCGACATTGTGTTGGACAGTGCCATCCTGGATTATCTGCTTTACAAAAACAAATTCCCTACCACATGCGAGATTGCCATCGGTGATAATCTGCTTATCTACCCTTGGATTGAGAAAGTAGTAAAACTGAACAAGGCTTTTACGGTACGCCGTGGTTTAGGTTCCAAAGATTTGCTGAAGAGCAGTATGCTGATGAGCCAGTATATCCATTACGCGGTAAATGAGAAACACGAGAATATCTGGATAGCTCAGCGTGAAGGAAGGGCAAAGGACAGTAATGATGTTACGCAAGAGAGTGTCTTGAAGATGTTGGCTATGGGGGCAGAAGGCACACCTGTGGAACAGTTGCGCGAACTGTACATTGTCCCCCTTACCATCAGCTACGAATATGACCCTTGCGACTATCTGAAAGCTACGGAGTTCCAACTGAAACGAGACGACCCAGCCTACAAGAAAAGTAAAGCCGATGACGAGAAGAATATGCGCGAAGGCATCTGGGGCTTCAAGGGAGGCATACACTACGAGGCTGCCCCATGTATCAATACTTGGTTGGACGAACTGAAGGACCTTCCCAGGAACGAGTTCTTTACAGAAGTGGCACACCGCATAGACAAACAGATTCATGCAGGCTACAAGCTGTTCCCAGGCAATTATGTGGCTGCCGATCTGCTGCAAGGTTCTCAGGAATACGTTTCTTTCTACACAGAAAAGCAAAAAACACAGTTCCTGAACTATTTGCAACAGCGTCTTAACAAGATAGAAATAGAAAACAAGGACAATGCCTTCTTGCGTGAGCGTATGCTTACCATGTATGCTAATCCGGTCTTTAACAAACAAAAAGCACTGAATTCATGAGACACTTTAACCTGCTTGCGCTGAGCCTCATCTTCTTGATGCTTGTTACTTCCTGCAAGAACAGCAATGAGGACGAAACATACCCAAACATCATCACAGAGATGGTTGATCTATACACCAACGACCAAGGGGTTAGCGAGAAGTTCGTTACCGATGCTGGCGTTTCCTTTACCATCACAAATGTACAAGAGGACCTTGTACCCAATGCCATCTATCGCATTCTTTGCGGATACGTTCCATCGGGAGAGAGTGCCACTATCTATCAGAGTCAGGGCGTTTATTATCTGCGAGACAGCACAGAAATTGCCAAGACAGACCCCACAGGGGTGAAGAGCGCTTGGAGGGCAGGTCATTATATAAATATGTACCTAAGTCCTCTTACACAGGGCGGCATACAATATTGGGGATTTATAACGGACAGCATAAAGGACGGACACGCTTGGGTAAGTCTGTACCACAATCAGAATGCCGACCCTCTCTCTTATACACAGCCCACATACGCCAGCCTACCTGTTGACAGCATTAAAGGCATACGGGAAGGCGACAGCATTACCTTGCACATAAACACCTTTAACGGCCCTCAAACATGGGATTTCAAGAAATAAAAGGCTCTGTTGCCGTACTGATATCGGGAGGCGTAGATAGTGCAGTTGTAGTACACCTACTCTGCGAGATGGGATTAAAACCCGACCTTCATTATATTAAAATTGGCATGGAGGGTGAGGAATCCTCATGTTCGGCAGAGGAAGATATTGAACTTTCTCAGACTACCGCACAAAAGTATGGCCTTAAACTGGAAGTTACCGACTTGCAAAAGGAATATTGGGAACAAGTGGTAGGATATGCCATAGAACGAGTTAAGAAAGGACTGACACCTAACCCGGACGTAATGTGTAATCGTCTCATAAAGTTTGGCGCATTTGAACAGCAGGTTGGCTGTCACTACGACTATATAGCGACGGGCCATTATGCTACTAACATAGAGAAGGACGGTCTGATGTGGCTGGGAACTGCAAAAGATCCGGTAAAGGATCAGACCGATTTTCTTGCTCAGCTTTCTTACGAACAGATCCGCCACACCATCTTCCCCATCGGACATTTAATGAAGGAGGAAGTGCGCAGGATTGCCATAGATGCCAAGTTACCCAGTGCACGCAGAAAAGACAGTCAGGGTATCTGCTTTCTGGGAAAGATAAACTACAACGACTTCCTGCGTAAGTTCATGGGCGAACAGGAAGGTAAGGTAATAGACATAGAGACGGGCAAAGTGGTAGGTCATCATCGCGGTTTCTGGTTCCACACCATAGGACAACGCAAAGGCTTAGGCTTGGGTGGAGGGCCTTGGTTCGTAGTCAAGAAGAACATCAAGAAAAACATAATCTTTGTGGCACACGGATGGGACACACTGTTGCAGTACGGGCATGATTTCCGCTTGGCCGATATGCACTTTATTACCCGTAATCCTTGGGACAAGGCACCTGCGGCGCAACCCATTCAGTTCAAGATTAGACATGTGGATCATTTCTTGCCAGGCATCATCACATTAGATGAAGAAGGTTACCACATTCATTCTGACGAGCCTATTCAAGGCATTGCACCAGGTCAGTTTGGCTGCATCTATGATGAAAAGGCCAAAATCTGCTACGGTAGCGGTGAGATTAGCATCTATAAAAACAAATAAGGCTCCCCACATCAGCGAGGAACCTTTTTCGTCTTGCAAGGCAATTAGACAATAGTGGGAAATCTACTTTACCAGTTTCTTCCTCCAGACAAAATATCCGTAAACAGCCAATAAAGTGTAGATGCCATACAGTAAGGCCCGGCCATATACACCTTTATATATATATAGGCCCGTGGAGATGGCATCGCAAGCCAGCCACACCCACCACTGCTCTATGTGTTTTCTGGCTAACATCCACAGGGCCACCAGATAAAAGGCGGTGCTGAGCGCGTCTATATATGCCACTGTGCTGTCTGTGTGCTTCAGGATAAAGGAAATGACAGCCCACAACAGCAAGGTAATGCCCATAAGAATATAGCGCATACGGACTGGAGTTCGGGTGACAGGCACTTCCATACCAGTCTTTTTTTTACCCGAAAGCCAGACATACAATCCGTACAAGCTGGCAGCAAAGGCATAAACCTCTGTGGCACAGTCGCCATACACACCACTCTGATAGAGCACAAAGAAATAGATGACGGGCATTATGCAACCCACAATCCACATCCACGCATTCTCACGGAATTCTAGCCAAATATACAGAAAACCCAGCAGGGTTCCCAGTACATCCATCCAGTTTGTAAAAACGTATTCTAACATTTAGAACTTTAGTGTTATGTTTCCCATGCATGTAAAGCCGGCCATAGGCACATAGCCTATCTGGTAGTAGCGGTTGTCATTGGTATGACCATAGCTTTCGCAGATAGCACTGTAAACCCAACCGCTGCTTGCGTAGTGCCTGTTAAATATATTATTGAGATTCATGCCGAAAATAATATTCTTCAGCCCCTTTCCCGATAACTTCAGATTATAGCTCAAGGCAATATCGGTTCGAGTATAACCAGGAAGTGAGCGCTCGTTGTTGGCACTATTGTCCAAATACTGCTTACTCACGTAACCTGTATGCCACGTAGTCTTGAAGCCCTTGTAGTGAAAATCGGCAAAGCCATTCAAGATGGCTGTGGGCGAGAAGGCAAGCGTACTGTTATCGTAATGAATGCGGGTGTAGCCTGTACCGTCGGCCCCCACAAACTGAGTGTTGTCAGCCGAGTTCTGCCATACATCCCAGTTCTCAACACACTCATCAAAGTCTGTAATGGTATTCTTGCTGATGGCGGCATTGGCTTCCAGTGAGAAACACTTAGTGATGTGTATGCCAGCTGAGAGTTCCAAGCCCAAGCGATAGCTCTTCCAGACGTTGGTGGTCAGGTTCTCGCCTATATCACTATGTTCGCCAGACTGCACCAACTGGTTTCTGTAAATCATGGCATACATACCCAGGTTAATGTGACACATTCTATTGTTGTAGCCATAACCCAACTCCACGTCATGAACACTCTCGCTCTTCGGCTCTATGCCCGTACCATTATCGGTAAAGTTGTTACGCTCAGGCTCGCGATAGCTCAGGGCATAACTGACATAGGCATTGTGCCCGCCCTGATGATAACTGAAGCCAAACTTAGGATTCATGAAATCAAACTGGTGGGCAATATTCAGCAGCTGAGGTACGATGGTATAACCCTTATCGGGAGTGGTATAGCGGTCGCCATAACCGTTGGTTATATAATTCACATGGCGATATTGAAGGTCGGCATACACATCCCAGGCGGGGCAGATGTGGTAGATGGCCTTGGCGTAAATCTGATTGTCGGACTTTGATGCATTGCTGTCGTAGTATTGAAGTTGACCTTCTGTCGGCATGTAATAAGCCCTGATAACATCATCTGAGATATAAGTGAGATAACCATAATGGTGAGCTTCGAAGTTTTGGAACGAAGCACCACCCAGTACATCCCATTTCCCATTCTGATAGTTCGCATTCCAGACAACACCATAGGTATGCTGTGTGTAGCCTTTCTGGCGGACGAAGTCACTGTAACGGGAGAAATCATACCCTGGTTCTGGTGTACGTGACAGGCCGAACTTGCTCAGTTTGTTATTGTAGCGGAACTCATCGTAGTAGCCGTGGCCGTATGTGTAGTGCAGAGTTCCGCTTGTGCTCCAGTTGTTGTTGATACGCCATGTCAGGTTCAGCAGATTATGGTTCTGCCAGAAGTTGTCCGTAGTACGACTCCAAGGCGAACCATCGTTCATGCGATAGCGTTCCGTCTGATAACTGCCGTCAGCATTCTTTACAAAGGAATAGTTGTCCCCATCGAATACCAGTCGCTCATACAAACTGTTATAGCGTCCCAGTCCAGCATTGTACATATCTTGGTACGATGTAAATCCTGGAGCACCGTACGTACCGTTCATTAAACTTAAATCATCATTACCCGCTGTCACGCCGTTCCAGGCCTGACCTGTCACTTCGTAATTACCAATATTCTTGTAGTTCAACTTCAACGTACCCTTGGTGTTCAGCCATGTCAGACCACCGTAGTAGCTTCCCGAGTTGCCCTTAGTGCCGTGTATGTAACCATCCGTTCCTGTGTGGTGGTAAGCACCGTCAATTAAGAGGTGGTTGATCAGCAGACCCGAACTGAAATTACCGCCTACATTATATGTATTATACGAGCCGTAAGAAGCCGTCACCTCTAACTGAGGGGTCAGTCTCGGCATACGTGTCTGAAGCGCGACGGTTCCTCCGAAGGCACCATCGCCATTCGTACTGGTTCCCACACCACGCTGAATCTGCACACCGCCCAGGAAAGATGCGTACGAATTCATATTTACCCAATAGACGCACTGGTCCTCGGGGCTGTTCAGCGCCACACCGTCCAAAGTAACATTAATGCGACTGGTCGCAGCACCACGAATACGCATATAGGTAGTTCCCGTTCCCAGACCGTTCTCGCTCCACGCCAGCACACCTGGCGTACGGGCGAAGAGAAAAGGCAGTTCCTGTCCCGTCTTAGAAAACTGCTCCAGTTCTCCCATCCCAATCTTGCTCACGGCAAACGGAGCATTGTCGGGAGCCTTCACAGGCTTCACAGTTACTTCAACCAATTCCTTCACTTTCGTAGAATCTGCCTTCTGTGCATACACGCCACAAATTCCTGCCACACTAAACAGCAGTGAGGTTATCACACACAATCTTTTCATCTTTATTATATATATAATGTTTATAACTCTCTACGCCAGCATTACCTGGTTCAGATTAATGGGTATATTCTCAGCACACACCAACAGGTGAGGCACCCCGGCGAAGTTTCCCTTCTTCACTGTTTGCGACTGCAAAGTTACGGATAAGCGAGCGGAATACAAAATAAAAAAGCTTTTATTTTTTATTCCCGAGCGGAAGTAAGTTCGGCAACGGCCAAAGTTACGGATAAGTGAGAACAATACAAAACAAAAAGCTTTTATTTTTATTGTCGAGCGGAAGTAAGTTCGGCAACAGCAAAAGTTACAGATAAGCGAGCGCAAGTATGTTTGGCAACAGCAAAAAAACACAAAACTGCTTAACATTCTGTTGCAGTTGATGCTTTTTTTGCCCAATTCGTGCGTTTTTTATACATTTTTGCAAAATAATTGTCTGATTTTTGCATCATCTGAAATTAATTCAATACTTTTGTAACAAACTTTCAAATTTAACTAACAATATTAATAACATTAATCCCATTTAAGCAGTATGAGTAAAACTACTTATCTATTCCTGTCCCTTCTTCTTTGGACGATAGGGCAGAATGCTTGGGCTCAGCACGAACATGACTATGTCAATGGTATCTGTACCTACGACGACTGTTTGCCTCCTGCTAAGTACCAGGAACCCACAAAGGCAGATGACGGATTCTACGAGATTCGCAATGCCGGTAACGTGGAATGGATTTCCTACATGGTTAGAGAATCATCAACCTTTGGCTTGGATCCCAATTGCCGACTAATGAACGACATCGACTTCGAGGGTGTCGAGAACCTGCACAGCCCCATCGGTCCCACCAATGGAAAGAAGTACAACGGTACTTTTGATGGTCAGGGATTCCGCATCAAGAACATGATTATTAACCGTCCCAATTCAGAGATGCAAGGATTCTTTGGCTCTTTGCGTGGTAATCCCAACACTAGAGGCGAAGGTACAATCGTCAAGAACCTCATCATTGACAAGAGTTGCTCCATCACTGGCGGAATGCGTACGGGTGGTATCACAGGTACCGGTCAGAATAACGAGAAGGAAATCATTATCATGAACTGCGTGAACGAGGCAGACATCACATCGCCTTCGAATAATGCAGGCGGTATCACTGGTGGTAGCAGCAGCAACCATCCCATCTGGAAGATTTCCAATTGTGTCAATACCGGTAAGATTACCTCTACGGCAGACAACCACGAAGCTGCAGGTATCTCTGCATGGCTGGGTGACAATGGTAATACACGTGTCACCAATTGTATCAACATCGGTGTAGTAGAAGGTATGGATGGAAGCGGTCGCGGTGTCTTCCGTCAGTCAAACAGTGATGCCACTGCTGTAAACTGTTATGATCTTAGCGGAATGGAAGATGCTAACCAATTTATAGATTATGATTTAATGACCGATGATGTACTTAACGGAAAGGCAACCTACATCATCAACCAAAGAGCTGGTGGGATTGTCTTTTGGCAGACCATCGGTGAAGATGAATATCCCATGCCTTTCAGTACAAGCAAGCAAGTCTATCTGCAGGGTGAGTTGACGTGCGACGGAACCCCTATCGAAGGTGGCACCTATACCAACAATCCTGTAGAGCCGGTACGTCCACCTCATGAATATGAAGAAGGAGACTGGTATTGTATCAATTGCGGTGCCATCAGCGACAGTTTCTGCCAACAGGTTGGAGGTTTCTATCAGCTGAACAATGAGCTGGATGTATGCTGGTTCGCTGAGTTCGTTAAGGCAGGCAACGTTGAGGTGAATGCCAAACTGAACAGCGACCTTGATTTCACGGATTATCCTGAGTTCTCCGGTATTGCAGACCGTGACCACGGCTTCAAAGGCATATTCGAAGGCGGTTTCCATACCATCAGCAACATGGATATGAGCTGGCGTGAAAATGAGGATTGGGTTGGCTTCATTAACTTCCTCAACGGCGGTGCCACCGTCCGCAATCTTCGCGGTGATGCCACTTGCTTAATCAGTGCTCACGGTAATGCCGGCCTTATCGGCGGTTCTACCGCTTCTGGCAACATCTATCTTGAAAATCTCGGTTTCGAGGGTGACGTCAGCTGTCAGAGAGCTGGTGCAGGTGGCATCCTTGGCTGTAATACAGGATCTCAGGCACACATCTACATGACCAACTGTTATTCTACGGGGTTCATATCCGGCTCCGAGGTGATGGAGAACGGTGCCTTGAGTGCATGGCTCGGCAGCAGCGGTGCAGTCATTACCAATTGTTGGTCGAGTGCAACTGTCAGCGGCACACAGAACGACGACAAATACCTTGCACGCTTTGACAATGCCACCTTCACCAACTGCTACAGCGTCAATGGCACACCGCTTCAGGCTACTGTCATCAACTATGAAGATTTGGATAGCGGTGCTCTCTGTTACAAGTTGAATGGTGACCAGACATACATCACGTGGTTCCAAAATCTGGGCCAGGACGAGTTCCCCACATTTATGCCTGACCATAAAATAGTTTATCCCGCTGGTCAGCTGGAGTGTGACGGCACATTCAATGCCGAGGAGATGTCTTTCTCTAACGATGCCAATGCAGTAGTCAGGAAGCCTCATTCTTTCAAGGATGGTTTCTGTACCTATTGTAACGGACAGGATCCTGAGTATCCCTTCCTGGATGTGTTTGCAAATGCCGACCACGACACCAACGAGGGTTACACCACAGAGAACTCTGGCGACGGTTCTGGTCTGAACTTCCAGAATAGCGTTGTTGAGCACTGGAACACCAACTGGTTCCATACCTACCAGCCCATCACAGGTCTGCAGCAGGGTATCTACAAGCTGCGCGTTCAGGGGCTGCAGCGTGTCTGCCAATGGAACAACGAATCTGCAGAATACGGAGAAGGCAAGTTGAACGAAGATTTTATTCCCCTTTATCACAGCAGCCAGTACTTTGCCGAGATAAACGGTCAGAAGATTGCCAACCTGTTCATGGATATTGCCGAGCAGGCTCAGGAAGAGCGCGTTAACGAGACCGAAAACGAGACCAACGAAGCTCTATGGGTTCCCAACTCATTGGCAGCCTGCCGCAAGTACTTTGCCAAGGGTCTGTACTGGAATACTCCGCTTTACTTCTATGTCGAGAGCGAGAACGACACCATAAATGTAGGTGTTGAAAACAACATGTACGAATATGGAAACTGGACTGTCTGGGATACCTGGCGTGTTGAATATGTGGGTACAGCTGAAGAAAACGCAAGCCTCATCCAGAAACAGCAGATGGCAAACATGCAAGACCTGAGTATGTTGGAGGCACAGAAGAGTCTGATGGAAGAATACGAAGAGGCACAGCAGAAGATAGTTTCCGCTACACAACTGCAAGACATTCTGGCACTTGCCAACACACTCTCCAACAATCCGATGCTTATCCGTAAGAGCCATTTGGCCTACCAGTCTTATGATGAAGCCATTAAGGCCATCATTGAGGAGCGTGGTCAGCGTGACGACCTGAACGGTGAAGCAACCGAATTGCTTGACAGCTATCTGGATGGTAACGAAGAACCGTCAGAAGAACTTCCCAATGGTTCTTACCTGACCATTATGGAAGAAAAGAACCTTACTCCTGAGGAACTGGAAGCCGAGATTCTGTTTGTTCAAAATCTCTATGCCATTGCCATAAAGACCAGTATTGCCGAGGGTTCCGACCTTACCAACCTAATCAAAAATCCTGGCTTCAGCGAAGATGGCAGCTTTAAGGACTGGACCGAAACACATACGCAGTTGAGCGATGTCGGTAGCAACTTCAGCAGTAACACAGGTTTCACCGACATCTATCCCGTAGCTGGAACATGGAATACATCTTTCAATGTATATCAGGATCTGGAGGACGAGCTTCCCAATGGTATCTACGAAATTGAGGCTCCTGCATTCTTCCGTCCTGGCGGAAACCTAATGGGTGATATTGAAGACTATGTAACCTCTTCTCTCTACATCAACGACTTCTACACTCCCATCATGAACATCTATGAGGGTGCACTTTCTGACGAAGAGGCCATAAACGGTGTAAACTGCCGCAAGGATCCCGATGACCCCAGCATTCCTCACGCCGGTGAGAACACAAGTCACCGCGAATATGAATCAACATGGGGCTGGGTACCCGAGCAGCGCGGAGCAGTTAGTTTTGCCTTCGCTGATGGCAAACGCTACTCTAACAAAGTATATGGTATTGTTACCGACAACAAGATTCGCCTGGGTATCCGCAACACTGGTAATCCATACTACGACAGCGAAATGACTATGTGGGGTAAGTTCAAGCTCACCTACATGGGCAAGAGCCAGGATGCTATGGATGCCATGATTGCAAATTTCAACAAGCATATAGAGAAACTGGAATATGCTCAGGAAATACTACAAATCCTTTATAGCAAGAGCCATATTACCACCATCAAGAACCTGATTTCACAGGTTGAGGCTTCCAGCGATGCTGACCAGAAATTAGCTCTGTTGCAACAGATAAACGACGAATTCAATGCTATAGAGAACACCAGTCGTAAAATCTACCAGAATCTATACGACCTCTCTGAATGGTGTATGGCAGAGGGCGGTAAGTACGTTGGGACAGACCCAGATTTAAGTGAACTCTTCTATGGTGTTCAAGATGAGGTTATGGATGTCTTCTATGCAGGAGAACTCACGGACGAGGAGGCAATAGAGTACTACGAAAGCATTCTGGACCGCCAGGATTTAGGTGGAGGATTCTATGTTCAGGGCGACCTGTTAGACGCAGAAGGCAACAATATTACCTATGCCGACATTACAAAACTCTACCCCATGACCAAGAATGCCGATGGCAAATACACCGCTCGCATTAAGGTTCAGAACCGTGCCAATCAGACCAATTCCAACGGTCGTGCCGGCATCTACTTCACACGTCTGTCAAGCACACTCAAATGTAGCGAGGCTAACCGTCGTTTCATCACTCCTAAGAATGGCACCTTCAGCGTTGTAGAAGGCGGAAACGACTTCCAATGCATCGGTGGTGAGTTTGATGTAATTCTCGATACCAAGAATATGACCGTCGAATTCAAGAGCATAGATTACAATTGGAACGACCGTGCATTCGTGGTAGGTTCTGTTATAGACAACGCAGGCGAGAAGCACCGTTGGGTAAACGACGAGATGTGTCCGCTTTTACATCAGGGAGACGGTTTGTATGAGGGCGACGTAACCTTCTTCATGGATTCCCTCCATATAGCCGATGGCGAGTTCCTCACCTTCACCATCTTCACTGTACGCGGTGCCACTGGTCCTTTCGACTTAAACTACACGGCTAAGCGCTCTGACTGGAACGAAGGCCGCTACGGAAGCAGCCAAAATGCTATCCGTGTTCAAGACGGCGAGGTTATTACCGACCTTATCCGTGGTGCCGACCGCCAGTGGTGGATGGTATGGGACAACGAGGCAGAGACTCAGTCTTACCACATCACCTTCGACATGAATGCCGGTTCTGTAAGTATCAAGAAGAACCTTGACGACGAAGACGGCATTAATTCAATTGACAATGATAAATTGACAATTGACAATGAGGGTGTTTACGACCTGAGCGGTCGCCGTGTAAGCAAGCCTGTCAAGGGACTCTACATTATGAACGGCAAAAAAGTTCTAGTGAAGTAATAGCAAAGCGCTAATCTTATTCAGGATAACATTGTTGCGCGTCGGTCAAAAGACTGGCGCGCAACTTATTTCAAAGAATTGCGCAATTGTTCACAAAGAATTGCGCAATTGTTCAACAACCGGGCGTGAACCTTTGTATAAGATTTCAGACCGCCTGGCTCTGCAAGATTCTTTTCAACACTACAGTAGCGGAAATTTCACGGTTGGCAGCCTCGGGGATAACCAACGAGGTGGGAGCTTCTATCACATCGTCGCTGACAATCATGTTACGGCGAACTGGCAGACAATGCATGAACTTGGCGTTATTGGTCCAACTCATGTGCTCGGCATCCACTGTCCAATGGGTCATAGTGTGATAGTCATGCAGCACCTTGCCATAGTCCTGTGGACGTGTAACACCAGGACAACTCCAGTTCTTGGCATAGATGAAATCTGCTCCCTCGAAAGCCTTCTTCTGGTCGTACTCCACACGGGCATTGCCAACAAACTTAGGGTCAAGTTCATAACCCTCGGGATGCGTAATGACGAAATCTACGTCGGCAGCGTTCATCCATTGAGCAAAACTGTTGGGAACAGCCTGAGGCAAAGACTTGGGATGTGGAGCCCAGGTAAGGACGACTTTGGGCCTCTTTTCACTTTCCATCCAAGATTCCTGGATGGTAATAAGGTCGGCAAAGGCTTGCAGGGGGTGCACCGTTGCAGTTTCCATTGCGAAAACGGGCTTGCCGCTGTACTTTACAAACTGATTATAGACCGTCTCGGCATAGTCATACTCTCGGTCGGTAAGGCCAGCAAATGAACGAATGCCTATCATGTCGCAATAGCAAGCCATAACGGGAATAGCCTCCAGCAGGTGCTCGCTTTTATCGCCGTCCATGATAACACCACGCTCTGTTTCCAACTTCCACGCTCCGGCATTCACATCCAGAACTATCACGTTCATGCCCAGGTTCAGGGCAGCCTTCTGGGTGGAAAGGCGGGTACGCAAACTGTTATTGAAGAACACTAACAGCGCCGTCTTATTCCGGCCCAACTCTACGTATTTATAACGGTCTTTCTTTATCTCTTGAGCCTCAGCCAATGCCTGTCTGAGGTCACCTATATCTTGTACGTTTAGAAAACTATTCATAATTTACTATTTGACTATTTACAATTTATCACTCCCCTTTGGGAAAGACGGAAGGGGGGCACTTTTTTCTC
Organism: Bacteroidaceae bacterium; assembly: GCA_017645305.1. Classification (GTDB taxonomy): domain Bacteria; phylum Bacteroidota; class Bacteroidia; order Bacteroidales; family Bacteroidaceae; genus Physcousia. The sequence goes on along the minus strand of JAGCPD010000026.1, from coordinate 7,664 downwards.
TTATTTCCACTCTGCGAATCTTCCCACTGATGGTCTTAGGCAATTCATCTACAAATTCTATTACACGGGGATATTTATAGGGAGCCGTCTCCTGCTTCACATGGTTCTGCAACTCCTTAATCAGCTCCGGACCCTCCTTGCCCTTGTATGTGTCGGCCAAGACAATGGTTGCCTTTACCACAATGCCTCTAACTTCATCAGGAGCTCCGGTAATGGCACATTCCACAACAGCGGGGTGCGTCATCAGGGCGCTCTCCACCTCGAAGGGACCTATGCGGTAACCCGAACTCTTGATGACATCGTCAGAACGTGAAACGAACCAGAAATAGCCTTCCTCGTCATAATAGACAACATCCTTGGTATAATAAACGCCATTGTTATAGCTCTTCTCAGTAAGTTCCTTCTGCAAATGATACTCCTTAAAGAGTCCCAAAGGCTTCTCCCCTTCAGCACGAATAACAAGCTGACCATGCTCGCCAGGCTTACAGGGATTTCCCTCTTCGTCTATAACAGCCACAGAGAATTGTGGATTAGGCAAGCCCATGGAACCTGGCTTAGGCTTGACAAACGGATACGTACCCAATACCAGAGTGGTCTCTGTCTGTCCGTATGCCTCATAAATCATAATGCCCGTCTTCTTCTGCCATTCCATGAAGACCTTGGGATTAAGTGCCTCACCGGCTGTGGTGCAATAGCGAAGGTTGGACAAATCGTATTTACTCAGGTCCTTACGAATCATAAAACGGTAAACCGTGGGAGGAGCGCAGAACGACGTAACCTTGAAGTCCTGCATCACCTTCAGCATCTTTTCGGCATCAAAATGTCCTTCAAAGTCATAGATGAATACCGTAGCACCGCAAATCATCTGGCCATACAACTTACCCCATACAGCCTTTCCCCAACCCGTATCGGCAACGGTAAGGTGCAAAGATGTCTCATCGACATTGTGCCAGTACTTGGCCGTCAGGATGTGGGCAAGGGGATAAGAATGGTCATGCATCACCATCTTGGGTGCACCACTGGTGCCGCTGGTAAAGTACAGCAGAAAATCGTCAGTCACCCTGGTCTGTCCCTTCAGACTCTTGAACTTGGGAGCCATCATAACGCCCTGCCAGTAGTTGTCCCAGTTCTGCGGAACAGCAGGACCGATGGAAATGCAATGTCTAAGTGACGGACAGTAAGCACGGGCACGAATGACATTCCTAAGCACAATTACATCACCTACTGCCACAACGGCCTTAATGTCTGCCTGATGACAACGGTATATAATATCCTTATCCGTAAGAAGATGGGTGGCGGGAATGGCCACAGCACCTATCTTATGCAGTGCTACCATTGTAATCCACCACTCTATCCTACGTTTGAGAATAAGCATTACGCAGTCGCCTTTCTTTATACCCAAAGTCAGGAAATAAGATGCCACCGAATCAGAGAGACGCTTATACTCAGCATAGTTTATATGCTTCACATCCCCCCTGTCGTTCGTCCAAAGGATAGCTTCCTTCTCCGGATCGGTCTCAGCGTATGCGTCCACCACGTCGTATCCGAAATTAAAGTCCTCCGGCACCTCCGGCTTGTAGTTTGCCATAAAATCGGCATAATCCTTGAACTTCGTCTGCTTTAGAAACTTCTCTAACATACCTTATCTTAATTCATAATTTTTCCTAACACTTAATTCTCAACATTAGACTATCATTCCCTCCACCTTTGGGGGAGTTGGAGGGGGCTTTTCATTTTCTCACCTGTCCACTTCCATTTATGAGCCACTTGTAGGTAGTCATCTCTTCCAGTGCCATAGGACCACGCGGTCCAAGCTTCTGGGTACTGATACCTATCTCGGCACCCAATCCAAACTGCGCACCGTCTGTAAAACTGGTAGGTGCATTCACATAAACGCAAGCAGCATCCACCTCGCGCTGGAAGCGAAGGGCAGCCTCATCATTCTCCGTAATGATGCATTCACTATGCCCCGAACCGTGTGCCTGAATATGTTGCAGCGCCTCGTCAAGAGAATCCACAATGCGAATACTCAGGTCGTACGACATCCACTCTCGGTCCCAGTCGAACGCTTCACCTTCCTTGGGCTGGTGCATACACACCTTATCCATCATGGGAGCCAGCAATGCGGACAAGTCCCCCACCCTGTCTTTATGAACCAAGAGGCAGTCCAGTGCATTGCAAACACTCACCCTGCGCGTCTTGGCATTGTTTATGATGGCACGTCCTTTCTCTAAGTCACCATCCTTATCAAAATAGGCATGCACCACACCGGCACCTGTCTCGATGACCGGCACACGGGCATTGTTGCGCACAAATTCTATCAGTTTCTTTCCGCCACGAGGGATACAGAGATCCACATATCCCACAGCCTCCAAAAGTTCTGCTGTCGCCTCGTGCGTGGGAGGCATCAGTGCCACTACATCAGCAGGCAAGCCTTCTGCCTTGAGAACCTGATGAATGAGACTTACGATGGCCTCGTTGCTGTAGAGTGCATTTTTACTTCCCTTCAATATGCAAGCGTTACCGCTCTTGAAGCAAAGCGAAAAGACATCGAAGCTGACATTGGGACGGGCCTCATAGATAACGCCTATTACGCCAAAAGGCACACTTACACGTCTCAGGTACAAGCCGTTCTCCAAGGTCCGCTCCTTAGAGACAATTCCCAAGGGAGAGGGCAACGAAGCCACATGACGCATATCAGAAGCTATTCCCTGCAAACGCTCCGGGGTCAGTAGCAGACGGTCATACAGAGGGTCTTGGCAGTCCATCTGCTCCAGGTCTTTATTGTTGGCATCCAACAACATCTGCTGATTCTCCAATATAGCATCAGCCAAATGCGCCAAAACAAGATTGCGTTGCTCGTCTCCTACAAGCGCCAAAGCCCTGCTGGCCTGCTTTATTGTTTGAAATAGAGAATTATTCATTCTTCACTCTTCATTTTTCATTTCCAGAGAACTCTGTATGAACTGTTTCTTCTGGTTTTTCTGCCAAATCAATTAAAATGTTGGAGCGGTTGCCGTTAGCAATAATCACCTTTATGCCTGTAGCAGCCACACTGCTGGCCGTTTTGTATTTAGATGCCATACCGCCCCGGCCTGCACTGCTCTTTTCTTCCTGAATGTAACGCGAGAGGTCCTCGCCCGGCTTGATGTTCCGTATAACCTCGCTCCCCGGATTGGCAGGATTGCCCGTATAAATACCGTCAACATTACTCAGCAGCACCAGGGTCTGGGCACTCATCATCTGTGCTATAAGGCCGGAAAGTTCGTCGTTATCCGTGAACATCAGTTCCTCCACGCTTACCGTATCGTTCTCATTAACGATAGGGATTACACCGTTCTCCAGCATCACCTCCATACAGGCACGCTGATTCTGGAAAGTGCGTTCCGTAGAGAAGTTCTCCTTTGTGGTCAGCACCTGACCGATATGCAGGCCATATTCACGGAAAAGGTCGTAATAAAGGTTTATCAGCTTTACCTGCCCCATAGCCGAGAAGAGCTGTCGCTGCTCCACGGAGTCCAGCATGTGATCCACCTGCAACTCCTTACGGCCGCAAGCCACCGCACCGCTGGATACCAGAATTACCTCATAATTGTGCCAACGCAGCCAGGCAATCTGATCCACCAAGGCTGACATCCGAGTGATGTTCAGCTTACCCTCAGCCATTGTCAGCACGTTGCTGCCCACCTTTACGACTATTCTTTTCTTCATTTTAGTACGATGTTATAACCTTTACGCCAATACGCGCTTGAACTTCTCTATGAACAGCAGAGCCTCGTCCATACTCAGGCATAAAGGAGGCAGCAGACGAATCACATTGGTGCCGGAGCAACCGGTAAAGCAACGCTCCTCTTTGATTAGACGGGTGCGGGGTTCCTTGTAGGGGATATCCAACTCAATGCCAATCATCAGCCCCTCACCACGGACATCCACCACATGGTAGCTGCCCACCAGTTTCTTCAACTCAGCAATCAGATATGAGCCTACCCTTGCAGCATTCTCCACCAGATGTTCCTCCTCCATTATATCCAGTACAGCCAAGGCTCCGGCACAGCCCAGATGGTTGCCGCCGAAGGTTGTTCCCAACTGGCCATAGACAGGAGTGAACTTAGGAGAAATCAGCACGCCGCCCATGGGGAAGCCGTTGCAGATACCCTTGGCCACCGTTATTATGTCAGGACGGACGCCTAAATGCTGATGGGCAAAGAACTTACCGCTCCTGCCATAGCCGCACTGAATCTCGTCGCAGATCAGCACCGTATTATGTTCGTCACAAAGCTTACGCAATGCCTGCAGGAACTCAGCGCTCACCATGCGGATGCCGCCCACGCCCTGAATACACTCAAGAATACATGCACAGACATCGTCCTTCTCAATCTCCTTCTTCCATGCCTCAATATCATTCAGAGGCAGGTAGGTTACATGTCCGTTGGCATTGATGGGAGCAATAATCTTGGGATTGTTGGTGACCTCGACAGCCAAAGAGGTGCGGCCGTGGAAAGCTTTCTCCAAAGAAAGCACACGGGTACGGCCGTTATAGAAGGATGACAACTTCAGTGCATTCTCATTGGCCTCGGCTCCTGAGTTGATAAGGAAAAGGAAGTAATCCTCGTATCCGCAAGCCTTACCCAAACGCTTTGCCAACTCTTTTTGCAAAGGGTTCTGCACTGAGTTGCTATAGAAGCCCAACTTTGCAACCTGCTTACAGATAGCTTCAACGTAATGCGGATGAGCATGCCCCACACTGATTACGGCATGTCCGCCGTAGAGGTCCAGATACTCATTACCTTCTGTGTCCCAAACACGGCATCCCTTACCGTGATCAATTGTAATATCAAATAGTGGATAAACGTCAAATAATTGCATTTTCTTACGTCTTTATTGCTTTTGGAATGCAAAGTTACGACAAAAATGAAAAAAATTAAAAAATGAAAAAATCAAAAAATTATAGAATGAAAACAAAACGAAAACCAAAACGAAACTTTTTTCTTGGTTAATTGTTAATTGTTAATTGTTAATTGTTAATTGACAAAGAAAAGAGCGCCGCAGCGCTCTTTCCTTTATCTGTTCTCTATGCCCACTGCAAGGGCCTCCTTTTCCGCTCTGGTCTTTACTCGAGATGTAATATACCTAATATTGGTAATTCTTCTTCTGGAATAATCCATGTGCGCGAATAGGTGTCTCCATCCTTGAATACCAAGCTCATGGTTTCCTTTATGGATTTAACCTTTCTACCTGGTTCTAATTGCCCTTCAAATAATATTTCCCGTTCTATTGTTTTTTCCGCGATTTCCTTCTCGGTCCAAAAATCTCTATGAGTGAATCTTCCTCCAAAAATGACATGAGTGCTGTAGTTTCTGATGTATGCAAGTCCGTTTAAATTATCCTGCAAATAAAATGATTTATCACCTTGACGCTGTAAAAACTTACGGCTAAGGTCGAACGTGATGTCCCAGGTCAACTGTCCTTCGCCCGAATCCGGGTCGCCATCCGTTCCCTTCGACGTGCCATGGCAGGTGCGGGTCAGGATTTCGCCCTCTGCCTGATTTCCGGAAGCATCCGTTACTTCGCAGGTGAGCGGTTTTACATCCAAATAACCACCGACTTTAATTTTTTCAAACCTCATGTCACCCATCGTCAGTGTGAAATACGATTTTTGTGTCATTGTCTTTAATCCTGAATTATCTACGCCTCCGAATTTAACATCTGCAGTCCAGCCTTGATGTTTGCTGGCGTTGGTAATGGCATTTTCATTTACACTAAGCGTATATATGCCATTCTGGATTGTTGTGTTATACAAATTAGCAGCAGAACAAACTCCCCTTAGTGCGTTGGTCTCAACAGGGAATGAGATGGGCTGCGGATTGTTGGCAAGGTCGAAGATAAGCGGCGGAACGTCTTTGTCGTTGACACGGAAATATACGCCTTCCACCTCGTACGAAGGCGAGGCGGCGAGAACACCGAAAGCTCCTACGTTCAGGATGGGGCGGATGGTGTACAGCCCTTCGTCGAACAGAGTGAACTGCTTCTGCAGCACGGCATCCTTAGGCCAACTGCGTTCCAACAGGCCGTACATGGGCAGGCCGTGGGCAACACACCAGGTGTAGTCCTTCAGGTTGTTGTTGTGGTCATATACTCCGATGCCGAACTCCACAGGCAGTATAACGTTGCGCGAGGGCTTTACCGTGACATCGGCGGTGCGCCAGGAGCCGTAGGCGGTCTTACCCATCTGCACGTCCATTTCGAAGTTGGGGAAAAGGTATGCCTCCATCTCGTAAACACCCGTCAGCAGACCCAGTGAGCCGTCTATAAGCGTCACTTTCTGCTGACCGCTGAGCCATGTATCCACCTTGGCAGAACTCTCGTAATCAACGGCAAGGGGATTGAACGTCAACTTAGAGTCCTTCATCAGGTTGTATATCGAGAGCATATCCATACCGGTGTCAAGCGCAAACTTCAGCTCACCGCTCAGTTTCGGGCCTATGTAGGTGACGGCCTCTACGCTGCTCCCGATAAGCCATGAGAGCAGTTTGCCCGTACCAAAGGCGAACTTCTGCTGGATGCCCGTCTGCACAAATCCGCTGAAGGTAAGGCTGCCGCTTGCCCACGGGTTGTTCTCTGACTCCTCCAGGTAATTCGGCTCCTTCTCGCCCGGGGGCGTGCCAACGCCAAAGTCCATGCCCCATCCCCAGTAATCCTTCTTGTCGCCGTCGTACTCCAGCTTGAACCAGAATTGCCCTTGCAGTTTGGGCAGTTGGAAGTTGAAGGTGGCATGGCAGTCGCCGCGCAGGAAGGCATCAGGCGAGAGGTTGACCTGGAACAACGGTGCAATACCGGGAATCCAGATGCAGTTGTAGTCGCCTAAACCGGCAGGGAAGATGTCCTTGAACTTGTAATCGACCGTAAAGCCCAGCTGCAGGCTCGGCTTCACCTTTATGGTAAGACCCATATACTTGCGGTCGGTAAAGTTCCATGATGCCCTGGCAGTCACGGGTGTCTCTGTGTTGACGTCGATAGAGATGCTCTTGTTGTTCACAGAGTCGTTGTAGAGAATAAAGTGACGGTTGAGGGAAAACTTGAATAATTCCATCTCAGCAGAGCTCTCTGCCTTTCTGTCTATGTTGGACGGAAACTCCCCGATATTCAGTTCCGGCACACCGGCCACGCGGCGGCGTACCAGATTACCGGACATGTCTGTGCCGTATTGCTCCACGGTAGTGAACTGCTCAAAGATGTCCTTGAACGAAGTGATGGGGGAGAGCGTCACTTCCAGCGCATTGTTCCGCTTGTCTTCTTCCACCTTGGTCACATGGCCGCCATAGTTCTCAATAAAGTCAACCAGAATATCGCCCTCCTGGGGAAACCGGAACCCGTCTGGGGCAAAATCCAGGGCGAAACCTACCGTAGTATATCCGTTGTCGTCAGTACTGTGCGCATAGACACACTCTACCATGCCCGTTTTCCGCATGTCAATAAGCTTAGGGTTGAAGATTATCTCCGGCTGTACGAAGCTGACAGAGTCTATGGCAGAGAGCATGATGCGGTAGGTAGAGTCTGCCGTCACAATCTCCTGCGTAATGAAAACATCGTACTCCACTCCGGCAGTGTCCGTCTTGGAGTAGGACATCTTCAGCACCTCATCATAGAAGAAGCCGTCAAAGTGC
>JAGCPD010000025.1 GCA_017645305.1 Bacteroidaceae bacterium | reverse complement strand
ATGAAAAGACTATCAAAATCACGTTACACAGCTTTCTGCCAGTGTCCCAAGAACCTGTGGCTGAAGGTTTATAAGCCAGAAGAAGCTACTATTGATGCTGGTGTAGAAGCCCGTTTCGAGCAGGGAAACGTTGTGGGCGATCTGGCAATGGGGCTCTTTGGCGACTTCGTCGAAGTAACCACCAAGAACGAGGACGGCAGCCTCAATCTCGCTGCAATGGTAGAAAAGACAAAGCAGGAGATGGAAGGCGGCACAGAAAACATTTGCGAGGCTTCGTTTGCCCTCCAGTAGTATGTTGCGGTTCTTGTTACGTTGACAGAACATTTATTGTGCAGATATTGGTTTCCTATTTGAGCTCCTGTAACATCATGGTTTCTTAATTCTATATTTCCACTGAACGTTCCGCTTTGGGTTGTGTAGGTTGTTACGTATGTTTCTTTTTTCTCGTTTTTCCCCTTGTGGATATCAGTGCTTGAAAAAACTGGCCAGATTTTGAGCGCAGGGCATCGGCTTTGTCGGATGTGGCACGCAAATGGGGATACACCGTATATCCTCCGTTATCGCAGCAATAGCCTTGATAGTGCAATTGCACCTCAACACGAGGCGGAGTGATATGAATGTATGGTAAAGCTGGATTTTATTTCAGTTTCACGGTGTATTGTAACGTCACCTTACCGTCCTGAGTGACTTCGCGGGTCGTGATCTGGTCGGCGATGACGTGCTGCGTATTGCCAAGGTTGTCGAAATCCACACCTTCGACACGGTCAACGACCTCAGCCTTGAAGTTGTAAGTACCTTGTCCCGTGTAGCTCACGACGTAGTCTTCGCCATCAGGATTCTTTGTGACAGTGAACAGGCAGTCGATTTTGTGCTGGATGGTACCGTTGAGCAGGTTCAGCAACAGCGCGATGTCGCCGAAGTCGCCCTTGTTGAAAGCGGTGAGATAATCCTGGACCGTGCGCTCTGTGAACTGATGCGTGGTGTTGAGGGTGAAGCTGCCAGCACCTTGCTCGCCTTCGAACTTGCCTACTATGTCATCACCTATCTTAATATTGCCAGATTCATCAACAGAGATAAAGTCATGACGCTTGAAGTATTTCTCAATCTCTGTCTGGAAGCGGGCATTCTTGTTCAGCGAGTTGTCTAACAGCACATAGACTTCCGGTTTGCTCTCGTTATAGTCCTGTCCGCCGTTCCAAGTGCCAGCCCACGTGTAGAAGGTTTCCACCTGCACAGGGTCGTAACTCAGTTCCAGATTCTTCAGTTGCGGCACCTCTACTTCCGTACCGCCCGTGGCAAGGTCGAAGTCAATCACCACCTTGCCCGTACCTGCCGGAATCTCAAAGTCATAGACCTTCTGCTCCACTCCATTCTCGTCGTAGAGTGAGAGTTTGCTCCTGGTCTGACACTTCACAAGCGTATATTCCGTGAACCAGCCGAGACCTGCCCAACCATCATCATTGATGGTCTTCGTCCAGGTCTCCGGCTTAGGTGCTGACTTCGGTATCTGGCTGAAGGCCACCGTCCATCCTGCATACTTGGACTTCTCGCCTTTCTTGCGGCTGGAATCCTTGAACTGGAAGGCCAGCCTGGTATTCATCTGCGCTGCGACATCCTTGGCTGCCTTCAGATAGCGCTTATTAGCCTCAACTGCCAGACGATGCTTGATAGCGGCGAAAACGCTCACCAGACCGCCATTGAATAGCTCGGCCATATAAGCCTCTGATATTTGTTGTTGCATCGCCCTCTCGGGATAGGGGTAAGACGAACCGCCCCAGACATCCTTCTCTATGCAGCAGAAGGTGTAGGCATCAGCGTATTTATTCAACCAGAACTGATCGCAGTAGTCCCGCACACACGCCTCGACATAGGCGTTGATGCCTTCGTCAGGCATCTCTCCCTTGGCGAAGACGGGATAGAAGAAATTGTACCAATCCTTAAGGGACCTGTAGCAGCCATGCGCTTTATTGCTGCCCTCCTCACTATAGAAGTAACGGTAGGCGTTGTTGTACAGGTCGTACTTACGTTGTTGCACCTTTGTACCTAATGAATTGAGCGCAATACCGATAAATGCCACACATCCCATAGAGGCAGACATGATAGGTGTTCCTATGGCTGAAGCCATCTGGCCGGCGGCGAAACTACAGATGGTGTTGAGCGTTCCGGCAGCAACACCTACATCATCGCCCTTGATGGCTGCCCCCACGACATTCATGATATTGACAGCGGTACCGAGATAGCCCATCGCCGTCACGGCGTTGTCAATGGCTTCTGGTTTGAACTTCAGCAGCGGATCCGTCACGGAGACAACGGAGTTGTAGAAGACATCGAGTCCCACCGCCTGCCAGAACGACATATCATCCTTGAACTGATTGATCATCTGCTTGTCAGGGTCATCGGACGAGACGATATCCAGCAACACCTCCGTGGCCTTGTTGAAAGTATAGAGTTGTGGACATTCTTCCCAAACCAACTCCATCATTTCATTACGTGTATCTTGGTTAATTGTCGTGAAAAGGGTATAGAATGAAAGGTGGTCGGTGGTGATGACCACATTGCCGCCATCCTCGTCGTAGGTGAAATACACAGGCTCCCACTCGCCACTCTCCGGGTTGAAGTAGGCGGCGTGGACGTTCTCGTCGGCTCCCGCTTCAAAAGGAATGGTGATGGTTACCGTGCCGCACAACTCGTGGTCGCCATTGCTGAGGCTGAGGTCGATGCCCAGTCCGCGTGCAGTTCCTTCTAAGACATTGGGCGTAAGCACGGAGTTGCGAATGCAGAGCTGTACGTCCTTGTCGATGACTGTAGCATCGAATGTCACGGAGCACTTCTGGCCGACGGCCGTCAGCGTGGAATCGTTCATGTCAAACACCTCGGCATCGTCCAGAACAAAGCCCGGCATCCATGTGATGCTGTCAATCTTCGCTACGTCAATTGACAGATTCGCGTGCCCAGAGCGCGAGACGACAACTCTTTCAGCCTCTTCGTTCACCTGCATATTACCCACCTCTGTCACTGGTATGCTGACGCGCTTCGGACCTTCATTCTCATCGGTGTAGTGAATGACCATGCTATATTGCTGGTTCTGCGGTGGGGTCAGGTCAAAGGGTGAACTGGCGTTCTCATGGGTAACACCCTCTATCTTACTGAACTGTCGCCAGCCGGGAGCATTGCGGTAGAGTTCTTCCGTACCTGCAGGCACTTTAAGCGTCGCCGTTTGCTGGCTCACCCTCCAGTTCCACAGTTTCTCATTGAAGGTGGTATCGCTGACCACCGGCGGCACGGGAGCCAAACAGATGAGATTATATAGGTTATAGCAGTTCTTGAATGCGCCCTCCATTTCCACGATGGTTTTGGGGATGATGAAATCGCGCGTACAAGTGCCGTCGATATATCTCGGAGCCACACTACCCGGCTCCAGTTTGACAACGGTTTCCGGATAAGGTGTTTCATAATATACTGAGCCTATTGGTGCGTATGCGGGCAAAGAAGCGACAACACTTGTCTTGTTCTTATTGAAAAGCACGCTCATATAAGTGCTCCCAGGGGCATCCACCATGGAGAAATAGGGATTATCCTCATCCACTTCGAAATAGCGCAGGTTTGATCCCTCAAATGCCCCAGGGTGTATTATCTTTAGATTGGGATAGACGTGGAACACGTTAGGGTTGGGGAATGTAACAGTGTTAGGGAATTTAACAGACTTGAATGCTTCCGCCTTGATTTCCCGTAATTGGACGAACTGTGGCATGATGGCGAACTCGCGGGGGCCAACACTCGCCCACACGCGACTGCCTAACTTCGTGATGCACTTGAACCACTCACCGTCGGTGCTTCCGGAGCCACCCTCAAAGAAAGCCTCATCATCCACCTCAAAGCCAGGGCTTCGGCTTACGACTTGAGCGACACGGCACATACGGAATGCCCGCTTACCGATGCGTCTGACAGAGGCTCCGATTGTGAGATGTTGAATCTGTGTCAATTGGAAAGCGCCATCCGGTACTTCCTCCATCTTGTCACCTATCACGAGCGTATCGATGGTGCTGGAGATAAAGGAGAACTGGTGAATAGACTTAATATTGCCGCCAATTGTAATCTTGTCGAAGTTTCCCCTGCTGTAGAACGCGTTCTTCCAGATGCGCGTTACCGTGTAAGTGTTTCCTTCGCCATCTTCCACTGTATCAGGAATCTCCAACACCACATTAGACACCCCTGTAGGAACATATTGTATAATCTGCGCCTCTCCGTTCGGGCACAAGAGATACTCCATGTCGCCGATCGTTACGCGTTGTCCGTCTATCGGACGAATGCCTGTCCAAATGAGAGCGCTGTTCGGGAATTTCGGTACCAATGCACTCTTGAACCAGCCATCGTGAGAACCATCCCAACCATAATTGAAATGGAAGTAGTTGTCACTCGTGTAACCATCGCACACCAGCGCATGACCATCACCATCACCTGCAGGGTAGCCGCAGTAGAAGACAGGGCGCTGTTGGTCAAGTTCATTTTTCATCTGCACTTGCACGTTTGCCGCTGTATTTCCCGTTACCTGTTCTATGTCCGGGTCATAGCCAAAGTTGTTGGAAAAAGGGAGCGAGGCGATATATGTAGAGCTTCCTTCCGGGCGGTATGAAGTACCCCATGCAGTACCAATGTCAGCCATGAGCTTGGCAACGGAAGCTGCCTGCTCTGCATTGTAGCCGGAACGATAGTGGTCAAGCATATTGTCCCAGTCATAGACGTGCCCGGAGAAGTCGGCACCTGTGGGTTGACCGGTTACACGATCCAGAAGGTTGCCTTGGGACACCTTGGGCCATTTCCAATAATTCATGATTTGGGCAATCGCCGTGGGGACACAGCCCGACGGACACCCTTTCGGGCATTGGTTGTTATACGGTACCCACTGACTCCACGTGGTCGTGAGCAGCGGCCCGACAACAATGGAACCGATGTCTTTGGCACGTCGGGGAGCCTTGACAGCCAATGCCGGATTCTGGCGCAACGAATCCACTTCAGCGGAATATTGCGCCAGCAGGTCTTTCACCTGCACGGGAGCATCGTAGTAGGAAAATGAGCCGTGGTCGCAATAGCCCAGCACCTCATCTTCCGTGCCTGTCTCGCCAGATACCACTACGAATCCCTGTTCGTTGCCCAGATTGATGACATAGACATTGTCCTTCTCCGATGCGACCTTCGACCGCATTGCATGAGCCAACGTGGGCTCGGGCTTCCGTGCCGGTGCATTCCGCTTGGAAAGCTTACGGGTTTGCGGACTGTCAGCAAACTGGCCGGCTATCCTCAATGCCTCCTCCACGCTAATGTCGTCTGCCTGCAGACTGTTTGTGACAAAGAGCATTGCGATGAGAAGCAATGCACCGCGCAGCCAATTGTAAATTCTAAATCTGTAAATCGTAAATGTCATCATGGCTTGCGGAATTTAAAGGTGAAACCTGTGGTCTTTACAATATAGACATCCTGCGGCAGAGTTTGCATGGGAATACTGGCGCAGCCGTTCTCATCCAGAGTGTACTGTGCCACCTTAATGCCTTTCAGGTTATAAAGATATACGTACGAGCCTGACTTGCCTCTGCCGACAGTAAGCTGTCCGCCCCGGAAGCTGAACTGGGTGTCCGTCTCCTTCACCTTCTCTATGGCATCAGGGTCGTCCCAATCAACGGTGAACTCCATTTTCTTCAGCTTGTATATGGGGTACTGCACGCTGGTCTGGGTAGTTGTCAGCACCAGTTCGCTGCCGCTGTATGTTACCACGGGTTTCTCCTCGAACGTGAACGTCGCTACTTGCCCGTCCACCTGATATATGGCCACTGCATTCTGTGCCCTCAGTTCATTGAACATTGAGAATTGAACATTGAGCATTGCCAACAAGAAGATAATTTTCAGTCCTTTCATGAGAATTGCTGTATTATGTAATCATTTTCGGGTGTAAAGGAACGAAAAAATAATGAGACTGCAAAATATATTTATGTTTTTGTCAAGATGTTAAAGTCTAAGGCATAGTCCGCAGCAGTCGGACAAATGACAGTTGTGTGTGGGAAGAACACTCCTGGCAAGTAGTTCACCAGAAACATCAGTTCTTGAACTGAAGTTTTTGAAGTTAAAGTGGAAGTAAAAATGGAAGTTAATTCGCTACGCTCATGAAAGTTAAAAAGGACAACAGCTATACACGAGCAGAACTAACGTCCAAGCAAGTGCAGCTTTAACTCCCTCATTTAACTCCCGATTTAACTTCATTTTATAACTCCCGAAATTTTATTAATGTGTGGGGAACTGAAAAAGAATGGATAATGAAAAATAATAAGCTTTTAAAGGCGCTTATTTCAAAAATAATTCCTATATTTGGAGTGGAAAAGTCAAAGAAACCTTAGAAACTAACTTTATGAAAAGACTATCAAAATCACGTTACACAGCTTTCTGCCAGTGTCCCAAGAACCTGTGGCTGAAGGTTTATAAGCCAGAAGAAGCTACTATTGATGCTGGTGTAGAAGCCCGTTTCGAGCAGGGAAACGTTGTGGGCGAT
>JAGCPD010000024.1 GCA_017645305.1 Bacteroidaceae bacterium | reverse complement strand
TTTTCAGTGTTTAAGAGGGATAGTAAGTAAGTAAGTAATAGCAGAATACCTGACATACGCAAGTATTCCGCGTTAAATGATGTTATATTACTTACACTCTTTCTCATCGCTGAAAAAACTTTGTTCTCGACTGCAAATGTACAGAAAAAACTAAAACCTTTTCAATTCATAATACATAATTAACAAAAACAAAAAACAATTAACAATTAACTGTGCCCCTCTAACTAAGAAAAAAGTTTTCGTTTTCGTTACTAAAGTCTAAAGTCTAAAACGGTTTTCATTTTTCATTCTTTCATTGTTTCATTTTTTCATTTTTTTTGTAACTTTGCAGCCAGAAACCCATAAATAGCATAGGAATATGACAGCACTACAGATGAACGCAGAATTGTTCCGGCAGTTGAGCATTATTGCCGAGAATGAAACTTTGTCAGCCAAACTGATGAAGTACATCAAGAAGCTGACGGCACAGAAGCAGGACCCGACATTGATGACAAAGGAAGAATTCTTTGCCAAGGTTGACAAGTCGCTGGAACAGGCTCGGCAGGGACGGGTACACAGGATGCAACCAGGTGAGTCGCTGGACGATTTTCTGAGGAGGGTAGGCTGATGGCATACGTTATCGACTATACCGACGAGGCCATTGCTGACCTGATTCGACTGAGAGAAAGCGAACCGAAGGCATACGCCAAGGCTCAGACCCTGATTAACGAACTGAAAGAGCATCCGCGCACTGGCACTGGCAAGCCCGAGCAACTGAGAGGCGACCGCGCTGGGCAGTGGAGCCGCCACATCACGAAGAAGCACCGCCTGATTTATACTATTCAAGACACAGAGGTCATCGTGCTTGTCCTTACCGCCTACGGGCATTACGACGACAGATAACCCACCTTTACCCCCTAACTCCGCAGGAAAAGATATCATCCCTCGCCGCACCCCGGCGGGGGATTTTTCAGTGTTTAAGAGGGATAGTAAGTAATAGCAGAATACCTGACATTCGCAAGTATTCCGCGTTAAATGATGTTATATTACTCACACTCTTTCTCATCGCTGAAAAAACTTTGTTCTCGACTGCAAATATACAGAAAATAACGAAAACGAAAACTTTTTTTCCTGGTTAGCGGTTAGTGGTTAGCGGTTAGCGTGGTTTTGGCGGTCTTATAGGTCCCTAATCCCTAATCCCTAATCTTTTCATTTTTCATTCTTTCATTTTTTCATTTTTTGTTATACCTTTGGCTATCGCCCAAATTACTTCCGCTCGGAAATGAAAAGAAAAAAACAAACTTTTCTTTTGCATTTCGCTCGCTTAATCGTAACTTTGCCGCGAAAATAGCACATCGCATGGAAAGGAAAGACTTTGAGATTATGGCTCCCGTAGGCTCGCCGGAATGTCTGGCGGCAGCCCTCAGGGCAGGAGCGGACAGTATATACTTCGGCATCGAGAACCTGAACATGAGGGCACACTCGGCCAGCACGTTCAGCATAGACGACCTCAGGCGCATTGCCGAGGAATGCCGGCTCTGCGGCGTAAAGAGCTACCTGACGGTGAACACCATCATCTACGGCGAAGACCTGCCACTGATGCGCCGGATTCTGGATGCTGCCCGCGAGGCCGGCATCAGCGCCGTTATAGCCAGCGACATTGCCGTGATGAACTACTGCAACCGCATCGGGCAGGAGGTACACCTGAGCACGCAGCTGAACATCTCGAACATAGAGGCACTGCGCTTCTACGCCCAGTTTGCCGACGTGGTGGTGCTGGCACGCGAACTGAACATGCAGCAGGTGGCGGAAATCTACCGGCTGATTCAGCAGGAGCACATCTGCGGACCGAAGGGTGAGCTGATACGCATAGAAATGTTCTGCCACGGCGCTCTGTGCATGGCCATCAGCGGCAAGTGCTACCTGAGCCAGAGCAACTGGGGCCGCAGTGCCAACCGGGGCGAATGCATGCAGCTGTGCCGCAGACGCTACACGGTAAGAGACGTGGAGACGGACACGGAACTGGACATCGAGAACAAGTACATCATGAGCCCACGCGACCTGAAGACCATCCGCTTCCTGGACCGGCTGATGGATTCCGGTGTCCGCGTGATGAAGATAGAGGGACGGGCACGAGGTCCCGAATACGTGGATACGGTGGTACGATGCTATAATGAGGCCATAGAGGCTGTGCTGCATGACAAGAACCATCCCGAGGAACCGCCTCAGTTCACGGAAGAACAGAAAGACCTGTGGGACGAACAGCTGAGTCGCGTCTTCAACCGGGGATTCTGGGACGGCTACTACCAGGGCAGCACCATCATGGAATACACAGCCAACTACGGTAGTCTGGCAACGGAGAAGAAGGTCTATTGCGGCAAAGTGGTGCGCTATTTCAGCAAGCTGGGTGTGGCGGAGTTCAAGATAGAAGCCTGCGAACTGAACAAGGGCGACGAGATTATGGTCACCGGCCCCACCACAGGCTGTCTGCGGCTCACTGCCAACGAAATCCGCAACGATGACGGCCCTATCGACACCGCCAAGAAAGGATGGTGCATCAGCATCTCTACAGAAGGGACAAAAGTGAGGAGGAACGACAAACTGTTTCGGATAGTTCACAATTCATTTTCGGTTAGCGGTTAGTG
Source organism: Bacteroidaceae bacterium (assembly GCA_017645305.1). Taxonomy (GTDB): domain Bacteria; phylum Bacteroidota; class Bacteroidia; order Bacteroidales; family Bacteroidaceae; genus Physcousia. The sequence goes on along the minus strand of JAGCPD010000024.1, from coordinate 37,003 downwards.
GTTAGCGGTTAGCGAATGTCAGCTCATTTTTAATTGTTAATTGTTAATTTTCAATTGGTTTTGGGTTGGGTTTTCGTTTTCGTTTTGGTTTTCGTTAACTTTTCATTCTTTCATTCTTTCATTCTTTCATTTTTTTTCGTAACTTTGCGCCCACTTATTGACACATTGTAAATTTTATGAGTGCTACAACACTGAATCACCTTATGGAACAGACAGTGGCCGAGTTGTCCGAAAGCAGCTCGTTACGCGGACTGTTCCATAAGCACAAAGATGGCGAGCCCCTTCCTTCTGGAGCTGTTTTATCGGAAATTGTTGATTTGTGCCGCGCTACCATCTTCCCCGGTTTTTATGGAAACTCTACCCTGAGCAGCCAGACACTGCGCTACCACATGGGTATGAACGTGGAACGCCTTTACACCCTGCTGTCACAGCAGATTCAGGCAGGACTCTGTTTCTGCCAGGAGGATGACGAATGCAAAGGAGAACGCCCCTGCATGGCCGCCAAAGCCCAGGAACTGGCAGCATCCTTTATAGCCAAGCTTCCACAAATCAGAAGCATTCTGGCTACCGACGTTGAGGCAACCTACAACGGAGACCCTGCCGCAGAATCGTACGGTGAAATCATCAGCTGCTATCCCGTCATCAAGGCTATAACAAACTACCGCATTGCCCACGAACTGCTTGTCCTGGGCGTGCCCCTCATCCCCCGTATCATCACAGAGATGGCACACAGCGAGACGGGTATCGATATTCACCCCGGTGCCACCATCGGGGACCACTTTACCATAGACCACGGAACAGGTGTGGTTATTGGTGCCACCTGCATCATAGGCAACAACGTGAAACTGTATCAGGGCGTGACACTGGGTGCCAAGAGCTTCCCGCTGGACGAGAAGGGCAATCCCATAAAGGGAGTTCCGCGTCATCCCATACTGGAGGACAACGTTATCATATACAGCAACGCCACCGTGCTGGGACGCATCACGCTGGCCAAGGGGACCGTCATTGGCGGTAACCTGTGGGTAACGGAAAGTACACAGCCGGGCGAACAGCTGGTGCAGGCAAAGAAACGCAAGAGTCACATAGTAAGGCCCGAAGACTGGGGAGGACTTTGACAATTGAAAATGGATAATGGATAATGGACAATTGAAAATGGATAATTGAAAATGGATAATTGAAGGATATCATTCTTCTAACTTCCTTTAACTCCAAAATAAAAAATAAAGAATTGTGGAATTTGAAATGATTGCAAAGACCTTCCAGGGTCTTGAGAACGTGTTGGCAACGGAACTGATTGACTTGGGTGCCAACAACATACAGATAGGCAGGCGCATGGTAAGCTTTACCGGCGACAAGGAAATGATGTACCGTGCCAACTTCCAGTTGCGTACTGCCATAAAGATACTGAAACCCATCAAGCACTTCCACGCTACCAGTGCCGACGAGGTGTATGATGCCATTAAGGAAATAGACTGGACGGAGTACCTGACCAACGAGACCACCTTTGCCGTGGATAGCGTGGTGTTCAGCACCGAATTCCGTCACAGTAAGTTTGTGGCATACAAGGTGAAGGATGCCATTGTAGATCAGTTCCGCGAGAAGACGGGCAACCGCCCCAACATCCGCATTAACAACCCCGACCTGCAGCTGCACATCCATGTGGCAGAATATGACTGTACACTCTCGCTGGACAGCTCGGGCGAAAGCCTGCATCGTCGCGGCTATCGTCAAGAGAGTGTAGAAGCTCCGCTGAACGAAGTACTGGCTGCCGGCATCATCATGCTCACGGGATGGAAGGGCGAGTGTGACCTCATCGACCCCATGTGCGGAAGCGGCACTATTGCCATTGAGGCTGCACTGATAGCCCGCGGCATTGCACCCGGCGTATATAGGAAGGAATATGCCTTTGAGAAGTGGCCCGACTTTGATCAGGAACTCTTTGACAAGGTGTACGAAGACGACAGCAACGAGCATCCCTTCGAACATCACATCTACGGCTACGATATCAGCAGGCCCGCTGTCGCTATCGCAACCACCAATATTAAGGCTGCCGGCCTGAGCAAGGAAATAACCATTCAGCAGCAGGACTTTGCCAACTTCATGCAACCCGCAGAGAAGAGCATCATCATTACCAACCCGCCATACGGAGAGCGCATTTCCGCCCCCGACTTGCTGGGTCTTTACAAGATGATTGGCGAACGGCTGAAGCACCAGTTCATAAACAACGATGCATGGGTACTGAGCTATCGCGAGGAATGCTTCGACCAAATCGGCCTGAAACCTTCGCTGCGTACACCGCTGTTCAACGGAAGCCTGGAGTGCGAGCTGCGCAAATACCAAATCTTCAGCGGCAAGTTCAATGATATGCGTGCTGGAGGCGGTGACATAAAGACTGCTCAGGAGCGTCGTATGATGGCAGACCGCAAGCGCTTCAAGCAGCACCGCGACTTCAAGGACAAGCTGGAGGAAGACCCCAAGGAAAGAATACGCCACCACAGGAATGAGGAAAGGGAAGACAGGCGAGACTTCAAGAAAGGGAAGCCTGAACGTCGGGACTTCCGCAAAGACGAAGACAAACGCGAGCGCAGGGATTTCCGCAAGGATGGTGACAAGCGTGACCGCCGGGACTTCCGCAAGGATGGAGGTAAAGGCTTCGACCGCGGTTCCCGGAAGCCCTTTGAACGCAAGGGTGGAAATAACAAATTCGGAAAAAGATATTTCGACAACAACGATGAAGACTAAACTGATATTAGCCTCTCTGCTCATGTTGGCAACGCAAGCAATGGAACAGAAACTGTTCACTCTGGAGGAACTGAACTTTGGCGGAAAGAATTATAGCGTATCCGTTCCCCAACGTTGGGATTACAAATGGCAGGATGGGAAACTCATCTTTAAGGATGGAGACAAGACTCTACTGGTAGATCCCGCAACGGGCAAGACGTCCGATTATCAGGAGCCGGAAGAACAACCACGTCCCAATCCAAGAGGTCTTTTAGAGTGGTGCAAGGCTTCTAATGCCGCTGCTTTCTTGCGCGAAAACAACCTGTGGGTACGATATGCCGACGGGCATGATGTACAGCTTTCCAAAGACGGGTCTCGTGAAATTGTATATGGACAGAGCGTTCATCGTGACGAGTTCGGCATCTATAAAGGAACATTCTGGAGCAACGACGGCAAGAAGCTTGCTTTCTATCGCATGGACCAGAGCATGGTGGCAGACTATCCTCAGGTAAACACCTTTGAACGCGAAGCCACCCTCGCTCCCGACAAATACCCTATGGCAGGCATGACATCGCATCAAGTAACGGTAGGCATCTTTGATTTGGATACGGAGAAAACCATTTACCTGAACGTTGGCGACCCTACCGACCGGTATTTTACCAATATCTCTTGGGCTCCGGACGGAAAGACACTGTATCTGTATGAGTTGAACCGCGACCAGAACCACTGCACACTGGATGCTTATGATACAGCCACAGGTAACAAGATTAAAACACTCTATACAGAAACAAGCGATAAGTACGTAGAACCTCTACACCCAATCACCTTTCTGCCTTGGGACAGCAGCAAATTCATCTTCTGGAGTTGGAAGGACGGCTTTACACATTTATATCTTATGGATGTGAACACCCTACAGCAGGAACAATTGACTTCCGGCAACTGGGTGGTAAAGAACATTGTGGGCTTCTGCCCTGCCACCAAGAGCGCAATCCTCATAACAAAAGAGGCTGGCGACCTGCAGCGTAACATTTACAGTCTCTCCCTAAAGACCAAGAAGCGCACCCTGCTGGATAATGGTAAGGGCGTCCATCAGGCTCGCCTTTCCGAAGACGGTCTCTGGGTACTGGATACCTGGCAGGAGCCGGATGTGCCCCGTGCCTGTGCCGTTACCAATACCAAGACAGGTAAGAGTACATTGTTGCAAACGGCCAGCAACCCATGGGAAGGATGGTATCAACCCATCTTTGAGAGCGGAAGCGTAAAGGCCGAGGATGGTGTAACCGATTTGTACTGGCGTATGGTAAAGCCTGCCGACTTCGACCCCAACAAAAAATATCCTACAGTCGTTTATGTATATGGCGGTCCCCATGCTCACAGCATAGAGGCTTCGTGGCACTGGGCCAGTCGCAGTTGGGAAACTTATATGGCGCAGAAGGGCTACATCCTCTTTATCCTGGATAATAGAGGCAGCGAAGATCGTGGTCGAGATTTCGAGCAGGCAACATTCCGCCACTTGGGTCAGGTGGAAATGCGTGACCAAATGAGCGGCGTTAATTACTTGAAAACCCTCCCCTACGTAGATGCCGACAGAATAGGTGTTCACGGATGGAGCTTTGGCGGTTTCATGACCACATCGCTGATGACCACTTACCCCGATGTATTTAAGGTTGGTGTGGCAGGCGGTCCTGTTATAGACTGGAAATGGTACGAGGTAATGTACGGAGAGCGTTACATGGATACTCCCGAGCAGAATCCCAATGGCTATGAGCAGACAAGCCTCATCAACAAAGCCAAGAACCTGAAAGGAAAGTTGCAGATTATCATCGGCATGAACGACCCCACTGTGGTTCCCCAACATGCGCTGCAATTCCTGAATGCCTGTGTAGAAGCCGGTACACAGCCCGACTTCTTTGTCTATCCGGGCGAAGGACACAATATGGCAGGTCACAAGAGTGTGCATCTGCATGAAAGAATAACACAGTATTTTGAAGATTACTTGAAATAATTGATAATTAAGATGAAGATCTTACTTTTAGGAAGCGGTGGGCGCGAGCACGCCTTGGCATGGAAGATTGCTCAAAGTGATAAATGCGAGAAACTGTTCATTGCCCCAGGAAATGCCGGCACAGCAACCGTCGGCGAGAACGTAAATATAAAGTCAGACGACTTTGACGGCATCAAGCTTTTCGTACTTAGAAACCGCATACAGATGGTGGTAGTAGGTCCGGAAGACCCATTGGTAAAAGGTATCTATGACTACTTCAAAAATGATGCAGAACTGAAGAACATTCCCGTTATAGGACCCAGTAAAGCAGGTGCCGTGCTGGAAGGTAGTAAGGACTTTGCCAAAGGCTTTATGCAACGTCATAACATTCCCACAGCTGCCTATCGGACCTTTACGGGCGAGTCGTTAGCCGAGGGAAAGGCTTTCCTAAAGACCCTGCAGCCACCATACGTGCTGAAGGCCGACGGTCTTTGTGCCGGTAAGGGCGTTCTGATCCTGCCTACATTGGAAGAAGCTGAGAAAGAGCTGGAAGAGATGCTGGGCGGCATGTTCGGCAACGCCAGTAGCAGAGTGGTGATAGAAGAATTCATGAGCGGTATAGAATGCTCAGTATTTGTGTTGACCGATGGTAAGGATTACAAAATCCTGCCAGAGGCCAAGGACTACAAGCGCATTGGCGAGGGCGACACTGGCCTGAACACTGGCGGTATGGGTAGTGTAAGCCCAGTTCCCTTTGCCACATCAAAGTGGATGAAGAAGGTGGAAGACCGCATCATCCGTCCTACCGTAGAGGGTCTGGCTGCAGAAGGTATTGACTACAAAGGCTTCATCTTCTTTGGTCTGATAAACCGCACAAACACGCCCTCTGGAGAACCCGAGCCTTATGTCATTGAGTACAACGTCCGCATGGGCGACCCCGAAACAGAAACCGTGATGCTACGTCTGAAAAGTGACATTGTTGATCTCTTTGAAGGCGTTACAACAGGAACGCTGGCAGAACGCAGTATCGAATTCGACGACCGCAGTGCCGTCTGCGTTATGCTGGTCAGCGGCGGCTATCCCGGCAGCTATCAGAAAGGCTATCCCATCACAGGCATCGACCAAGTGAAGGACAGTGTAGTTTTCCACGCAGGCACGGCAATAAAGGACGGCGAAGTGGTGACCAACGGTGGCCGCGTCATAGCTGTCAGCAGCTATGGGAACAACAAAGCCGAAGCGTTGGAAAAGAGCTTCGTCAACGCTAAAACGATAAAGTTCCAAGGCAAGAACTTCCGCAGGGACATCGGTGCAGACCTGTAGATTCATTGAGCATTGAGGAGTAGTCGGTTTCAGAATAAGGTAGCTGAGAGCGTGGTAACACTGCCTGTCTGCGCTGTATTGGCAACTATCCTGTGGTGGTGGCCGCAGCAGGCATTTACTACAGATAGCCTCATAGGATGGGGGCTATGTGCGACTACCACCAGTATCTGTATGGAAACGAACGCAATCCAGCACATCATCCGCATCCGCACCAGAATGATGGCCTGCGTATGGCTTGTACTGACCTCCTGTTTGTCATTCATGCATCCATTGGGAGCTCCCGCCATCAGTGCTGTTTGTCTTGCTATGAGCTACTACCTTCTGTTCAGATCATACCAGCTATATGCCCCTACGCTTTGGGTTTTTCACAGTTTCCTTTTCCTTGGATTAGGCAGCCTGTTCTCTGCCGTTCTGTTACCTATGGGTATTCTCTATTACATTTACCTTATAGGGTTTATGCGTGCTTTCACATGGCGCGGATTCTGGGCGGGCATTCTGGGAACAGCTATACCTTATTGGTGTTGGGCTGTCTGGTGTTTCCTTACGAATAAAACAGACTACCTATTGGAATTCCTTTCATCACACTTTCTGTGGCAGCCCGTCTCATGGCAGGCAATAACAAGCCTGTCGCTTGCCACAATGGTGTCTGCGGGAATTGTTATCTTGCTGAGCCTGGTAGGAATGATTCACTATCTGCAAACCAAGTACAATGATAAGATACGAGTCAGAATGATACTCTACATTTATACCACGCAGACCATTCTGTTCATTTTGTACCTCTTCCTGCAGCCCAATGAGTACCAAAACACCATGTCGCTGCTTTTAGTCAGTTCTTGTCCGCTAATAGCTCATTATTTCTCGCTTACCAAGAGTTGGCTCAGCAACGCATTCTTTATTCTGTCGCTACTCTTATGCGGCGCAATGGCTTATTTTAATTTATGGATGCCCTAATACAATATATAATGCCCCTGGGATATTGGGGAATGGGAATTGCCGCCTTTATTGCCGGCAGCGTTTTTCCTTTCAGCAGCGAGACGCTGTTGGCTGGTCTTCTTTTGGCAGGGTTAAGGCCCTGGCCCTTATTTGTCAGTGCCACCATAGGCAATGTTATGGGAAGCATGTTCAACTATTGGGTGGGAAGCCTGGGAAAGATTGAGTGGATAGAGAAATACCTGCATGTAAAAAGAGAGAAAGTGGAAAGGACGCAACGCTGGCTGCAGGGCAGGGGTGCCTGGATGGGCTTTTTCTGCTTTCTTCCCGTACTGGGAAGTGCCCTGGCAGTAACGTTGGGGTATATGAGGGCAAACCTAAGCCTCTCATTCCTAAGCATCATGCTGGGGAAGGCTATACGTTACGGAATATTAATTATGGTTCTAAACATGGTTAAAGGATAATAATTTTACCATTAGACCGTAAAGAAGAGAAAGAAAAGTAGTACTTTTGCATGGCGCAATCAATATAAACAACTAAATACATACACTAAATGAAACAGTTCAGACTTGTTGACAACCTGATGGGTTGGATTACATTTGCCATTGCAGCCTTCGTGTATTGCAGCACGATAGAGCCTACGGCAAGCTTTTGGGACTGCCCTGAGTTCATTACCACGGCATACAAGCTGGAGGTAGGACATCCCCCTGGGGCACCATTCTTCATGCTTACGGCAAACCTCTTTACACAGTTTGTAAGCGACCCCGCCCTGGTGGCCCGTATGGTGAACACTATGAGCGCGCTCTTTAGCGCTGCCTGTATCATGTTTCTCTTCTGGAGTATCAGTCACCTGGGGCATAAACTGCTGGGCGAGAACGGTCAGCTGAAGAACATGGCCCAATTGATTACCGTTGAGGCCAGTGCCCTGACGGGTGCCTTGGTTTACACCTTCTCTGACACTTTCTGGTTCAGTGCCGTAGAGGGAGAGGTGTATGCCTACAGCAGTCTTTTCACTGCCGTTGTGTTCTGGCTGATGCTGAAGTGGGAAGACCATGCCGATGAGGCTGGTTCTGACCGTTGGCTCATACTGATTGCCTATCTCACCGGCCTTAGCATTGGCGTGCACCTGCTGAACCTGCTCTGCGTGCCTGCACTGGTGCTTATCTATTACTATAAGAAGGCCAAGAATCCCAACCTTAAAGGAGCACTTCTCTCCGTAGCTGGTAGCGGTGCACTGGTTGCCGCTGTGCTGTATGGTATTGTTCCCGGTATCGTGAAGGTTGGCGGATGGTTCGAGCTGCTGTTTGTAAACAGCCTGAACTGCCCCTTTAACACAGGTCTTATTATATACATTATATTATTGGTGGCTATTGTGCTTTGGAGCATCTGGGAAACCCGGAGGCAGCAGAGCCGTACACGCATGAATATCTCGTACCTGCTTAGCGTGGGTATGCTGGGTATTCCCTTCTACGGATACGGCATCGGCAGCATTGTGCTGGGCATTTTTATCCTGGCTGCCCTGTTTGTGCTGCTGCGTCTCAAGAAAGACGGCAAGAAGCTTGTCTCTGCCCGTCTAATGAACTCCAGCCTGCTGTGTATGCTCATGATTATGATTGGCTACAGTTCATACGCTGTTATCGTAATACGCAGTTCAGCCAATACGCCCATGGATCAGAACTCGCCCGAGGACATCTTTACCCTGGGCACCTACCTGAGCCGCGAACAGTACGGTGACCGGCCGCTCCTCTATGGTCAGGCCTATACCAGCCAGGTTGAGTTGAAGGTCGAGGGCCAGTACTGCGTTCCCGTAAGCAAACAGAAGGCTCCCGTTTATCAGCGCAAGGAGAAAGCCAGTCCCGATGAACCCGACCGTTACGAGATTCAGCGCTACGATCAGGAGTACCTCTATCAGCAGAATATGTTCTTCCCCCGTATGTACAGCAGTTCACACGCACAGGCATACGAGAGCTGGATGGGCGGTGTTAAGGGTACTACCAAGAGCTATGAACGCTGTGGCGAGATGGTGCAGATAAAGACTCCTACCTGGCTTGAGAACCTGCGCTTCTTCCTCAGCTATCAGGTTAACTTTATGTACTGGCGATACTTCATGTGGAACTTTGCCGGACGCCAGAATGACATTCAGGGCAACGGCGAATGGGAGCACGGCAACTGGCTGACGGGTATTCCGTTCCTTGACAACCTACGACTGGGCGATCAAAGTAAGCTACCCAGCGACCTACGTGAGAATAAAGGTCGCAATGTCTTCTACTGCCTGCCCCTGCTCTTGGGTCTGCTGGGTCTTTTCTGGCAGCTGTTCTGCAACACAAAGGCAAACAACAACGAGGGCGAGAAGCAGTTCGGCATTGTCTTCTTCCTGTTCTTCATGACGGGTCTGGCCATCGTCATATACCTGAACCAGACACCTATGCAGCCACGTGAACGAGACTACGCCTATGCCGGTTCGTTCTATGCTTTTGCCATTTGGGTGGGACTGGGCGTTGCTGCCATTTCTGACTATCTGCAAAAGCTGCTCAAGAACCAGAACCTGTGTGCGGCACTCAGCTGCCTGTGTGTTCTGGTACCGATACAGATGGCAAGCCAGACTTGGGACGACCACGACCGCAGCGGCCGCTACACTTGCCGCGACTTTGGCCGCAACTACCTGCAAACGCTGTCACAAGGCAACAATCCCATCATCTTCACCAACGGAGATAACGACACCTTCCCTCTGTGGTATGCACAGGAGACAGAAGAGTTCCGCACCGATGCCCGCGTCTGCAACCTTTCCTATCTGCAGACCGACTGGTATATTGACCAGATGAAGCGTCCCGCCTACGACTCGCCTGCCGTGCCCATTCATTGGAGCCGACTGCAGTATGTGGCAGGAACCCGCGAGGGTGTAAGCGTACGTCCCGGCATACTGGAACAGGCCATCGAGGCTTACCGGAATGACCCCGAGATGATGCGTCAGGTGCTGGGCGACAACCCCTACGAACTACGTAACATCATAGACAAGTGGGTGCTGAACGACAATCCCGACCTTCAGATATTCCCAACGGACTCCATTGTCCTGACCGTCGATAAAGAAGCCGTTAAGCGCAGTGGCATGATGATAGCCGGAGACAGCATACCCGACGTTATGCATATCAGCCTTAAGGGTAAGCGAGCCGTCTATAAGAGTGAGATGATGATGTACGAGATGCTGGCTCAGTGCAACTGGGAGCGCCCCCTGTACGTTGCCATCACCGTAGGCAAGGATAACTACGGCTGTTTGGGTGACTACCTTGTTCAGGAGGGTCTTGCCAACCGCATCACTCCCTTCAAGACCAGCGAGAGCGGCAAGGACATGGACACCGACAAGATGTACGAGAACATCATGACGCACTTTGCCTTCGGCGGAGTGGATAATCCCAATATCTATCTGGACGAGACAGTATCCCGTATGTGCTACACCCATCGCCGTATGATGGCACAGCTGGCAACACGCCTGCTGCGGGAGGGCAAGAAGGATAAGGCTGCCCGTCTCATCAAGTATGCCGAGCAGGTGCTGCCCCCCACCACCCTGCCCCATAACTATGCCGGCTATTCATTGGATCTGGCACGGGCATGGATTGCCGTCGGAAACAAGAAGATGGCCGATCAGATAGCCTATCCTATTGCTGCCAACGCAGCAGAATATATAAACTGGTATCTGAGTCTGCCCGGCAAGATGCTGCTTCAGAGCGAGAAGGACTGCATGTACTACCTCTATCAGATGCACGCTGCTACTGAGGTGCTGAAAATTGCAGAAAGCGACAGGGCAAAGGATATGGCACTGATACTGGATGCCTTTAACAAAGTCCTGCAGAAGCATCTATATGGTGCTGCCGGCATTGATGATTCAGAAGACGAGGAGGAAGTGGAAGTTGACAGCTGATGACTAAAGCCTAACGCCAACATGATAATAGAGCAACCCGCTATATTCCTGCGTTGGCTCTTCCCACATGCTTTGTGGAGGATGGATCGTCACCGGAAGTCGGTATATCTGACTTTCGATGACGGTCCTATCCCCGAGGCAACACCTTTCATCCTTGACACGCTGGACCGCTTTGGTGCCAAGGCCACTTTCTTCATGGTAGGCGAGAATGCCGTCAAGTACCCCCACCTGCTTGAGGAGGTCCGTCAGCGCGGCCACCAGATAGGCAACCACACCTACAACCACATGTCCGGTATGCGGCATTTTACGTGGACATATCTTGCCAACATCAAGAAAGCCGACGAGGTTCTGCACACCCGCCTTTTTCGCCCGCCGCATGGATGGATTCGCACCGTTCAGTACCGCGTCCTACGACACGTTGGCATAAAGGTAGTGATGTGGGATGTTGTCACCCGCGATTACAGCCGTCTGCTTACTGCCGACGATGTGGTGCGCAACGTAAAGCGATATACCCGTCCCGGCAGCATCATCACCTTCCATGATTCCCTGAAAAGCATAGAGAAACTGAAGCATGCTTTGCCACAGGCACTGACATGGCTTCAGCAGCAAGGTTATGAATTCTGCACCTTTGAACAGTAAGGAACTGAAAGCCCAGGCCCACCGCCTGGGCTTCGTAGCCTGTGGCCTGGCTCCCGCTGAGCCCGTTCAGCAGTGGTATGCTCGAAGGTTCCGCCAGTGGCTGCAGTTAGGCTATCAGGCTGACATGCAGTATATGCAGAACCATGTGGAGATGCGCCTGCAACCCACCCTGCTGCACCCCGGTGTCCGAAGCATCATCAGCCTTGCTCTCAACTATATGCCCAGCCGCCAGCAGCCCGGCATCAGCCTGTATGCACAGGGCAGGGACTATCATGACGTTATGCGGGAGCGTCTGCGCCAACTTATGGCTGAGGCAGGCCTGCAGGGGCGCTGCTTTGTAGATACTGCCCCTGTTTTGGAACGCTACTGGGCATGGCGGTGCGGCATAGGCCAGTTCTGTCGTAACGGTCTGATTGCCGTACCCGGATACGGGCCCACCGTCTTTTTGGGCGAAATCTTTGTCGAACAGGAATCCGATGCGTACGACCAGCCCTTAGCCCCTCCTCCCCATGATTTCGCAGGCTGGCAGTCGCTCTGCCCAGCCCTCACCCCCCAGGGTCTTGATGCCCGTCTGTGCATCAGCTATCAAACCATAGAAAACAGGGGAGAACTACCGCAAGACCTGCACCTGCACCGTACCTTCTATGGTTGCGACCGCTGCCTGCGTGCCTGCCCCCAGTTTGGGGAGTCACAACCCACCCAGGACGAAGCCTTCCAACCCTCACCCCAGCTGCTCGGTATGCAGGAAAATGACTGGCGAACCCTCACCCCCGAACAATACAAAGCCCTTTTCAAAGACTCAGCTGTGAAAAGGGCTAAGTACCAAGGCTTGGTCCGCAACATCCAGAACTGGAAACCATAAGAAAATCTTTACTACTTTTCTTCGGTCGTTATCTGATGGATATCTTTTTCCCGTTCACGATGTAGATGCCTGACTTTAATTGTCCATTATCCATTATCAATTTCCCATTATCAACTTGCCGGCCGGAAAGGTCATAGGCAGCATCTGCGGATTTTTCACTTTTCACTCTTTCATTCTTCACTTCACCAATGCCCGTCTCATTGTCATCGAAATAGAAAACCTGTTCCTGCATGCCGGCAGGCAGTAGCAGGTACCCCTTGCCATAGGGGATATAATCGCCTTTCGCGGCAGCATAGAACCCTGTGGCATCGTTCTGGCAGGCTAAGGCATAAAACTGCTGTCCGTCCGTAACAAGGGTATTAGACAGGGCTGGCTGCAGCAGGTTGGCAGAAACATCGTCCCGCTCTGGAACGGCTGAAGCCTTTACTACATAGTCTCCAGCAACCGCCTTTACCACTACAGCCACATCGGCAGGAACCTTCTCAACCTTATTTAGTATAACATAGCTCTGCCCCACCTTAACCTCGTTTACGGTAAATGCCTCCAGATTCTCCGTAAGGCTGAAGTCGGCAGGAAAAGGGGTGACGTAAGTATCGTAGCCTATGGAAGAAACGGTGAGGAGGTCGGATGAACCCGTCGCAGCTGACTCGTAGGCATAAAGGTTGAATTCACCAGCCTGCAGCACCCCGTCGCCCTGCGTAGCGGTAATTACCCACATAAAATACTTGTAGGCCTTGCGTGTAGGATCAGCGGTAAACTGATAGGTGGCCTTGTTCTTATCCTGAAGCACGGCATCGTCCTTCACAGTGTAGATGGGCTCCCATGAATAATGCCCCTGGGGATGAATATCGGAATTGGTGCCGTAGAGGACCCAGTTGCGCGGATTCCGGTTCTTGTTGGTGGCGGCATCGGCAGCTGTGGTAATCTCATAACCGTTGATACGGATTGGCTCTGAGGTCTGCATAATAACGTATGCCGGACCATCTGCCATACTGTAGCTCCATTTGGTGGAAGCATCATCATCAAACAGGCTTGCAGACCCTTCTTCCCCACTGCCGTTGCCCCCATTCCTGCTGATGCTAACGGGACGGTATGGCAGAGCATCCGCCAATACAGGGGTAAGCTCCTCAACCTGTATCACGCCGTCACCGCCTCCCTTGCGAGCCGTGATAACCCATTTGAAGGTAGTATAGGCCTTGGATGTGGCAGAAGTAAGCTTATACTCGTAGGTCCTGGAGTTCACGTCCTGAAGCTTGGTATCGTTGGAAATCTCTGTTATCAGTTCCCACGATGCATCGTCGGCATTAATACCGGCAGCCGCCGTAGAACCGTAAAGCTTCCATGCCTTAGGGTTGCGCCCTGTATATTGGGCACAGTCGGCACCCGTAGTTATCTTATAGCCAGAGAGGCGGACAGGCTGGCTGGCATGAAAGATAACGTTTACACCGGTACCCAGATTCAGGCACCATTTCTTGCTGGTACCATCGAAAAGACTATGGAAATTCTCATCGCCCGTAAACCCGTTGCTGCCCGTTTCGGCCATGAAACGAACATCCGTGCCCAGCGCCTTCACCAGTTTACCGGTTTCTGCATCACTGATGTTCACGGTATTGGTGCCCTGTGCCAGATTCTCCAAATCATCCTCGCCTCCCAAGGGCACATAAACCTCAAGGCTGGACTTCAGCATCTTGCCGTTACAGTGGGCCGTTATTTCGTCGGGAGTCATGGCAGAGCGCCAGAATACAAGTTCAGAGACCTCGCGTTCTGAACCGCCTCCCAAACCTATTTCCTGAATTTCACCCATTCGCTCGTTAACAACACCTGCACTGGTCTTGTCTAAATAAAGAAGAGTGCGCTGCTGGGCATAGTAGCTGGTAAGCGTGATATTGTGCCAGTTGGTATCCGTAATGGCATTGCTGCTGGTAAGCGTGGCACCCGCAGGTGTTTTCAGTACCACCTTCCCCTCTGCCGTAACGCTTACCGTAGCATAGCCTTGCGAGCAGCGGACACGCAGCACCTGACCTTCCCCGCCCTTTACACGAGCCGTAACAGTGAAGGGATGAGCCGTTCCCTCAGGACTGAAGCGTATCATCTTTCCGGCAGCCAGCGTCATACTCTTCGATGTATTGCGTTTGGGCATAGCCTTTCCTGCCTTTAGGGCATCAAAAAGCGAAGGAACCATAGAGTAGAAGAACTCGTAATGCCCAGCTGTGTTCTGGTGATAGGTATCAGAGACATAACCGTCAGCCCACTGTCCGTCTCCCTTATCGATAGAGCCTAAACAGTTAAAGGAAGGCACGTCCCACTCGTGAATCAGCAGATTGAGTTTTTTTACATAACTGTAGTCGCTTGCTACGTAATCGCCACGTGTATAATTGTTCATTACGACGGGAATCTTGCCATCGGCACGCACCATCTTAATAAGCTTCAGCATATTGTCACGCCATTGTGTAAAGATAGCATTCTGGTCGCTAGCTCCGTGAATACCCTCGTTACCCAGCGAGAGGCCAAAAATAACATAGCGGCCAAAATCACGGATTAAATCATCGTAACGCCCCAACAGGTTGTTGGTGGTGTTTCCACCTATAGACACATTAGAGGTATAGAAGCGTGTCTTGGACTCACCGCTCTCGTAACGCCGAATCAGATGCTGGCCATAAAGGTAGCGATAACCCATATAGTCGGTAGCACCCTGACCGTTTGCGACGCTGGAACCAAAGACAGAAATACGGTTCTCGTCTATAGGGGCAGAGATGTTGTAAACACCATTCACCATATCTACGGTAATGGTATAAGTGCCGGCATTCTGGTAAATATTCTCCACATCCTGCCCGTTCGATGCCATACCCAAAGCATAGCGCGTGGAAGCACCTTTCAGACGTTTTATAGCCAAGTCCTCTGAATTGTTAAGAGCAAAATACATGGTCTTATCCACCCACTGCTGCGAAGAGGTTTCCGGCAGTGTAACCTCAGACTCCCATACGCCACCGCCCTTGTATGCAATCTCTGGATTGCCTGCAGCAATGCTACCCCTGACGTTCATGGTTACGGGCAGCACATCCAACGTTTGACTAGCAGCATCTACCGTGATACGCGCCACGCAGTCCTTATCGACCGTAAAGGCAACCGGGGCATTCTCTGCTGCTAAGTCAAAAGCCCATCCGCCAGTGCAGGTAAGGGTTACATCGCCTTCAGGAGTCTTCCCAGAAAGAAGGAAGGTTCCCTTTGTCAGTTTGGCAAAAGCCTGATATTGGTTTGAGCCGATCGACTTGAACACAACATCCTCTGCATTGCCGGAAAGTTTCAGTTCAGTGAACTCCAAAGGCTCTTCAGGGCGAATACCACCCGTATATTCCTCTATCTTCATGGCACTGATATGCGCCATGCCCGTCACACGCTGGAAGTTGATGATAATCTCACCTTTACGACTGGGATAGATATAGTCTGTAACAAGGATGTTACGTATGTTGCCATTGTTACCCTCGCCTCCTACGCTGTTACCAGAGGTTACTTGACCGCCGCTCCACACGTGCTGCCCCTCGATATTGTACTGCGTAATGCGGTTGTCGGTATGGTTGCGACTACCATATATATATAGTTTATAGCAGTTGTCTTTGTTTAGATTGGTAAACTTGAAGGGACGGCAATCCCCATTGTCTATGAACATATAGTCCTCTGTCGCCGTCTGTATGGCAAGGTCGCCCAGCAACTCGTCAGAAGGGCTGTTATTACCGCCGGCATCGATACCGTTGGTGTATTGGGTACATGTTGTCACAAGACGGTATCTGGATGAAGTGCTGTTTGCAGAATTCTTCATTGCCAACGTCTTGGCAGAGATGGCGTTGCTGGAACTGCTGCCCGACGATAGGTTTGTCCAGTAATTGCCGTTCTTGTCTTTTGCGGATGTCTGACGGCCACGGGTAGTGTTACTTGTTTCGCCAAAGTCGATATAGAACTTCTGAGCCAAGGTCAGTTTCTGGTTGGGACGTTCCAAACCCGAAAGTTCCTCTATCTTCATGCAATTCAAATATACCATAGCCCCTTTTGTCTTCTTGCAGATAGTCAGGTCTATGTTTCCGTCGCGGTCGGGGAAGACAGGATCAGAGACAAGAATCTTGTTGTTGTTTCCGTTATAGCCACCGTCGCCTATTTTGGAACCGCCCATCTGCATTTCACCCGTCCAAACATTCTCGCCGCCAAAAGTGAACCATGCTACACGCGCATCGTCAGAAGTACGGCTTCCGAAGCTGTGGAACCTATAGGCCTTCTCCGGATTCAGACCGGTAAAGTGCAGCACGCCATAGTCCTGCGAACCTTCCATAAAAAAATAGTCTTGCGTAGCAGACTCTATGGCAAGGTCGCCCAACAAAGTCTTCTTAGGCGACTGTAAGCCTCCGTTGCTGTAGCCATTGGTGGAGAATGTGGTTCCCGTCTCCAGTTTTATGTCAGAGGCGGCACCATCGGCACTCGCAAGGTCAATCTTTGTCAAAGCATATGCCTTATCTGGTGCTGCTGTTCCCTTCCCATGCAGGTTGTTCCACTTATTGCCATTGGCATCCGTATTGGTAAGATACCCTTGGTTAGTAACATTGTTCTGACCGAAATCGATATAAAAACTGCGCTCTACCGTCTGTGCCAAGACCGAACCTGCAAACAGGAAAAGCAATGCTGATAACACTAAAGTTCTTTTTGTCATAATGGATTGGTTGTATATTTAATGCTCAATGATTAATACTTGAATGAACTGCCGCCGGCAAACTCGCGCAATAGTGAGGTTGGCGGAACCTCGTCACCGGGAACGGCTCGGAAATACATCAGGAATTTACGCAAACGGGTAGCCTCGGCATACTCCACGACACGTTCGGGAACCTGCTCCAAAAGGGGCATCACCCTGTCGCGTATAACGCCCAGTTCATAAAGAAGAGCACTGTTGAAAGTGGCATCTGCCAATTCCTGATAGGGAAAAATCCACTTCTCCTCACCGGCTTTCACACTGGGACAGCGCTTGATGGTTTCTAATGCCGAATAGCCACGATAGCGGTAGTCACGAAGAATACGGCGTACCAAACGAATGTCAACAGTAGGAATATGATTATGGTCATCCAACTGAATGGTGGTAAGCGCAGAAACGTACATACGGTATTTCTGCTCCTCGGGAATCTGCTGTGTAAGAATGGGGTTCAGTGCATGATTGCCTTCAAGGATGATAATCTCTTCCGGTCCTATGCGAAGCTTTCTTCCTTCATACACACGACGGCCCGTAGGAAAGTCGTATCTGGGCACTTCCACCTCCTCGCCACGCAAAATGGCAGTCATCTGCTGATTAAAAAGTGCCGTATCTAATGCTCCGATACATTCGAAATCATACTCACCGTTCTCATCCTTAGGTGTGTCAACACGGTTCACAAAATAATCATCTGTACTGAGGGTATAGGGACGCAGTCCACACGCCATCATCAGAATGGCCAAACGCTTCGCCGTTGTTGTCTTTCCACTACTGCTGGGACCTGCGATAAGCACCAGACGGGCTTTGCGCCGAGTAATATCGTCTGCTATATCAGAAAGTTTCTTGGCCTGAAGTGCTTCACTCACATTAATCAGGTCAGTAGCCCGTCCTGCTAAGATTGCCTTGTTGAATTCCCCCACGGTACGTACACCCAAGATATCCTGCCACTGATGGTGCTCACGTATTACACCCAGCATCTTTTTCTGCTCTACATAAGCTTCCAGAACCGAAGGATCCTTCTCACTGGGAATACGCAACAAAAGACCGTCAAAATATGGCATCAAGCCAAAGAGATGCAGCATGCCAGTACGGGTCAGCAATGGTCCGTAAAAGTAGTCTATGCTTGTATCCAGTTTATAATAGTAAGTATATAGATTGTCTTGACTCTCCAACAGCTGAACCTTACTGGTCATGCCTCGTCGCTGGAACAGCGCAATAGCATCCTCTATGGGGCATTGGATACGGTGGATGGGCATATTGGCATCTATAATTTCCTGCATCCGACAGCTGATATGTGTCACATCTGATTCCTGTACATCTCGCCCTATGCGCAATTCGCAGTAATAACCGTGACTGGCGGGGGCACCAATTATCAGCTGTCCTTGCGGAAAGAGATCCTCAACGGCCTTTGCCAACACAAAAAACAAGGTTCTGGTATAGGTGCGCATTCCGCTGGGATTATGCATACTCAGGAACTGCACATCCTTGTTGTTATAGAACCGGTAATTCATACCCTGCACCCTGTTGTTGACGTAGGCACAAACAGGACCGAAGGGCATCTCGAAAGCCGCTGCTTCAAATGCTTCAAATAGCGTGCTGCCAAACGGAATTGTAATGGT
The DNA here is from genome assembly GCA_017645305.1 of Bacteroidaceae bacterium. Lineage (GTDB taxonomy): Bacteria > Bacteroidota > Bacteroidia > Bacteroidales > Bacteroidaceae > Physcousia. The sequence continues at coordinate 18,286 of JAGCPD010000024.1, read as the reverse complement.
CTCGCCTATATTTCTACAACGGATGTGAACCATCCTGTTTTTCTGCTCTGCGCTTTCCCTGCTTGCTGAACTGTTATTTGTCATGTATCTTATCTGCAATTATTTCTTCACAACATTCATTAGCTCCTTCGTCAGTTCCTGCATACCTTCACTGGCACCTTTCAGAATATGGCGGAAATTCCTGTCGGCATTCCACTGCACAGGCTTGGGGTCTATCAGATAAATGGGTGCCGTATCAGGCACATATTGTGTAAGTCCGGCGGCAGGATATACATTCAGGCTGGTACCTATGATAATAAAGATATCGGCCTTCATACATTCCATAGCTGCCCGCTCTATCTCTGGAACAGGTTCGCCAAACCACACAATGAAAGGACGTAATTGACTGCCGTCCTCGGCACAATCGCCCATCTTAACAACAAGATGGTCATTATCCAAGGTCCGAATGTAACGCGGGTCATTAGGATTTCTGCTGCTGGTAACCTTCATAAGCTCACCATGCAGATGGATAACCTTGGTACTGCCGGCACGCTCATGCAAATCATCCACATTCTGGGTAACCACCGTTACATCGTATTGTTTTTCCAGTTCTGCCACCAACCGGTGACCCAGACAAGGCTCCTTTTGTATAATCTGAGTACGCAAGTTGTTATAAAATTCTGTTACCATCTGCGGATTACGTGCCCACCCTTCAGGAGTCGCCACGTCTTCCACATTATATTGTTCCCACAATCCATCACTGTCACGGAATGTACTCACACCACTCTCGGCGCTCATACCGGCACCTGTTAATACAACAACTTTCATAATACCAAGACTATTATAATAATAATGTGCAAAAATAACAAAAAAAATGTAATGATTGCCATTTAGATAAATAAAATGTATTAATTTTGCGCCGCAAAATGATATTTATATTCAAATAATGAACAAAATTAGCTATGCTTTGGGCCTTGGTATCGGCCAACAGCTCAAGAGTATGAACATTGAGGATTTCAGCATTGAAGATTTCACAAAGAGCATCAGCGATGTAATGTCTGGCAAGGAAACTGCCATCAGCAGTCGAGAGGCTCAAGCTATGCTGAACGAGTATTTCCAAAAGAAAGAGAAGGAACAAGCCCAGACAGCCATTGCAGAAGGTAAGGTGTATCTGGAGCAGAATGCGAAACGCGAGGGTGTGACACAGACCAAGAGTGGCCTGCAATACGAAGTGCTTTCAGAAGGTACAGGAAAGAGTCCCAAGGCTACTGATACCGTACGTTGTCATTACGAGGGTCGTCTGTTGGACGGAACCGTTTTCGACAGCAGCTACCAACGTGGCGAACCAGCAGACTTCGGACTGAATCAGGTAATCCCTGGTTGGACAGAAGGCGTTCAACTGATGAAAGAAGGCTCTAAGTTCCGCTTCCACATCCCTTATCTGCTGGCCTATGGTGAGCGTGGAGCAGGAGCTCAGATTCCTCCCTATAGCACACTTGTTTTTGATGTTGAACTGATTAAAGTTCTGTAAGTTGTAACGAAATAACGAAAAAACATTAACATAATAAAAACAAACAAAATGAAAAAGATTTCTATTCTTGCAGCCGTTGTTCTGGCTGCCATCATGGCCTCTTGTGGTAATGGAACCCCTAAGGCTAATTTGAAAACTGACGTGGATACCTTGAGCTACGCATTCGGAATGTCTCAGACTCAGGGATTGAAGGAGTATCTGGTACAGCGCGAGGGCGTTGATACTGCTTACATCGATGAGTTTGTTAAAGGTTTGAACGAAGGTGCAAATGCAGGTGACGACAAAAAGAAAACAGCTTACTACGCTGGTCTTCGCATTGGCCAAATGATTAGCCAGCAATGGGTTAAGGGCATCAACTACGAGATTTTCGGTGAGGACAGCACTCAGACTATCAGCCTGAAGAACCTTATGGCAGGTTTCATCGCTGGTACTACCGGCAAGGGTGGCTTGATGTCTATTGAAGAGGCCAGCACAACTCGTGAAACTAAGATGCAGAGCATTAAGACTGCGCAGATGGAGAAATTGTATGGCGAGAACAAGAAGGCTTGCCAGGACTTCATGAAGAAGATTGCCCAAAAGGATGGTATCAAGAAGCTGGACAAGGGTGTTTACTATGAGGTTCTTACCGAAGGTACAGGCGAGATTCCCGCAGATACCAGCCGTGTAAAAGTAAATTACGAAGGTAAACTCATTAACGATACTATATTTGACAGTAGCTATCAGCGTGGCGAGCCCACAACTTTCCGCTGCAACCAGGTTATCCCAGGATGGACAGAGGCTCTTACTCACATGCCTGTAGGTTCTACTTGGATGGTTTACATTCCTCAGGAGCAGGCTTACGGAGAGCGTGAGACCAATAAGATTAAGCCCTTCTCTTGCCTGATTTTCAAAATTGAACTGGTTGGCATCGAGAAGTAATTTGAAATCTGAAAAATGAAAAAGTTTTTTCTTTTTTCTCTTTGTGCTCTTCTGACTTTAGGTATATCTGCCGCAAGCAAGAAGAAGTCAAACAAGAAAGCTGCCAAAGAGCCTGTTGAAGTTGTTGATACCGTGGCTATAGATACCTTTAGCTATCTGTTTGGCAAAGCCAACTCTAACGGCCTAACCACCTATCTGGTACAGCGCATGGGCATTGATACGGCTTATCTTTCCGATTTCATAGAGGGCTTCCAGAAAACAGAACTCACAGAGGCTGACAAGAAAGAGAAAGCCCGTTTGGCTGGTATTGAAATTCGTTCTCAGGTCGAGAACCAGATTATTGCTCAGGCAAACAAGCAAATTAACGATAGTGTTGACCTTCTGAACAAAGCCCTCTTCATTCAGGGATTTCAGGATGGCGTTACACAGTCTAACATGGCAATTAGCATGGACAGTGTACAGTCTGTCGTTAAGAAGCAGATGGAATATTATCACAAGGTAAATATGGAGAAGAAGTACGGAGCCAACCGCATTGCCGGAGAGGAATTCCTGAAGAAGAACGCCAAGGCCGACAGTATCCAGACTACCGCCAGCGGACTTCAGTACAAGATTCTCACTAAGGGAACCGGTGATATTCCACAGGCTACTGACAAGGTAAAGGTACACTATGAAGGCCATCTTATCGATGGTACAGAGTTTGACAGCTCCTATAAGCGTAACAAGCCCACCACCTTCCCTGCCAACCAGGTTATCAAAGGATGGACCGAGGCTTTAACCATGATGCCTGTAGGTAGTAAGTGGATGTTATACATTCCTCAGGAACTGGCTTATGGTGACAGAGAGCAACAAAAGATTCCTCCCTTCTCTACCCTGATATTTACCGTTGAGTTACTGGAGATTGTGAAATAAAACATCTATCGACAAGCAAAAAGACACCAAAATCACCATTTGGTGTCTTTTTTTTGTCAATATACTTTCGTCAATTATATAATTGTCGTATTTTTGCTATCAAAATAACACAAACCAACAAACATTGTTATATGGAAAAAATAGACAATCTTGACAAGAAAATCCTAGAGATTATATCTTGTAATGCCAGAATCCCTTTTAAGGACGTGGCAGCAGAGTGCGGTGTAAGCAGGGCAGCTATCCACCAACGCGTACAGCGTCTGATTGATATGGGCGTTATTGTAGGTTCGGGATATCATGTGAATCCTTCCAGTTTAGGATATAATACATGCACCTATGTTGGTATTACACTCGAAAAGGGTTCCATGTATAAGGGGGTTGTTCAGGAATTCCTGAAGATTCCTGAAATCGTAGAGTGCCATTTTACTACAGGTCCATATACCATGCTTATCAAGCTTTATGCCCGCGACAATGCCCACCTGATGGAACTGCTGAACAATCGTCTGCAGGAAATTGCCGGCGTTGTTTCTACCGAGACACTGATCTCACTAAAGCAAAGCATCAAGAAAGAAGTCCCCATCGGCTTACAACGCGAGGAGACAAAGCCTGTATCTCTGGACGAGGATTAACATACTATGCAAACAGTACGTCCTATAATAGGCATTACCGGTAATTTTGGTGCCAAAGGATGTGAGTTGGCCCAAGGCTACTACGAGTCTGTTCTTCAGGCCGGAGGTATTCCCTTTGTGCTTCCGCCATATAGTGATGCAGAAGCCCTATGTCAGACCCTCGACAAAGTAGATGGTATTCTGCTCTCTGGAGGAGGTGACATAAATCCGCTCCTATTGGGAGAAGAACCCATACCAGGCTTACACGGCATCTGTCCGCAACGCGATGAGACGGAACTTCTTCTTGTGCGCGAAGCCTATAACCGGCAGATTCCCATGCTTGGTATTTGCAGGGGCATTCAGGCTTTGGTAGCAGCACTTGGCGGGACTCTTTATCAGGATCTAAACACACAGTATTCTGAGGCTCCGCTTATAAAGCACAATCAGGATTTGGACCGTGCCTACGCTTCCCACTCTGTTCTATTGGAGGCTGGGAGCACCCTGGCTCGTCTTTTCCCACAAGCTGTAGAAAAAGGCTTGCCTGTCAATTCCTTCCACCATCAGGCCGTGCGCACAACCGGTTCGCTTTGCGGTATTTCGGCAAAGGCACCAGATGGCGTGATAGAAGCTGTAGAGAGCTGCGAATTCAAAAGCATCATAGGTGTTCAGTGGCATCCCGAATGCTTCATCACACGAGGGGAACGCTGCATGATGCCGCTTTTTGAATGGCTTGTTTCCGAGTCAGCATCCTTTGCAAAGGCAAAACAAATCCATAGCCGTATTATTACACTCGACAGTCATTGCGATACCCCGATGTTCTTCTCTGAAGGTTTCACTGCCGATATGTTTGCACGCAGAACCGACAAGGTACTGGTGGACCTTCCCAAAATGAGGGAGGGCTTCTTAGATGCTTCTATCATGGTGGCTTACCTAAAGCAAGGCGCACGTGACGAGGAATCGCTTCTGGCGGCAACGGCAAAGGCCAACCGCATTCTTACACAGATTGAAGAAATGGTGGCAGCCAACTGTACGGATGTTGACATTGCCTATTCCCCCGCCGATATTGCACGCCTTAAACGTTCTGGCAAGAAAGCTATCATGTTGGGAATAGAGAATGGCTACGCCATAGGTAAGGATATCAAACTTTTGGAACACTTTGCAAAAAGGGGCATCGTCTATATGACACTCTGTCACAATGGCGACAATGATATCTGCGACTCTGCCAAGGGAAATGCCGAACATGGCGGGCTGAGCACATTTGGAGAAAAAGTTGTTCAGGAGATGAACCGTTTGGGTATTATGGTCGATTTGAGCCATGCGGCCGAATCCAGTTTCTATGATGCTCTCGAGGTAAGCCAGAAGCCCATCGTCTGTAGCCATAGCAGTGCCCGCGCACTTTGCGATCATCCCCGTAATCTCACTGACCAGCAAATGAAAGCGCTGGCCCGGAAGGATGGTGTAGCACAGGTTACCATGTACAACGGGTTCCTGCGCACCGATGGAAAAGCTACGATTCTTGATGCAGTAGAACATCTCAATCACATGGTCAATATCATGGGGGTTGAGCATGTGGGCATTGGGACAGACTTTGACGGCGACGGAGGCATCCCCGGTATGGCCAATGCATCAGAAATCATTAACTTCACCCGCCGTCTTCTACATGAACGCTACTCCGAGGAGCAGATTCAAATGATATGGGGAGGAAACTTCCTTCGCGTAATGGAACAGATAAAAAGAAAATAAGAAAAGGAAAAATGAGATACGTTCTGTTAGCCATTATGGCTTGTTTACTTTCTGCCTGTGGCGGAAATACCAAGAGTAATAGCAGAGGGGCCGATACCATTGCTTTAGCCCCTTGTCCTACTTTCAATACGGACTCCTGTATGAAATACATCCAGGATCAGTGCGGATTTGGCCCTCGCGTAACGGGTTCCAAAGAAGCGGGTCTATGTCGTCAGTACCTTGTAGAGCAGTTTAAGCGTTTTGGCACCATAGTCGAGGAGCAACAGGCTGATGTTACCCTGTGGGACGGTTCCGTAGTCCCCGCCTGCAATATCATTGCCAAGATAAACCCGGATAATCCTGACCGTATTCTTATCTGTGCCCATTGGGACAGTCGTCCCTGGGCCGATAACGACGAAAACGAAAGGAACCACCGTAAGCCTGTTCTGGCTGCCAACGATGGTGCCAGCGGTGTAGCGATGATGATGGAGATTTGCCGTCTGTTACAAGAAAAGTCTGTAAAGCTGGGTATTGACTTTATTTGCTTTGATGCCGAGGATTTGGGAACCCCCCAGTGGGCAGAGACGGAAGAATCTACCAGCCATACCTGGTGCTTGGGGTCAAAATTCTGGGCAGAACGTGCCCGCGAAGAAGGCTATCATGCCCGCTATGGTATATTGCTTGATATGGTTGGCGGCAGAGGAAGCGTATTCGCCTGTGAAAAGGTAAGTCTGGAATATGCACAACCTGTTGTGAATCTGATTTGGCATTTAGCCAACCAGTTGGGATACGGACATTATTTCCCCTTGAACAGGGAAGGCGGTTATCTGATGGATGACCACGTAAACGTAAACCGTATTGCCCGTGTTCCCTGCCTTGACATTGTGCCTTATTTTACAGACGGCCCAAGCAGCTTCGGTCCCACCTGGCACACCGTCAATGATACGCCAGAGAATATAGACCCCAACGTACTGGAAGCTGTCGGGCAGACGCTCACACAACTTATTTATAACGAGGAACTATGACAATTAACGAAATACAAGACGAGATTATTCAGGAGTTTGCCGATTTCGACGATTGGATGGACCGCTACCAGTTGCTTATTGACCTGGGTAGCGAACAGCCTCCTCTCGACAATAAATATAAGACGGAACAGAACCTGATAGACGGATGCCAGAGCCGTGTCTGGCTGCAAGCTGACATGCAGGACGGCCTTCTTCACTTTCAGGCAGAGAGCGATGCCCTGATAGTAAAAGGAATAGTAGCTTTGCTCATTCGTGTGCTGAGCGACCATACCCCGCAGGAGATTCTGGATGCCGACCTTTACTTTATCGGGAAAATCGGTCTCCGCGAGCATCTTTCTCCCACACGAAGCAACGGGCTGTTGGCTATGCTCAAGCAGATGAAGCTTTACGCCTTAGCTTTTAAGAGCATTGAACATTAAACTTTGAATGCAAAAAACTGTCATAATAGCAAGGTTCCGCTAACCACTAACCATTAACCGCTAACCGCATTGAAAATAGGAAACGTTAATCTTGGAGAACGCCCCGTCTTATTGGCACCTATGGAGGATGTCACAGACATAGGCTTTCGCCTGCTTTGTCGGCAGATGGGAGCAGCTATGGTGTATTCCGAGTTTGTTTCCAGCGATGCACTCATACGTCTGGTTAACAAGAGTTTGCAGAAGCTGCAGGTATGCCCTGATGAACGGCCCGTTGCCATTCAGATTTATGGTCGCGATGTGGATTCTGTTCGTGAAGCTGCCAAAATTGTCGTCGCCCAAGCTCATCCAGATGTACTGGACCTCAATTTCGGCTGTCCCGTTAAGAAAGTGGCAGGAAAGGGAGCCGGAAGCGGTATGTTGCAAAATGTCCCTACGCTCCTGGATATCACCCGCGCTGTAGTAGAGGCCGTGCCTGATACACCAGTTACAGTCAAGACACGTCTGGCCTGGGACGAGAAATCACTCTACTTACCTTCGGGCACTCCGTTTATCGTAGATCTTGCAGAACGTCTTCAGGACTGTGGCATTCAGGCACTTACCCTACACGGAAGGACGCGTTCTCAGATGTACACAGGCCAGGCTAATTGGACACTCATAGGAGCCGTGAAAGAGAATCCCCGTATGCACATCCCTATCATAGGAAACGGGGATATCACCACAGCAGAGCAAGCCCGCGAGTGCTTTGAACGCTATGGTGTGGATGCCGTCATGATAGGCAGGGCAACTTTTGGACGCCCTTGGATTTTCCACGAGATAGCACACCCTCAGATGCCACTTTCTCTCGACGAGAAAATAGATATCCTCAAACAGCAGGTTCTTACTTCTGTGGAGCGTATAGATGAGTACAGAGGCATCCTGCATATACGTCGGCATCTGGCTGCCACACCCATCTTCAAGGGCATCCCTAACTTTCGCGAGACACGGATCCGTATGCTTAGGGCAGAGACGGTAGAGGACCTTTTCACCATTATAGAAGACATCCGAAAAATGTTAAAAGCAGCATAAATCATTCATTAACTTACTGAACAGTATGGCAGAGAACAGACAGAACAGAAGTCGCCGCGACTTCCTCAAAAGATTAGGATGGGGTGGCGCATCAGCAGTGGGAATCATGGCTATGTCGCCGTTGGGAGCCTTTGGCAAACCAGAAGAACAGGCAGACCCAGCAAAGATGACTATTCGCGAAAATCGCAGAACAGGCGATAAGGTATCACTGTTGGGATATGGTATGATGCGCCTTCCTACCAACAATCGCGCTATCAACCAAGATATGGTGAATCAGGAGATTGACTATGCGTTGGCTCATGGCGTAAACTATTTCGACACGGCTCCCATCTATCATGGCGGGCATTCCGAGGAGGCTACAGGCATCGCACTCTCCCGTCATCCGCGTGACAAATACTTTGTGGCCACGAAGCTTTCTAACTTTGGCCGCGACCAGTGGAATCTCGAGAGTGCCAAGAAGATGTACCAGCGCTCCATGGAATTGCTGAAGGTTGATTACATCGACTACTACCTGCTTCACAACGTAGGCGGTAAAGGGACGGATGATTTCAAAGCCCGTTTTGAGGACAGCGGCATCATGGAATTCGTACAGCAAGAGCGAAAGGCTGGCCGCATTCGCAACTTAGGCTTCTCCTTCCACGGCAGTGTAGAGACCTTTGACTATCTTATAGATAACAACGATGATTTTGAATGGGACTTCGTTCAGATTCAGATGAACTACATAGACTGGCGACATGCTGATGCCCGCAGAGGCAACACAGATGCCGAGTACCTGTATAATAAACTCGAGAAAGCAGGCATTCAGTGCGTTATCATGGAGCCACTGCTGGGTGGCCGCCTGGCTAAAGTGCCAGAAGATGTACAAAATATGATGATGGAGGTTCGCCCGTCCGATTCACCTGCACGATGGGCCTTCCGCTGGGTAGGTTCGCATCCCAATGTACTGACCGTTCTTTCTGGTATGACCTCTATGGAGGTACTGCAGGAGAATGTAGGCACTTTTGCACCCCTTGACGCCTGTTCAGAAAGCGAGAATACGCTCATGGCCAAGATTGCCGACAAGATGAATGGTGTGCCCGTCATCCCATGTACCTACTGCAAGTACTGTATGCCGTGCGGATTCGGACTGAACATACCGGAGAACTTCGCGCTTTACAACAAGGCCGTAACAGATGGAGTCCTGCCGCTCCCCGATAAGACTGCTCCCGATTATCAGCAACGACTTGCAGATGTTAATAAGATATTCCAAAAAGGACTGAACAAAAAGCAATGGGCCACTAAGTGTACCGACTGTGAAGCGTGCCTTCCCAAGTGCCCGCAGCACATCCGTATTCCTAATCAGATGGGCCGCATTGCAGAAATATTAAGAAAAAGATAATGAAGAAAAAAATGTTTATTATGCCCCTCCTGGCACTTGCCCTCATGAGCTTTGTGCAGGACTCCCCCATTTCAGAAGAGCAGGGCATGACGGTTGTCAACACCACCACGCTCTGTCCCAAAGTAAAAGGCTATACCGATGTGGTTCCTGTTAAGATTTACATCAAAGACGGCAAGATAGAAAAGGTAAAGCCTTTACGCAACGGAGAGACCCCCAAATACTGGGCCATGATTAAAAAGCAGATGCTGCCCAAATGGGAAGGCATGGATGTTAAGACGGCCGCCAAAGCCAAAGTTGATGCCGTTACGGGGGCTACAATCTCAAGCAAGGCACTCCTGAAGAACGTACAGGCAGGTTGTGATTACTATAACAAGAACAACAAATAAAACCTGCCCAAAGCCCCCTCGCTAACTGCTATCATTACTAGCGTCTAAAGTCTAGCGTCTAAAGTCTAAAACGGTTTTTGTTATCATTACTAAAGTCTAACGCCTAAAGTCTAAAGTCTAAACCACTAACCGCTAACCGTTAATTGTAAATTGTAAATTATGAATTATGAATTATGATTTCTCAGAAATAGTGCCCCGTATTGGTACTGATTGTATGAAGTACGACAAGGTGGAATGGTGCTGCGGCCATAAGGATGTCATTCCCATGTGGGTGGCCGATATGGACTTCCGCACCCCACCCTTTGTTCTGGAAGCCATGCAGCAGCGCCTGAAGCAAGGCATTTTGGGCTATACCTGCAGCCACGATGACTATTGGAACAGCATCTGCCGATGGAACCTTGAGCAATTTGGCATGGAAGTAAAGCGCGAGGAGGTTGCCTATATCCCCGGTGTAGTCTGCGGCATCTATCTTTGCGTACAGTGCTTTACCAACAAGGGCGACAAGATTCTCATTCAGGAACCCGTCTATCATCCCTTCCGTATTGTGCCGGAGCATAGCGAAAGAGAGATTGTCTTCAACTCGCTGTTACGTACCAAAGACAGCTTTACAATGGATATGGAAAGCCTGCGCCGCGACATCAAGGGTTGCCGCATGATGATTCTCTGCAATCCTCACAACCCTGCCGGCATCTGCTGGACGCGTGAACAGCTACAGGAAGTAGCCCATATCTGTGCCGAGGAAGGCGTTCTGGTGGTGAGCGACGAGATTCACTGCGATATGCTCCTTGGCGGCCGCCGTCATATTCCCTTTGCCAGCGTAAGCGAGGAGGCCCGCCAGAACAGCATCACCTTGCAGGCACCCAGCAAGACATTCAACATGCCCGGCATAGTGGCTTCGCAGGCCATTGTATATGAGCCCAAGAAACGCAGGAAGTTCTTCACGTATATCGAGGGGAACGACTTCGACCTTGGCAATGTCTTTGCCTACGACTGCGTAGCGGCATGCTACAGCCCACAGGGTTTGGAGTGGAAGACCCAGATGCTGGAGTATGTGCAAGGCAACATAGACCTGCTCTGTGAACGCCTGCAGAAAGAATGCCCGCAAATTGTCCCCATACGCCCGCAGGCCAGCTTCCTTGTCTTTCTGGATTGCCGGGGCTTAGGCTATAAGACACAGGAAGAGTTGGATGATTTCTTTGCCGCAAAAGCCAAGATAGGTCTCAACTCAGGTGCCATGTTCGGTCCGGGCGGAAAGGGATATATGCGCATGAATGTGGGCTGTCCCCGCTCTGTTGTGAGCCAGGCCATAGACCAGATTGTGACAGCGAACCACATTCGTAACTAACTTACATTTTTCACTTTTCACTCTTTCACTTTTCACTCTTTCACTTTTCATTCCTAGCTATATCGTAGGTATATCGTAGCTATATCCAAGGTATATCGTAGCTATATCCCATCCATATCACATGATTCTGCGGCTTTTGCATGAAGAACCATCACTACGCCCTTGCCGACACCGAAGCCTGCGCTTGAATTGCAAGAGAGATACTGTAACGACAAGCTAATTGCTCATCAAAAAGAGCAGAAAACCAACAAAAGTGCTCATCAAAAAGAGCAGAAAACTACAAAAAGTGCTCATTAAAATGAGCAATTTTGCAGTTGCTATCTGTCCATTCCTGTATAGATGCACATTGTGATGCCATTGGTAATAGTGAAGCGCAATGGATTTCCTTTTAAATTGCCTTACCCTTGAGACAATTCGCTTTGTATTGTGTGTATCTTTCTGAATTTCAGTTCGTTTCATGTCTTGCCGCCACAGGAATCTAGTACGTTTCTTTTCGGCAGAAATACCCGTTTTAGAAACACTTAAGTATTTCTCTCAAAACAGTTAAGTGTTACACTAAAAATACTTAACTGTTTTTGACAAAACACTTAAGTGATTTTTTTTCCCATTTTTTGCTTGATTTTTCCAAATTTCACTAGACAGTTTTTCTCTTCATTAGCTGAAACAATAGACGCTTTTGAAATTGTCATACTGAATCGATAGACACAATCCTGAAAGCCGTGCTGTTTTAGTTGACACACCTGACTATAATCCCTAATCTTTAATCTTCTCAAACTCCCCCTTTATAATCATTATGTTTGCCATAACGTTCTTTATTTCTGCAAAAATACAAACTTCCATCTATCAACTACAATCTTTTTTTCGTACCTTTGTAGTCAAAATGAAAATGATAAGAATCATGGCATTACCCATTAATATAACAGACCTATTGAACAAACGCAAGATTGAAGGCGACAGAATAGAGTTCAAGAAGGGATGGAATCCCGCTGACATATACCATAGCATTTGTGCTTTTGCCAACGACCTTGACAATCTCGGAGGTGGATATATTCTCGTGGGTGTAGAACAAGATGAAAACGGTCTTGCAAAGCGTCCCGTAACAGGTATCAACATAGAAGCACTGGATGGGATTTTAAAACAAATGGTAGGCTTCAATAATATGTTCGACCCATTCTACTTACCAAGGACATCTGTTGAAGAGGTGGACGAAAAACCTGTGCTTGTGATTTGGGCTCCTTCAGGTGTGAATCGTCCTTATGCTGTTCCTGTTGACGTGACGACGAAATTAAAAAAATTGAAATATTATGTCCGCAGTGGTTCAAGCAGTATTGAAGCAAAAGGCGAAGTGCTTGATGAACTGAGGGACATGGCTAATCGTATTCCTTTTGACGAGCGTCCAAATCCCGATATTAAAGAAAGCGACATCTCAATGGTTCTGCTACGCGACTACTTGGCTGCTGTTGGCAGTAAGTTGGAAGCGTCACTCTTCACCCAGCCTTTGGCGGTAACGTTAGACCAGATGGAACTGATGGCCGGTCCAACAGAGAATCGCATGATAAAGAACGTTGCTGCCATGATGTTCTGCGAACACCCGGAGAAGTTCTTCCCTTATACCCAAGTTGAGGTTGTTGTATTCCCTGAAGGAAAAATCAAGAATCCACGTAACTTCACAGAGAAGACATTCAAAGGTAGTATTCCGCAAATTATCAAACAGACTATGGATTTCCTGGACACAAATATTCTGTTCGAAACTGTTCAGAAAGTGTCTGGTCAGCAAGAAGCAATCCGTTTTTGGAACTATCCATACGATGCCTTAGAGGAAGCTGTGGTTAATTCGTTATATCACAGAGATTATCTACAGCACGAACCTGTGGAAATCACTATTGAACCTGATGGAATTTCGATTCTGAATTGTCCTGGTCCAGATCGCAGTATTCCCATGTCTGCAATTAAGAAGGGAGATATACTTAAAAGCCGTCGTTATCGCAACCGCCGTCTTGGAGATTTCCTAAAAGAGCTTGATTTAACAGAAGGCCGTTCAACAGGTGTACCCACCATTCAGGAGAAGCTTGCAGCAAATGGATCACCTCGCGCAACTTTTGAGACAACAGAAGACCGTCTGACATTCCTTATTTACATACCATCTCATACAGGGTGTGGTATTAAATCTACTACGGAGAAAACTACGGAGAAAAACCATGTAAGTTCGGAGAAAACTACACAGAAAACTACACAGAAAACTACACAGAAAATAAGGGAGATGATGAAAGCAAATTCAGAAATCTCTATAGAAGAACTTGCAGCTGCGTGTGGAATAACTCGCGATGGCGTAAACTACCACATTAAAAACCTGAAGAAGGAGAACATTATCCGCCGTGTGGGTGGCGACAAAGGTGGTCATTGGGAAGTAATAAAAGAGCCTGATTCAAAAGCGTAAGATTTTATAATTAATATTCATCCCTCCGCTGTTCATAAAGAATAGCGGAGGAATTTTTACTAAGTATAAGTTCTTGATGACATGATATGTCTCTTGTGCATTAGCAATAATCATCAATTATTTCTTCTTCGTCATTCCAATATTGACCTCTCATTTTACAGAAAGCTCTTTCTGGGAATTTCTCACTAAAATATGTGTTGCCTATTTGATGGATAATCTTTCCATTTTCAATAATTATATATGTGTCTCCGAACCCCTTCAAGGAATCCTTTATTTTTACACCAACGTAAAGCATAGGTTTTCCGTCTTGGGTTTTTGTTATCTCCCTGTCATATACATACCCTTTGCTATATATACACGTATTGAATAATGTTCCTTTTTGCAGAATATCAGCATATTCTTCTAGAGTAAAGTTACCTTCTTTAGGACACGCAGGGAATGAAAACAATGTACTGGCACCACATTGAAGAACATTCGGAGAATCACAAAATCTAAGCCAGTTTTTATATTCCCCTTCACTATGTATGAATTTCCCATCTTCATATTTAATATGGATACATGGCTTGAATCTGGAGCCTTTTAATACAACCTGAATTGCATCCCATTCCCATGTCCATCCAAGGTCTTTAATAATATACTCGCCTCCATTTTCATTACGAGCGATGACATCTCCTATATGAACTTTTTGGGCATATTTTTCAAGTCCATTTGAAATGTCACTATCAGGACAGAGCGGAAATTCAAGTTTCTCATTAAAATTAGTCTGATATACTCCTTTGGTTAAGGATTCTATTACATCATTGTTTGGAGTCTCAGCCATTTGCCAGATGTCCCTTTTTGTTCTTTCTCTTAAATACGGATTTATAGTCTGGCCAAACTCATGTCTATCATTGTTTTTGTCTTGTTTATGATGTGTTGATAGAGTCTGTGCTTGTTCGTGATTTATTGACACATTGCTATCTAAATGGTGGCACTCTAACCATTCATCAAAATCCTTAGTTGGATTATCTTTCTTCTGCATCATTTTATATGTGGAAGACGGTCTTTTAGCCCATGCTGATATGTGCTCCCATGCTTTCCTTGCTTCTTCAGCAGAAACAGTTCGCATCCACAAGATATCTTGATTACCTCCCGAAAGGTCTTGAAGACAAGAGGGATTATTGATAAATTTATTTATGTCTCCTCCACAAAGATAGGTTACTCTTTTCAAGGTTGCCTCGTTGAGCAATACATTCTCTAATCGAGTAAGCCACCTTAGATTTTCTACTCTGTTGTTACATCTGTTGGTATCCTTGTGGTCAACAACCATTTTCCCATCTTCGTTTCCGGGGATGAAAGCCGTTGCAACGATTAAATGAACTCTATGCGAATTAATCAACATATAGCCATTATCCTTGCTCTTTGTTCCAAATGTCCAAACTCCATCAAGTTTTCTGGCTTTATGCCCTTCTCTTTGATGTCTCATAACTGCTCCGTTATCACGGACAGAATATACTTCTCCCTTGTACTCGCATGTTATTTCGCGAGTAAAATCATTTATATCTACCATAAAATTTATTGCTTTTTGGGTTCAACAAAATCAATCTCCATATCCAAAGCGTATCCTATCTTTGTCAGAATGTCGAGTCCAACAGAATACTTTCCTGCTTCTATTCGACAAAGATTTGCTGCATCTATGTCTGCATAAAAAGCCAAATGCTTTGCATCCATTCCTTTTGCCTCGCGCAGTTCACGAATACGTTTTCCTAATCGGACTCGTTCCTTAGAAACAGTTTCCTTGTCAAAAGAGTAAAAAGAAAAGATTGAGCCTAAATGATTAACTATCATTTGCCTGTTAATTTCACCCCAGATGTTATCTGGGTTCCCGTTGTAGTATTTATCAAACAGGGATGCAATAAATTGGTCTACTTGAAACCAGGGAGCTTGTTGTTGGCACAGGTAGAGTCTTTCATTATCTCAGCCGAATTTTATGTGTTGTCGCCACAGATTTGGAATCGATGGCAAAATTACAAACTTTCCTTTAATTGGCAAATTTGCCAATCTATTTTTTACCTTTCTTTGTTTAATTTCACTAATACATATCAAAAATGTTAATCCTGAGAGTGAAAATTCTCCATTCTTCACTTCATCATAGGTTCGTGGGCTCACGAAGCCGGGTTATTTGCCTTACGAACCATAGGTTAATTGCGTCACGAACCATAGGTTCATTTTTATAGCCTCGTTGGTTTGCCCTGGAGATGCCTCGGTTTAATCAGCAATCACTTCGTCGAGCCTCCAAAAAACTTGAGGCGCCTCAAACGATCGATCGAGCCGCCTCAACGGATCATTTGAGGCGGCTCAACTAATTTTAGGGTCTTTTCATGAACACAGGTTCGTGGCACGAGTCAGCTGGGTTCGTGTAAATTCGGAAAATCGCTCACTTACTCGCAACTTTGAGACCTTCGCCTCGAAGATAGGCGGTACCTCGGAAATAAAAATAAATGAATTATTTTGTATTTCGCTCGGTTTGCACTATCTTTGCACCCTTGAAAGTATAATATACATATAAGGTATGGAACAATCATTATTCATTTATAACACACTGAGCAGACGAAAGGAACTTTTCCGTCCGCTTACCCCTGGCAGAGTGGGAATGTACGTGTGCGGACCTACTGTCTATGGCGATGCACACCTGGGACACGCTCGTCCCGCCATTACCTTCGACATCCTTTTCCGCTACCTTCAGCATATTGGATACAAGGTGCGCTACGTTCGCAATATAACGGATGTGGGACACTTGGAGCACGATGCCGACGAGGGTGAGGATAAGATTGCCAAGAAGGCCAGGCTGGAACAGTTGGAGCCTATGGAGGTGGCTCAGTACTATACAAACCGCTTCCACGATGCCATGGCGGCACTGAACTGTCTGCCTCCCAGCATTGAGCCCCATGCTACTGGTCATATCATGGAGCAGCAGGAACTGGTGGAGCAAATCATGAAGAACGGCTACGCCTATGAGAGCAACGGCAGTGTATATTTCGATGTAGAGAAATATAACAAAGAGCATAAGTACGGCATCCTGTCGGGCCGAGACTTGGAGAACATCAAGGATGCAAGCCGTGAGTTAGCCGGAGTGGGCGAGAAGAAAAATCAGGCCGACTTTGCTCTGTGGAAGGCTGCACAGCCAGAGCATATCATGCGCTGGAAAAGCCAGTGGAGCGACGGTTTCCCTGGGTGGCACTGCGAGTGTACGGCTATGGGACGTAAGTACCTGGGTAACCACTTTGACATTCACGGTGGCGGCATGGATCTGATTTTCCCCCATCATGAGTGTGAGATTGCACAGGCTGTAGCCAGTCAGGGCGACCAGATGGTTCACTACTGGATGCACAACAATATGATAACCATCGACGGAAAGAAGATGGGCAAGTCGTACAACAACTTCATCACCCTGCCACAGTTCTTCGATGGCAGCCATCCTCTGTTGCAGCAGGCTTACAGCCCCATGACCATCCGTTTCTTTATCTTACAGGCTCACTATCGCAGCACAGTGGACTTCGGCAACGAGGCCCTGAAGGCTTCCGAGAAAGGCTTTGCCCGACTGATGGAAGGTTACAAGAACCTGAAGCGTCTGCAGGAAGGTCAGAAGGTAAAGGGAATGCCCTGGATCGAGCAGCAGTACGTAGATGAGTTGCGCGAGAAACTCTACGAGGCAATGAACGACGACCTGAACACCCCCATCGTTATCAGCAACCTGTTCGACGCCTGCCGCGTTATCAATACCCTAATCGACAAGAAGGCCAGCATCAAGCCCGAGGTGGCAGAAGCACTGTTGCAGCTGTTCCGCACCTTTACCTTCGATATCTTAGGTCTGAAGGAAGATACCGGCAATAGCAACAAGGCCCGCGAGGATGCCTTCGGTGCCGTAGTAAACATGTTGCTGGAGCAGCGTCAGCAGGCTAAGGTCGAGAAGAACTGGGCCCTCAGCGACAAGATACGCGACGACCTGGCAGCTTTAGGGTTCGAGGTTAAGGATACAAAGGACGGCTTCAGCTGGAGCCTGAATGTGTAATCATAGCAACGCACTGTAATACTTTTTCCCGCAAAAGGCGAGATTAGGTATTAAGGACTGATATTGCTACTATTAAGGGGCGCAGAAATCCCCCTAATAGTAGCAATATTTTATATTTAAAGTTAGATGGTTTTTATTTGTTGTTGTTTACACATAGACAAGAGGCAATTAATCACTACCTTTTACCAGATAGAAAGATTCCGTTTTATCTGTCAGGAAACTGTTTAATTCATTATGATCGCAATATAGCTCCCCATTAAAGGTTTTGTCCCAACCCTCAGCAGAAGAAAGCTTAATCACTCGTCCATCAAATGTAAAAGTCCCCTCTTTATATATATAAATGATGCTATCCTTCTCATTCACAATGTAATAGTTTGTAAATGATAACGTAAAAGTATACCAAATAATAATCTAAAAGTATACCACTCCGACTGAGTGCTGCAAAGGTATAAAAAGTTTGTTATACATTACTTGATATTGATATATTTTTTTGTTTCTTTAATACGATATGAC
>JAGCPD010000023.1 GCA_017645305.1 Bacteroidaceae bacterium | reverse complement strand
TTTATCGTGTGAATTGATACGCATAGAAACTGTCGTGTCTTGCGATTGAAGCATGTGGTTGTACAACTCAATGGCACGGTTTACCTGAATGAAATGCCGCTTCTCCATATCACTGATAGGAAATCCGGGCTCATCAGGAGCAGCTTTAAGTTTCTTTACAGCTTCCATAAATGGCAAACGATTAGGTGCGTCATCACTTCCAACCAGCACGTAATCCACCCTTTCTTTTGATGCAAGAAACACCAATGTGGAACCATCGTTATTGTTTTCGCAATATGAGACCGACCTTAAACAACGGCTTTTCGGCGGCAGATTCTTTATGCGTTCATATAGTTCAGGATTATCCTTGTGCAATTCGCTAACCTCATGGATAAGAGCAAGTTTGTCGTCATTTTCATCATGCACATTTTTATTGAACAATTCAAACTCTTTGACAATCTCTTCGTGAGAATAAATCTGCGAATCCTCACCAAGTGCCGAATGGAATCCCTGGAGTTTGATAAGCGCGTTACTGTAGAGTTGAATCTGCTTATCACCCTCTTGAGACGGGTAGAACATATAGTTGTAAATGAGATCAGATGTTGAGCCGATTCGGTTAACACGTCCATTACGCTGCATCAGACGGCTTGCATTCCATGGCGAGTCGTAGTTGACGATGACATTGGCACGATGGAGGTTTACGCCTTCTGCTAGCACATCGCTTGTTACAATTATATTAAACTCGTCCAATTGTTTTTCACTATAGTTTGCGTCGAAGTTGGCGGCTATTCGTTTACGCTCCTGGTCTCGGTTTTTAGCGGTAATGCGCAATACATCTGTACGCCCAAGACGCTCGGTCATAGTACGATAGAGACAATTTACAGTATCTACGCTTTCGCTGAAGATGACAAGTTTATGATTCTTGTTTTCCCGCGGATTGAACAACTCGCCTTGCAACATATTGACAAACAGTTCCAATTTGGGATCGTAATCGACCGCATCCCATTCGTCACATAGTGCTTTAAGCTGAGTTTCATCCTCCCGAAGCATATCAAGAAGTATTGGCTGGAAATCGGCAGAATGATAGACAAAGTCTTTGCGCTCAACACCTTTACTTTCAATGTATTGAATAATATCGTCCAAATCCATCTCTTTCTCCACCTGAAGCTGTTTCACATTGTATTCCGGGGCGATAAGCACCTTGTCAGCAGTAAACATGTCAATCATGCCTGTGGTAATGTTAAGGAACGTATGGAGGGACTTCTTAAATGCCTCGAAACTACTTTCCAAACGTTTCACCATGTGGGTGCGGAAAATACCGGTAAGCAGCAATGCCACATGTTTACCTTGTTTGCCTTTATATGGCACTCCTGGTCTGAAAAACTCAACGGCACGATAGCGTGCATAATGCACACCTGTTCCTTTAGGATTATCTTCAGACGGTGTATCTGTTAATATCTGCATGGTGCGTCCAAAAAGATGGGCAAGATAGTCATCCATCTTGTATTGTCGGTCGCGAATTGATGCAAACTTCGGAAATTTGATTCCCTGCTCCTCAATATCAATGCGATATGGATCATAGTTGAGAATGTTGTTACGAGTACGGCGAACCATAATGGGTTCAAGTACACGATGTCTCACCTCCTCCATTATCTTATCAACCGCTTTCACAAAGACATCGTGTGGCAACGTGTCACGATCGCGCATTAATTGCTTGTATCTGCTTATCCAATCGGAGAAAGAGCCGGTGATGTCGCCCAGACCTTCAATGGTGCAGTTGCGTGCATCTTGAAACAGCAGCAACTGATTACGGATATCCATAGGAGTATTGTTGTAAGGAGTAGCAGAAAGAAGCAAAACTTTCTTTCTCAATCCTTCCACGCGGCCTCGATTGGCACGGGGGGCTTTACAGATGCGCTGCAGATATTGGTATCCGGTATTGCCATCGTTGCGGAAGTTGTGCGCCTCATCAACGATAATCATGTCGTACTCATTCGGCAAACGGTAATTGTCACGCCCATCAACCACCTTATCCAAACTGCCACTGGTTACAAACCAGGCATATTTGCTTATTTCAAACTTTTTGAACGTTCTTTCCCATTCATGACGCATGGCTGGCGGCATTATGACGAGGATGCGGGTGTAGCGGCCATTTTCAATGATAAACCTTTTAGCTATCATCGTGGCTACAGGAGTCTTTCCGAGACCAACCACGTCGGCTATGAAACATCCATTATGCCTAATCATGGTCTGATAGCCTTGGATGACAGCGTCACGCTGATAGCTGAGGTCACGGAAGCCATAGCGTGTTGGGTCAAGCTCGAAGTTGTCCTCGACCATATTGCCAAAGGTGTCGATAAGCACCTTCATATAAAGTTCGTATGGAGTAGGCGGTTTCTCGTTGTCAAGATGTGTTGAGCGACGAGCCGTTTGCATATCCTCAATACTCACAGGAACGCTTTCTTCCCATAAATGCCAAAATTCATCCTCACAATAGCGAACATCATCATAATCTTTCATGGCTACGTTGAGCTCATAACGATGGTCGTTTACAGTTCCAAGACCTTGGTCAGTAAGATTGCTGCTACCCATTATAACCCAGCCGTCACTGTGTTCTGAGAAATTGGATGGCAAACATAGGTAGAACTTTGCATGCAGATTTCGTGTTGCATGAATGCGCAGTTGTAACTTGCCGCTTGCGATATCATCAAACATCTGCATAATTCCGTGTTCGGTATCTGCATCATAGTGCGATTTGCGGATGTCGTCGATAAGATGCCGACGATATTGTTCCACCACTTCATCCGTGTGGCTGTCGGCAGTAAAAAGCAGATTTGTATTATGGTGACTTAGGATGGAGTCGATATTTATTCCTACAAGAATTCGTATCTCGCTGACATTTTCCAGTTCCTTGCGCAGTTTGAAGTAGCCGCTGGAACGAAAATAGCCAACCACGGCATGGAAAATGTCGAAGTTGGCCATTGCTGAGGCGATGCCGTGGAACTTGTCCATCAACGTCGACTCTATATTATTGAAGAACTTGGTACTCATGATGGCTCGGCGTTTAGGGCGCTTCGCCTTTCTCAAGCATCACAAAAAAAATCCGTGAAACTTTCTGTTGAAGACTGAGGTTCGGGAAAACCTATTACCATAAACAAGAAAGCCC
>JAGCPD010000022.1 GCA_017645305.1 Bacteroidaceae bacterium | reverse complement strand
TCACCCTGTGCCATCAGGCAGGCACATGCTGCCAATCCCTTTTGTCTTTCGGTCATCGTCTGACCTTGTATTGTCGCCATAGTCATTACTGCTATTATAAATGTTACTATTCTTTTCATCTGATAATTTTAACTTTGTTGAACTTGCTCACGTTCGGAAATAAAAATGAATTTTCATTTCTCTCACTTAATCGCAACTTTTTTCCCGTCTTTAATCACAATACCCTTTTGTCCTACCAGAGCGAGAGTGCCCTGCAGCGTATAGACCTTTGACTTTTTTACGTCAGACTTAACATGGCTGATTCCTGTCGTTGATGAATGAAAGTTCTGTGTCGGCAGCCAGTTCTCAATCAGCGAATTGCGGTTGGAATGGTTGCTGGCATTAATCCATAAGGCATCACCAGCCCAAGTGACGTTGGGGAGCAATCGCTGGGCATCTGCCACTACGCCGCTGATACCACTCGAATGACTCGACACAATCATCGCCACCGTCTTGCCAGCCAATTTTGTTCTGTTCTGGAAGAGGAAGGTTTGCATAATAGCCGCCATCTGGCTCCACCAGAGCGGAGTCACGATGATGATATTTTGATAATCATCGATACTGACAGTCACGGGGTCGATGGCTGGATAACTGCTTGCATCGTTGGGATTCGCCTTAATGGCGTTCAGCAGTTGCGTACCCAGGGCATAGTTGTTCGCCTCATACCTAAGTCCTTTCTCTGCGGGTTGAATCTCCAATTGGTCAGCCGTAATCTGACTGGCCAGGCTGTTCACTATCGCCTTGCAGTTGCCCGTGTAGCTGTAATACACAATTAGCGTCTTGGCCATATGGGCCTGATACTGATTTGTCTCTGCCTTCACCTCGCTGTCCGACGAACAGCAGGTCAGCAGCAAAGCTGTCATAAATAGTAAAAAATGTCTCATATATTACGTATTATTTAACTCTCTTGAAAATTCTGCTCATCGTCTCAGTGGCGAGCGGTGCGAGGTCTTGCAGTTTCAGTGACTTCACCATGTGGAGTGTGCCCTGCTTGTATTTCTGGAAGTGCGCGGTCTGGATGTGGTGCTGATAAGCCTGTTGCGAAGCGTAGATTTCAAGGATTCTTATTTGAGTGCTGTCCTCCTTCATCTGATTTGGGAAAAGACAGAGCACACCGGGCTCTTCGGCCAAGCTCTTCTGCTGAATCTCTATTGCAGCAGTGAGATAGGCTTCAAGGTGTTCAGGATGTACTTCTATCTCGGCAATGCGAACGAGCATCGTATCTTCATGCTTTTTCGCTGTCGGTTTGTCGGAGGACAGTCCCAACAGCCATTCGGCATTCTTGTGGAGAATCATCTCGCGATACGCTGCAAGGTCTGGCTCAGTAGTCAGGTACTGTTGCATGCGCTGGAGGCTCTGGGTGAGCACCTGCGGGGCGACGTAGGGATAGTCGGAACCATAGAGCAGATGGTCGGGCGTGGTGATGGTGAGCAACATGCGGATGACCTCTGGCGAGTGGGCACCGGCGAGGTCGTAGTAAAGGGCTGCGAGGTTGGCATCCCAGTCGATATCGCCCACGAGTTTATTAGCTTGCATCACGGGAGTTAGCGACTGCATGCGCGACACCATCAGCGGCAGATAGGCTCCGCAATGCGGCACTACCACCTTGACGTTGGGGTAGCGAGCCAGCACATTACGACTGATCATATTCGACACGGCACGGGTGGTCTCTGAGAGATATTCCTGCATGGCGAGGGGTGTCTGCTGCATCACCTGTTTGTTGACGGGGTCTGGACGATGTGGATGCAGGATGACGACTGCCTTACGTTCATTGAGGAACGAGAAGAGGGTGTCGAGTTCTGGGGCACCCAAATACTGACCATTGACGTTAGTGGCCAGTTTGATACCGTCGGCACTCAGTACATCCAGAGCATAGCGGGCTTCCTCGATGGCTGCATCTACATCGGGTAGTGGCAGAGCTGCACAGAAGCGGAATCTGTCAGGGTGCTCGTATTTCAGTTTGGCTGCTGCCTCGTTGGTGGCACGTACAACCTTCGCAGATGTCGGCTGAGGAGCCGCTAATGTCAAGACTGATGTATGAATACCCGCTTCGTCCATCCACTTTAGTTGCGCCTCTGCATCCCACTTCGGAAGAGGAAAGCCCTCGTCCAACAGCCTTCCCTCCTTGTCGAGGGCAGACATAAACTCAGGTGTGATGATATGCGAGTGCATATCAATCACGCCCTGAGCCTGCATCATCGTTGCAAACAGCGTTGCTATAATCGTTGTCCTTATTCTCATAAAAGTACTATCTTTTTTTATTTCTCATCTCCCTTTGGAGGGGTTGGGGGAGGCTATTCCATAGAGTGTTCCCAACCTCCGCGAGTATCAATACCTGTAGCATCTGCGAGAGCTTCGAGGCGTGCAACTTCCTCTGAGGTCAACTGAATCTTAGCGGCCTCGGCAGCCTCGATGACGTGACGCTCTTTGGTGGCTCCGATAATGGGCTGTGTTCCCTTGGCGATAGCCCAGGCGATGCCGATCTGCGAGCACGATGCACCGTAC
>JAGCPD010000021.1 GCA_017645305.1 Bacteroidaceae bacterium | reverse complement strand
TTGCCTGTTTGCAAGAAAAGCCGTATATTGAAGCGGGTGCCCGCGCCTTTTCAATCCGCGCGTAACCCGCGCGAGACTTAGAGTGAGTGAGTGATAACGAATTATTTGGAATCACCAAACAATCCGCGTTAATAATTGTTATAATCTCGCTCCTTCTCATTGCTGAAATCTTAAATCGGGCGCAAAGGTACAACATTTTTCCGAATCCCCATCGCCTTCCCCCACATTTTTTATATATATTAGACGAATATGCACAGAAAAAGCCCCTTTACAGCAAAAGCGGACAGCCCCGTCTGTCGGCTGTCCGCTCTCTTACCTTTATTATATTATATAGTACGACTATTTCTTGCAATTATACATTTAATTTTGGTTCCCCCTTTCTGTTCATCAACTCATATAAATATGCTGGACTCTGTACGTAGAGTTCGCCATCCTCGTCTTGCAGGGCTGTTGTCAAAGGAGAGTTATAGACGCGCTCCATAGCCTCCTCAATGGTGCAGCCCGTGTCCTCGATGACGTATTTCACCAGCTCGCTCAGGGCGTAGTCGGTGAGATAGTTGGCTATCTGATGATGTGTGGGCTGGTTCATACGGCTTCGACGTTGGTTTTGCGGAGGAAGCGCAGGGCGCGCTCAGTTCCGAAGTAATACTGCTGGTCGAGGTAACGGTCTTGAAGCAGGCGGGCAGCCTCATCGGGCGAATAGATTCCCTCGCGGTAGTTTGTCAGCTGGAGCACTACGCCGTCGTTGGCTATCGGACCAATGACAATGTCGTAGTCGTGGATGGGTTTGTCGTTCTTGCGGTCTCGGTTGGCATCGACGAAAAGAAACCACTCCACGGTGGCCGTCTCGGGGAAACGTTTTATCTTCAGGTCGGACTGCAGGGCTGCCTCGTCCAATTCGTAGGTGATGAGTGTGGGAGTTCCGCCGAAGAGCCGTGCTTTCTTCTGCGCCATGCGGACGGCAGTCTTGCGGTCTGGCGTCAGGTAGAATCCCCATCCGAAGTCCTTGTGGCGCAAGCCTATGGTGAGGCTGATGCGGTCGAAATCAGCGTTGGTGCCGTGATAGAGTATCATGCCAGTGTCCCTCCGTTCTTTTGGCAGACGATGAGCAGGTCATCGATTGTTTCGTCCATCGACTGCAGGTGCTCCACGTCGAAGAACTCGATGAGGAATGCAAGCCCCTTATGCTCGTGCAGGTAGCGGAATGCCGCTTGCCGCGTCATGGAGAAACGCTGGGCGAAAGCCTGAATGCTGGCTGTGAGATAGGGAATCTCGTACTTACTCATGTCGCTGTTGTTTTTGGACTGTGTTTGTCTAATCGTCTGCAAAGATACACAATTTTTCAGAACCCCGCCGTCTTGCTCAACATTTTTAATATATATTAGGCGAATATCGGGTGAGAAAGGAGCAATAAGACGAGCGAAGTTATGACAATCATCAGGACTTCTGCCGTGCGGTTCACGTGGATGGCGGTTTGCATGTCGGCAGTTGTAAGGGGACGGTCGTTCTCTCCAATGTAAGGCTTGTCGAAAAGTTCACCGAAATAATAGTGTGGGCCACCGAAACGACAGTCCAAAATGCCAGCAAGAGCTGCTTCGGGATAGCCGCTGTTGGGCGAAGCGTGGCGGCGTCCGTTGACACGGACGAAATTGATAATTGATAATTGACAATTGATAATTATATGGGGCATAACCATCAGCAAGGCCGTGAAGCGGGCTGGAATATAATTGGCGATGTCGTCGATATGAGCAGCCCAGCAGCCGAAGTCACGGTAGCGGTCGGTCTTGTAGCCAATCATCGAGTCGAGCGTGTTGACCATCTTATAGGCGAGCATTCCCGGGACTCCGAGCACGGCGAACCAGAAGAGCGGGGCAATCACGCCATCGCTGAGGTTCTCGGCAAGTGTCTCAAGAGCGGCAGTACGTACCTCCTGAGCAGAAAGTTCGGAGGTGTCGCGACCAACGATGCGAGCCACCTGCTTACGGCCTTCATCAAGACTCCTGTCAAGGGCAAGGAAGACAGCTCGGACTTCCCGAATGAGCGTAGTGCCGGCAAGACAGAAGAAGACGACAATGAAAGTGAAAGTGAAAAGTGAAAAGTGAAAAGTAGGCCTACGCCGTATGTCGCAGCGATGAGGACGATAGCAACCAAAGCTCCTTTTAGCTTTCGATGGCTGCCACGATTCAGTTTGTGCTCGCATACAGCGATAGCTTTTCCGAACCAAACCACAGGATGCGGCAACCAAGCAGGGTCGCCCAAGAGGATGTCAAGCAACCAACCCAGGATAAGTGAAAAGTGTAAAGTGAAAAGTGAAAAATCTGCTGCCGTCATGGTCAATGTTTAATGAAATCCCGTATTGCTTCGACGAGGGCATTATTCTCTTCTGGTGTCTGAGCTGCAATGCGGAAGTGGTGAGGAGTCAGTCCCTTGAAGTTTGATGCATCACGAATGAGAATGTGATGCTCATTTGCAAGGTATTCCTTCAATTCTGCTGCCGTGTGATGCTCCAGCCTACAAAGCATGAAGTTGGTCTGTGTGGGGGCGACTTCTATTCCCTCTATCGCACAAAGTCTTTCTCGAAGACGTTGTGCCTCTTGCAAGTCTGGACGGCAGATTAGTTCATCATGCTGCAACAGGTACTTGCCTGCTTCCACAGCCAATGTCGACACACTCCATGGACGCATGTGCCTACGAATTTGTTCAGTCAGACTCTCGTGTGCAGTGATATAACCCAATCTCAGTCCTGGCACACCGTAGTCCTTCGTCATGGAATGAATGAGGATGAGGTTTATTGCGATACAATCGCAACAAACGGGACGGTCGGTGTAGTTCGCATAGCTTTGGTCGATTACCACAAGCTCGTGCTCTGCTATCATCTTGTCGATGTATAGCTGGTCATAGACCTCGCCAGTAGGATTGTTCGGATTACATATCCAACAGCATTGACCATTGACCATTGACCATTGATTATTGAACAGGCATCGGCATATTCGCTGAACGTCGGCTCTGGGATGACAGGACGCAAGCGAAATGTCTGGGCGATGAGATAGATGGCTTCTGTTGCACCACTGGTGACGATGACCTGCTTGGGGTCAATGTCATGCCTTTCCGCCAACATTCTTTCCAGCGTCCATGCCTCTGGCTCAGGATAGTGGTCGATGAGTTCCGGATGGGCAGCAAGATGGTTCAGCAGGTCCTGGTGACTGCCGTGAGCGCAGATGTTCGAAGAGAAGTCGCTCTTGATGTCCCAGTATTTGTATGCGTCGTCGCCGTGTCCTTCAATCATTGATAGTCAGTATTTGGTAGATTTGCTCCATATCGACATGCTGACGCACATGGTCAGCAAGTTTGTCGTATTGCCTTTCCTTGAAATCGGTTGGATTGATGGCTGAAAATTTTTTATTTTTCACTTTTAACTTTTCACTTAGGAGATGTTCAACAACTGATTCGTTGTCAAGGAAACCGTGAATGTAAGTGCCGATGCAATGGTCTGTCTGCAAGATGGCTTCGTCCGTGTCGCTGACACCTTGATGAATCTCGTAGCCTTTGCACTCCTGACCGTTGAACTCAAATGTCACTTGCTTTGTGGTCTTCTCTGGTGTCATCGTGGTGTGGATGGGCAGCAGACCGAGACCAGGCAGGCTGGCGATGTTGCCCTCGATGCCGTGTGGGTCACTAACCATCTCTCCCAACATCTGATAGCCTCCGCAAATGCCGACAACCATCTTCCCGTCACGATGGGCATGCTGGATGGCCTGAGCACAACCATTGCGGCGCAACTCCAACAAGTCGTCGAGGGTTGCCTTTGTGCCAGGCAGGATGATGATGTCTGCCCGACTGATGTCCGAAGTATTGTTGGTATAGAAGAGATTGACGCGAGGGTCGCGCTCCAAGGTGTCGAAGTCCGTGAAGTTGCTGATATGCCGCAGCAGAACAACGGCAATGCTAACTTTTTCAGCAGTGAATTTTTCACTTTTCACTTTTAACTTTTCACTTAACGCCACGCTATCCTCTTCCTCGATGTAGATGTCTTTATAATAAGGGATAACGCCAAGCACTGGTACACCGCAGATGTCCTCAAGCATACGACTGCCGCTGTCGAAGAGTCGCATGTCACCACGGAATTTGTTGATGATGATGCCCTTGATGAGCTTCCTGTCCTCGGGCGTCTGCAACATGATGCTGCCATAGACGGAGGCGAAGACACCGCCTCGGTCTATGTCGCCCACAAGAATCACATCGGCTTTTGCATGTCGGGCCATCGGCAAGTTCACGAGGTCTGTGTCGCGAAGATTGATTTCGGATATGCTGCCAGCTCCCTCCATCACGATGGGATTGTAGCGCGAAGCAAGGCGGTCGAAGGCTGCGCAAACCTCAGCGCGGAAATCAATAATGGGCTTAATGGGGCTAGTGGGCAATGATGGGACACGACGCCAAAAGTCATAGGCATCGCGGTTGCCGATGGGCTTGCCATTGAGAACCACCTGTGACGTATGGTCGGAGTTGGGCTTCAGCAGCAAAGGGTTCATGTCGGTGTGACAGGGAATGCCTGCTGCTTCGGCTTGCACGGCCTGAGCACGTCCTATCTCCAGTCCTTCGGGTGTGGCATAACTGTTAAGCGCCATGTTCTGTGCTTTGAAAGGCGCAGGGTTATAGCCATCTTGACGGAAGATGCGGCAGAAGGCAGCGACAACAATGCTCTTGCCGACATCGCTGCCTGTTCCGGCAAACATGATGGGATGAAGAGATTTCATATTACATTAATATACGATAACTCATTAGAACGGGGTCGAACCTGACGCCGTCAACCTGAATAAAACGCGTTAGCTCACCGTTTTGCGAAAGTTCGGCAGGCTTTCCTATTACAACCTCACCAGGATGCATAATCCAAAGGCGGTCACTCAGCCGTAGAGCCATCTCAACATCGTGCGTGCTGAGGAAGATTATCTTCTGCATTTCATGAGCCAGACGGCGCAAGAGACGCATCATCTCAATCTTACTGGGGAAATCCAGAAAAGCTGTAGGCTCATCAAGCAAAATGACTGGTGTCTGCTGTGACAGCACCTTGGCTATCATTACCTTCTGACGCTCTCCGTCACTGAGCGTATTGATCATCCGATGTTCCAATTGGGTAATGCCCGCCAACTTCATTGCTTCTGTAACATACTGTTCGTCTTTGGGCGTAAGACGTCCCCAAAAACCAGTATATGGACTGCGCCCCATGCTAACCATATCGCGTACCGTCATATTCTGAACATCAGGACGTTCTGTAAGTACCACACCAATAAGACGACTGAGCTCAGATGCAGAAAGACTGCCAAGTGCTTTGCCCTGCAGGACAATCTCGCCACTCAGAGGAGGCAGAAAGGTGGAAAGAGTTCGGAGCAGTGTACTCTTACCCACCCCATTGGAACCAAGGAGACTGGTAAGCTCACCCGGCATCAATGTGGCGTTAATCTCATGGGTTATAACATGGCTGCCATAGCCCGTAGTTAAATGTTTAATATCGAGCATTGAATATTACTTACACTAATCGCTAAAACTCTAACCAGTTTCACTCTATAGCCGTGCAATACTTATAGCCAAGGCGACGATACATCTGCTGAAGAAGGGGGAGACGCTTACAGAAATTCTCGTAGTCCTTGGCCTTGGGCTGCGTCCACTGCACCTCGCACATAGCAGCCAGACGGGGCATAAGCATGTACATAGCATGGTCAGGACTCACAACGTACTCTGTCCATAGATTGCACTGCGCGCCCAAGATGAACTTACTTTCTTCTTCGGTAAGCTCGGCAGGAACAGGTTCCATGCTGTAAACCTTGCTCAATGGCAGGTAACCGCCTATGGCAAGAGGCTGTTTGTTCTGATCCTTCAGCTGATAATAGTCGATATAACAGTTATTGGTAGGAGTCATAATCACGCGATGATGCTGACGGGCAGCTTCTATGCCGCCTTTATAACCACGCCATGACATAACGGAAGCATTCTCGCTGAGGCCACCCTCCAGGGTTTCGTCCCATCCTATTATCTCGCGTCCCTTTTCTGCCAGGAAGCGCTCCATCTCCTTATTTATATAAGTCTGCAGTTCTGCTTCCTTCTTCAAATCCAACTCCTTCATCTTAGCCTGACACTTGGGGCACTGCTGCCAACGGCGACGCGGACTCTCGTCACCACCAATATGTATGAACTTGCTGGGGAATACGTCACAAAGTTCTGTATAGACTTTCTTCAGAAATTCCAACGTCTTGGGATTGCCGGCACACAATACATCATCCGATATCCCCCACTGGCACCATACAGAATAAGGACCGCCTGTACATCCCAGTTCGGGATAAACACTCAATGCCGCTACCATGTGTCCGGGAAGGTCGATTTCCGGAATAACCGTAATGTAGCGTTCTGCAGCATATTCAACGATGGCCTTTATCTGATTCTGGGTATAATAGCCTTCCTCGGGGGTGTCATCAAA
Organism: Bacteroidaceae bacterium; assembly: GCA_017645305.1. GTDB lineage: Bacteria > Bacteroidota > Bacteroidia > Bacteroidales > Bacteroidaceae > Physcousia. Next base: position 40,530 of record JAGCPD010000021.1, on the reverse strand, counting down.
GAGTGTATTGGCACCATCCCATAATCCAACATTCTTGCCAATAATGGTGTGAGGACGGTAACCGGCTTTCTTTGCCAGTTCGGGAAGAGACTTTACTTCGAAGCGCCAACCCTGGTCGTCGGTAAGATGCCAATGGAATTTATTCACACCGTGCAGAGCCAGAATGTCTATGTACTTCCTTATGAACTCTATAGGGAAGAAATGACGGGCACAGTCCAACATGGTACCACGATAGCCAAAACGGGGTTCATCGGTGATGGTTACGTAGGGAAGTCGGATAGTATCACCCTTTTCGCCCTCAATGCTCTTGCGGAGGGTCTGAATAGCATAAAAGACCCCGCTTTCGCTGGCTCCTTGAATGCTGATGCCTTTCTTGTTAACAGTAATGGTATAGGCATCCGGATTTGGATTCTGTAAACCCAAGGAAATCTGCATGACGGCTTTTGATTTTTTGGAATCTGCCTCGGGAATCACTCCCAGATACTCTTGGGCAAACTGGGCATTACGCAACATCTTTTCGTTTTCGGCAGGATAAGCTACACCCTGGCCCCTAACCAGTAAAACAACATTGCCTCCCGGCTCCATATTAATGGAATTGGGCAGAGGAATCACTTGGTAAGTCACATTGGAATGGGCAGCAATAACCACTGCTGCAGCCATAAGAAATGTTGATAGTCTTTTCATAATTTTGGAAGGAGTCTTATCTTTTCTTTAAAATAACATACAATATCACGGGAGCACCGATAAGCGGTGTAAGTACATTAACGGGAATGATGCTGCCGCTTCGAGGCATGGTACAGAGCAGGTTGCACACGAGGGTCAGACAGCCTCCCATAAGCATAGAACCGGGAAGCATAACCCTGTGTCTGCTGGTACGTAATGTCATACGGGCAATATGCGGAACAGCCAGACCGAGAAACGAGACGGGACCACAGAAAGCGGTAGTAGTGGCTGTGAGCAGACCCGTACAGAGCAGAAGCCAGTTACGGGTTTTGTGTACGTTGACACCAAGGTTGGTAGCATATCGCTCGCCAAGCAGAATGGCATCCAAAGGTTTAACTAACAGAAGAGCTGCCATCAGCCCTAACATAATCAAAATGCAGAAGAGCGGCAGGCGATCCAGACTTACACCGCTGAAATTTCCCATGCCCCAGATAATAAAATTATGTACACCCTCTTCTGTTGCGCTGTAGTTGAGCAGCGATATGACAGAACCTGTAACGTAGCTGATAATAACGCCTGTAATGAGCAACATTACCGGATTACGCAAAAGAGAAGAGAGCAGGAGCAACAGTAACATGATGCACAAAGCACCCAGCACGGCAGCCACAATCACTAACAGATAACCACTCATGCTAAGGCTGCCCAGCGTAACGGTTCCGCCTAACAGCAGCATAACCAAAGCCACACCCAGATTGGCACCGGCATCAATACCCAGAATACTGGGACCTGCCAAGGGATTGCGGAAAAGGGTCTGAAGCATAAGACCGCATGTGCTAAGCGACATTCCACAAAGCAGAGCGGTAAGCATTTGGGGAAAACGGCTCTCAAGGATGATATACGTCCACTGCGGATGAGCCTCTACCTGTCCACCCAACAAAATCTGCACTACATCAGCCACGGGAATACTGAGCGACCCCCACAGCATATTTGCCAGCGCCAGAAGCAACATGGCTATAACTAATAAAGTAATGATGATGCTTCGTTTCATTCCAAAGGACAAAAATATGCTTTATTTACTTCAACACCAAGTTCCGGATGTAAAATCTGAATGAGGTTGCATAACAAGACATCAGGATGGAAAGGAGTCTGCTCGTAAAATCCGCTGGTAAAAGTGTCACAGAAACATATTTTAGCAGGGATATTACGCAGTGCAGGAACATCCTGAACGATCTGCTCCCTGCTGAGTTTACCATGATGCTTTATTAGCCAGACCTGTGCCGTCAGGGCTCTGTCCAACACCCGTTCTATACTGAGTGCGGTACTGCCCGACCCTTCTATGTCGTGAAACAGATAGTCGGCACCGGCATCACGGTACAAAATACCCATGGTGCTCTGTCCGCCAGGAACATACCAGTATCCGCTCTGTGGCATCTCGCAAATCAGGCGGGGTCTCTGTTGTGCACAGGAGGCTTTCTTTTTCAGTTGCAGATAAGAATGTTCCACCTGTCTGAACAAACTATCCACCAGTTCCGCCTTTCCAAAAAGGCGTCCGTAGAACCTTATCCATTCGGCCCGACCCAAAGGAGTGCTTTCCATGTATTCGGCACATTCTATGATAGGAATGCCCATACGCTCCAACCTACCATAACCGCCACTGTTCTCGAAGGGACTTAGCATAATGGCATCGGGCTGCAAGGCCATGATGCGCTCCAGATTTGGCTCCATACCGTTCCCCAAGTCAATGATACGTCCCTCTTTTACGCCTTTGCGGACATACGGAATGTGAATGTAGTCGAGCTCACAAATACCACCGATACATTCCTCACACCCCAGCTCCATGAGCAGAGAGCAATGAACAGAAGTAAAGACAGCTGCATTCTTCAGCGGCACCACTACCTCTCCCTTCCTGCCCTGAGATTCTTTTACCAAGGTATAAGAGTTCAGGACACGTGTGGTGTCCCAGGGATTACGGATGGTTACCTGTGTATGTGTAGGATACTCTACGATGGTCAGGTTACGGGCATAGCGCATAGGAATGGTATCGCCTTTACCAACAATCTGCCCTACCCTGTTCCTGTTGCAGGACACCAGCATCCAAACCAGTAAGAAAAATGTCAGTGTTTTTTTCAACTTTTTACAATCCTCCAAATTTGCATGGGCAAAATTAAAAAGAAATCTTAGACCGCCAAAGAAAAATGTCCAAAAACTTACAGATTTGCCATTTATAGAAGATAATGCATTATATCCGAAAGTTTTTTTGGATGTAAAGAGATTTTTCGTATATTTGCAACGAAATTTCCATATTAACTATTTATCTGCTATTTCAAGCCATGAAGAAAAGAAAGATTCTCCTCAGTTTGTTTGGTCTGTTGCTGGCCCTCCCCATGATGGCCATCATCGATAAGGCTAACGCATTGGTGGTCTGGACCAAGGACGGTGCAAAGACTACATACGTATTACTGAACAAAAAGCCGCAGTTAATGATTTCGGGCACCGATCTGCTTATTGCATTTGTGGGTGAAAACATACCACCGTCTGAATGGTCATTTACATCCATTCCCCTTGCTAATGTTCAACGTTTCACCTACGAACAGGTGGATGATCCCGATGCTATCAGTGCCCCACAAAGTGATTCGTCGCCCGTTAGCTACCAGAACGACGGCACTATAATAATAGGTAATGTAGAGGCGGGGCAGCCTGTGGGCATTTATTCGCTCGACGGCAAGCTCCTGCAGCAGCTCCCTCCTCAGACATCGGGAAACTACAGGCTGTCGCTTTCGGGCCTGACCCCAGGTGTGTATATCCTGAAAGCAGGTAAGTTAACCACTAAAATCACGAAGCGATGAAACGGACATTATATAATTGGCTGCACCGCAGCTGGCGCATAGCATTCCTGCTGGCAATTTTCAACTTTCAATTTTCAGTTTTCAATTCGGCTTCCGCGCAGACTCAGGATGCATTGTACATCTTCCGCAACGACGGAAAGTTCAACTTTTTCTTCTTTGGCGAGATTACCCGTTTTGATTACAGTCGTATAGATACGCTCGGTGTTGAGCAGGAAGACTATGTGGTACAGGAGATCTATACTGCCGACACCTGTTACCGCATTCCCCTTTCCGCCATCGACTCCGTCTCGTTCGTAACACCCGAGACCAAGCTAAAGTCTGATGTGAAGGTGCGCAACGATTTATTCTCCAACATCATAGCAAGCGATCAGGATTGGTACATCATCCTTAGCCAGTCTGTTCCGCAACAAAGTGTTCCCAAAGTGGGAGATAAAATTTATATTGATGGTGTGATAGTTGAAAATGGTGTGGAACACATTCAGGCTCGAATACCCAACGGTTTTGCCGGTAAGGTTATTGTGTCGGAATATCTGCAGGAGCCTGTTGACGGTAATTATGGCTGGCTGGTAGTTACTGAACCTACATCATTGACCGACATCTATGAACAGGTTGTTGTTAAGGAGGCTGCCAATACCACAGGTAATGTTTATACCAAGGAACATTTTGCCGAGGGCATGGAGGCAAATGGCCTTGACGGCATAACGGTGGATGTGCCAGAGCGAGATATACAGGTGCCTTACTTCAGTAGATACCTTACGTTGAGCAATTCTGTTATTTCCACTCCCGACGAAGCCCCCGTAAGCATCTCTGCCGACCTTACCGGTAGCATCAACCTAAACTTAATTCCGAAACTGAAGTACCGTGCCTGCCTGTTCCTCTCACCGTTCACGGGATTCCATTTCGACCAACGCAGTGTCTGGGATATCGAAAAGAATATATTTGCATCACTTTCCGGTACGCTGAACAGCCGTTTCGAGGTAGGCTTTGGCACGCCTAAAAAAGTGAACATAGGCAAATTTCAGATTGATTTAGGCGCAGGTCTGTTTATGGAGGCTTCTATGACGGGGTTCCAATTCGATCTCATTAAACAGACCCAAACTCGCACCACCAACTTCATGGCCATGAGTTCGAATAACATTGAGCAGACAGCTGTCGGTGGAATAGTATTAGACCCACAAGTCAATTCGCACACCGATGTGCTGAAGGATACCGTTATGGTGAGCACTCAAATGAACCAACTTACATACGGCTTGTTGTTGCCCGAACAGATGAGTTTTGGGATGGGCGTTTATGCCAAGGCAGAGACCAAACTGTCATTGCCTCTGGAGAAATCCACTCCAATGCCCGAATTCATCAAGAAGTATCTGTCGAACTATGCCAGCGACGGTAAAGTCAATTTCAAGGCAGCGCTGGGCTTCGATATCGGTGCCAAGGTCGAGGTCAAATGCCCATGGAAATCATTGTTCGGTAATGACAGCGACTTGGACGAGGGGAAAATTGACCTTCTGATTGAAAAATACAAGGATTTGAGAGACAATGGCTCCGTAAAACCGATAGCTTATGCCAAGGCTACAGCCGAACTGAGCTTGGGCAAATGGAAGCTCGGTGACACCTGGGAGATAAGCAGACAGTCTGTACCACGCTACTTTGTGCCCGACATCAAAGGATTGGATGTGAAGTTAAATCCAGACGAGAAGCCTGAAAAGCCCTATATGTACCGATTTACTTCTGGCATCGACCGCAAGATGTTCATCAATACCAATGTTGGTTTCGTTGTTTTAGATGAAGACAGAAATGTTGTGGACAATCAGAATAATCTGCCATGGTACGGTCCTGAGATGTTCGAAAAAGGCATCGCGTATTACCAGAATGGCACTTACTACAACAACTTCGCAATCGACCCCGGGAAAGGCAAGCCCGTGAAATATACCGTCTATCCGATTGTGTGGATTCCATTTGCACATAATGAGGTGGTAGTGGACTGCCCAAGGACGTTCACCCGCGAGGCAGCCCGTTTCGATATCGGCCAACGTATTGTGAGACTTGGCGAAAGGGGCGGTTATGTAAGAGGTGAATACGTAGGCTTCTATGAAGTGAATGTTGTACCCAATATGAGGGTTGTTGATGCGAGCACCACTGCAGACTGGATTACCAATGTTAATTGGCAGCCCGATGAATGCATGGTTAGTTTCCATTGGGACGACCTGCCCGAAGGCATGCGAGAACGTCGTGCCGTAATTCACTTTGATGGTTGGAATTTTAGGGGTAGCGAGGTGCTTGCCGAAGACAGCATCGTGGTTATTCAATCACGTGCCTACATAATACTGGAACCTGAGAAACTTACCTTCCCCAAGGAGGGCGGTACCAAGACCGTGACCATCAAGGAGACTAACCTTACCGACCTGAAGCTGAAGATTCCCGCTTCCAGTCCGGAGATTCACGGTACACTCTCGGGCAACATCGTGACTATTACCATGGATGAGAACAAGGAGCCCGGCAAGCGCGGCAATATGGTGCGCATAGAGGGCAAGTCCATTGACGGCGAGATAGTCTATGGCGGCTTCGACGTTGAGCAGGAAGGCACCGGCGAAGGTCCAGATCCCGGTACAGACCCCAACCCTGCAGACTTTGAATTAGAAGAGATAGAACTCGACAAGTACCTCTTTGGCGAAGGCACTGGTGGCGATGAAGGAAAGATTTTCACCTTTAGTAACTGGGAGACAAAGACCGTTGATGACTACGATGAGTATGGTATATGGTGGAACGTAAACGACAAAGCCGAAATAAAAGTTGTGAAGAATGCTGCGGGCGGCTATACCGTATCAGCCACGAAGACTGTTGTCTCACAAGAAGATTGGGAATCGAAACCAAATACTTATGTCAATGAAATTTCCTTCGACGTGGCAGAATTCAAGTGGGAGTGGAACGCTAATGACGAGCGGTATTACATCACTGCTAAAGGACTCACCAACCTAAAGGCCAGTCATGTTTGGGACCGCTATGGAAGTGATACCTTCACCGAAAGATTCGAGATTGCATCGCTTACCGACCCCGACAACACCTACTATTCATGGGCCAATCCATTAAAGACAACCTTTGGCAGTCATGACGTATATGTGGACAACTTCTTCTATGAAGCTGTAGAAAACAGAACCGGAAGAATTATGCAAAAGTGCACCACCTACAACGGCCTATACTACATCGACACTATCGAGGTACATAACTACTGCTTCGTAAAACTGACGTTCAAACCAAAGAAACAGTAAACCGCAAGTCTTTAGGGATACCGCTCAACACAACAAATGAGCAGAAGGTCGGGCATCGTCTCGGCCTTCTGTTTTTTTCTTGCAATACATGTTTAAAACCTACTCACATTCGGAAATGAAAGAAAAATCCCCGTTTTCCTTTGCATTTCGATCACTTATTCGTAACTTTGAAGTGTATTCCAACTTACTCCCGTTCGGAAATGAAAGAAAAATCCCTGTTTTCCTTTGCATTTCGCTCACTTATTCGTAACTTTGCACAAAATTTGACAGGAAAAAGAAAAATAAGCAAGCAAAATGAGCAAATTAATAAAGCCAGCCGACTACAAAGCCCTGCTTGATTTAAAACAAACAGAACTGGCTATAAAAAAAATAAAAGATTTCTTCCTGCACAGCCTTAGCACGGAGTTAAGATTGCGTAGAGTAACTGCCCCACTTTTTGTACTGAGAGGTCTGGGACTGAATGACGACCTGAACGGTGTGGAACGCCCGGTAAGTTTCCCCATCAAAGATATGAACGAGGCCACGGCAGAAGTGGTTCATTCATTAGCAAAATGGAAAAGAGTGACGCTGGCCGAATACCAGATTGAGCCAGGATTCGGCATTGTCACAGATATGAATGCCATTCGTTCTGACGAGGAAATGGACAATATTCATAGCCTGTACGTTGATCAGTGGGACTGGGAGCGCGTTATCAAGGCAGAGAATCGCAACATAGCCTTCCTGAAGAAAATAGTAAACAAGATATACAGTGCTATATTGCGCACAGAATTCTATATATGCGAGACATACACGCAACTGAAGCCCTACCTGCCCGAAGACGTATTCTTCATCCATAGCGAGGAACTGGCCAAGATGTATCCCGGCAAGACTGCCAAGGAACGTGAGGATCTAATCTGTAAGAAGTATGGTGCTGTCTTTATCATGGGTATAGGCGGCAAGTTAAGCGACGGAAAAGAGCATGACCTTCGCGCTCCCGACTATGACGACTGGAGCACTCCCAACGAAGAAGGTTTCATGGGTCTGAACGGTGACCTGTTAATCTGGTATCCCATTCTGGAGCGCAGCATAGAACTTAGCAGCATGGGAATACGCGTCGATAAGGAGGCTTTGGAACGCCAGTTGAAACTACAAGGTAAAGAAGAGCGGAAAAAATTGTACTTCCACCGACGATTGCTTAGCGACACTTTGCCCCTGAGCATTGGAGGAGGTATCGGGCAAAGCCGTCTGTGCATGATACTGCTACACAAGGCACACATTGGTGAGACACAGTCCAGCATTTGGCCTGACAGTATGCGTCAGGAATGCCGCGAAGCAGGAATGACACTTATTTAAAATTGGCAATTGATATGATAATTGTCAATTATAAACTATGAATTATGAATTAAGAATTAGGCCAAAGGCCATCACTTGGAAGCAATTCGCCAACAAGGGATATTGCGCTATTGCCAGTCTGAAACGGGAAGTACGTATTGGTGTGCTTAGCATTGCCACACTGGGTGTTGCTGCCCAAGCCGAAGCTGCATTAGGTATCACAAAGACCCAAAATCCCATTGACGATGTGGTAGAAGAGGAAAAAGAGATGAGCGAGGTGACCGTTACCGGCACCATGACCCCGCTGACGTTATTACAGTCAGCACGAATTGTAAGCGTACTCAGTCGCCAGGACATAGAACAGGCGGGGGTGCAAAGTATCAACGACCTGTTTAAGTTAGCTACCGGTGTGGATGTCCGTCAACGCGGTGGCTTTGGTATCCAGACGGACATCAGCATTGATGGCGGCATCTTTGATCAGATTTCCCTGTTGCTTAACGGTGTATGTATCAGTAATCCACAGACAGGCCATCTTTCAGCAGACTTTCCCGTAAGCATTAGTGACATTGAACGCATTGAAGTGTTGGAAGGTGCTGCCAGCCGTATATATGGCGGACAGAGTTTTGGAGGTGCCATTAACATCGTTACCAGACACGAGGAAAGCAGAACAGCCGAAATAGGCGTACAAGGTGGAAGTTTCGTCACCTTTGAGGCAGATGCCAGACTGGGATTCTGCATCAAAGGTATCAACAACCGTATCAGCGGAGGCGGCGGAAGGAGCAACGGAGGAACTGCGAACAGCGACTGGAAAAAAGGTCAGTTTTACTATCAGGGCGACTATGGCAACGAGCACCTGAAACTGGAGTGGCAGTTTGGCTTTTCAAAGAAAGCATACGGAGCAAACACCTTTTACAGTGCTGCCTACCCCAACCAATTTGAGCGGAACGAACGCTACCTGCTATCGGTAAGCGCAGAAACAAAAGGAAAATTATGTTTTACCCCGCAGGTGTATTGGAATAGGAATTATGACAACTTCGAACTGATTCGGAATGAACGCTTTGGCGAGAACTTCCACCGGACTGACATCTATGGACTGAAGGCAGGAGGATATTTCCGATGGATTGGCGGCAAGACTGCCATGTGTGCAGAATTTCGGCATGAAGGCATTCTGAGCACGAACTTAGGGCAGGAACTGAAATCAGAGCAGTATGTCGCAGTAAAAGGGGAAGAAGGAATCTTCTACACGCGACAGGACACCCGTACGACAGTGTCATTCAACTTGGAACATAATATTCTGCTTGCACATTGGACAGTTTCTGCAGGCTTGCTTACCAGCATGACAACCAGCGTGGACCACACGTTCCGTTTCTACCCAGGTATCGACGTTGCCTACCGTCCGAATGCCCATTGGAAGGTATTCTTCTCGTACAACAAGGGATTCCGTCTGCCCACTTTTACCGACCTTTATTATAAAAGTGTCACCCTGGAAGGCAATAAGGGACTGAAGCCTGAAAATAACCATTCTGTGCAGATAGGAGGCTTGTTCCACAAGAACGGGTATGCGGCAACGGTTCGGGTCTTTTTTCATCACGGCAGCAACATGATTGACTGGGTCATGTACCATCCCGAAGACACATACCACAGCACAGCGTTCAAACTGGACAATATGGGCGTACAGGCAGAAGGCAGGTTCAACTTTGACGAGATAACAGGGAAAAACGCTTGGATAAAGAATCTGACACTGGGCTATACACACATCCGTCAAGGGAAACATGACGGGCCAGACATCTATAAAAGCAGTTATACGATGGAATACCTGAGGCATAAGTTTATTGCCACACTACATCACAAGATATACAAGGATCTGGCAGCAACATGGAGCATCCGGGTACAGGACAGAATGGGAAACTATATCAGCGCAGGAGAACTGGTAAATTACAGCACATACGCAACGTTAGATATAAAACTACAATGGACGTCCATACATTACAACGTCTTTGTCCAGGGAACCAACATAACCAACAACAAGTATTTTGATTTGGGAAATGTACCGCAACCCGGCATTTGGATTATGGCAGGAGCAAGATGGAAGTTGTAGAAATTCAGCGGCTTTTCCCTAAAACTTTTTGGTATATTGCAGATTTTTCGTATTTTTGTGGCAAAAAATAAGCTATCGTGAAGAAAATTATTGCAATACTAATAGGTATATGCCTAAGCATCAACACCCAGGCATACACCATTGTTATAGATGCCGGACATGGTGGGAAAGACCCCGGTGCATTAGGCCGCATCAGTAATGAGAAGACCATTAACCTTGCTGTTGCCAAGGAACTGGGAAGGCTGATAGAACAGAATTGCCAAGGGACAAAAGTGGTCTATACGCGCAAAACGGATGTCTTTGTGGAATTGGATGAACGCGCCCAGATTGCCAATCGTGCCAAGGCCAATCTTTTTATCAGCATACATGCCAATAGTACAGCAGCAGGAATCAAAGGAACCACCACCAGTGGAACAGAGACCTATACCCTGGGTATGCACCGCGCCGCGGAGAACCTGGAGGTTGCAAAACGTGAGAACACCGTTATTACGCTGGAGAGCAATTTCGAACAGAAGTACGAAGGCTTCGACCCCAAAAGCAGCGAGAGCTATATCATCTTTGAATTGATGCAAGACCAGAATATGGCTGCAAGCGTGGGGTTTGCCAAGGAAATACAGAAACAGTTCAGAACAACGGCGAGAAGAACGGACAGGGGCGTACATCAGGCTGGACTGCTTGTTCTGGCCCGTACAAGTATGCCTGCAGTTCTGGTAGAATTAGGATACATCAACAATGTTGCTGAAGAAAAATACATGACCTCGAAGGAAGGCATATCCGCTTTGGCCAAAAGTCTATACAATGCATTCGTTGCATACAAAAAATAAGCAAAAATGAAGAAAGAAGTAAAAATTGGAATCACAGGAATAATTTCACTTGTAGTATTGTTTCTTGGCATAAACTTTCTGAAAGGGAAAAATCTGTTTTCCTCTACTAGCACATATTACATAAGGTTCTCCAATGCCAAAGGACTCAGTAAAAGCAGCAACGTATATGCCGACGGATACAACGTAGGTGTTGTAAGTAATATTATCTACGACTTTAACCATCCTGGAACCGTATTGGTGGAGATAAGTACCAATAAGAATTTACGCATTCCCAAAGGCAGCACAGCCAAGCTTGACGAAGCAGTTCTGGGCGGATGTACTTTGAATATGCTTCTTGTCACAAACCTTACGGATGCTTATCAACCTGGCGACACCATCTTAGGATCGGATTCGCAGGGCATGATGGCAAAAGCCGCCAGTATGATGCCGCAGGTAGAGCAAGTGGTGGCACGGGTAGATACACTTATTGCCACGCTGAACAGACTGACATCAGACCCCAACCTGCCACTGATAATACAAAATGCAGAACAGATTACAGAAAACCTGAACAAAAGTACACAGGAGTTAAACAATCTTCTGGAAAACAATGTGCCGCAGCTTACCAACACGTTCAACAAAGTAGGCGAAAACGCCATCACGCTTACCAACCATCTAAACGGATTAAACCTACAGGCAACAATGGACAGTGTGAATACTACCATCGGCAGTGTCCATCAGTTGATGAACCAGATACAAAGCCCAGAGGGAACGTTAGGGCTGCTAATGAAAGACCCTGCCCTATATAACAATCTTAACCATACCATTCAGAGTGCTGACAGCCTTGTCACCGACCTAAAAGCTCACCCGAAAAGGTATGTTCATTTCTCTGTATTCGGAAAGAAAAATTAATGCGTATTTAAATTTAATTCAAATAACTAGTTTTTAGAATTACATTTCACACCAAACAGAATAAGAACATATATTCTTGCAAGTTACGCTGGTTTTCTCCTCAAAATATAGTATCTGGGAGATTTCTGCAGACCTGTCTAAAACACAAAGAGTTGCATATTTGCAAGACAGATATTTAAAGAATATTCCATCTTCATTTCTTTCGCTTCTGTAAAACAGAAAGTTAAAACAACTTGCGGTAATTTTATCTTTGAAGGCAAATTTTGCCATAATCTGAAATTGGCGTAACTTTGCACTCGCTAATGACAATTTACCTAAAATTAAAACATAGCAAATGACTAATTCGCCACGCATATTGTGGGCACAGTGTTTGGAGATTTTCCGAAGCAACGTGAATGAGCAGCAATATCAGACTTGGTTTACTCCCATTAAATTCAAGTCGTACGATGTTGAGGCCAAAGAGTTAGTTATATCTACTCCAAGCCAGTTCTTCTACGAGTATCTGGAGGAGCATTTCCGTAAGTTGATACATTTAACTATAAATAGGGTATTTGACGGAAACATCAGTTTAATATATGAGGTAGAGGTTGTAAGCAACGGCTCGGTGAAAATAGAAAGCGACAATGTGCTGCCAGTTACGAAGACAGAGCCGGGCAAACGTCAGGCAAACCTGTCGCCAACCCTTACACAGGCCGTAGGTCCGGCTCAGGATTTGGATTCACAACTGAATCCCAAGCAAACGTTCAATAACTTTATTGAGGGCACCAGCAACAAACTGCCCCGTAGCATCGGGCAGGCCATTGCAGAAAAGCCCGAGCAGCAGACTTTTAATCCATTATTTATATATGGGCCAAGCGGTGTAGGAAAGACACATCTGGTCAATGCCATTGGAACAAGGCTGAAGGAGCTTCATCCACAGAAGCGCGTTTTATATCTGAGTGCTCACCTTTTCCAAGTTCAGTTTACTGACTCCATACGTCACAACACCTTCAATGATTTCATGCACTTCTACCAGAGCATTGATGTGCTGATAATAGATGACATTCAAGAAATGATAGGCTTGGAGAAAACGCAGTATGCATTCTTCCACATCTTCAATCACCTGCGTCAGAACGGACGCCAGATTATCCTTACCAGCGACCGCCCCCCTGTTTCCATGCAGGGAATGGAGGACAGACTTCTTACCCGTTTCAAGAGCGGACTGCTAGCAGAACTGGAAAAGCCCGAAATGCAGTTACGCAAAGACATCCTGCGCAGCAAGATAAAACATGACGGACTGGAGATACCCGAGGACGTTATTGAGTATATCTCACAGAACGTATCCAACAGCGTACGCGAACTGGAAGGTGTAATACATAGCCTGCTGGCCTATTCTGTTGTCTTTAACAAAGATGTTGACCTGATATTTGCCCAAAGCATTTTACAACATGCTCCTAAGCCCGTTGTCAAGGAAATCAGTCTGGATAAGATTGTTGAAGAGGTCTCTATTAAATATAATGTTAAGCAGGAGGACATCTACGGCAAGAGCAGAAAAGCAGAAATTGTGCTGGCACGTCAGTTAAGCATTTATCTTGCGCAACTATATACAAAACTGTCGGCCAGCAAGATTGGCCTGCTCATCGGGAACAAAAACCACGCAACGGTCTTGCACAGCATAAAGACAATTAAGAAACGTCTGGATACCGACAAGAGCCTGAAGGAACAGGTTGATGAGTTGACAAATAAAATAAAAGGGTCCAAATGAACATCAAGGAAAGAAGAACAATACGCAAATACACTCAGCAGCCCATCCCAGATGAGCTGCTGAATCGGTTATTAGAAGATGCTGCCAGGACACAGACAATGGGCAACCTGCAGCTCTACAGTGTTGTGGTAACCAAAAGTGCAGAAATGAAGAAAAGTCTCGCTCCTGCACATTTCAACCAGTCTATGGTAACAGAGGCTCCCGTTGTGCTTACCGTCTGTGCCGATTTTCGCAGAACTACTGATTGGTGCGAGTTCCGTAATGCCCTACCGGGCTACAATAACCTGCTCAGTTTCATGAATGCCGCCACCGATGCCCTTCTTTATACGCAGACATTCTGCAACCTGGCAGAGGAGGAAGGCTTGGGCGTTTGTTTCCTGGGAACCACCATGTATATGCCCCAACAGATAATAGAGGTGCTGCAACTACCCAAACTGGTATTCCCCGTTGCTACCCTTACCGTAGGATGGCCTGACGAAACGCCTGCCCTGACAGACAGGCTCCCACTGAAGTCCTTTGTGCATATAGAGACATACCAACCCTATACAGAGGCCTCCATCAACGACTTCTATGCCTATAAGGAGGCGTTGGAAGAGAACAGGCATTTTGTAGAGACTAACAATAAGGAAACCCTGGCCCAAGTGTTTACAGACATCCGTTATACAAAGAAAGATAACGAGCTGATGTCACAAAGCCTACTTGATACCTTGCTCCAACAGGGTTTCATTAAGCCTGACAGTACACCAGTGCTATCTGTTGTTGAGACAAGACCTGAGGTTTTGGAATGCGATGTCGTTCGATTCCAGAACAAGAAAGAAAAATGGGTGGCCTTTGTCGGTTTCCTTGACGGTCTTCCATACGAGATATTTACCGGTTTGATGGACGATGAAGAAGGTATTGCACTTCCCAAGAGCGTAACAAGCGGACGCATTATCAAGCATATAGAAAAGGACGGACAGAAGCGGTATGACTTCCAGTTCATCAATAAGCGCGGCTACAAGACAACCATCGAAGGTCTCAGCGAGAAATTCAGCCCTGAGTATTGGGATTATGCCAAACTCATTAGCGGTGTGCTTCGCTACCGTATGCCCATTGACCACGTTATTCGTCTGGTAACTTCACTTCAGCTGGAAAAAGACAGTATCAATTCCTGGAAGATAGGTGTGGCACGTGTATTGCGCAAGTACTTACCAGAATCTCAACAGGAAGAACTACCCGAGGAAGAGTAAATTTAACAGATATTTGTCAACTTTTTGCCGCGGAATTGCTCAAATTGAAGAAAAAATGAGTAATTTTGCGGCAAATTATATTTAAACAAAACATATATGGAAAATTTAGGTATTGGTTTTGAGCTCATGATTGTTGGCATGAGCACAGTTTTCCTTATCTTGTTAATAGTCATTTGGGGTGGAAAACTTCTTATCAACGTCGTTAACAAGATTGCCCCGGAAGAAACAGCATCCCCCAAAAAGACTGCAGTATTGCCCACATCCATTGACGGTGGCACAATGGCCATTCTCCAGCAGGTTGTCAGCCAGATAACCGGCGGCAAGGGACAAATCTCTTCTGCAAGAAAAATATAAGAGAGAGAGGAACAAGCTTTTTGTAACAAGAATTATTTAAGGTAAAAATCAAGATAACAGATATGGAAAAAGAAGTAAAGTTTAGTCTGGTCTTCCGCGATATGTGGCAGAGTGCCGGTAAGTACCAGCCACGTGTTGATCAGTTGGTAAAGATTGCTCCCGCCATTATAAGGATGGGGTGTTTTGACCGTGTTGAAACCAACGGAGGAGGTTTTGAGCAAGTAAATCTTCTCTATGGAGAGAATCCCAACAAGAGCGTTCGCGAGTGGACAAAGCCGTTCCATAAGGCAGGCATTCAGACACACATGCTTGACCGTGCGCTGAACGGTCTGCGTATGAGCCCCGTCCCCAAGGATGTACGCCGTCTTTTCTATGTTGTAAAAAAGGCACAAGGTACAGATATCACCCGTATCTTCTGTGGACTGAATGACACACGTAATGTCATCCCCTCTATCCACTATGCCAAGGAGGCAGGAATGATTGCTCAGGCTTCTCTTTGCATCACCCACAGCCCCATTCATACCGTAGAATATTATGTAAATCTGGCTAAAACCTTTATAGAGGCCGGTGCTGATGAAATCTGTCTGAAGGATATGGCCGGCATTGGTCGTCCTGTATCTTTGGGTAAGATTGTTGCAGGCATCAAGGCACTCAAGAAAGATATTATCGTTCAGTACCATTCTCATGCAGGTCCCGGTTTCTGTATGGCCAGCATCCTGGAGGTTGCCAAGGCCGGTTGCGATTACATTGACACCGCCATGTCTCCCCTTGCCTGGGGTACCGGACATGCAGACATCATCGCCGTCCAGGAGATGTTGAAGGATGCCGGCTTCAAGGTTAAGGATATCAACATGGAGGCTTATATGGAAGCTCGCAGCCTCATTCAGGAGATGTACGATGATTTCCTGGGCTATTATATTCCCAAACTTAATCACATCAACAACTCTCTGCTTGTTAAGCCTGGTCTGCCTGGCGGAATGATGGGTTCATTGATGACCGACCTCGAGGATAACCTGAAGTCACTCAACAAATGGAAAGTTAAGAACAACCAGCCCGAGCTGACTACAGATCAGCTTTTGGTTAAGCTCTTTGACGAGGTGGCTTACGTATGGCCCAAGGTGGGCTATCCCTGTCTGGTAACACCTTTCAGCCAGTACGTCAAGAACCTTGCCCTGATGAACGTTATTCAGATGGAGAAAGGCAAGGAGCGCTGGAGCATGATTGCCGACAACATCTGGGATATGATTCTTGGAAAGAGCGGTCGCCTGCCTGGTCCCGTTGCCCAGGAACTTGTGGATATGGCAAAGGCCGAGGGTCGCGAGTTCGAGACTAACGATCCTCAGTCATACTACCCCGACAAGCTGGAAGACTTCAAGAAGGAAATGCAGGAGAACGGCTGGGAACTTGGAGAAGACGACGAAGAGCTCTTTGAGCTGGCAATGCACCCCGAGCAGTATCGTGCTTACAAGAGTGGCAAGGCAAAAGCCGACTTTGAGAAAGACCTGGCAGAGCGCAAAGCCAAGAAGAACGCTCCCGCTGCCGCAGCAGAGCTGCCAAAGACCATTAAGGTAAGTGTTAACGGTCAGACCTATGAGGTAAACATTGCATACGGAAACGAAAGCCCCACCCCAACCACCTCCCAAGGCGATGGAGGAAAGGCTGGTTCTGTCACCCCTTCTATGGAGGGAACGGGAGAAGCTTTATTGGCTCCGCTGGAGGGTAAGTTCTATTTGGTTAAGGATAACTCTGAGACACCCAAGAAGGTTGGTGACAGTATTCAGGCAGGAGATGTACTGGGATATATCGAGGCAATGAAAACCTTCAACGCCATTCGTGCCGACAAGGCTGGTGTTATCACAGCCATCCTTGTTAACAGCGGTGACTCTGTAGAAGAGGATGATCCAATCTTTAAAATTCTAAATTCATAATTCACGATTCATTTTACAGTTTTTCCCAACAACCAGATAAAACGGATAATTGTGAATTATAGACAAAAGATAATTATGAATTAAAAATTATGGATTATGAATTTAATAAGTGATATATTAGACAAGCTCTTCCAGATGACAGCCTTCTCCGCTATCGCAGAGAATCCCATGTTCATCATCATGTACCTGCTTGCCTTTACGTTGCTCTATCTGGGCATCGTTAAGAAATACGAACCCCTCTTGCTCGTACCCATCGCCTTCGGCGTGCTCATCGCCAACTTCCCTGGCGGCGGCATGGGTGTCCTGCAGGCCAATAGCGATGGCTTCGTGCCTGTTATGGAGAACGGCAAGATGGTAATGAAGAACATATACGAGATGCCGCTCCACCAGATAGCACATGACCTGGGTCTGATGAACTACCTCTACTACGCCCTCATCAAGAGCGGTCTGCTCCCCCCCATCATCTTCATGGGTGTAGGTGCGCTTACCGACTTCGGCCCTATGCTTCGTAACCTGAAGCTGGCTATCTTCGGTGCAGCCGCCCAGATGGGCATCTTTGCCGTACTGTTGGTAGCTCTGTTGGTTGGTTTCACTCCTCAGGAGGCCGGTTCACTGGGTATTATCGGTGGTGCCGACGGTCCTACCGCCATCTTTACCACCATCAAGTTGGCTCCCCACTTGTTGGGTCCCATCGCCATTGCAGCCTACAGCTATATGGCATTGGTTCCTGTAATCATTCCTTTGGTAGTGAAGTTGCTTTGTTCCGAGAAGGAACTGCGCATCAACATGAAGGAAATGGACAGACTTTACCCCGATACATTGGAGATTAAGAACATACGCGTACTGAAGATTATCTTCCCCATCGCCGTTACCACTATTGTGGCCATCTTCGTTCCCACAGCTGTCAGCTTGGTTGGCATGCTCATGTTCGGTAACCTCGTTAAGGAGATAGGCAACGACACCAACCGCCTCTTTGATGCAGCCAGCAACGGCATCATGAATGCAGCCACCATCTTCCTGGGGCTCTGCGTAGGTGCCACCATGACGGTAGATGCATTCATCAACGTACAGACTCTGGGTATTGTAGCCGGTGGTTTCTGTGCCTTCGCCCTCAGTATTGCCAGCGGTATCTGCATGGTCAAGGTTTGGAACCTCTTTGCCAAGAAGAAGATTAATCCGCTTATCGGAGCTACGGGTCTGAGTGCCGTTCCTATGGCCAGTCGTGTCTGCAACGGTATCAGCACCAAGTATGACCCCAAGAATCACGTGCTCAACTACTGCATGAGTTCTAATATCTCAGGCGTTATCGGCTCAGCGGTAGCCGCTGGTGTCCTCATCAGTTTCTTAGGATAAGGAAGACCGTCTGCTTATTCGTAATTTTGCAGGGCAATAAAGAGATTTTTGCCATTCACCAACTGAAAGAAAAAGCCACAAATCGTGAAAACAATTAACATTACAAAGGTCTGCCTATCTTTTTTGCTGATAGCGCTGATATACTGCCCCGCCTTTGCCATTGGAATTGAGCAATTAGGAGCAAATATAGAATTACTTCCATCGGCATATTACAGCAATGTCAGTTGGGAAGCTCTGACATATACCGTGAACAGGGGTGTATATGTGGGATGGGGCGAAGAGCTGGATTGCCAGGGAACACCGCCCACGGACGAGCATGACCGGGAATGGTTCCATCCGCAATATCAGCCCACCGATGACGAATTTGCCTGGGAGACACATCAGGCGCCCTTCTCGTCATCAGAATACTATAAGAACATGAAATCTTACCAGTGGTGTACCGATATGAATGTAGCCGACATATATATCCGCCGCTCGTTTACTCTGGACGGGGAGCTGCCCAAAGAAGTATTTCTGGCATGTGGGCACGATGACGGTGAAAGTCATTTCTATATTAACGGCACTTTGGTAAGAGAAACGGATACAAGTTGGGACGAAAGCGAATTCATACAGCTTACAGACGAACAGAAAGCATTGCTTAAGACAGACGGCTCAGAAAACATCATAGCCCTGCATGTACACAACAATTATGGAGGGGCCTTTGCAGACTGCGGTCTTTATGCATCCCCTAACACAGGCAACATAGGCAACCTGCCAATGGGATACAGCAAGACATGGACAGCCCGTCTGCTCTTTAACTCGGAAGGCGGATATGCAGGGAACAACTCTAACATAGAAAGCGACATACACGGATGGAGCAAACTGTATGAGGCTCAACCTGGCGATGTTTACCAGATAAGCATGCCCACTCCGGTATCAGATTCAGATAACGGACGTGTGCAATTCAAGACTCCCATTACCATTCAGGATAGTCACACTTACCGCTTCAAAGCTACCCTATCAACCAACAAGGGAACAACAGATATTATTGTTAAACTATCTGAAAACGAGGAAGATGAAACACATTTCTTCACGAAAAACTATATATTTGAAACTGAAAGAGAAACACAGATAGATGAAAGCGGAATTCAGGGTACAGACATCCAGGATATGAAGCTGGCGCTATACATCGCCACATCAGAAGAGAATACAAAAATCACCCTTTCGGGCATCAGTCTTTACGACGAAACAGAACAGAAAGAACTATGGGTAGGCACATCTTATTATAACTATTGCTTCTATCGGGACGAAGATTCTTGGTCCAGAATTAAGGACATGGCAATAGAGGGCCGCGTGGAAACGTTGACCTGGACGGAGGCCGACTTCGATGACAGTATGTGGACTGAGGCCGAGATGCCCATTGGCAACTGGGGCTATATGTCCGAAGTGAAGACCGTCTGGCCGGGCGGAGACAACACCAATTACTGGATCAGGCGTGACTTCGAGTTAGATGAGGTTAAAAGTTCCACAGCCTATTACGTTAACGTTTGTCATGACGATGCCTACTCCATCTACGTAAACGGACATTTGATAGACAGTCAACAGGGATGGACAGACGGTAAGAACCCCGTTAAGATTGAGATTCCTGCCAAATACCTGCAAGTGGGCAAAAACGTGATTGCCACTTACATACAGCAGAACTGGGGAGGCAAATTCTACGACTGCGGAATGAGCATTGTAGAAGGTGCATATGATGAGGGGGATGTGGATATAGACATCCCTGCCTCGCTGATAGCCACAGAGGTAAACGTTGCCAACATCGACCAGACAATCGACTTTTCCTGGAACTACGGAGCATGGATAGAGCTTTACAACAAATCAGACAAGCGTATATCACTGCGTTATCTCTATATAAGTGACGACGCTTCCGACCTGAGGAAATTCACCCTGCCAGATGTGGGAGTAGTAGAACCTCACGGTTACAGATGCATCTTTTTCGACCACAATGCCGCTGACGGCGAGTTTGGCGACCAGGCAGTAAGGCAAGTGCCTTTCAAGCTCAACACCGAGGGCGGGCAAATCTTCCTTAGCGAGGATGGCCAGAATCCGTTTATTACCATAGACTACCCCACAGCCATTGCACGTTGCTCATGGGCAAGGAAGGACCTGACGGATAACGAGTGGAGCTATAACGGTGACCCCACGCCGGGGGCTGCCAACAATGCAGCAACCTTTACCGAGTTCCGTCTGAATGCTCCCGAGGTAGATACGGACTCACGCCTGTTTACCAACCCGTTCGATGTAAAAGTCAGCTTCCCCCAAGGTGCCACCCTGCGCTACACGACAGACGGCACTACACCTACGCAGTATAACGGAACGGTAAGCACAGACGGAGTATTCAACATCTCAGAGACAACAAGCCTGCGCCTCAGACTATTCCAAGACGGATATCTGCCCAGCAAGGTAATAACACGCTCATACATCTATGACGAGAATGACTACTACCTGCCCGTTATTGCCATAACCACCAACCCCGATAACCTGTACGACAGCACCATTGGTGTGTATGTTGACGGCACAAACGGTGTGAGTGGGCGAAACCACGGCCAATCGAATATCAACATGGATTGGGAACGTCCCGTGAACTTCGAATATATCACCCCGGACGGAAAGATGGTTATCAACCAAGAAGCGGAATTCATCATCAGCGGAGGATGGAGCCGGCACTATGCACCGTCTTCATTCAAGCTAAAGGCCAGTAAGATTTACGAAGGAACCACCAGTTTCGACTATCCTTTCTTCACCTACAAGCCTTACAACAAATACAAGCAACTGCAAATCCGCAACGGAGGAAACGACAACAACTCACAAGCACACGGACGTGTCAGGGATGCCATTACACAACAGGTGCTCATATCCAACGGATTCTACATAGATGCACAGGATTACCAGCCCGTACACGTATTCTTCAACGGAGATTACGTTGCACAACTGAATCTGCGGGAGCCCAACAACCGTTACAACGGAGCTGCCAACTACGGATACGATGATGACGAGATGGATGCCTTTGAGTACAGCAACGGGTATTTCCAGAAGGCAGGAACAAAAGATGCATTCAACGAATGGCTCGCCCTTAGCAGAAAAGCTGCCGATGACGATGTATATAACCAGATTCGCCAGAAAGTGGATATGGACGAGGTGATAAACTTCTTTGCCGCCATCTCATATATAGGGTGTTCAGACTGGATTTGCAACCACAACAACCTGAAAGGCTACCGTTCCCTGCCTGACGGCAAGTTCCACCTTACCCTGCACGATCAGGATTGGGGTTGGAGCAACAGTAACGGAGTGAGCCTGATTAACAACAACAATAGCAACGAGATGCTTCAGATTTACAACGGGATGAAGCAGAACCCGCAGTTCCAGCGTCAGTTTGTGAATGCCTACTGTCTGTTGGGCGGTAGCGTTTTCACCCCCGAGAGGTGCAGTACCATCGGAGACAGTATCTGCCGACTGGTGGAACCCGCCTTGGCTATGGAAGGCAAACAGCCCTGGACCTCCTTCAACGAGCAACGCAACAATATGACCAGCAATTCCAGTCGCCAGGCACGTATCAATTCCCTGCGAGACAGTTATCGGCTGGGGAACGGCATGAAGGTAACTTTCAAGGCCAACATACCGCAGGCTTCGCTTATGCTGGACAATCTGCCCGTTCCCGGCAACAGTTTCGACGGAACCCTCTTTGCTCCCGTAACCCTTACGGCAACGGCACCTGCAGGTTATCGTTTCAAAGGATGGGCCAGTATGTCTGGAAGCCAGCAGTATGTGTTCCCGTCCAAGGATATATGGCAATATTATGACCGGGGCTCTATGGACGGAGAATCCTGGCAGATGCCTGACTACGATGCCTCTGACTGGGAACAGGGAAATGCGCCTTTGGGCTATTATACCGGAGGGCAGCGCGACTACCAGACAACGCTGAGCTACGGAAACGATGCTTCCAACAAATACATCACCTATTACTTCAGAAAAGAATTCCAACTGTCAGACAAACCCGCCAACGATGATTCGTTCACCCTCAACTACATCGCAGACGACGGCTTTGTGGTGTATGTAAACGGTGTGGAAGTCTATCGCTATCTGATGCCGGAGGGCGATATACAATACGGCACGTATGCAACGACCTATGCCAACGGCAACCCCGATTCAGGTTCCTTTAGCATTGCTCCTTCCTATTTCAGGAAAGGACAAAACGTCATTAGCGTAGAAGTCCACAACAACGTACCGGGTTCAACCGATATCTACTGGGAAGCGAACCTGCAAAGATACAGCGACACGCCCATGGTGGTTAACGAAAATAACCAGATAACCCTTTCTGAAGATGCCGATGCTTCCTATACCGCCCTGTTTGAACCCATCATGGAAGCAGAGCAGTATGTTGCCGCCGGGGCATCGCCCATCCGCATCAACGAGGTAAGTGCCGGCAACGATATTTATGTGAACGAATACGGAAAGCGCGATGACTGGATAGAGCTCTATAACACCACCGACCAGGATATAGACATAGCAGGCATGTATCTTAGCGACAATGCCGACAAACCTGCCAAATACCAGATTACGGGCAGCGACAATATTTCCACCATTGTACCGGCACACAGTACAAGGGTTATATGGGCATCCAAGAGGGAGCAGGTAAGTCAACTGCACGCACCCTTTAAACTGGAGAACGCAGACGGAGGCGTGGTAATCATTCAGGCAGAGGACGGAAGCTGGGCAGATGCGCTCTGTTACAACATTCAGGGAAGCAAGCAATCCTACGGCAGATACCCCGACGGAGGCAATAACACCTTCCTTATGAATATCCCCACCATCGGAAAGAGCAACATCCTGAGTACCTATGACAACTTCACACTTGCCGACCTGTATTACAACGACGATGCAGGCAGGAACGGGCAGGAACAGGAAATCATAGACAACGTACAGAAACTCACACCGGACATTGCAGGCCAACTCCTCAGAACGGAATACTACAGTCTGAATGGTCAGAAAATGTCAGCACCAGCCAAGGGAATCTGTATATGCAAGCAATTCTATAGTAATGGAACGGTAATTGTAAAGAAAATAATGAAAAAATAGTCCATTAATTAAAATTATTTGTACATTTGCACTGAAATTAACAACATCATATAATGAAAATCAAAATTTATAACCTAATTCCCATTCTGTTAATGGGTATGATTCTTACCACTAGCTGTTCCGAACAAATTGATGAATCGGCACGCTATGTCTTCAAGGAACGTACCATCGCCGGCTACCTTTCCGAGCACGAACAATTCAGCGAGTACGTACGCTTGCTAAAAGAACAAAGAGTCAGCGAACTTACAGAAACCACCGTTTATCAGCTGCTGACGGCATACGGGGCATATACCTGCTTTGCTCCCACCAACAACGCCATCCAGCTGTATTTGGATACCCTGTGCATCAAAGGCATTATTCCCGAACCCAGTTGGGAAGCGTTTCCCAACGAGCATCTTATAGACTCCATCCGATATGTTATTGTAATGAACAGTCTTTTAGACGGAAAGGATGCAGACAGAAAGACATTCACCGTAAGCGAATTCCCCGACAACAACGAAGAGTTCTCGCTTAACACGATGGCCGACTGTAAAATCAGCGCCGTCTATGCCCGTCACGACCCGGACTCCTGCTATATTGACGGCATCTGCCCCGTATCCCTTACCAACAGAGACATAGAATGTATTAACGGATGGATTCACGAGATTGGTTATACCATCAATCCCACAAGCGAGACGCTTGGCAGCACCTTACACCTTTATGCCACACAGCCTGATTGCGGGTATTATATTATGGCAAAACTGGTAGAAGCCTGCGGACTTACAGACACACTCTCTGTCGTAAAGGACTATGAGTATGAAAGGCTGGTGAAGACAGGAATCATTACAGAGAGCTGGTGGCCCAACATCGGCACCTACGTACAGCCACAGGAAAACCGCAAATACGGCTTTACCCTTTTTGCTGAAACAGATGATTTCTGGACAAGGACCCTGAAGAAAGACTTGCAGGAAATCACCATCAACGACGTACGCGAATGGGTGGCAACACAAGGATTCTACCCCGAAGCCATAAACGACGAGAACTACAAGGACGAGAACAACCTGCTTAATCAGTTTGTAACCTATCACCTACTGCCTTGCCGTCTGGCTGTTGACAAACTGGTACTGCACTACAACGAGAAAGGCTTCACCTCAAAAGGCGGCAGGAACAAGACCCCCACCGTACCCGTCTGGTCTCATTATGTGACTATGGGCAAAAGACGTTTGCTGCGCCTGTGGGAAAGCCTGGAAAGCAACGGCGTATATCTGAACCGCTTCCCCGAAGTGGACAATAGCAGACACGGCACATATCACGAGGTATCATGTACCAGCGAGAACGAAGGACTCTACGTGGATACCGATGTAGATTCAAAACTTGTAAAGCTGGCGAACTCCATCATCTACCCCATCGAAAAGGTTCTTGTATATGACGACCACGTCCGTAAGGAACTGATGCGTACACGCCTGCGTTATGATGTCTGGGACTTTGCCCCTGAAATGATGTCGAATGATATGCGATGCATGAGCTACTTCCGCCGTTACTCATTCCCGGCAGACGAAGTATATCAGTATTTCAATGATATCAACATTAATACCAAGGACATGATTTTCTACCTGCTGAATGGTATTAATCAAGACTGGCCCAACTATCAGGCAGATGAAATGCTTTGCGAGGGTATCTATGACATAACGCTGCGCCTGCCTCCCGTTCCCATGTCAGGAACATACGAGATAAGAATGGGTGTATCAACAGAAAGTCCTTGGCGAGGTATCTGCCAGGTATATTACGGCGAGAACAAAGATGCCCTCTACCCCGCTGGCATTCCCGTGAACATGTCGCTTGGTGGTACTGACCCCCTGCTTAAATGGGAGCGCGATACCGAGGACGACGACTACAATGCCGAAATAGACAAGCAGATGCGTAACAACGGCTTCATGAAGGGTCCCGAGTACTTTACAGAAATACCCGGCGGCACCCAGACGGCACGTTCTCTGGCCAAGACAACCCGCCGTATCCTGCTCCGTACTCAGATAGATGCAAACAAGGTCTATTACCTGCGTTTCAAGAGCGTGCAGGACAACCCCAACAAACAGCTGTTCCTCGACTACATAGAATGGTGTCCAAAGGAGATATACGACAATCCCGAGACACCCGAGGATATCTGGTAAAACAAACAAATACACCCCAGGAGACAGCCAAGCTCCTGGGGTGATTTTTACAGTCTGATGCATAAGGGAAAGCCCCACCCGTGAGGGCGAGGCTATCATGGGGCGTATCATTTTTTTATGATACGCTACGCTTTACGCTTTACGCAACTTTCCTATACACCCCGTTCTCTATGCGCTGGAGTTTGCCCTTCTTGCAGTATCGGGCAAGGAGCGGACGCACCACGTCGCTTTGTCCGTGTCTGAGGCGTTCCTCCCTGAACATCTGTATGGTGAAGGTCTCTGGCATGCAGCTCAGCAGAGGCTCGGCGGTAACGCGCCTGTCTATGTGATTGCAGAGCAGCTTGTCCGACTCCCTCATGTCGTGAGCCACTCGTGAAGAGAAAATGTAGCAGATGTTGTAGAAGACATAGTCGCCCAACCATCGCACATAGTCCAGCATCTCCTTCTGCTCCTCGCCATAGAGCGCCACGAATGGGATGGCAGCCCTCATCATGAACTGCCCCACGCGCCGACTGAGGTTGGCCTCTGCTTCCGACACCAGTCCGTCGCTGTACTTTTCCTCCAGTTCGTTGTACCATTCCCTCACCACCTTCTGCGTCTTGGGCATTTCCAGCGTGAGCGTATCTTCGCCCAGCGAGAGGTCCTTCTGCCATAGGCTTGCCAGCAGTCCGTCGCGTTCCGCCTTCTCCTCGCTTGAGAGGGGTGTGATGCGTGGTGGCAGGAACGAGCGTTTCATGGGAGGCATGAGCATGGGCATGAACCTCTGCATCATACCGTCCTCCGTGTCGGAGAAGAGGCGCGAGAGCACCGCCTTCGGTGTGCCTGTCAGCAGGATGGAGGCATTCACGCGGGTTTGCGTGTTGCACGAGTTCTCGCTCATGTAGTACTGCCGCACCACATCGCCGTCCCAAGCCTTTCTGAGGAGCACCGAAATGTCGGAGAACTGCGCCCTTGCGGCATTGGCCAGAGCGTCTGCCTCGCTCCAACTGCAAAGGAGCATGCCATTGTCGCCGAGGTTGGTCTGCAGTTCCAGCAACGAGGTTTTCGACATGGTCTCTGCTATGCGGAGGCGTGGCCTGTAGCGCGCAGGCTTCTCCTTGGCGTTGCACATCTTTTCGCGCAGTTCCTGATTCTCCCTCACCTTTGCCCACTCGTTGGCATCCCACGCCTGTAGGGTGTTCTTTGTCATCTCGTCCATCAGGTTCATGACAAAGCTCTTGTTCGAGCCGCTGGGAGCCACGATACCGGCATACAGACCAGGCGGCACGATGCGCCCGTCTATGTAGGTCGTGCGGAAGTGGGCGGCATGTGGAGCCAGTACCACCGAGACAGAGGGTGCAAGCACAGGATGGTATTCCGCAGGAAAAGACTTGATGAAGAGCTGAATGAGGTGCGGCAGTTTCTTGGGCAATGCCGGTGGGTTCCAGTCCTCCGTCAACCGTTCCTTTTCTGTACCCTGCGCCTGAGCATTGATTTTGCGGAGCGAGGCGGTCATAAAGCCCCTGTCGGCATTGTAGTTCTCGAAGAAGTACTTGATGAGGTTCTTGCAGTCCTCCGTCTTGGCGTAGTTGGGCAGACGCTTCCGTATGACTGCCACAAGTTGTTCGCGGCTCATCAGCTTGGCCACTCCTACGGAGAGGACCGCCATGAGGTTGTTGTGCCAGTTGTGCTCTCCCCACACATCCATCTCGTCAGGTTTCAGCCCTGCATTCTGAGCGCAGAGGTCGAAAGCCGCCAGGCTCTGGGCTGTGGGTTCTTCTGCCCCTTCCAAATCTCCTTGAGGGGAGGCTTCCTGCCCTGTTTCCTCATGCTTGTCCTCTACCTTTTCTGCCTCCTCTATCTTGAACAGTTCATCGTCCAAGAAGATGAGGTCTTCCTCGCTGGCGGAGGTGGTGAAGAACACGCGTGTGATGTCCTTTGCCCCACTGTCGTATTTCACACCGAGCAGATCGGAAGCCCATTTCAGGTTGCCCTCCTGACTGAGTTCCTGACGGCGGCGGAAGGCAAGATGATAGCCTCCTTCCCCATGTTCCTCCGACGAACTGGCACTCATCTCCAGCATGAGCAGCCCCAACTCGTCCTTCTTCTGCAGGATATGCTCCTTGATGGCTTGCATCTGCCCCCATTGGATGTGGTCCACATCCATGCCTACGGACGTACTCATGCGGGTTGCGCCCCTCAGCGAACCGTCCTCGTTGGGCAGACAACTGTAGTTCATCTGTATCAGGCTCCGCTTGGCATCGCCGTTGCCCAGTCCCGCCATGATGCGGTTGCTGACATTCTCCTTGCTTCCTCTCAGCTTCAGGTATTCCTGTCGGGAGGTGACGGGACGGCAGACTTTCCTGCCGTCCTGTACGATAATCTGATGACAACTCATGCGGCTTCCTCCCAGATGTATGCTTGAAGTGCGTCCATAGCCACCATAGCGTCCTCGGCGATGACAGATGCAGGCCGTTCCTCCCAGACGGGGATGCGGATGGTGAGCAGGTATTCCCCCGTCAGCGTCTTGGTCAGTCTGCCATGCGAGAGCATCTTAATCACCTCGGCACGCGAGCGAACCGTGTTCCGCTCAACGAACTCGAATGTACCGTCGCTTGTCCTGATGCCGGAGCCTTGCTTCCTGTACCTCTTGAAGGTGCCGGGCTTTGGGCAGTCGGGGTGGAAAGTAAAGGAGTTGGCACTCCCTGAGAAGCAACCGCTTCCCGAAATGGTTTGGGCGTGAACTTCACCGATGTTCACCTGAATGTTGTTGACTTTCATCGTCTTTTCGTGTTTTAGAAATTAATAATATAAGTTGCCTTGTCGTCTGAGCTCTTTCGACAATGCAAAGGTACGGTAATAAAAAAGCCCGACGAAAGAATGTTCCGTCGGGTGAAAGAAAGTGAAAGTTTTCCCACAAAAACTTTCACCGGTGAAAGTTTTTACACCCTTTGGTGAAAGTTTGGTGAAAGTTTTTGGTGTTTGAGGTGGAAGTTTTGAGCAGCGAGAGCTATGCAAAGTTCACTTTAGCATAGCCGAGTCGCGAAAAAAGTTCGACGAAGTCAAAGTTTTGGGTTTATAACAAATAGTTTTGGAATGCCTGAGCCAACGCCTTGTATTCGTAGAAGCGTTTGCCCTGCACAGGCGCATCCTGCTCCTCCCAGAAGTACAGGCGCTTGGCAAACGAACCCACATCCATACGGCTCAAGTCCTTCGGGTTGATGCTGAAATCGTTGTCGGGCAGAAGTTCGTTCACCTTATCACGGAGCGAATAGAAATCTCCCTCCTTCAGGTAGCCCTTATCCACCAAAACACGATAGACGCAGAACCAATGGCGACTGCTTGTCATCTGCCTTGCTATCTTGGCAAAGGCACGTTTCAGTTTGTCATCCGTCAGGCTTACGGCCGTATCGCCCTGTCGCTTCACGCTTCGTATCCTTTGTTGGATGGCTCGGAACGGCACTCTTGGCACGCTCTTCTTCACGCTGATTACACGCCCCAAGATTCTTGCCGACGAGAACTCGCTCACCCTGATGGGCTGGAACTTCTCGTTCTGAGGCACGAGCCATGCTTCTCCATTCTCATCGCGGAAGAATACCTTCAGCGTTGCCTCCCCGTCGAGCAGAGCCACCACGATATCGCCATCCTCTGCCTCCTGCCCCACGCGGACAGTCACCACATCGCCATCCTCGATGCCAGCGTCCTGCATCGAGTGACCGCGCACCACGATAGCCATCGTAGGCTCATAGCCCACCAACTCACGAGGCAGCATGATGTTTTCCTCCTCATACTGCCCAGGCTCTTGCGGGTTGCCCGCAGGCACGCCACAACTATAGAGCGGTACTGGCGTATCGCAGAACATAGGGTTCCACCCCTGTTCCTCCAGTTGATGAAATATATCGAGATATTCCTTTTCAATCATTTGTCCTAGCTTCTATGCGCAATACAATCGCCGTTGCAGCTCAAAGTAATGTGACCTTATATCAGCTACTGACATTTGCAACCTATCTTTGGCATCACTCATTGAATTAAACTTGATGGTGATAAATGTCTTTAGGTTATCTGAACCAAGTTCCTTGAAGCCATTGTTGACATAATAATGCAGAATAAGATTGTCGAATTCGCGTTGCTCCTTATTCAAGGAATCCACATACTGTTTCTTTACAAGTTCCACACGCTTAGCCCTCTCAATTGGTGTAGAGTCATAAGCTATGTATTCGAGCACATCCAACAAGTCACATTTCTGCATTTTCAGCATGTTCTTCAAGAGCTGTAGTTTTTCTTCTGCAAACCCAGCTTCATCCATCGTTCTTAATAGTTGTTCTCGGGTTTCGGGGTTAGACCACTTTTCTCTGAGGTCATCTGCTCCTGAGAAGAATTCTGGAACCCTACCAAAGAGCCTCTTTACGTATTCAGCAAGCGAAATAAACTCATCTCCAAAAAAAATCTTCTGCTCCCATGTGGTTTCAAGGGATAATTTTCTACCATTAGATAACTTAATGTCTATCAGGTTTGTTTTGAGCCCTTCACACGTACAAGGCAGATTGCCGCAAACAGGGCACGGCTCTGGTATGCAGACGCAAGGTATCTGACCACATTTCGGACAGGGCTTAGGAGGACGCGGTGGCTGCTTCTTACAAGTGCAAGGCCAATTGCCACAGACGGGGCAATAGATATCGCCATCCCAATCTGGGTCTTTGAACATTTCGCATGCGCCTACAAAGTCGTAGATGGTGAAATAATACTTCTTATCAAACAAGCGGGTACCACGACCTATAATCTGCTTGAATTCAACGATGTTCTGAACAGGTCGCATCAATACAATGTTGCGTACATTGCGGGCATCGACACCAGTACTCAACTTGTAGGACGTTGTCAAGATGGTTGGCAACAGTTTTTCGTTGTCTTGGAACGTTCTCAATGTGGCTTCTCCCACTTCTCCGTCATCTGCGGTCACTCGCTCACAATAGTTGCTTGCAGGGCGTTTTTTGTGCTTGTTTACCATATCGCGCACTATCATGGCGTGTTTCTGGGTGGCGCAGAAGATGATGGTCTTCTCGTCGGGGTCTATCTTCTTCAGCAACTCTTGCACGCGATGTTCGTCACGCTCCTTAATCTGTATTCTGCCATTATAGAAGTCCGACTCCGAATAGACTTTTTCAAGGTCTATCTCTCCGCTCTTCACGATGTCGCCTTCCTGATACTGATAGTCGTCTATGTTGCTCGTCGAGATGTCAACGCGGAAGGGCACAAGAAAACCATCCTCGATGCCCTGTTTCAGCGAGTAGGTATATACAGGGTCTCCAAAGTAAGCGTAGGTATTGGCATTGTCCTTTCTTCTTGGTGTGGCAGTCATACCCAACTGATAGGCGCTGTCGAAATACTCCATCAATTTTCGCCACTCGCTTTCGTCATTCGCTCCACCTCTATGACACTCGTCAATGATGATGAAGTCGAAGAAGTCGCGTTCATACTGCATGTAGTATGGCTGGTCGCTTGCGCCTTCTGCCAACGCGATGCCCTGTTCTTCTGCCTTTTGTGCATTGGGCGAGGTCATCATCGTCTGGAAAATGGTGAAGTATAGATTACGGGCTGTGGGAACCTTGTAGTTGTTCTTCCGCAGTTCTTTGGGCGTGACGCGACACATCGCATCTTCTGGGAACTGGTCGAAGTCGTTGATAGCCTGATTGGCAAGAATGTTTCTGTCGGCAATAAACAGGATTCTTGGCGCACGTTCCACACCCTTCGTACACCACTTCGTTTGCGTCAGCTTCCAGCATATTTGGAAAGCAGTATAAGTCTTACCCGTTCCTGTAGCCATTGTCAGCAAAATACGGTTGCGTTGCTTAGCTACAGCCTCCAGCACATTCTTGATGGCTATCTCCTGATAGTAGCGAGGCTGACGGCCACCACTACGATTGAGGGCGCAAAGATTGAACTTGTCGCGCCAAGGATTTGCCTCTGGGAAGGTCATCTGCCACAAGTCCTGTGGCGATGGGAAGGCCTGTATGTCGTATTCCTTGCTGGGGATGATATACTCTCCCTTGCTATCCTTCACACCCATATCGATGAACCAAATCTCATCGCCATTGGTGCTATAGGTGTAGCGAATCTTCAGGGCATCGGCATAGAGCTTGGCTTGCCCCACACCTTCAGACACGTCTTTCTCGTCGCTCTTGGCCTCTATCACAGCCAGTTTCATACCCTTGTATTCAAGGATATAGTCTGCCTTCTTCGGGTTCTTGTTGCCAGTTGTTGTGATGCGACCGGGCGCAATATAAGCGCTCTGCTCCACCAGAATCTTACTTCCTGGAACAATGCCCCACCCAGCATTCCTTAGCTTGGGGTCTATCTTGTTAAATCGTGTCTGCGCTTCGTTCATAGAAGTAATTATAGACGTTTATAGTTCTTTTTTTAATTCGTTGATCTCGTTCTCAAGTTTCTCTTTCTTCCTCAGCGTTGGATAGTGTTGATTCATATTTGCATCTATGCCATACTTCTTTAAAAACTGAAATTCCAGTTCATTAATCTTCCTTTGCTTTCGTTCAATTCTTCTTCTGACATTTCCTTTACTATTGTAGATAGTATAGAAGAGCGTAATGATGCTAGTTATTGCTGCAATAATAGATGCTATTGTTCCGAAGTCCATATTCTTATTATTTATTATTCTTCGCAGAAAACTTCTCTTAATATAGCTTGTTTCAATGCGTCGCACTCTTGAGAAATCTTCTCGTAGTTTGCTTGGAGGCTATCAACTTTAGATTTTAGGGAGTCGAGGGTGGCAACGATGGATTGTTGCTCGGAGAGTGATGGAATACTGATAACAAAATCTTTTAAAATCTTTACAGCAGGGACATTAGGAATGGCAGCTCCTCCTGAGTATTTTTTTATTATTGCTTGAAAATAATTGCTTTCAAGCCAATATTTAAAGAATCGAACATTCGTTGATGCTTTTACAGTCATTTTAAGCAATGCTTGATTAATTATACCTGCAGGAGAATCTGGTGGCAATATATTAATTTTACCAGTTACTCCAGAGCAACTCATAATAATATCTCCAGCTTTAACGGAGAATCGTTCCATTTCATTAAACTTGGCATCATCTATAAAATAACGTATGTTAATATGTTGATGGATTGCATGTTGCTGTTCATAAACAGCATAGCCAGATGATTTAAACATAGATTTAGTTAACGAGCCCCCAAAAGGACCTCGAACAAAATCTGCAATATCCCCCATTTTCTTTTCTTCCCACCCTTCTTTTGTTTCAAGCATTTCTTTGAGTGATGCTTGGAAGAGGGCTTTGGCATCATTGAGGGCTTTTTCTGCATTAGCCTTCATCGCATCTATCTTCGCAAAAGCAGAGTATAGATAATCAACGATGGATTGCTGCTCGGAAATATCCTCAGTAACCTTTACTATCCTTTCTCCGTAATCACGGAAATAAATATGTGGAATGGCTGCACCTTGCTTATACTTACTCAAATCAAGGCTTTGTAAACAATAGCCTATATAGTTGATATTGAACCCCTCTTTTGGTAATATATATTGCATTGTACCTATAACAGAACTCTTGGGAGGCATAAATGTAACTCGACCAATGCCAGAACCATCCTTTACGATAGCAATATAATTATCTTCTTGATGGTACGTATCTATGTAGCTTATAATTCCACTTGCACCATATACTGGATACAGCCCTTTCTTCCCTTCAACATCCTTTTGTTTGAGATTTGAAGAGCCTTTGTCACAAATATCTTTTATTCGTAGCTCTCTCATTTCATCATCTCCATTATTTCGTCAATAAGAGTCTGATTCTCGCTATTGAGGGCAAAGATGCTTTCTGCAATCTCACAGGGAGTGCGCTCGTCAACTTCCTCTACCTTGTTCGGGTTCTTCACGCTGAGGTCGCAAGCGTCATCGAGCTTTGTTGCATCAATGGTCCACGAATGCTCGCTCTCTCCCTGTGTTTTCTGCAAAGTGAGGAATTCTTCCATATCAGCCTCTGTGAGTGGCTGCGTCTTGGTGAAATGCTTATCAACCTGGTAATACCAAATTTTCTCCGTTGGTTCGCCCTTAGTGAAGAACAAAACAACAGTCTTCACGCCAGCACCTGTGAACACGCCAGATGGCAGGTCGAGGATGGTATGAAGATTGCAATTCTCCAACAGCATTTTTCTTATGGCACTTGCATCGCCATTACTCAGGAAGGTATTTTTAATAACAATACCTGCACGACCACCAGCCTTCAGCATCTTGACGAAGTGCTGCATAAACATATAGGCTGTCTCAGAAGTGCGGATTTCAAAGTTCTGCAGCACCTCGCCACGCTCATTGCCACCAAAAGGAGGATTGGCAAGAATCACATGTTTGCGATCGCTCTCCTGAATCTGACTGAGGTTCATTGCCAGCGTGTTTCCATGCGTGATGTT
Organism: Bacteroidaceae bacterium; assembly: GCA_017645305.1. GTDB lineage: Bacteria > Bacteroidota > Bacteroidia > Bacteroidales > Bacteroidaceae > Physcousia. The sequence goes on along the minus strand of JAGCPD010000021.1, from coordinate 6,353 downwards.
AGGTGCTGATACACCATGAAATATCATGTTCATGGTGGCGATGATATACGGCAGACCTTTTTTCTCCTTGCCATAGAATGTGGATTTCTGCAAAATCTCATGGTCTTTCACACTCTTTATCTTCTCCTTCATGTAAAGGAACGCCTCGCAGAGGAATCCTGCCGAACCACAGGCAGGGTCATAGACCGTTTCACCTATCTTGGGTCAACCACCTTGATGATGCTGCGAATCAATGGACGTGGCGTGTAATACTCACCACCATTACGGCCAGCATTACCCATGCGCTGGATGTTGCTCTCGTAGAGCACCGTCATTTCGTGCTTATCCTCAGCACTCTGGAAATGGAGTTCATCAATCATGTTGATAATCTCGCGCATATTGAATCCAGAGCGAATCTTGTTGTGCAGCTCGCCAAAGATTTCACCTATCTTATATTCGAGGCTGTCCGTTTGGGTAGCTGTATTCTGAAAGTCTTTGAGGTATGGGAAGAGCTTTTGGTCAACGAACTCCACAAGGTCGTCGCCACTCATGGCGTTGACAGTATCCAATACCATCTTGCCCGTCTGCGGGTCGCGCTTCTTAGGTGTTGCCCACTGACTCCAACGGTAGAAGCCAGAAACCAATCGCTTGTAGGTCTTGCCTTCCAATTCGGCTTCATCCTCACGCTCCGTTTCAAGGTCGTCAAGGTACTTCAGGAACAGCATCCACGACTTCTGCTCCAGATAGTCCAACTCACTACCGCATCCCTGCTCCTTCCACAGTATTTGGTCTATTGCTTTAAATGTATTCTCGTATTTCATAATTCAGAAATTCTCTTCAATATATTTCAATAGCTCATCCATATTGACAGTCTTGCCTATCTTTACCCAATCTTCCCTAAAGCTTGGGTTGGTCAAAATGTAAACGTATCCGGGTTCTTTATTTGCCATATATCGTATTGTCTGTTTTAATTCATCTTCTCTCTCTTTATCTTCTCCATCTCGCGCTGGATGTCGTTTGCATCAAAGGCGGCGAGGTAATGCTGTAACATCTTATTGTAAACACTTTCTACGGCATCTTTCTGGTCTGGATTATCGAAGAACCCTTGCACTATGTGAATGTGTGCCGCTGAGAGCTGAGCCAGCGAAGCAAGCACATCGGTACTTGTAAGGTTGTGCTGCTGAATTACATAGTTCAGCATTGGTAGCAACTGTTCTGCAATATCAGCTGCTGCCTGTACATCCCATAACGGTTCTTTAAAATAATCTGTTTCTGCCATACCGTATTAATTTTCCGTTTTCGTTTTCGTTACTAAAGTCTATCGCCTAAAGTCTAAAGTCTAAAACAATTTCGCTAACCCCTAACCCCTAACCGCTAACCGCTATTATATCTTCCTCCGGCAGAATCATATCCCAGTCTTCCAAAGCTTCCTGAGGGGTATAGCCCTTCCGCCGCGCCAGTTTGTACTCCGGCACCAGATTATGGCGTTCCGCTATCCGCATTGCCACCCGGTCATATCTGAAATATTTATTCTTCACTCTTCACTAATCATTTTTCGTATCGCTAATCGCTAACCCATTTTTAATTCACAATTTCGCTAACCGCTAACCGCTAACCGATTATGGTTAAAACCCTCTATATCTGTCCCAGACTTTGAGGGGAATTATGATAAAAAAATTTTCTTTCGTTGCACCGTCTCACGACGGTTGAGCAACAAAGACACGAAAAATCCCCACCGCAAAGGGCATAGCCCAATGCGACAGGGATTCCAAATCATTCTGAATACTTCTTTCGCTGACGGATATGAAACCGTCTTTCTGCCTCGCGGCAGTCAATATCTTATTTTCCCCTATAGGGGGGGGTAATTGCTTGATTTTCAGTTTGTTATGCAATTCGGGGCAAATATCCATGTTTGCTGTTTTAGTTCTTTTATATTGCAAAGATACGAATAAGCGAGAGAAATGCCAAATTTATTTGTGCTTTTTCCGAGCGAGAGTACTTTCGACCGCAGGTCTTCCGCCTGCGCCTGAGCACCTACGGAGCGCAAGAAAGTTAGAGAATAAAAATGAAAAGTGAAGGCTGCGATTGAGCGAGAGGAGAACGATGCTCGCATCAGCTATCCCGAGCGTGAGCAGGCTCGACCACAGGTCAAAAGTGAAAAATGATAGTGAAAGGTGAAAAAATTAACGCAGAAAAGAAAACGTATCATATTGCGTAAAGCGTATCATATACGGAAATATGATACGCCCCCCTAAAAATAGCCTCTATTATTATATTAATATAATAATAGAATTTCAGATGCCCTCTACAGAGCGTAAACTATTATTATGATACGCTACGCTTTACGCTTTACGCTCATGCCGCCATCGGGTAGTCTATTCCGTATTCTCTGCAAACCCATTCCACAGCCTTAGGAGGCAGGAGCTGACAACGGGGTTTCGCTCCCAACTTCTCCAATGTCTCTCGGTTCTCTCCAAGCCAACGACGCATGGTGTTTATGCTCACTCCGGCGGCTTCTGCCAGTTCATTCTTATACATCGCTTTCATGCTACAAAGTTACGAAAAATAAACGATATACGCAAGCTTTTTTGGCAATCTTTTTCCAACCATAAACATCAATAAACATCAATAACCGCCAAAGACCACCAAAGACCATCAACGCACCTGGCGAATGTCGTAACTTTGCAATGTCTTAAGACAACAGATGCAAGCACCTACATTTGCAGACTCCTCGAGCCTACACATGCAGACTCCTCGAGCCTACACGTGCAGACTCCTCGAGGTAACACGTGCAGCCTCCAGAGGCAGCAAAAATGAGAAAATTAAACAGTAATTAACCAAACTGCCCACGACCCTGCGAAGCAGTTCCCTCGCCCTAAAGGGAGAGGGTTAGGGAGAGGGTCTCTAACAACTATGATTCAGATCAAAGCAAAACAACAGAACGTATCGTTCGAAAAGAACGTAGAGAAGCTGGCATTCGTGCTCTCTGCACACCTGTACAACACCCTCGACTCCAGCAAGGTAATCGAAGAAGCTGCCAAGCGCAGCGGCATCAGTGAGGGTGTCATCAAGGCCGCTTGGGACGCAGCCGGTGAGGTCATCCGCACTTGGGCTACCGAAGGTCACAACGTGCCTCTGCCCGGACTTGGCAGTATGCGCTTCGGTGTCCGCTCGAAGAGTGTGCAGAACGTGGAGGATGTGAAGACTTCCCTCATCACCGCCCGCCGCGTCATCTTCACTCCTTCGAAGGAGGTAAAGGACGAGCTGCTGGACACCAAGATTGCCATCACTTGCTACGACAAGGACGGCAAAATCGTGAAGCGTGTAACCTCTGCCGACGATAACACCATCGAAGACGAAAACGAAAACGAAAACCAAGGCGGGAACCAAAACGAAAACCAGAACGGGAACGGCGACAACTCTGGTGACAACTCTGGCGATGGTGACGGCGACAACCAAGACCCGGTTGAAGACTAACAGACTCAGCAGCCCCCCTCTAACTCCCCCCAGAGGGGGAGGAAGGGGGTATTAGTTTCGCGGTTAGCGATTAGCGCGGAGAGAGTAAAAAAAGAGTAATTAATTTAAAATTCAAAAACTATGAACAAAGAAAAATGGAAATACATCATTCAGACGATAGTAGCAATTCTTACGGCTATCCTCACCACCCTTGGTGTAACCAGCTGCATGGGCGCTCTCTGAACTTGGCGTAAAGCGTAGCGTATCATAAAAAAGGATACGCCCACAGTAGCCTCACCTTCACGGGTGGGGCTTTCTGTTTTTTATGCTAACCCTTTGCTCCTGAAACAAGAAAACGTCGCACCCAAACAGTATTTTTTTTGCAAAAGTATTGCGCATACGCATTTTTTATCTTACATTTGCACCATCAAACTATAATTAATCTATTATGAACACTTCAAAGAAAATTCGGAGCATGATGCTGGCAATGTTGGCTCTGCTCGCTTTTAGTTTCACATTCACATCGTGCAGCAAAGACGAAGATCAGCCAGACTTCACCAACACAGTCAACATTACGGGAACCAACATGAATGTAACCGCGGTGACCAGAAGCACTCAGACTGCCATTCATGACAGTGAAACCACGTATTACCTTGAGACCTTTATTTTGTACACTTCCGGGGAAGAAGGAGTAGCGGTATATATTCCCCAACAACACTTGGGCAAGACGATGGACCTGACAAAGAAATGGGGTATTGACGGAGATTTGCCAGCTGGGATATATGCAGCCATAAATGGAAAGGGATATGCATTCTTCTGTCCCGACGAGAATGGAGACTTTGACGGTAACTTCAAGGAGGGTACCATGACTGTGACTGCAGACGATAGTAAGGTCACAATTTATGCAAAGGGAATCGGTCTGTACTATGAGACTCCAGAGTCGGACCCTGTAGAGATGCCGTTTGAAATCAGCTATTCCGGTGCCTATACAATTCCGGTGAAATAATAACCGATTAAAGTTTTCTGAGCGTAAAGCGTAAAGCGTAGCGTATCATAAAAATAGGATACACAGATAGCCCCACCCTCTCAGGCGGGGCTGTCTGTTTTGTTAATGATTATTCTTAGTCTCAATTATTTGGCAACACTTATTCTGCTCCATTTTTTCTCTTTTCCTTCTCTAAGCGTTTCTGTGCCTTGCGCAAGGCTCTTCTTTCCTTGCGAGAAAGGTGTTGCTCTTGCTCAGGATCATCTGTTGATACAGTTGATTCAGCCTCTTGAGGCGATTGTTCTGAAGCTTCCTCCGTTTGAGTTGTTGCATCTGCATTATCTTCAGATACAGGAGTCGTCTCGACAGAAGGACTTGGCTCTGTTGCTCTAACATCATTTCCTTCTGTGGAGTTAACAGGATATTCGGAAGAAATTTCTGATTGATTGTTTTCTCTTAAATCAACATTTTCAACTTTATTAGCTTTCTCCACTCCCTCACTTGCGCTCTTGCATATTCCGATTAAAACAATGATAACGAATATGGTAATAACTGCTATAATCAGTTTGGAACCGCAACCAGAACTACTTTTTCTGGCGATTACATCTTCAATAATAATAATCTGTCTTAACATTGTTATATTATTCAATTATTATCAATTTAACACATCTGATAAAAATCACCTTTGATTGTAAGAGTGGATTCTCCTCTTTTGTTTCTAATTGTTGCATTCATGTTATCTTATTCATTTAATTTCATACTTATACCCTGCCAGGACTCGGCTGAGGGCGTGGGCTTTCAGGAAGGCGCGGGGATTGCTGGTGAGGCGCTGCCAAGCTTTTTCCTTTTCTTCGTCGGAAAGGTCCGGAGCCTCAAAGAGTTCCTGTCTGTAAACCTCAACTTGCTCTGCCTCGCCTCGCTGGATGCTCAGGCGAATATGGTTAGCCTTGATGCCGCTGACGTGAAAGACCTCTCTAAGAATGTCCAAAATCTGCTCCTGATAGATTAAAAGGTCGCTCTTGGGATTCTGAATGTACGTTTCAAACAAATCCATCGTTTGAGGGAAATAGAGGGCATAGCGAGCCAACTCATCATCAAGATTATCGGGCAAAAGCCGTTCCTGTTTCTTGCTCAGATATTCGTAGGGCTTTACGTCCTTGAACAGGCATTCTCTGATGGCGGGGATGTCATAGTCCTTGGCGTTTGCTTGCAGAACCTCTTCTGCTCCTGTCATGAACTCGTCGAAGTGCGATGCCTCAATGTCGAACTGGAACTTGGGAGGTTCTTCGTTCACAAAACGGACAGAATGAAGTCCGTACTTAATGGGGTCAACCTCCGTGAGCCCCAAGCAATAACAGACGATGGAGGAAGGCATCGCACCTCGTGCCCAATAGTTTATGTCTTGCTTCGAATGCCTGAAAATCCAGAAGGCCATAATGTAATAATCCACAAAGCCTGCATCCATGATGTGCTTCTTTTCCCAGAGTACTTTAAGATGTGATTGTCTGCTGGGTTCGCTGCCGTAGCGCATTTTCATGCCTGCGGCAACAAGTCCGAGAAAAATTTCTGTGTGTGTCTTTTTCATGTTATTCTTGTTTTATTGTTCGTTAATATCCATTCCGTTTCTCCAGTCTTTCCGCACAAGTCGGCGGAAAGATTTCTTGTGGCTGCAAATCAGGCGGATTCGGAGGCGAAAGCGCAGGCGGTCGTTCAGTTCATAGAGCCATCCATGATTCATTTCGAAGCACTCTGCGACATTCCGTTCCATGTATTCGAACTGCTCTGGGGTAAGCTGCTCGCCTGTGCGAAGATAGAAAAGGATGTAATAATCTGTGTGGCCTGATTGTTGAGGACGCTCGTGGAGCCAAGTTGAGAAGAGGGTGAGGAACTCTTCGTCTGTCTCGTTCTCTTGCTTAAGTTCTACGGCTTCGAA